>NZ_CDQL01000001.1:0-878 GCF_000940515.1 Mannheimia massilioguelmaensis
CGCCCAATTCATTGCATTTTTTGTGCTTGCCGCTCCCAAACTATGAGCTACATGATCTAATGACACTCGATTAGTCGGGTTTTGTGCATTATAGGTAT
This sequence comes from Mannheimia massilioguelmaensis, assembly GCF_000940515.1. Lineage (NCBI taxonomy): Bacteria > Pseudomonadati > Pseudomonadota > Gammaproteobacteria > Pasteurellales > Pasteurellaceae > Mannheimia > Mannheimia massilioguelmaensis. Next base: position 99 of record NZ_CDQL01000001.1, read on the forward strand.
TAAGCCTATCCCAAATCGTAACTTGATCTTGGCTTGTATTAGATGTTCCAAACACACAGCATTGGCTAGAATAGTTTTTAATATAATAAATCAACGATATTTCTGATTAATTTTACAAGTTTCCATATTGCTTTCTGCAATACACCAATAGTAAGGTGCACGAAAACGATAACCTAAATCATAATAGCATTTCCTAACTAAAGGGTTAGCTTTTTTATCATATTTAGATAACTCTTTATCCTCCTCATTAGATATCCCCTCTTTACTTCGAAACTTATCATATAAAAATAAACTTCTTTCCCCTATGGAAGCATATGCTTTTCTTTCACAACTCCAAATTTCTTTGACTGATATTTTTTGATCACCCTTTACCCAAAAATTAACAGAAGATGGAGAACCGTTTGCCAAATAACAACTAGAAAGCAATAAAACGAAACAAACCAAGAGCTTATTCATCTTTCCCCCCTTATTTTCTTTTATAATTTCCTTGTTTCCAAAATAAATTGTTTTCGTTTTTGGTCCAATTTCACCCCAAGTTTTTTCTTGATATCTTTTGATTTCATTAAATTTATCTCTGTCTAAAACAAGAAATTTAATCACATCTTCATCTCGATAATAAGCCTTGGTATGATCCCCAGTGAAAATCCTACCCAGAATCCTAGGGAAATTCTCTCCCGTAGTATCCGTATTTCCTATTCCAAAATTAAAGCGACCTGGTATCCAAGGTAATAAATTAATCCCTGTTCCAACAATATCTCCAGAAGCAATAGTGTAATCCAC
>NZ_CDQL01000002.1:0-52709 GCF_000940515.1 Mannheimia massilioguelmaensis
AAATACTGACTTTAATCGCTAATTAAATTAACTTTGTTCAGCACCTTAAGACTTTATTTTTTTCAAAACCAAATCTTACAAGTGCCCACACAGATTGTCTGATAAATTGTTAAAGAGCAAAAAATAACGACGCACAGTGTTTTCTTATCGTTTCACAACAGTGCGTCGTTGTGTGCTGCGTATTATAGGGATTTCAGAAACCTTTGCAAGTGCTTTTTTCAAAGTTTTTTATCAAATGTACTATTTTTCATCAAAACTCAATGTTTAGTTTAAATATTCTGCACGGATAGCTGATTAAACTCCCAGTGCTGCATAATTTTTTCTTTATCACTAAATCTTGCGTATCCAAAGTAAAAAATGTTTTATTTCCCCTAGTGTATAAGGTTGAATCCTATTTTCCGATTCTAGCAAACTCACTACCTTTTCCTTTTTACCGACATACTACATATTAAAGTTCATTATTTACTTTGATAATTATCAAACTAAGCCTAAATTACAAATTTGTAATTATTGGTAAGATATTAGCTATCTGTTATTCTACAGACAGTGAAATCATAAGTAAGGAAATAAAATGACTCAATTACTTTCATCTTCCTGTCGAGTTGCCTTTGCAGCACTTATTCACGATTTGGGTAAGTTTGCCGAAAGAGCCAAATTGCCCTTTTCACAAGATCAATTAAATTCCCATAAAACCCTGTATTGCCCTTTTAATTTAGAGGGAAAATATCATTCCCATGTTCACGCCGCCTATACCGGCTATGCATTGGATCAAATTGAAGATTTTTTGCCCGATTTAATTAAAACCGACAGCTATCCTTTTGCTTCACGCCCAAATAATGCAGATTCGGGAATTACCGACTCGATGATCAATGCTGCTGCGGCTCATCACAAACCAGATACATTCTTGCAATGGATTATTGCTACCGCAGATCGTGTTGCGTCTGGTTTTGAACGAGAAGCATTTGATCAATATAACCAAACCGAAGATCCGAAAAACCATTACCAAGCTCGTTTATTAACCTTATTGGAAAGTATTAGTTTAGATGCTCAACATAAAAATGCGGATCATTTTGCCTACCCTTTACGTGCATTAACTGCTAACAGCATTTTTCCACAAAAACGGAATGAGATTGAGCCAAATAGCAATAATAAGGCCCAAGAGGAATATTCGAAGCTTTGGCAGCAGTTTGCACAGGCGTTAAAACTGATTCCAGATTCACATAAATCTCAATGGGATTTATGGTTGGATCATTTTGATACTGCCTATCAATGTTTTACTACGGCAATTCCGTCTTCTACATTTAAAACCAGAGCCAATGTTTCCTTATACGATCACAGTAAAACCACGGCGGCACTGGCAACCGCACTTTGGCGTTGGCACGAAGAAAAGCAATTAACCGATACCACACAGGCAGACAAACTCCGCCACCGTAAAGATTGGCAAGATGAAAAATTTTTACTGATTCAAGGCGATTTCTTCGGCATTCAGGATTTCATTTTTTCAGGCGGTAGCGACACCAACAAACAGGCGGCGAAACTGCTGCGTGGGCGCTCGTTCCAAGTTTCATTATTTACCGAACTGGCGGCATTGAAAATTTTGCAGGCTTGTGAATTGCCAAGCACCAGCCAAATTATGAATGTGGCAGGGAAATTCTTAATTGTTGCCCCGAATACGGAAAAAATCAAAATGGCAGTCGAACAGGTGAAGACCGAACTCAACCAATGGTTTATCACCCACACTTACGGTTTGGTCGGGGTAGGTTTGGCAACATTGCCCGCAAGCTGCAATGATTTTATCGGCGGCAACTTTAAAGCGTTGGTGGATAAATTATTTAAGCAGTTGGAAAGCATCAAACTGCAACGCTTTGATTTAACCGACAGCACCGAATCGGTACAAAACATCGGCTACCCCCACGGTGTTTGCCGCTTAAACCATTATTTCCCAGCGGAAACCGAATATAACGAAAGTAGTAAAAATTCAGGATTATCAGCAATTTCACGAGATCAAATCACTATAGGTGAACAGCTGGTAAAGAAAAACCGGATTTTAATCTGTTCGAAAGATGCAGAAATTTTCAAAACTGGTAAAACCGAATGCCTAAGTCTACCGATTTTCGGCTACAACATTATTTTTACCGAAAATGAAGCAGAAACAGGTAAATTTAGGGAGTTGGTCATCCTGCAACAGCTTTATCGAGTTTGGGATTTTTCTATTCCGAAAACCCTGAATGAGGCGGTTTGGCACGGCTACGCACGGCGTTATATCAACGGTTACATTCCTGAATTTAAGGAAGACGACCATTATGCGTCTTATGGCGATAAATATAAAAACATCGAAGAAACACCTGAAATCGGCGAAATTAAAACCTTTGACTTTATCGCCAGCGAAGATCGGATTTTTGACGAAAAAGCACAACAATTTATCGGGCAAACCGCACTGATGACCTTAAAAGGCGATGTGGATAACTTAGGTTCAATCTTCCAAAAAGGCTTGGAAATACCGACCTTTGCCAAAATGGCTGCCCTTTCCCGCCAAATGAACCAATTTTTCAGCCTGTGGCTGCCTGCGATTTGTGCGGAGAAATTCCCGAATATGTACACCGTGTTCGCAGGCGGCGATGATTTCTTCTTAATCGGGCCTTGGAAAGAAACGCAAAAATTGGCGTTTGCAATGCAACAACGCTTTGCCGATTATGTGGCACAAAACAAGGGCATTCACTTCTCGGCAGGTATGGTGATGACGAAATTAGAAATGCCGGTGCCGCAACTGGGAGAACTGGCGGAAGAGGCGTTGGAAAAAGCTAAAGGCGTAAGCGGTAAAAATGCGGTGACGATTTACCAGCAATCCGTACCTTGGGCGAATTGGGCAAATTTAACCGAATTGGAAAATGAAATTGAGCGACTGGCAAAAGATTATGATATTTCAAGAGCTTACCTTTATTCGTTAATGCAATTTGCCGATCTTGCCGCCGACAAAGATCATATTGAAAGCACAATGTGGCGAAGCCGTTTTTATTATAAAACCAGTCGCTATGTGGTGGATAAATTAGAGAAAAAAGAACGCCAAAAAGCGTTGGAAGAGATCTCAACTTCATTGGGTAAAATCGGGATTGAAACGCATAAATCGGCGTTCAAAATTCCACTGTTTAACTATTTCTATCAAATCCGTAAATAAGGGGTGTTTATGAATATCAAATTTGGCGAAAACAAAAGTGCCGAAATTTTTTCAACCATTGCTGAAAATGCAGCACAGCAGATTAAATCTAAAAAAGATGCAAATAGAACCACGCAATTACGCAAATTCTACGATGAATTGGCAATGTGGAACGACCGTGTGCAAACTGCTCGTGAAAATCGGGAAGCGAAATATAAAGAGTTGGAACCTTTTATCAAAATGCTGAAAGCCAAAGTCGCTTATGCCCAAGGCAGAAAGCATATTGACGCTCAATTCAGCGATGTATTTAACCGCTGCATTGATGAAGTGAAATCAGCGGAAACCCTGCGTGATGCCAAATTATTTATGGAAGCCGTAATGGGCTACTGCAAATTGGAAGAAACCCGTAAAAACGCCTAAGGAGAAAAATAATGAAACTGACCAATATTCTTGAAATTAACGCCAAATTAGTGTTGAAAACAGGCTTGCATATCGGGGCTGGCGATAGCGAAATGCACATCGGCGGTATTGATAATACCGTGATTAAAAACCCGATTACCCAATCGCCTTATATTCCGGGTTCTAGTTTGAAAGGCAAAATCCGCTCGTTATTAGAATGGAAAAGCGGCGAAATTAAATCGGGCGAACCGTTGAAATTAAAAGATATTGACACGGCAAAAGATCAAAGTGCGGTCAAAAATATCCTGAAATTATTTGGTGTAACGAGCGATAGAGAAAACAAGGAAGCCTTACTGAAAGAATTGGGCGTATCTCGTTTGGCATTTTGGGATTGCAATTTGAACGACGAGTGGGAAAACCGCATTAAAGACGATAATTTATCGCTGACCGAAGCCAAAAGCGAAAACACCATCAACCGCATCACCGCCACAGCCGACAACCCACGCCAGACCGAGCGTGTGCCTGCGGGGGCAGAATTTGACTTCAAACTCACCCTGCGTCAATTTGAAGGCGACAGTGACGAGCTGCTGAATTTGGTGCTAAAAGGCTTGCGTTTATTGGAATTAGACAGCCTTGGCGGTTCGGGATCGCGTGGTTACGGTAAAGTGGCGTTTGAGAATCTGACCGTAGGCGGCAAAGCCGAAACCTTGCCTGAAAATCCGTTTGCATAAGGCGGCAGTATGAAAACTTACCGTTTTACCCTACACACCCAAACGGCATTCGGCACGCCGTTGGTGGGCGACAGCCTGTTCGGGCAGCTTTGCTGGGCGGTGTCGCATCATTTGGGCGAAGATCGCTTGAATGCGTTATTGCAAGGCTACACCGAAGGCAAGCCCTTTGCCGTGGTTTCCGATGCCTTTCCACACGGCTATCTGCCCCTGCCGGTGCTACCGTCTAAATTATGGCAAAAAGGCACGGAGCAAGATCGCAAAAAACTGAAAAAGAAAGCGTGGATTGCCTTTGAGCAACATCTGCAAGCGGTCAATTTTTGGCAGAGTTTTGCAAAATCGGACAGCGAAGATGTGATCAACAAAACCAAGCAGGATCAACCCCATAACAGCCTGAGCCGCCAAACAATGACCACCGGCAAAGACGGAATGTTCGCCCCGTATTCAATGCCGCAAATTTGGTATGAACACGGCACCGCATTGGATCTTTACATCGTGATTGACGAAAGTCGCATTGCCGTTGATGAAGTGAAGCAATGTTTAATTGATATGGGCAAATTCGGCTTTGGGCGTGATGCGTCTGTCGGGCTGGGCAAATTTGAAATCAGCGAAGTGCAAGCGGTGCAATTTTCCGCCCAAAATGCCAACGCCTATTTAACGCTGGCGAACACCGCCCCGCAAGGCTTAGGCTTGAAAAAAGAATACTGCTTCTACCAGCTGCACACCCGTTTCGGCAGACACGGCGGCTTAGACGCATTGGGCAAAAATCCGTTTAAAAAACCGATTATTCTCGCCAAAAGTGCGGCGATTTTCCGCCCTGAAATTTGGCAGGAACGCCCTTTTTTAGGCAATGGCTTAGGCAGTGTTTCCTACGCCCAGCCGAATGCCGTCCATCAAGGCTACGCCCCAGTGGTGCCTGTTTATTTGGATTTTGACGCTGACTATGCCGCAACATAAGGAAATAAAATGAGCGAATTTTTAACCACCCACAAGGTTTATCTCACGCCCATCAGCCCGATTCATATCGGCTGCGGCGAAGATTTTGAACCGACGAATTATGTGATTAAAGAAAATAATATCTATTGTTTTGAAGCGAGTAAATTAGGTCTTTCCGAATCTCAACGTCGTCAATTAATAGATATTTGCCGAAATATCACTGATGAAAGTATTCAGCAAATTCAGTCTTTTTTTGCCAAAAAAGATGTTATTGGATTAGCCGTTAATAATGCTTATACAAAAATTCCTGTTGCATCCAAAATTGCCGATGAATGGAAAAAGAAATTAGGAAAAGTTGTACAACGAGAAGACAGCAGCAAGAAAGTATTTAATGCTCTTCTTATTGAACGACACGCATATTTACCTTTTTGCAATCAGGCATATATTCCTGCAAGCAGTGTAAAAGGGAGTGTGATTACCGCTTTATTGGACAATGCAAATCAAAGCGATAAAACAGCGTTCTCAATCCCTGTTAAGCAAAGAACAGAAAAGAAAGAAGATTATGCGAAAAAGCTCAAAGCATTGAATGATAATTTAGTTCATCGATATATTGGCGATTTCAATGCCAAAAACGATGAAAAAATCATCTCACAAAGAATCAAATTTAGTGATTTCGTTCCAACCAATAAAGATATATCCCTTACCAAAGTGATTTATGCGGTAAATGTCAAAAAAATTCTTGGAAAGGATAAAAATGCATTTCAAGGCGTTAATAACCGCAGGGAATGTATTAGTGCAATGCAGTTCAGAGCTTATTCGGCATCTTTAACATTGTTAAATGAAAACAATAAATTTTCATTGCAAAACAAACAGATTATCAATGCATTAAATGCATATAATCTGCCTGTTTTAGAAAAAGAGATTCAGCTTCTGAACGATAATGATTTAATGAATGCCAGAAATTACATTGAAAATGTGAAAGCCGTTTTAAAAAATGAAAATGTCGCACTGATTCGTTTGGGGCGTAGCGGTTCGGAAGTAAAAATGTATCGTGAGCATAATTTAAGGGCATTATCCGTTAATGGGGAAATCAGCAAAGAATCCCACACTTTATGGGTTGCTTCGGATTCTACCGAAAAATCAGAAACCATCCAGCCTTTCGGTTGGGCGTTATTAGAGTTTGCCAATGAACAAGAAGACAATGTATTGTTAGAAAAATGGTGTTCAAACCCTAAAAGTTCATTGCAAAATTATTTAAAAGACTTGGAACTTGAAAAAGCAATTCAAAAGCAACAAAATGCTTTAAATTCTTTGCCTGAAAATCAGAGAAAAGTGATTGAATTGGAAAATAAATTCAATGCCAGCAATGAAAAACAGATTGACAGTTCGTCTGATTTATTAAAAGAAGTGAAATTGTTAATTGAAAATGAAGCGATAAATTGGAACAAGGAAGATAAACAGTTTATGGCAGAGCATATTACTAAAGAGCTTATTCTTAAACGTGTTGAGCTTAAAAAGAAAAATGCGGATAAAGATCTGGATAAATTGCTTAAAAAATTGGTGGTTGAATAATGCTCCCAACCGAATTACCCGTCAGCCGTTATCGCCTGAGCTTCCAAGTGACCGAGCCGTTTCAGCTACCTGAATATGCTGGTTCGGCACTGCGTGGGACATTTGGGCGATCACTTCGCAAAATCAGCTGTATGACCAAGCAGGAGGATTGCCATGGCTGTTGGCTTTATCAAACCTGCCCTTACACCAATATTTTTGAAACGCCTGCTCCGAGCAATCACAGCTTACAAAAATTCAGCCAAGTGCCGAATGCCTATGTGATTGAGCCGTTGGAATGGGGCGAACAACGCTATGAAAAGGGCGATGATTTTGCCTTTGATTTGGTGCTGTTCGGGAGGACGCTGGATCAGCTGCCGTTGATTTTATTCGCCTTTAAGCGAGCGTTATCTTTCAATTTAGCTGGTGGAAAAGCAATTTTAACCAACCTTGCAAAAATTAGCGAAAATCAGACCGCACTTTCAATTTTCTACCAAGAAAAAATTGTTGAACATTCGCAAACGCAGGCAATTCCGCAGGATTTACCGCTTTCCTTTGAGCTGGAATTGCTTACGCCACTTCGCATTCAAGACAACGGTAAACCGTTGCGGGAAAACCAAATCAGCAAAGAACGGTTTTTAATCACCCTTGCCAAACGCATTTCGCTGTTAGCGGAATTTCACACCCAGCCGTTACAGTTGGATTTTGAACGGCTGATTACGGAAATTGAGCCGATTCAAGACCGGAAAAACCTGCATTGGCAAGACTGGACTCGCTATTCCAGCCGCCAAAAACAGAAAATGAAATTAGGCGGCGTGGTCGGACGCTGGCGGTTGGAAAATCTCTCCCCCGATTGGGCAAAACTGCTCTACATCGGGCAATGGCTGCACTGCGGCAAAAACGCTACTTTCGGGCTGGGAAAATATAAGATTGCAAATTTGTAAAACCACAAATTTGCAAAATTTTCGAGTAAATTGACCGCTTGTTGGGTGTGTTTGCAACGCATCATTGATAAATTGATTTTCGGTGCGGTCGCAACCGCACCCTACGGAGCATTATGACAACTTGGTTTATTTCCCGTCACACTGGTGCGATTGAATGGACTAAACAGCAACCGATTCAAATTGATCGCTTTGCCGAGCATTTAGATATTGCTGATGTACAAGCTGATGACACTGTGATCGGCACTTTGCCGATCCATTTGGCGGCGGAAGTGTGCCAAAAAGGGGCGAAGTTTTATTTTTTATCTATGAATGTGGCACGCCATCAGCGTGGCACAGAGCTTACCTGCAATCAGCTTGTTAAACAAGGCTGTTCTCTACAACCGTTTTATATTGAAAAATTATAGGGGTTTTTATGCAAAAGTATGATGTACATTTTTGTTTGGTTTCGGGGCAGGCGGCACCAAGTCTTTTTCCTGTTTCTGATTTGAGATTCAGACCAAATAAAATTACTCTATTTGTTAGCGATGATATGCAAAAAGAAGCTGAACAGTTGGAGAAAATTTTCAAAACCTTAAAAATTGAAACAAAATCTTATCCGATTAGTGAGCCTTATGATTTTGAGCATTGTGAAGAAGAAATACACGCTGCTTTGCTAGATTATATCGGGGAAAGTCAGATCTCTGATATGAGTATTGCATTAAATCTGACTGGTGGAACAAAACCTATGTCATTGGCAGCTTATAGTGTATTTAGTGCATACGGAAAAGGGAATGATGCATTCTATGTTGATACAAGTAATCACCGTTTTTCTTTTTTAACTAATAAAGAAAACAGCTTTAATATGCAGTTAGAGCTAAAAGTTAAGAATTATTTGCTAGCATATGGATATAAAACTCTAAAAAGTGAAAGAACATTTAATAAAAAAGCAAATGAATTGTTTTTTGATTTCTTTATTAAAAATTACCATTTAAATAAGAACTTAATTTCCACATTAAATTATTATGCTGACGAAGCAAGCAAGAACCAAGTTTTCTATTTTAATGATAAAGAATGTAATACAAGTCTTTATAATTTAATTTATGACATTGCTGAAGAAACAAGATTGGTTGAAATTGATAGTAAAAAAATTGATTTTAAAGGAAATTATAAACTATTTGGTGGCGGTTGGCTTGAATGCTTTGTTTTCCAAGAAGTTAAAAAACTTAATCATATTGATGATATTGAAATGAGTTTGGAGTATGCAAACTCTGCTTTTGATCAAAAGCAAAAAAATAGTTCAGAAACCAATTCTGGGCGAAATAATGAATTTGATGTGGCATTTATTGCTAAAAATAAGTTACATATCATTGAATGTAAAGCTAAACGCATGGATAAAGGCGGAGCAGGAGAGGAAGATGAAACACAAGATATTATCCATAAAATAAAATCCTTAAAAAATAATATGGGAACAATGGCGAAAGGCTGTTTGGTTGTATGCGGCAAAGATAAAGTTCCTGCTGCAGTTCGTAACCGAGCTAATGATGAAGACATTAAAATCATTGAAGGAAGCCAGCTTCAAGCATTAGGAAAACATATTCAGGAATGGATTGATGAAGAGTAATCAAATGAACACAAAATCGAAAAAAATCCTGCTCTCCGTTACCGGAATGTCCCCAGCGGTTGTGACCGAAACCCTTTACGCCCTTGTGACAGAAAAAGGCTTTATTCCCGATGAAATTCGGGTGATCACCACGCTGCAAGGCAAAAATCAGGTGTTGAAAACCCTGTGCGGCATAGAAGGTGGTCGGAAAGAGAAAAAAGGGGCGTTGGAAGAGTTTATCGCCGATTATGGCAAGCAATACGGCATTTCACACATTCATTTTGATGAAAGTTGCATTGAGATTATTCGTGATGAACAGGGCAATCAGCTTGCTGATATTCGTTCGCCTGATGAAAACAATCTGGCGGCGGATCAAATCGTCAGCCTTGTGGGGAAACTTTGCCAAGATCCGCATACTCAATTACACGTTTCCATTGCTGGTGGGCGTAAAACCATGGGCTTTTTTATGGGCTATGCGTTGTCGTTGTATGGTCGTGAGCAAGACAGCCTTTCACATGTTTTAGTTTCTGCCGAGTTTGAAAACCTGCCGAGTTTTTATTACCCAAAACCTTATCCGCATAAAATTATGAATGATCGCTCAGGGGAAGAATTTGATGCACAAAATGCGAAAGTTATGTTGGCAGAAATTCCTTGGGTACGGTTGGGTTTGGGTATTTCAGACGAATTATTAAGTGGAAAAATTTCCTATAGCGATTCAGTTGCCAAAGCTCAGCAAATTTTGGCTAAACCGAGCTTAACCTTTTTAAGCCCGATAGATGATCAAAAAGTGCGATTCGGTAATACCGAAATTAAACTGTCGCCGAAAGAATACAGCTTTTTATTAAGTTTAGTGATTGCCAAACAGCAAAATATTGCCTATTCCTTATTTAGCCAAGAAGTATTTGAGCTTTATTTGGCGGTGTATACCCTTTTAAAAGGCAGTGCAGATAGTTTAGAAAGCCGAGTAAAATTTGCCAAAGCTGAAACGGATTTTGCCGAAGAAACTAAGAAAATTTATTCGGAATCTTGCCACCATTTAGGCAAAAAAATTAAAACTGCCTTTTCTATTGGTAATAATGACACGCCTTATATTCCGTCGTCATCACATCAACAATATGAATTGATGATTGAGCTAGAAAATATTGATATTTCAGCCATTCAGTCGGAAATTCAAGGTAAGATTTAATTTACCATTCTACATTATAAACGGCCATTTTGACCGCTTTTTTGCAAATCAGGCTTTCAGCAAAATAAAATGTTCGATAAGTTTAATCATCAGCTCTTTTTGCTCAGGCAGGCTTTCCGCCACTAATAACGCTAAAGCGACTAAAGTATTATCGTTAATCAGCTGTTCTACTGGTTTTGCCAAAAGATGCTGATTTAACCGCAAATACCACAAAAACAGGAAAGAGCCTGTACGTTTATTGCCATCAGTTAGTGGGTGATTTTTGATCACGAAATAGAGCAAATTAGCGGCACGGCTGGCAACATTCGGATAAAAGAGTTCATCGCCAAAGCCTTGCTCAATGGTCGCTACCGCCGATACTAAGCCGTCGCTGCGTGGATTGCCAAATAATTCGGTGGCTTCGCCTTTTTCAATCAAGCGAGATTTAAGCTGGGCAATTGCCGCCCACACGCTATCCATTTCTAGGGAAACCATTTCATTTTGCCGTTGATGATTAGTTTTAAGATTTTGCTCGTCATAGGCTTGTAACAAACTCCAACTGCGAGCATAATCATGCACCACCGCAAGCACAGTTTGCCCATCATTGGAAACTAAAGCTTGATTATTCAGCGTCTGGCTTAACAAACCGATCACCTGCTCAAATTCTATCCCATTTTCTTGCAGGCGTTGCTGATTTAGAGCATAGCCCTTGACAAGGTAATCTTTCAAACGTTCTGTCGCCCAGCGGCGAAAGTGTGTTGCCGAAACCGATTTTACACGATAACCTACAGAAATAATGGCATCTAAATTATAGTGTTTCAGCAAGCGGGTTACTTGCCTTTTCCCTTCTTGACGAACTACCGAGAAATCCTCGGCAGTTGAAACTTCCTCAAGCTCGCCTTCGGAAAAAATATTTTTTAAGTGCAAGCTGATATTGTCTGTACTAGTATCAAAAAGCATAGCCATCTGAGCCTGTGAAAGCCACACTGTATCTTTATCAAACTGCACTGCCACTTGCGTGCTGCCGTCTTGCGATTGGTAAATCTCAATTTTATTGTTCATAATTACAACTGTTTATAAAAACATATATTGTTCATATTACGCCCATTTTTAAGATTTACAAGCGGTCATTTTTGACCGCTTTTTTGCAAATTTGCAATCCCATCTAAATTCTCTTTATTTCCCTAAAATACCCTTATGTTAAGCAATAAGGAGAATAAAAATGTACGGTTTCGCTATGCAAAAAATACCGCTGCGGCACAAAACCGTCCATTTATTCCCTATAACCTAAGTGAAATTGAAGCTCTTATCGCAGGCTATGTAGAAGTAGCTGATGATCGTGCTTATAACGGTCGTTACTTTATTAAAAACGGCAAAAAATGGATCCACAATTTAGTGGCTTTACGCAATAAATTAAATAATGAATACGGTCGTTATATTGACGATGAGGAATTGTTAGCAGGCTATCCTGAGGGATTTGGCTATGATGTGGATAATTATTACAGTCGCCATAATGAAATGTCATTGGTGGAAAGAGATGAGTTCAAACAATTATTACAAGCGGTGCGTTTGCATTAATTTTTTGCAAATTTGCAATTCCCACCTAATTTTATCTACTAGTCTAAAATAAACTCATTGTTAAGCCAACAGAGAATTTTATGGGCGATATTTTAGAAGAAATGTTTGAAATTGCACTTACACATTTTGAGGCAGAATCATTGCCACCATTTCCAATGTGGGATTATGTTAATGACGATAACTCTGAATTTTAATATTGCGTGGATGCAATCTCACAACTTTAAGGTTAAGGAGAAAAAATGGACACCGCTCGCACCCGCTATCTTGTCGCCTATGATATTGCCGATCACAAACGCCTTTATCGAGTACATAAAAAAGTGGAAGCTTATGCCATTGGTGGGCAAAAATCTTTTTATGAATGTTGGCTTACCACTCACGAATTAAGCCACTTGAGAAATGAAATTAGTGAAATAATGGAAAACGAGGAAGACAGACTATTTATTTTCCAACTGTTTGACAACACAGAACCATTATTATTTGGCAAAGCAATGTTGCAATCCACCCAACCTTTTATGTTAGTTTAGGAGGTATTATGTCTAGTTTATATATTGACCGCAAAGGCACAAGCATTAAACTCAGTGGCGAAACCTTAGTTTGTTATGAAAACGATGAACGCATTGGCACAATTCCGCTTGCCCCTATTGACCGCATTTATTTAAAAGGAGACATTACACTACAAGCCTCACTACTCGCTAAATTAGGGGAAAAAGGCATTGGTATTATCTGCCTTTCTGGCAGAAAAAATACACCGACACTATTGATGTCGCAGCCACATAACGATGCCGAACGCCGTATCGCCCAATATGAACTCGCTCAAAATGAAACCTTTTGTTTAGCCTTTGCTAAAAAATTGGTGACACTTAAATTAGTTACTCAGAAAAATTGGTTGTGGCAAGCTTCCAATGCCCGCTTAGATAAAAAATGCCTGCTTGTGCCAAAAGCCGAAGAATTGGACAATTTAATAGGAAAAATCAATGAACAAACCTCACTTCCCTCACTACGAGGTATTGAAGGCAGAGCAGCAAGTGTTTATTTCACTGCACTAAGCCAATACTTACCACCCGCCTTAAAATTTGATGGTAGAAATCGTCGCCCACCACGAGATCCGTTTAATGCAGTACTCTCCTTAACCTATACTTTGCTACATAGTGAAGCTGTACTTGCGGCTTATGGAGCTGGGCTGGAACCTTATATCGGTTTTTATCATTCACTTGATTTCGGACGTGAATCATTAGCCTGTGATTTAATTGAGCCAATCCGACCACTTGTAGATAACTGGCTACTAGGGCTTTTCCGTGATGAAACCTTGCGAACCGAGTATTTTTCCACCACACAAGAAGGCTGTTTGCTTGGTAAAACAGGGAGAATAAATTTTTATCAAGCCTATGAAAAACAAGTGGCTAACTGGCGAAAAATGTTAACCGAAAATTGCTACGACTTAGTTAAAGTATTCAAAATGAATGAGATGAACACACCGCAACGCCGTGCGAATTTGCCGAATGAAATGGCTCCGCAATCTGAACCTCATTGGCAGCAATGGCTGGAAAATTTCTATTTCAACCAACGCACAATGATGAGTGAAATAGTGTTTAACTTTTAGGTAAAATTTATGCAATACTTAATTGGTTACGACATTGCAAACCCGAAACGATTACAAAAAATTCATAAACGTATGGTGAAATTTTCCACACCAATTCAATATAGTATTTTTTTGTATGAAGGGAATGTTGAGAAATTAAAAGCTTGCCTAAATGATGTACTCACCATTTTCAATAAAAAAGAAGATGATTTGCGAGTATATCCTCTACCCACCGGGGCAAAACAGTGGCAACTCGGTAAAGCGATTCTGCCTGAAGGGATTATTTGGACAGCATTACCATTTAATACTCAAATTCACTAACTTACACAAATTAGTCAGGCTTTAGAGATTTTTTGCAAAAATTGGTCGTTTTAAATGCTCAATTTTGCTAAAATAAACTTAGTTTTTTGATTGTTAGGAATAATGATTTTGATGAAAATTTCGCCAAATCAATACCCAACTATTCTGTTTGTTGAATATTTTGGGAACGCTATATTTAGCTTATTGAAAGAAAAAGAAAATATAAACCTCCGCGGTCGAAAGACACAGCCCTGATAAAAAGGGATTAAGACAACATAAACAACGTCAAGGTTAATTGATAATTCTGTCGAAAGACACAGCCCTGATAAAAAGGGATTAAGACGCTTTACATGAAGGTACATTACAACACCCTGTTAAAGTCGAAAGACACAGCCCTGATAAAAAGGGATTAAGACTAATGATAGTGTTCATAATTTGTTTCCTTTTTCTGTCGAAAGACACAGCCCTGATAAAAAGGGATTAAGACTGACTTAATAGCAGACTTTGTTAAGTTTCTAATTGGTCGAAAGACACAGCCCTGATAAAAAGGGATTAAGACCTGTCGTAGCCTAACATTGCTTTTTCGTATTTATGTCGAAAGACACAGCCCTGATAAAAAGGGATTAAGACTCCCAAGAAAAAATAATTGTATCTAGAAGTGTGCGTCGAAAGACACAGCCCTGATAAAAAGGGATTAAGACACTATGGGTATTTCAAAACTTTAAACTAACCCTTTCGTCGAAAGACACAGCCCTGATAAAAAGGGATTAAGACATAATTATCAAGCATATTATTCTCCGCTTGCCCAGTCGAAAGACACAGCCCTGATAAAAAGGGATTAAGACATAATTATCAAGCATATTATTCTCCGCTTGCCCAGTCGAAAGACACAGCCCTGATAAAAAGGGATTAAGACGGATTTCCCAATCGCATTTGCCACTTGTTTTTGCGGTCGAAAGACACAGCCCTGATAAAAAGGGATTAAGAATGATATCTGTTGATGGGTGGCTGTAAACATATTCATTATTACAATGAAGAACGAATCAAGCCAAGTTTAAAAAATTTGAGCCCTGTATAATACAGAGCTCAATCTTTAAGTAAGTTGATAAACCGCCCGGAGTTTATGGAGGCACATTAAAGTGCGGTGTAAATATTAAAAATTTTATTCTTTTGGTAGTCTTATTACGGAGAGGATAAACCCACCCCAAATAACAACTAAGGCAACAATCATCATAATAATTGCAGTAGTACTCATTTTATTCCTCCGAAATTTGAATTTCATTTTTCCATTTTAAACGTGAAAGTAATACAGCAACAATCACCAATAAAATTGACATTCCCCAACCAAAGGTATTAACAAACCAATTTGGGTAGCCTTCGTATCCTTCTGTGAAAACTTTTGCGCCTTCACTGAATAGCATAAATGCCAAAATACCTGTTGTAATAACAATACATAAGCGCCAAATAAAGCCAACTTTAAATGATGAAGTTTCATTTAGGTGATTTCCTAAAACGCCCAATTTTTCATTTGCAACAATCGCAATTAATGATACAAAAGCGACAGCGACAATACCGAAGTAGTTAACAAATTTATCCATTACATCTAGCATTGGTAAACCAGTTGTTGTACCAAACAATAATACAGACAAAATCATCATCGGAATTCCAACAATAAAAGTCACTTTTGCACGGCGAATGCGAAGTTTATCCTGTACGGCTGAAATAATAACTTCAATGACAGAAATAAATGATGTCAAGGCGGCGAAGGTTAAGGAACCAAAAAATAATACGCCTAATACTTCACCAAATGGTGCTTCGTTAATAATCGTTGGGAACGCAAAGAACGCTAAACCAATACCACCTTTTGCTACTTCGCTCACTTCCTGTCCTGATGCTGTTGCCATAAATCCAAGGGCAGCAAAGACTCCAATTCCCGCTAATACTTCGAAGCTACTATTAGCAAAACCAACCACTAATCCTGCACCAGTTAAATCAGAATCTTTCTTTAGATAAGAAGCATAGGTGATCATAATGCCGAAACAAATAGATAAAGAGAAGAATATTTGTCCATAAGCAGCAATCCATACACTTGGATCTGCAAGTTTTGACCAATCAGGTGTGAATAATGCGTCTAATCCTTTTGCTGCACCTGGTAAAAATAAGGATGAAATCACTAAAACGAAGAACATTATTACTAAAACTGGCATTAAAATAGCTGAAGATTTTGCAATCCCTTTTTGTACCCCTAAAGCAAGTACCGCTAATGCAACTAACCATACAACAATTAATGGGCCGACAACCATGCCAACAAATTCAAAACTTACGCCTTGTGTAATATCTCCCATTTTAAGAAACTCACCAACAAAAAAATCTATTGGTTTAGCGCCCCATGCAGTGGTAAATGAGAAGTAAGTATAAGTGGCAGCCCAACCTAATACGACTGCATAATAAAGACCAATAATGACGTTCACCATAACTTGCCACCAACCAAACGCTTCAAAATGTTGGCTAAAACGGCGATAGGAAAGTGGTGCGCCACCACGATGACGATGACCTATTGCATAATCTAAAAATAATAAAGGTATCCCAGCCGTCAATAATGCTATTAGATAAGGAATAATAAATGCACCACCACCATTTTCATAAGTGGTGTATGGAAAACGCCAGATATTTCCGAGTCCTACAGCTGATCCTATGGCAGCAATAATAAAGGCTCTACGGCCTGAAAAAGTTTCTCGAGTAGAATTTGACTTTGTCATTATGACAATCCTTTTAAAAATTAATTAAACCAGTAAATAGGAATATAGCCTAAAAAGAAAGCTAGTCAATAGTGTTTTTGTTTTCATTTTGTGCATTTTTAGTGATTTTTGTAGTTTTTTAAACTAAAAATTTAATTAAATTTAGCTATTTAAACCAAAAATATAATATTGATAATCTTTGTATCTAAATAGCTAATTATTCCCCATATAAAATACTAAATATAAATTACACTAGAAAAAATTAAATTAATTTATAAAATAATTCTAAAAATAGGAAAACCATTATGCATAAACAGCTTTATATTACTCATGGTTATACAGCAACCTCTCAATCACATTGGTTCCAATGGTTAAAAAACCAATTAATTCCCCATCAAATCAATGTTGATATTTTCAATATGCCAAATTCATCTAAGCCTGAACCAGCAGCATGGTTAAGCTATCATCAAAAACATATTCATCAATTAGATGAAAATACTGTCTTTATTGCGCACAGCCTTGGATGTATTGCTACATTAGGTTATTTACAACAAAAAAATACCCCAATCAAAGGGGTTATTCTTGTTGCGGGATTTGATCGTCATTTAACAAACTTACCTGAGCTAAATGCCTTTACTTCAGAACCGATTAATTATGCTAAGCTCATCTGCAATATTCCTAGTCGCCTTGTTATCGCCTCTTTGGATGATGAAATAGTAAATTGTCATTATTCAGAAGAATTAGCAAAAAAATTACAAGCTCAATATATTACTTTAGAAAAATCAGGACATTTTTTAGCTCGTCAGGGCTTTACAGAATTTCCTTTCTTATTGGAACAAACATTAAAAATTTTTGAAATTTAGACCGCACTTTATCAACTGGATTTATTCACCTCAGGTGAATTCTTTTATGGAATATAATTAAATTGGAGGATAGCCCCTCCTGTTTATTAGATATTCGTGGAGTAAATATCAAATCGATGATTTTTAGTTTCTCGACTAAATTGAGGTTGGCGTTGGGCAAGAAATTCCGCATAATCAGGGCGTTTTACTACCACCCTTTTTTTCGCCAATTTTAAGGCAGGTATGAGCAATTCATCAGAATCTAAATCTGCACCTACTAAATGTTGAAATACACGCATTTCTTTTTTCACTAAAGCAGATTTTTGTTTATGGGGATACATCGGGTCAAGATAAACAACATCAGCAAAATCAACCTCTGGATTAAGTTCACTAATATGATGAACGGATAATAATTGCATATTCTGTTGCATCATTTCACCAATATCAGGATCCGCATAAGCACGTCGTAAACCATCTTGTAATAATAATGATACCACTGGATGGCGTTCTACTAATTTTACTTTGCAACCAATAGCAGCGAGTACAAAAGCATCACGCCCTAAACCAGCCGTAGCATCAATCACTGTAGGTAATTCATCACCTTTAATACCTACTGCTTTGGCGATGGCTTCACCGCGCCCACCACCAAATTTACGGCGATGTGCCATTGTGCCTGTCACAAAATCCACATAAACGGCTCCGAGTTTAGGCTCATTTAATTTTCGCAATTCTAACCGCACTTCTCCATTTTGTTCCGTTTGCACCAAAGCAAGAGTATTTTGAGGATCATGTTCTAAACCTTGAGCAACACAAAGTGCGGTAAAATTTTCGGAAATTTCTGTTTCACAAATTAGTTGAATTTTCATGATTTACGTACCAACCAGACTCCACTTTCCATATGATCAGTGTAAGGGAATTGATCAAATAAAGCCGCTTTTTCAATACGGTGGGTGTGAGTTAGTTGCTGTAAATTATCACACAGGGTATGCGGATTACAGGAAATATACAAAATCCGATCGTAATTTTGTACCAATTTTAGCGTATCAGAATCTAGCCCTGCTCTAGGTGGATCAACAAAAATGGTATTACATTGATAAGCCTTGAGATCAATCCCTTTCAAACGGTTAAAGGCACGTATACCATTCATGGCTTGAGTAAATTCTTCAGCAGACATACGAATAATTTGTAAATTATCAATACCATTTTCCACAATATTAAATTGTGCCGCTGCCACAGAAGGTTTAGCAATTTCAGTAGCTAATACTTTACGGAAGTTTTGGGCTAAAGCGATAGAAAAATTACCATTACCACAATACAATTCTAATAAATCACCCGTACTGTTTTTGGTACATTCAATAGCCCATTGCAACATTTTGCAATTGACTACAGCATTTGGTTGCGTAAAGCTATTTTCAATTTGACGATACACATAATTTCGACCATTCACAGGGAGAATTTCATCTACATAATCCTGATCTAAGCAGATTTTTTGTTTAGTCGCTCTGCCAATAATTTGCACATTAAATTTTTCATTTTCTAACCGCACTTTCAAGGCTTGTGCTGCGACTTGCCATTCTTCCGTTAACGTTTTGTGATAAAGCAAACTGACAATAATTTGGTTGCTTAAGGTACTAAGGTAATCAATTTGGAACAATTTTTTACTCAGAATATCTTGCTCTTTAATCAGCGGAATTAATGTTTCCATCATTCGGTTAATGAGAACACTTGCGGTAGCAAAACGATCTACTCGATAACGTTGTTTGCTTTGTTGATCAAACATGATGTGATACAACTCGCCTTTATCATGCCATACTCGAAACTCTGCTCGCATACGATAGTTTTGCGTAGGCGAATCAAATACATCTAATACTGGTGCATTAAATGGCGCTAAAAGTGCGGTTAGTTTTTGTTGTTTTTGAGTTAAAAGCGTTGAGTATTGTTCTATCGGTAACTGCATATCAAATATATCAAAGGTTTTTGTGAATTGTTTTAGATTTTATCACAGGAATGCAACAGATGGGGAAAGGAATACAAGATAAGTATTAAGTGATTTTGAAATATTATTGTTATAAATGATAATTATTATCATAAAAAATGTGATATGTGAACATTTTTTGTAAAAAATTTGTTGTTTTTTTGATAATGCTCAAGTTTTTTTTTTTACATAAGAGTATTATTCTCAAACTTGACCATACAAAAAATATGTGATTGGAGATCAACATGCAACGAACTGACGGATTACTTTCAGCTTTAAACGATTCTATGGCTGACGTTTCACGCCGTGATTTTATGAAATTATGTACTGCGCTAGCTGCTACCATGGGGTTAAGCTCCAAAGCTAGTGCGGAAGAAATGACTCACGCACTCACTAATCCTCAACGACCACCTGTGATATGGATTGGTGCACAAGAATGTACAGGTTGTACAGAATCTTTACTACGAGCTACTCACCCTACTCTTGAGAATCTCGTTTTAGATATGATTTCCTTAGAATACCACGAAGCTTTATCTGCTGCATTTGGTGAACAAGCAGAAGAAAATAAACACCATGCAATGGAAAAATATAAAGGTAAATATGTTTTAGTTGTTGATGGTTCAATCCCCGTTAAAGATGGCGGTGTTTATTGTATGGTGGCGGGCAAACCTATTGTCGAACATATTCAAGAAGCGTCCAAAAATGCCGCGGCTATCATTGCTATTGGTTCTTGTTCTTCATGGGGTGGTGTGCCATCCACTGGTGGTAACCCAACAGGAGCCAAAAGTTTATCAGAAGTTTTACCAGGTATGCCTGTTATTAATATTCCTGGTTGTCCTCCAAATCCACATAATTTCTTAGCTACGGTTGCTTATATCTTAACCTACAAAAAATTACCAGCGATGGATAAATTAAACCGTCCATTATTTGCTTATGACCGTTTAATTCATGAAAACTGCTATCGTAGACCGCACTTTGATGCAGGTCGTTTTGCTAAAGAATATGGCGACTATGGTCATCGTCATGGTTGGTGTTTATATCACTTAGGTTGTAAAGGCCCTGAAACTTATGGTAACTGTTCGAGCTTAGATTTCTGCGATGTCGGTGGTAATAACTGGCCTGTTGGTATTGGTCATCCTTGCTATGGATGTAATGAAAAAGGCGTTGGATTTACCAAAGGTATTTTCCAACTTGCCAATGTTGAAAATCCAACACCACGTGTACAAAAACCTGATGTAGGTAATCAAGAGGGCGAAACCGCTTCTATGACAGCTATTGCCTTAATTGGTGGTGCAGCAGCGGTATTAGCTGGAGTTGCCGTAGTGACCTTAAAAGAACTTTCTGCACAACGTAAAGAATATTTAGAAGCAGAAAAAGCTCGTAAAGAAGCCGCTAAAAAAGAATATTTAGGTGATTAAGCATGGATAGACGTGATTTTATAAAAGCAAGCATGTTAGGAAGTGTCGCTGCGATGGCTTCTAACTCTGCTCAAGCTGAAGTAAAAAATCGGGATCCTATTCCTGGTGCATTGGGTATGTTATACGACTCAACATTATGCGTAGGTTGTCAAGCTTGTGTAGCAGAATGCCAACATATTAATAGTAAAATGACCAACCCCAAAGGTGATCAAACATGGTCTAATAATGATAAATTAACGCCTTTTACTCGTAATATTATTCAAGTATGGTCAGAAGGCGATGGTTTAAATAAAGATCAAACACAAAATGGTTATGCCTATATTAAAAAACAATGTATGCATTGTGTTGATCCCAATTGTGTGAGCGTTTGCCCCGTTCAAGCATTAACAAAAGATCCTAAAACAGGCATTGTTGGATACGATCCCGATATTTGCACAGGATGCCGTTATTGTATGGTAGGTTGTCCATTTGATGTGCCTAAATATGATTATAACAATCCATTTGGTGAAATTAGTAAATGCGAATTATGTAATCAAAAAGGTGTGGAACGTATTAATCATAAACAACTTCCTGGTTGTTGCGATGTTTGCCCAACAGGTGCCATTATTTTTGGTACTAGAGAAGAACTAATGGCTGAAGCTAAACACCGTTTAAGCTTAACACAGGGGGCAGAATATAAATTCCCTCGTCAACATATTAATAGTAAAGATAAATATTTAGCCAAAGTTCCTGTATATGAACAACATATTTATGGTGAAAAAGAAGGTGGTGGTACACAAGTATTAGTATTAAGTGGTGTGCCATTTGAAAATCTTGGACTACCTGCATTAGATGATATTGCAACAGGTAGTCGAGCTGCACATCTACAACATACTTTATATCGAGGCATGGTACTTCCTCTTGTTGGTTTAGCAGGATTAACATTTATGACTTACCGTAATATGCATGGTAAAGGTGCTGAAACTCATCACGAGGAGGAACATCATGAGTAATGCTGCTCGTCCAGTTGGAGGTAAATTAATTTCTGCTTCCATTTTATTCTTTACACCTCTCGCTATCATTTGTTTAGCGTTAATTGTAAAACGTTTATTTCTTGGTATCGGTTCTGTAACCTCTTTAAATGGTGGATATCCTTGGGGATTATGGATTGCCTTTGACTTATTAGTCGGTACTGGATTTGCTTGTGGTGGTTGGGCTTTAGCTTGGGCGGTATATATCTTTAATAAAGGTCAATATCATGGTTTAGTACGCCCTGCCTTACTCGCCAGTTTATTCGGTTATAGCCTAGGTGGATTATCTATTACCATTGATATGGGGCGTTATTGGCATTTACCTTATTTCTACTTGCCTGGTCAATTTAATACTAATTCTGTGTTGTTTGAAACCGCAGTATGTATGACTATTTATATCTGTGTAGTTACTCTAGAGTTTGCTCCTGTTTGGCTAGGTTTCTTTGGTTTTAAAAAGCTTTTCAAAAAACTAGATAAAATCATGTTCTTTGTGATTGCTCTAGGTGCTTTATTACCAATGATGCACCAGTCATCAATGGGTTCATTAATGATTGCTGCTGGTCACAAAGTTCATCCTGCGTGGCAAAGTTATGAATGTTTACCTATTTTTTCATTACTCACGGCATTTATTATGGGGTTCTCAATTGTTATTTTTGAAGGTTCTCTAGTAAAAGCAAGCCTTGCGCATCAAGCCCCTGATGAACGTCATTTATTTAGCCGACTTACTCGTGTTGCTGCTATTCTTATTGCCTTATTCTTAGTCATTCGTTTTGGTGAGTTAATTTATCATCATAAACTGCACTATGTGTTAGGTTTATTTAAATTTGAAGCATGGATGTTTTGGGCTGAAGTATGGTTAATGACCCTACCATTACTCACTTTATTCTTAGGAGAGCGTCTTTCAGATGGTCGCTGGTTATTTATTTCAGCGTTGAGTATGTTATTAGGTGCAGCATTATGGCGTCTTGACTATTCTATGATTATGTACAATCCAGGCAATGGTTATAAATATTTCCCATCAGCTGAAGAATTATTAATATCTATCGGTTTTGTTTCTATTGAAGTGTGTGCCTATATTTTAATTGTTCGCTTATTCCCAGTACTTCCTGTATTGAAAGAAGCCAAACACGAAACCTCAGAAAAAATTATTGCTGAAAAAGCAGCGCTAAGTGAAAACTTAGCACAAAAAACAATTAGCGGAGAAAAAGCATGACAGATAAAAAACGTATCACAATTGACCCAATTACACGTATTGAAGGTCACTTACGTATTGATTGTGACATTGAAAATGGTGTAGTTACCAATGCTTGGTCAACAGGGACCATGTGGCGAGGTATGGAAAACATCGTGAAAGGTGCCGATCCACGTGATGCATGGATGATTATGCAACGAATTTGTGGGGTATGCACCACTGTACATGCAATTTTAAGTGTGCGAGCAGTAGAAGATGCCGTTGGAGCCAAAGTACCTGCAAATGCTCAATACATCCGTAATATGATTCTATCTGCACACAGTATTCATGACCATATCGTGCATTTCTATCAATTATCCGCTATGGACTGGGTAGATATTACGGCGGCATTAAAAGCGGATCCTAAAAAAGCCTCTGATATGTTAAAAGGTATTTCAACCTGGTCATTAAACAGTGAAAATGAATTCCGCAATGTACAAGTAAAAATTAAAAAATTAGCTGATAGTGGACAATTAGGTATTTTTGCTAATGGTTACTTTGGTCATCCAGCAATGAAATTACCACCAGAAGTTAATTTAATTGCTGTAGCTCATTATCTACAAGCATTAGAATGCCAACGAGATGCAAATCGAGTAGTTGCATTACTAGGAAGTAAATCACCACATATTCAAAATTTAGCGATTGGTGGTGTAGCTAACCCAATTAACTTAGATTCTCCAGCAGTATTAAACCAAGAACGTTTATTATATGTGAAAGCATGTATTGATCGTTTAGGCGACTTTATTAATCAAGTTTATAAAGTCGATGCGGCTGTTTTTGCTGCATTCTATCCTGAATGGCTAACTATAGGTAAAACTTCTGGTAATTATCTAGCTGCACCAGAATATCCATTAGATGGTAATAATGATAAATTTGCCTTAACGGGTGGTTATATTGAAAACTTTGATATGAACACGTTCCGCCCAATTACCACACAAAAAGATAACTTTGTGGTACAAGGAATTAAAGAAAGTGGCAAACATTCATGGTATGAGGATGATAAAGCATTAGCACCATGGGCTGGATTAACTCGCCCTAAATATACAGGTTGGGATGAAAATGCGAAATATTCTTGGGTAAAAGCGCCTTCATTCTATGACAAAGTTGTTGAAGTAGGGCCTCTTGCTTGTTTATTAACAAACTTAGCCGCAAAAAATGAAACAACAACCAAACACTTTAATGAATTAAAAGCAATTTACGACAAACTTGCTGGTCGAACTCTAGAAATTAATGACTTACACTCAACCTTAGGTCGTATTATTGGACGTACAGTACATTGTGCAGCCTTAAATGAAATTCTAGTTCAACAATGGCAATTACTCATAGATAATATTGGCAAGGGCGATACAATTGCTTACTTAAAAGCCAATATTCCTGAAAAAGGCACATTTACTGGCGTGGGTTTTGGTGAAGTACCTCGTGGTATGTTATCTCATTGGGTTGTGATTAAAGATGGTAAAATTGATAATTATCAAGCGGTTGTACCTTCAACATGGCTTGCTGGCCCTCGTAACCAAAATGATGAAATGGGCCCTTATGAATTATCTGTTATTGGTACTAAAGTTGCAGATCCAACAAAACCATTAGAAATTGTTCGTCATATTCACTCCTTTGATCCTTGTATGTCTTGTGCGGTACATGTGGTTAATACGGAAACTGGCGAAACAACGCAAGTGAAGGTTCTATAATGAAGCCTTTAATTTTAGGTATCGGTAATATCCTACTCTCTGATGAGGGAGTTGGTGTACGAGTAGTACAGCAACTCGAAAAAAATCCTAATTTTATACCGCACTTTGATATTGTTGATGGTGGTACTTGTGGTATGGAATTAATGGATAGTTTAGCCAATCGAGATTATCTAATTATTATTGATGCCGTGTTGGCAGGTAAACTGCCAGGTGAAGTAATTATTTTAAAAGATGAACAAGTTCCTAAAATGTTCTCGCATAAAATATCACCACATCAATTGGGAATTAGTGACGTTTTATCTGCTTTATGGCTTACAGATGAATATCCAAAAAATCTTTGCTTAATTGGTATTCAACCTGAATCATTAGAACCGCATATTGGTTTGACAACAACCATTCAAAATGCGATTCCTGAAGTTTTAAATTGCTTATCTGAACAATTAAAAGCGTTTGGATTACCTTCACCGGATCTAAACTAGGACATTTATGTATAACCATAATAAAATTAATCAAAATACTACCGCACTTTCTGAATTAGTGGATGGATTTGAAAACAATCCAGCAGAATTATTTCAAGCAGAAATGGAAAAAGTAAAACTGAATATGCAAGGTTTACCTTTCTATCGTGAAGAAATACCTTGTTTCTGCCCTAAATTCGTTTTATTCGAAAATCAATGGATTGGTTCCGTATTAACACCTTGGATGTTAAGTGTGGTGGTTTTACCTGGTCCTGGTCAACAATGGGAAATTCGTGAGTTAGGGGATAAATTAGCCATTCCTCTGCCTTATAAAACCTTAAACTTCACCGTAAGTTGTTTAGAAAATATTCCTCAATATTTAAGTTGTTCATTGCATTCACCTTTAGATAGCTCATTGAGTAAAGATTATGCAGTACAACTTACTAAAGACTGTTTACAAATGCTATTATCATTACCAATGAAACAAGCAACTACAGATGTAAATCGTCGTAATATTTTCAAAGCAATGGTAAAATAAGTTCTATATAAAAAGCAAAATAAGAAGGAAAATATGTGTTTAGGTGTTCCTGGTCAAATTGTTAATGTGGGAGAAGATGCTCTTCAACCTGCAACAGTGGATGTTTGTGGGGTACAACGAGAAGTGAATATTTCACTTATTTGCGAAGGTGAAACAAAAGATTTATTAGGAAAATGGGTGCTTGTACATGTAGGTTTTGCGATGAGCATTATTGATGAAGAAGAAGCCAAACAAACCCAAGAAGCATTAATTGCTATGAGCCAATTAGAACATGAAGTGGGTGATTTTTTAGGTTTAAATCAAACTAAATAAAAATTTTCAAAAATTGACCGCACTTTGTCTATTCCCAAAGTTAGATTAGTTAATAAATTAAATATAGTGCCCTGTGTAAAACAGGGCACTGTTGTTTTTATTTCATTTATACAGATCAACGCTGTTTTTTAGCTAACCTTCACAACTACTACAGCTAAGTAAGTTTCGGTTAAATACTTGAGCGGCACTCATACTATATTGATAATAGATAGATTTTACACCTAATTCTTCTGCTGTAAGATATAACTGATTAAGATCTCGTGCTGGGGTGCTAGGGTGAACCATCACATTAATACTCTGACCTTGATCAATATATTGCTGACGTTGGGCGGCTTGTTGAATCACACTTAACTGACTTATTTCAGAAAAAGTTTTAAACACTTCTTTTTCATGCTCAGAAAGTTGTTCTAAATGTTGAACAGAACCATCATTATGTAAAATACTGTCCCAGATTTCTTCTGTATCCAAATTTTTTTCTTTTAGTAATGATTCTAAGAATGGATTCTTATAAATAGTTTTAATCTTCGCTAAATCTTTTACATAATAATTTGATTTAAACGGTTCAACAGATGGTGAAACACTACCTAAAATAAAGCTACTAGATTTCGTTGGAGCAATACTCATTAATGTTGTATTACGACGTCCATAACCTTTTAAAATTTCAGGTTCTCCAAAACGTTTAGCCAATGCTTTTGATGCGGTTAAAGTTTTATCCCGTAATGTTTTAAAAATTAGATTATTTTTTTGCATAGCATCAAAACTATCAAAAGCAATATTATTTGCTTGTAAATAGCTATGCCAACCTAACACACCTAAACCTAACGCACGATGACGAGTTGCAAATTGATGAGCTCGATGTAAATAAGGAATTGAAGCACTTTTCTCTATAAATTCACTCATTACAACATCAAGGAAAAAAATGAGTGTTTCGGGAGCATCAGTATCTTTCCATTCATCAAAATACAATAAATTCATGGAAGAAAGACAACATACAAAACTTTCATCAATGCTTGTTGGCAACATGATTTCTGTACATAAATTTGAAGCATGGATCACCATATTTTTATCTTTATATACATCGGGGCGACCAGCATTAGCGTTATCTTTAAAGAATAAATAAGGAATACCTGTTTCCGTTTTACGCTGTAAAAGTTTTGCCCATAATTGACGTTTATAAACATCTCCAGCTTTCATTGATTCAAGCCATTCATGACCCACACATACACCGTAATACATTAATTGAATTGGATTACCTTCCGTATGAATATCTAACCATTCTTCAATATCACCATGTTCAATATCAATATAACCTGCAAATTGTCCCTTACGTGAAGTGCCTTGAGAAATAACATCAATAGTCGTATCAAAAAGTTTTGTGAAATTAAATGAACCATCTGATTTTCCGTTATTTTTAATTGTACTACCTCGAGGACGAATATCACCAAAATACGCAGATGTTCCACCGCCAATTTTGCTCATCATACCGACTTCAGCAACCGTGGTCATTATGTCTTGAATGGAATCCCCAATATAGCTACCAAAACAAGAAATAGGCAAACCACGATCTAATCCAAAGTTAGACCAAATTGGCGATGAAAGGGAAAAATAACCTCTTGCCATATAGTGATAGAATTTATCAGCAAAACCTTCAATGCCTAATTTATGTTCTGCATATTCACTAATATAACGAATACGTTCAAGCGCTGCTGTTCCTTCCAATAAATAGCCACGTTGTAAAAATAAACGGCTATCTTCATTAAGCCAGTGGAAGTCTGGACGAGTGGAATTAGAATAAGTCATCTGCGGTAATTTGTTTCATTTTTTTGCTGTAATCAGTACTACGTTTGTTAAAGAAATCTGTTTCTTTAGTAGAAAGAATTTCAATATCAAACCATTCTGTTTCTTTTAATAAATCAATATCTACTGTATAAGGTGCTGGAATACCTAAAGTTTCTAAAGATTGGTTATAACGATTAGTAATATAATTTTCCACCAACTTGCGACTTACAAAATCCAAATCACCTGCTTCAAAAATCCAAGCTAAAATACTACGTTCAGCTTCAATTGCTTGATTAGCAAGATACTTGAGATCAATATAGAATTGTTCAGTAAATAAATCAGCGTGTTCTTCACGTAAAATTTCATATAAAGCAATACCAAATCGACCGTGAATTTCCTCTTCTTTAGATGTAGCTTCTACGGCATTTGAAATTCCTTTAAATAGATTTTTATGCTTATTAAAAGACATCATAATAAAGAATTGACCAAACAGTGAAATATGCTCCACAAATAGAGAAAATAAAATGAGTGATAAAATAAAACCTTCTTGACTTTCATCTTTATCACGCATGAAATCTTCCATATAGTGAATACGATTAATTAGAGGTTTAAATTCTGTAATTTTACTAAACATTTCGTTTAAACCTAATTTTTCTAATAGAAATGAGTAAGCATCTTTATGACGTACTTCACTTTCTGCGAAAGTACCTCCCACATCATCAATTTCTGGTTTTGGAAAATAACGATATAAATCTCCCCAAAAACGTTTTACATTCACTTCAACTTGCGAAATAGCTAACATAGTACGAGTTAAAACTTGACGTTCTGATTGATTAATCGTTGTACGATAATCTTGAATATCTCCCGTAAAATTAAATTCAGTGTGCAACCAATATGAGTGACGAATTGCATCTTTAAATTCTAATAATTCTGGATATTCATAAGGTTTAATATTCAAACGTTTTTCAAAAAGACTTCTAGACATAAAACACCTGTATAAAAATAAAAATCGTTTTTATTCTAACATCAATATATAGATATTAATAGAAATTAATAACACTATATATAGTGTGTATTTTTATTATTGAGAAAAGTGCGGTTTAAAAATAGAAAATTTATTATTTGATAGGTAAGAAAAAAGGTGTTGAAATCAACACCTTTATAAACAAAGAATATTACAGATTAAATGGTTTTACATAAGGTAACATACCTTTATCCAACATATCTACAATGGTGTTATGTTGTTCATTACCTAAACCTCGTAATTCGAGGGTAATACCAAAACTATTATCATAGAATACATCTCTATTGCTGGTATATTCTTGATTTGATTTTCGAGTTAAATAACGTCTTGCACCAATACCAACAGACCAACAACAAGAGCTATATTGTACACCTGCATATTGTTCAACAGGCTTATTTAATGCTATATCATGATAATAATGTCCAACAAAAGACCAATTATCAGTAATTTCCCAAGCAATGGTTGCACCTATTTGTTTAATATCTTGGTTATAACGATTTGCACCAGCCGTTAAATTTTGATCAATATAAGCTTGACTTGCATAACGATAATTCAACTGAATTAAATTATTTTTCTTAGGATTATATTCTAAGCTAGTATTAGCTAATGAAACTTCATCTAAACGAGTATCATATTGATAGCTGCCACGCCAATTCCATTGTTCATTAATTTTCCAGTTACTTTCTAATGCCCAAGAAGAAGAACGTCCAGAAGTATTATTTTTATCATTATCATCTATACGAGAATTATTCATGTAAAGAATTTGCCCTAACGATAAATTAAAACGTTCATTTGCTTGTTCATCATAAAAACGAGTCGTACCACCAAAAGTAAATTGATTAGCAGATGCTATTCTATCTAAACCACTATAACGGCGATCGCGGAATAATGAATAATAATCTTGTTGTAATAAAGCGGAATCATATCCATAACCTAAATATTCTGTATTACGTTTTGAACCAATATTACTTTGATTACGATATGGACGATATAAATATTGAATTCGAGGTTCAATGGTTTGAGTATAGTCATTAATAAAAGTTTTATTACTGGCTAAAACTGTTTGATAATCTACTTTTACTTGTGGGATTACTCTATTTACGGAATGTTCTATTTCTTCGGCATTAGTTGATTTGCCTTTACGTTGTTGATAGTGAGTAGCATAAAGTTTAGATTCAATATTTAAACTTCCATATTTATTTACTAAAGGTAAATTTAAACTTGGTTCTAAATGATGACGCCAAGCAGTAGGCATTAATGAACTAGAATTATCAAAACGAACAGATTGAGCAAATAATTTAAAGTCTGCTAAACCATTAAATAAATTATTTTTATAATAATTAAAATCAATCTGTGGTAATGCTTTATATGGACCTACAGATACATTATCAAAAACTTGATATTGTTTTGCTGAAATAGAAAAATTGTAGTTTGGTTGATAATAAGCTAAACGTGCTGTTTGTGTTGCATAACCATCTGTACTACTACCATAATCAGAATCAAAATCATTAAAATAACGTTTATCACTTACTCGGGTATAATTTATATTTAAACGCCAATTATTAAATAATTTTGCATTATGCGCCCAATAAAATAAATGGCGTGATTTATTATCATTTGAATAATCTTTATAGTGATCTTTATGTAAATATTCTCCTGCTAATTTACCCTCACCTAATTCATTTAAATAACGGAATTCTCCATTTGATTGCCAACCCCGCTTTGACATATATTTAGGAGTAAAAGTTAAATCATAATTAGGTGCTATATTCCAATAAATAGGTTGAGCATACCAATAACCATCTCGACTAGAGCTACCTACTTTCGGTATTAGTAAACCAGAACGACGGCGATCACCAATAGGTAATTGTAAATAAGGAGTATAGAAAACTGGCACACCAGCAACTTTAAAGCGAGCATGCCACATTTCAGCATATTCTTCTTTAACATATTGTTTCATTTCACTCGCTTCAATTTCCCATGAATTATCATCAGGTAAACAAGAAGTAAAATTTGCATTTTTTAATAAGCGTACATTATCTCGCATTTCTGCATTTTTAGCCGTACCGCGACCTTGTCTACCTACAAATTGATAACTCGCATTATTAATATCACTATCTTTAGAATTCAAATGTAATTTAGCATCATCGCCTGTTAAATTAATGATATTATCTTTGTAATCAAAGCCGCCTTTTACATAAGCAAAACGTTGTACATTATCACCTTTACCTGACTGAACAACTTCTGCCGAAGCAGCTTTTAAATGACGATTACCTTGTTTTATATCTACATCACCTTCATAAATACCATTAGTGGGTTGGTTTAATTCAGCTCTATCTGCTTCAATATAAACAGGCATATCATTTATATTACCTTGAACAACTTTACCTGAAAATTGAGGAACGCCAGCTAAGCATCGTTGTTGTAAATCAGCGCTACTTACTGAACTATAAAGTGCGATAAAAATTGATAGGGAAAGTAAAGTGTAAGTATTCTTTCTCATTCGTTAACCATATAATTATTTAGCTAAAATTAGATTAATTATACTCTAAAAAACCTTGTTTATATATAAATGAAGTAGATTATTTATTTTTACAAAAACAATCATTTATATGATCATTCACTAATCCCATAGACTGCATAAAAGCGTAACAAGTTGTTTCACCAACAAAAACAAACCCTCTTTTCTTTAAAGCTTTAGATAATAATTTTGAAGTTTCAGTTTTAGTAGGAATACTATTTAAAGTGGGTACATCATTTATTTGAGGTTGGTTATTTACAAAAGACCAAATAAAATTACTAAAATTTTCACCGCACTTTTGCATTGCCATATAAGCCTTAGCATTTTTAACTATAGCCTCTAATTTTATACGATGACGAATTAATCCTTTATCTAGCATCAATTTATCAATATCTTGATCGGTCATATTAACAATCAATTCAGGGTTAAATTGATAAAAAGCTTTTCGATAATTTTCACGTTTTTTTAATACAGTAATCCAAGCAAGCCCTGCTTGTTGTCCTTCTAAACAAATTTTCTCAAATAATTTAATACTATCAAATTCAGGTTTACCCCATTCTTCATCATGATATTTTTCATAAATATCTATACCATTTGCCCAACTGCAACGAACTACCATTATCAATATTCCTTTTAATCTATTTATTTGTGATCTAAATCACTGAAGTTAATAAAAAGACTTAGTACTATTAAATATTTAAGATATTAACTATCAATACTAAAGATAAAAATCACATTAAACTAACAGAATTATGTGTTATTGTATAAAAATATCCTAAATTCACAATAAAATAGAGGTAAATAATGACAACACAATTAGAAACATTACGTAGTATGACCGTTGTAGTGGCTGATACTGGGGATATCGAAGCTATCAAAAAATATCAACCACAAGATGCCACAACTAACCCTTCATTAATTTTAAGTGCTTCTGCTTTGCCTCAATATGCCACTTTAATTGATGAAGCTATTGCCTATGCTAAGCAACAAACCCATGACAAAGCACAACAAATTATTGAGGCTGAAGATATCTTAGCCGTTAAAATTGGTTTAGAAATTTTAAAAATTGTTCCTGGACGTATTTCTACCGAAGTGGATGCTCGTCTTTCTTATGATACTCAAGGAACCATTGAAAAAGCACGTAAACTGATTCGTCTTTATAATGAAGCAGGCATTTCAAATGACCGTATCTTAATTAAAGTAGCTTCAACCTGGCAAGGTATTCGTGCTGCTGAAGTTCTTGAAAAAGAAGGGATTAACTGTAACTTAACTTTATTATTCTCTCAAGCTCAAGCCCGTGCCTGTGCGGAAGCAGGAGTTTATTTAATTTCTCCTTTCGTTGGTCGTATCTTAGACTGGTACAAAGCAAATACAGATAAGAAAGAATATCTTCCTTCTGAAGATCCCGGCGTTGTTTCCGTTACTAGTATCTATCACTATTACAAACAATATGGTTATCAAACAGTAGTGATGGGAGCCAGTTTCCGTAATATTGGTGAAATCACTGAACTGGCAGGCTGTGATCGCTTAACTATTGCACCAAGCTTATTACAACAATTACAGGAAAGTACAACAGCACTACCTCGTAAATTAGCTTATACAGGTGAAGTGAAAGCTCGCCCAGCACCAATGACAGAAGCAGAATTCTATTGGGAACATAATCAAGATCCAATGGCAGTAGAAAAGTTAGCGGAAGGTATTCGTAAATTTGCGGCTGATATTGAAAAATTAGAAGCAATGTTAAGTGCTAAATTATAAAAATAATTTAATAAATAAAAGACATTATTTTGATCTGACTGTAAAAAGTTAAATTTTTAATTCAAGGGCTGATTTCAATATTATATTGTGATCAGCCCTTTTAATTTGTTCTATTTATTATCTAATTTTTTTAATTAATTATTAATCCAAAGTTTTAAATTATATTAACTTCTATTTGTGGATAACTTATCAGTAAAGCTGTAAAAAAAGTGTTTTTAATCTATTAATAAATTACTCTCATCTTTTATTTGTGGATAACTCGTCTATTTATACACAGTTTATTTCATATTTTAATATAAAGATCTTAACAACTTTAAAAGAGATCTAAGTTATTTATTTAAAAAGCAAAAAAGATCTTACTCACAAGATCCAATGATCATAATAATAGTAATAATAAGATCTTTATATATAAATAAGATCTTTAATTATATGTATGTGATCTTTTTGGATCTCCATAATATGGATCTTTAGAATCTACTTTCAAGCTATCTTAAATTTAAGTACAATAACTAGTTATCTAAAAAGATTGGATCTACAAGATCAAGGCTTAAAAAGCATTTAAAAAAACAAGGTTATTATGTTTTATACAGAAAATTATGATGTCATAGTGATCGGTGGTGGTCACGCAGGTACAGAAGCGGCACTCGCTCCTTCTCGCATGGGGTTAAAAACTTTATTATTAACACATAATGTAGATACTTTAGGACAAATGTCCTGTAATCCTGCTATTGGTGGTATTGGTAAAGGTCATTTAGTTAAAGAAATTGATGCTATGGGTGGCTTAATGGCGACTGCTGCAGATAAAGCGGGTATTCAATTTAGAACATTAAATAGTAGTAAAGGACCTGCTGTTCGTGCTACTCGAGCGCAAGCAGACCGTGTTCTTTATCGCCAAGCGGTAAGAATGGCCTTAGAAAATCAAGAAAATTTAGATATTTTCCAACAAGAAGCCACGGATATTTTATTAGAACAGGATCATGTAGTTGGTGTTACAACTAAAATGGGGCTTAAATTTAGATCTAAAGCAGTGATCTTAACAGCTGGAACCTTCTTGGCTGGTAAGATCCATATTGGCTTAGAAAACTATTCTGGTGGACGTGCAGGAGATCCTTCTTCTATTACCTTATCTCAACGTTTAAGAGAACTTGGTTTACGTGTAGATCGTTTGAAAACAGGCACACCTCCCCGTTTAGATGCACGTACTATTAATTTTGATATTTTAGCAAAACAACATGGCGATGCAGTATTGCCTATTTTTTCATTTATGGGATCTGTTGATCAACATCCGATGCAAATTCCTTGTTACATTACAAGTACTAATGAAAAAACACACGAAGTAATTCGTAATAATTTGGATCGTAGTCCTATGTATACGGGAATTATTGAAGGTATTGGTCCTCGTTATTGTCCTTCAATTGAAGATAAAGTAATGCGCTTTGCTGATCGCAATTCTCATCAAATTTATCTTGAACCTGAGGGTTTAACTTCTAATGAAGTTTACCCAAATGGTATTTCAACTAGTTTACCTTTTGATGTTCAAATGAAAATTGTTAATTCAATGCCTGGTCTAGAAAAAACACGTATTGTAAAACCTGGCTACGCTATTGAATATGATTTCTTTGATCCTCGTGATTTAAAACCAACCTTGGAAACTAAAACTATTAATGGTTTATTTTTTGCTGGTCAAATTAATGGTACAACAGGTTATGAAGAAGCTGCTGCACAAGGTTTATTGGCTGGAATTAATGCGGGGTTATTTGTACAAGAAAAAGAAAGTTGGTTCCCTCGTCGAGATCAAGCTTATGTAGGTGTATTAGTTGATGATTTATGTACATTAGGTACAAAAGAACCATATCGTGTATTTACTTCTCGTGCTGAATATCGTTTATTGTTACGTGAAGATAATGCTGATATGCGTTTAACACCAATTGCTCATGAGCTAGGATTAATTGATGATAAACGTTGGGCTCGTTTTAACCAAAAAATGGAAAATATTGAGGCTGAAAAACAACGTTTACGTGGTATTTGGTTACATCCTCGTTCAGAATATTTAGAAGAAGCTAATAAAGTTTTAGGGAGTCCATTAGTTCGTGAAGCTAATGGTGAAGACTTATTACGTCGTCCTGAAATAAATTATCAAATTTTAACGACGCTTACACCATTTAAACCAGCAATGGAAGATAAAGAAGCAGTTGAACAGGTTGAAATTAGTGTTAAATATCAAGGTTATATTGAACATCAACAAGAAGAAATTGAACGTCAAAAACGCCATGAAAATACAGCTATCCCGAATAATTTTGATTATGATTTAGTATTAGGTTTATCTAATGAAGTGAGAGCTAAATTAATGCAACATAGACCGGTATCTATTGGTCAAGCAAGTCGTATTTCAGGAATTACACCTGCAGCGATTTCAATTTTATTAGTTAATTTGAAAAAACAAGGAATGCTTAAACGTGGCGAATAATCTTGAATTGGAATTAGCTCAAAAATTAGAAATTTTGTTAAAACAGACCGCACTTTTTATTCCCGATCAACAAAAACAGCAATTAGTTAAGTTAGTTTTATTATTAAATAAATGGAATAAAGCCTATAATCTCACTTCCGTACGTGATCCTATGGAAATGTTAGTTAAACATATTTTAGATAGCCTAGTCGTCAGCCCTTATTTAGAAGGACAATCATTTATTGATATTGGTACTGGGCCTGGACTGCCTGGTTTACCTTTAGCTATCATTAATCCAACTAAAAATTTTGTATTATTAGATAGTTTAGGTAAGCGTATCAGTTTTATTCGCAATGCAGTACGTGAATTAGGTTTAACGAATGTTACTCCTGTTTTAAGTCGGGTTGAAGAATATAAAGTTGAAGATAAATTTGATGGCGTATTGAGCCGTGCTTTTGCAAGTTTAAAAGATATGACTGAATGGTGTAAAAATTTACCAACAGAAAATGGATTTTTTTACGCATTAAAAGGAATTTATCATGCTGATGAAGCAAATGAATTATCAAAAAATTTCAAAATTGAAAAAATTATTCCATTGCATGTACCAGAATTAGAGGGCGAAAGACATTTAATTTTAGTTAAAAGTGTTTAGAAAATATTTTTATTTTTTTAAAAACTTAAATATTTTTTTAAAATGTTTAATTTTATGCACTTAGCTAATGGTTATTGATTGCATTGCTAAAATTAGTCCGTATAATTAAACTCTCTATGTACTAGTAAATAAATCAAAACATGTCATCAGTTTTTATACAAACAAAAAACGTATATAAAAAAACTTTTCTGATTGAGTTTTTTTTTATTTTTATTGGAACATGGATTACCTATTTTTGTTTTACAGATCAGGTATTTTCATTTTTATTTGGTGCATTAATTGCTGTTTTACCTCAAATAGCTTTTATAGGTTATGCCTTATATTTAAAAGGAAATCAACCTGTTGAAAATAAAGTCAAAGTACTTTATCAAAGTGAAGTTTTAAAATTAGTATTAACAGTAATATTATTCATTATTGCATTTTACTTTTTTGCACTAAAAAGTATGGCTCTTTTTTTAGGTTATTTTATTTTTATTGTATTAAATAATCTGTTGCCTGCATTATTAAATAGTAAATAATTTTTTAAAAATAAACGATTTATCAACAATTCGTAGGATACATATATGTCTGCTGAAGGTTCATCTCAAACTTCGATTGAATATATTCAACATCACCTTACATTTTTGACATCAAATGAAGGGTTTTGGTCATTCAATATTGACTCATTATTTTTTACCTGTTTAACAGGTATAATCTTTTTAGCTATTTTTTATAAAGTTGCTAAAAATATGAATAAAGGCGTTCCTGGTAAATTGCAATGTTTAGTAGAAATGTTAGTTGAGTGGATTGATGGTGTCGTAAAAGAAAATTTTACGGGAAATCGCACATTAGTTGCTCCATTAGCATTAACTATTTTTGTATGGGTTTTCTTAATGAACCTGATCGATTTAGTACCTGTAGATTATTTACCTCAAGTTGCACAAATGTTAGGTATTCATCATTTACGTGCAGTGCCTTCAGCTGACATGAATATTACATTCAGTCTTGCTATTGGTGTATTTTGCTTGATTATTTTCTATACGTTGAAATCCAAAGGTGTAAGTGGTTTTGTTAAAGAATACACTATGCACCCATTTAATCACATTGCATTTGTTCCTGTTAATTTATTATTGGAATCTGTTACCTTAATTTCTAAGCCTATTTCATTGGCATTACGTCTTTTCGGTAATATGTATGCTGGGGAATTAATCTTTATTTTAATTGCTGTAATGTATAGTGCAAATATGTTTGTTGCTAGTTTAGGTGTTCCTTTACAACTGGCTTGGGCAATTTTCCATATTTTAGTTATTGTATTACAAGCGTTCGTTTTTATGATGTTAACAGTCGTTTATTTAGGAATTGCCTATAATAAATCTGAAGAGCATTAATTTTACTTAAACTTTAAATAACAAACAGCTGAAAGGCTATTTTCAATCAAACTGGAGAAAACTATGGAAACTGTAATCAGTGCAACAATCATCGCATCAGCTATTATGCTTGCATTTGCCGCATTAGGCACAGGTATTGGCTTTGGTATTTTAGGTGGTAAATACCTAGAATCTGCTGCTCGCCAACCTGAATTAGCGAATTCATTATTAACTAAAATGTTTATCGTTGCAGGTTTATTAGACGCAATTGCGATGATCGCTGTTGGTATTGGTTTATACTTTGCATTCGCAAATCCATTTGCTTCATTGTTGGGTTAATTTTAAAACGGACTACTCAGTATAATTCAAATTATCGAGTAAATAACCAACTTTAAAGGAGGTGCCGTTGTGAATATCAACGCAACATTAATTGGTCAAACAATTGCATTTATCATCTTTGTATGGTTTTGCATGAAATTTGTTTGGCCTCCAATTATTAAAGCAATTGAAGAGCGTCAAAGTACAATTGCTAATGCATTAGCCTCAGCTGAAGCAGCTAAAAAAGAGCAAGCTAATACTCAAATATTAGCTGAACAAGAAATTTCTAAGGCTAAAATTCAAGCACAAGAAATTTTAGATTTAGCTAATAAACGTCGTAATGAAGTATTAGACGAAGTTAAAGTAGAAGCTGAAGCACTGAAAGCGAACATTATTGAACAAGGTTATGCAGAAGTTGAAGCAGAACGTAAACGTGTTCAAGAAGAATTACGTATAAAAGTTGCATCTTTAGCTATTGCTGGCGCTGAGAAAATTGTTGGTCGTTCTGTGGATGAAGCAGCGAACAACGATATTATTGATAAATTAGTTGCAGAACTATAAGAAGGTTGGGCTTATGTCAGAATTAACTACAATAGCTCGTCCTTATGCCAAAGCAGCATTTGATTTTGCAGTTGAACATAAT
Source organism: Mannheimia massilioguelmaensis (assembly GCF_000940515.1). Taxonomy (NCBI): domain Bacteria; kingdom Pseudomonadati; phylum Pseudomonadota; class Gammaproteobacteria; order Pasteurellales; family Pasteurellaceae; genus Mannheimia; species Mannheimia massilioguelmaensis. Next base: position 38,608 of record NZ_CDQL01000002.1, read on the forward strand.
GCAGTAGAAAAATGGACAGATATGTTAACTTTTGCTACTGAAGTCACCGAAAATAGTGTGATTAAAGAATTTTTAACAAGTTCTCTTTCAGCTGAAAAACTTAGTGAAACTGTAATTGCTGTATGTGGAGAACAACTTGATCAATATGGGCAAAATCTTATTCGGTTAATGGCTGAAAATAAGCGTTTAACTGTGCTTCCAGCAGTTTTAAAAGAATTCCAAGCTTATGTAGAAGATCATAATGCAACTGCTGAAGTTCAAGTTATTTCTGCTCAACCATTGAATGCAACGCAAGAACAAAAAATTGTTGTAGCAATGGAGAAAAAACTTGCTCGTAAAGTTAAATTAAATTGCAGCGTAGATAGCTCTCTTATTGCAGGAGTTATCATTCGTACAGATGATATGGTTATTGATGGTTCAAGCCGTGGTCAATTAACTCGTCTTGCTAGCGAATTGCAATTATAAGAGGAATAAAAAATGCAACTAAATTCAACTGAAATTAGTGAATTGATTAAAAAACGCATTGCTCAGTTCAATGTTGTGAGCGAAGCTCGTAACACGGGTACAATCGTTTCTGTGAATGATGGTATTATTCGTATTCATGGTTTAAGCGATGTAATGCAAGGTGAAATGATAGCATTACCTGGCAATGTATATGCTATGGCACTTAACTTAGAACGTGATTCAGTTGGTGCTGTGGTTATGGGGCCTTATACCGATTTAGCCGAAGGTATGGAAGTTCAATGTACAGGTCGTATTCTTGAAGTTCCAGTTGGTCGTGGTTTATTAGGTCGTGTAGTAAATACTTTAGGTCAACCTATTGATGGTAAAGGTGAAATTCAAAATGATGGATTCTCACCAGTTGAAGTCATTGCTCCAGGTGTTATCGATCGTAAATCCGTTGATCAACCAGTACAAACAGGTTATAAAGCTGTTGACTCAATGGTTCCAATTGGTCGTGGTCAACGTGAGCTAATTATCGGTGACCGTCAAACTGGTAAAACAGCATTAGCAATTGATGCTATTATTAACCAAAAAGATTCTGGGATTAAATGTATTTATGTAGCAGTTGGTCAAAAGGCATCAACTATTGCTAACGTAGTACGTAAATTAGAAGAAAATGGTGCATTATCAAATACAATCGTAGTTGTTGCATCAGCTTCAGAATCTGCAGCATTACAATATTTAGCACCATATGCAGGTTGTGCAATGGGTGAATATTTCCGTAACCGTGGTGAAGATGCATTAATCGTTTATGATGATTTATCTAAACAAGCTGTAGCTTACCGTCAAATTTCATTATTATTACGTCGTCCACCAGGTCGTGAAGCTTATCCAGGTGATGTATTCTATTTACACTCACGTTTACTTGAACGTGCAGCTCGAGTTAATGAAGAATACGTAGAACGTTTTACTAATGGTGAAGTTAAAGGAAAAACAGGTTCTTTAACAGCTCTTCCTATTATTGAAACACAAGCAGGTGACGTTTCAGCGTTTGTTCCTACTAACGTAATTTCCATCACTGATGGTCAGATTTTCTTAGAGTCTAACTTATTTAATGCAGGTATCCGTCCAGCGGTTAACCCTGGTATTTCTGTATCACGTGTTGGTGGTTCAGCACAAACAAAACTGATTAAAAAATTAGCAGGTGGTATTCGTACAGCATTAGCTCAATATCGTGAATTAGCTGCATTTGCTCAATTTGCTTCAGATTTAGATGATGCAACTCGTAAACAGTTATCTCATGGTGAAAAAGTAACAGAGTTATTGAAACAAAAACAATACTCACCATTATCAGTTGCTGAACAAGCTGTAGTTTTATTTGCCGCTGAATTTGGTTATTTAGAAGATGTAGAAAAAGATAAAATTTTATCTTTTGAAGCCGCACTTTTAGATTATGCAAACCGTAATAACGCTGAATTTATGCAAGAACTTACCAAACAAGGTAACTACAATGATGAAATTAAAGAATCATTGAAAGGTATTTTGGATAGTTTTAAAGCTAATAGTACGTGGTAATAACGGAAACGGAGATATAACATGGCAGGTGCAAAAGAGATAAAAACCAAAATTGCCAGTGTACAAAGTACACAAAAAATTACTAAGGCAATGGAAATGGTTGCTACTTCGAAAATGCGTAAAGCGCAAGATCGTATGGCATCTTCTCGTCCGTATTCTGAAACAATACGTAATGTTATCAGCCACGTGTCTAAAGCTAGTGTAGGTTATAAACACCCATTTTTAATTAATCGTGAAATTAAAAAAGTAGGTATTTTAGTTGTTTCAAGTGATCGCGGAATGTGCGGTGGTTTAAATATTAATTTATTTAAATCAGTACTTTCTGAGATAAAAAAATGGAAGGAACAAGGTGTTGATGTTGAACTCGGCCTTATTGGTTCAAAAGGCATTGCATTCTTCCGTTCACTTGGCTTAACTATCAGAGTTCAACATTCTGGTTTAGGGGATGCCCCAGCAGTAGAAGATTTAATTGGTATTGCTAATGGTATGTTTGATGCACATAAAAAAGGTGAATTTGATGCAATATATATTGCCTATAATAAATTCATTAATACAATGTCTCAAAAACCATCGGTTAACCAATTAGTTCCATTACCAGAATTAGATAATGATAACCTAGAGGCAAGACAGCAAAGTTGGGATTATTTATATGAGCCAGAGCCAAAAGTATTACTTGATAGCTTATTAACTCGTTATTTAGAATCTCAAGTTTATCAATCAGTGGTTGATAATTTAGCTTCAGAGCAAGCTGCTCGAATGGTAGCAATGAAAGCAGCAACAGATAATGCAGGTAATTTAATTAATGACTTGCAATTAGTGTATAACAAAGCTCGTCAAGCAAGTATCACAAATGAATTAAATGAAATTGTTGCTGGTGCAGCTGCAATTTAACTAAATTAGAGGAACGGTAATGTCAGCAGGAAAAATTGTACAGATTATCGGTGCGGTAATCGACGTTGAATTCCCACAAGATGCAGTACCAAAAGTTTACGACGCATTAAAAGTTGAAACAGGTTTAACACTTGAAGTTCAACAACAATTAGGTGGTGGTGTAGTTCGTTGTATTGCAATGGGTACATCTGACGGTTTAAAACGTGGTTTAAGCGTAAGTAATACAGGCAAAGCGATTTCTGTACCTGTAGGTACAAAAACCTTAGGTCGAATCATGAACGTTTTAGGTGAACCCGTAGATGAACGTGGTCCGATTGGTGCAGAAGAAGAATGGGCAATCCATCGTGCAGCACCAAGTTATGAAGAACAATCAAACAGTACTGAATTATTAGAAACTGGTATCAAAGTTATTGACTTAATTTGCCCATTTGCTAAGGGTGGTAAAGTTGGTTTATTCGGTGGTGCTGGTGTAGGTAAAACAGTTAATATGATGGAATTAATCCGTAACATCGCAACTGAGCACAATGGTTACTCAGTATTTGCTGGTGTTGGTGAGCGTACTCGTGAGGGTAATGACTTCTATCATGAAATGACAGATTCAAATGTTATCGACAAAGTATCACTTGTTTATGGTCAGATGAATGAGCCACCAGGTAACCGTCTTCGTGTTGCTTTAACTGGTTTAACTATGGCTGAAAAATTCCGTGATGAAGGTCGTGATGTATTATTCTTCGTAGATAATATTTATCGTTATACCTTAGCAGGTACGGAAGTATCAGCGTTATTAGGTCGTATGCCATCAGCTGTAGGTTACCAACCAACGCTTGCAGAAGAAATGGGTGTATTACAAGAACGTATTACTTCAACTAAAACAGGTTCTATTACCTCTGTTCAAGCGGTTTATGTTCCAGCGGATGACTTAACAGACCCATCGCCAGCCACAACATTTGCTCACTTAGACTCAACAGTGGTATTAAGCCGTAATATTGCATCTTTAGGTATTTACCCAGCGGTTGACCCATTAGATTCAACTTCACGTCAATTAGACCCATTAGTTGTTGGTCAAGAGCACTATGATGTAGCTCGTGGCGTACAAGGTATCTTACAACGTTATAAAGAGTTAAAAGATATTATTGCAATTTTAGGTATGGATGAATTATCTGAAAATGATAAATTAGTGGTAGCACGTGCACGTAAAATTGAACGTTTCTTATCACAACCATTCTTTGTTGCTGAAGTGTTCAATAGTACACCAGGTAAATATGTACCATTGAAAGAAACTATTCGTGGTTTCAAAGGTATCTTAGATGGTGAATATGACCATATTCCAGAACAAGCGTTCTATATGGCAGGTTCAATCGACGAAGTTATCGAAAAAGCCAAAAATATGTAATCACTTCAAGTGAATATTCATTCCTGAAGGAGAAAACAATGGCAACATTCAACTTAACTATCGTAAGTGCAGAGAAAAAAATTTTTGAAGGTGTTGTAAAAAGCATTCAAGCAACTGGTACTGAAGGTGAATTGGGCGTTTTACCTGGACATATGCCGTTATTAACAGCAATTAAACCAGGTATTGTGAAATTAACTTTGGAAAATGGTAACGAAGAAGTTATTTATGTTTCTGGAGGTTTTTTAGAAGTTCAACCAACAACAGTAACAGTGTTAGCTGATATTGCGATTCGTGGTACAGACTTAGATCAAGAACGTATCTTAAATGCGAAACGTAAAGCTGAAGAAAATATCGTGGCTCGTCATACAGATGCTGATCATGATTTATTGGTAGCAAAACTTTCAAAAGAACTTGCAAAACTTCGTGCTTACGAATTAACAGAAAAATTAGTGAAAAACAAACGCTAATTGACAAAATAAAAACCGTCTCTAAATTAGAGTCGGTTTTTTATTAACTTTAGGATATTTTTATGTCAAATTTCCAATCTAACTTTCCTCAAATTATCAAAAAAATTCCTCGTCGTGATTATGGCATTGATGGGTTATTTGTTTATGTTGATCATACTCCACAGGGAACAGTTTATTTTGTAGAAACTGAAAAAAAGATTGCTTTTCCAGAACATCAACATGCAGAGCAATTTACTATGGTGGTAAATGGCTATTGCGATTTAACGATCAACGGCAATACAACACGCTATGTAAAAGGGGAAAGCTATACCATTCCTGCTAATACTTTGCATCAAATTACTTTATCTGCAGGTTATGCAGAAATTGATTATGTTGATGATCCGAATGATTAATCACTTGATAGCACGCGTCTCCTGACGCACACCATTAACAGAAGAATAAAATGCAGAACAAAGCAATTTTCAGCTATATAGATAGTATATTACTAAATAGCCATCACAAAATAAGCCAACGCAAGCTATTAAAGCAGTAATTGCAAAAGTATTCCTTTTATTCCTGTTTCAGCGTCCACCTTATGCGATAACGCCTTACACCGACTAATTAAAAACTCAACAAGCCATTATTTGCTACAGTGCGGAGCACTGATTTAGATAAAAATCTGACTGCACTTTTTTATTATTTTTGAGACTATTATGCGTACAACCTCACCTCGTTATCTATCTTATCAACCTTTTCATAAGCCGAAAGCTAATCGCCGTAAAAGTGCGGTAGATTTTGGCAAAAATGTTAAGGCGCATTCGGTGAAATCTCCCACTCCTGATTTTGCGCAAACTAAGGTCATTTTATTTAATAAACCTTTTGATGTATTGACGCAGTTTACTGATGAAAATGGCCGCAAAACCTTAAAGGATTTTATTAATATTCCTCAAGTTTATGCCGCAGGGCGTTTGGATCGTGATAGTGAAGGTTTGTTGATTTTAACAAATAATGGTGAACTTCAACATCGATTAGCCGATCCTAAATTTAAAATGGAAAAAACCTATATTGTGCAAGTAGAAGGTAAGCCGACAGAACAGGACTTAGATAAGCTACGTAAAGGCGTTGAACTGAAAGATGGTTTAACAAAACCAGCAAAAGTAAAATTGATAGCTGAGCCGAGTTGGTTATGGGCGAGAAATCCACCTATTCGTGAACGTAAGAGTATTCCAACGAGTTGGTTAGAGATTGGTATTCGTGAAGGTAAAAATCGTCAGGTTCGTCGTATGACGGCTTATATTGGCTTTCCTACATTACGTTTAATTCGTTATGCTACTGCAGGGTTTACTGTAGAACAGCTTAATAATGGCGAATATTATCAACTTTCTGAATCAGAATTAATCTATTTATATAAAAACTTAAAACTCAGCATTAAGTAAGTGATTACTTATGATAAAAAGTGCGGTAAAAAAAGGAAAAATTTATGCTTAAACCTCATGTAACTATGGCTTGTATTGTACATTGCAAAGGTAAATTTTTATTTGTAGAAGAAATTGAATATGGTAAACGAACCTTAAATCAGCCTGCTGGCCATTTAGAAGAAAATGAAAGTATTCTTGAAGGTGCAAGTCGAGAACTTTATGAAGAAACGGGGATTAGAGCAGAGATGCAATCTTTAGTAAAAATTTATCAATGGCATGCTCCTCGTAGCCAAAAAGATTATTTACGTTTTGTATTTACTGTAGAGTTAGAAGAATGGTTAGATATTACGCCTCATGATGCCGATATTACCCAAGGTTTTTGGCTTACTTTAGAGGAATTTAACGATTATATTCAACAAGAAGGTCAATGTGCACGTAATCCATTAGTGATAGAAGCATTACAGGATTACCTTAAAGGTGAAAGTTACCCTTTAGATATTTTAACTGTCTTTAATAATTAATTTGAGATAATAAAAAACCCGATACGCTATCGGGTTTTTTATTTTGATTAAATTAGCGATACGCTTGATTTAATGAAACTTCAGGATCGGGTTCATGAGTGATACGATTACGTAAATCGCGACGAATCACCTCGATTGTCCAGAACCAGAAGATATGGCCTAAAATTTCAGATACATGTTCGTACCATGGCCAATCAGCTACAGATGGTGCTAAGCCCATCGCAGGGAAAACAATATAGTGAACCACTATACATGCAATTAAACCTGCACCGATACCTTGCCAGAATTTAATTTTAGGGAATACTTCAGCCACTAAACCATAACCTACGGCAAATACAATAGAGAAGATGATGTGAGTTACACCAATCCAGTTAAATGCATAATCAGCAAATGTGAATACGGCTTCAGTTGGATCGATACCCATGTAGTCACGCAAGAAGACATGTGGAGGATTTAAGAATGCACGTGAACATTGTTGTAATGCTTGATCCATTACGATAGATCCAGAATTTAAAGCATCTAGTACTGGTTGAGGGCATGCTGCTGAGAATAAATCAATTGGGCTACGTGGTGGAAATGGATGTTCTGCACCCCATTTAACAAAAGCTGAAATGATACCACCAATGATACCGATGAATACTGCTAAACCGTAACGACGACGATTTGCAGGAGTTTGTTCAAATAAGCCTGACATATTAAGCTCCTAAATTTTTATAGGGGAAATATCGTGTATTATAACGATATGAATTTTACATCTGTATTAATAAATTTTACAGAGCTATTAATTTTATTTGTTGAAACGTTTTAGTCAAGTTTTTTTATCGTTTTTTACCTGTAAAGAGGTATTACTGCTCAAAAACTTCTTTATCACGTAAAATATGCACATTGCCTTTACGTCGTAAATAACCACACCGATCGAAATATTCTATTAATTGTACTGCTAACTTACGACCAAATTGTAATTCATCTCGTAATTGGTTTACGGTGATCGCACCATTATTATCCGCTAATTGTTTAATTAAACGAGCGTAGCCATAAATATTTTCAGTGAGAAAGAAGCGATCTTTCACAACAGCAGTTAAAAAGCCTAATTTACCTGCTTTATACATGAAATTTCGCATTAAATTTTCTTCATAACCAAGTGCATTTGCCATATCTCGAACCCAAATAGCTTGGCCATTTTGTTTTTCGAACTCAGCTAATACCAATTGCCATAACCCTCTTTCTTCAGTTGAGAACTGAATTTTATGTTCAGGTAAATGTAGCCAACCACGAGTTTGTTGTAATTTACCCTTTTCAAGTAATTCATCGATAAAATGATAAATCAGCTTTTCAGGTTGATTAAGCGCAGCCATACGATATAAACGTGCCTTACCTAAACCTAATTGATCGGCATGTTGGTTGTGATATTCAGCAAGTGCGGTCAGAATTTCAAAAATTTTCTGTTGTTGATAGTTAGCATTAAAACACCATTCTTGGAATTTAACTTCAGCATTTTGTTGAATAATTTCATTGAGTTGTACTTCTTGAAGTTGTTCAATCCAAGCTATTTGTCGTGCCTCCACGGCCTTTTCTTGTAAGTATAAACTTATTCGTTGTGCTGTGGTTTTTGCTTGTTGTAGTTGAGCTAAATAAGCGAGACGTTGTTCAGTACGTTTATGTCGTTTTGGTGAATTAATTTCTAAAACTTTTATTCCAGCGACTAATTGTTTGGCATCAGCACTACGTAAAATTAATTTATCTCCATAAGCTAAAAACAAAGGTTTATCTAACATTAGTTCGGCAATAGTTTGCTGACTTGGTGCAAGTGATTTTTGTGTTAATAAAGTTAATTTACCTGTAGTACGCGTGGCGGCATGGTAAACATGAACGGGTTGACTTTCGGTAAGAAGATTTTCAGCGGTAATTTCTACGGTAATACGATCCGTAGGTTCTAATGGCGCTTGAGAAAATAACCAATCGCCACGTTCAATCAAAGTGCGGTCTAAATCAGCATTAATATTTAATGCTAAACGTTGACCAGCGATACCTTCATTATTTTGGCTATTTTGTGCATGGATATTTTTAATACGGACTTTTTCACCGTTAGATAAATATAATTCATCATCAATTTTAACTTTACCAGTAAATGCTGTGCCTGTGACCACGGTGCCAGCACCTTTGACGGTAAAAATGCGGTCAATCGCATAACGGAATGGTTTGTTTTGATCTGCAATATTTGGCAAGGTTAATAAATAATCTCGTAATTCTTCAATGCCATCACCTGTTTTAGCTGAAGTAATAAAAAAACGACTATGAGCCAAAAAATCATGATCTTGTTTTATTTTCTGAATAAGATCGTCGATTTGTTGTGAATTCGCACGATCAGATTTTGTGAGTACTACCATTATCTGTTCTATTTGCAGTAAACGTAAAATGGCTAAATGTTCTTCTGTTTGTGCTTGAATACCTTCATCAGCGGCAATAATTAACATAGCATAATGAATACCACCTAAGCCTGCTAACATGTTAGCAAGAAATTTTTCATGACCAGGAACATCAATAAAACCTAAAATTCGATCTTGCACAGGTAAATAGGCATAACCTAAATCAATGGTCATCCCACGTTTCTTTTCCTCTGGTAAATGTGCGGTATTTGAACCTGTTAAAGCTTGTAAAAGTGCTGTTTTACCATGGTCAACATGACCTGATGTGACGATAATCATGATGTTTTCCTATATTAAGCAGATAATTCTTTTAAGGTTGTTAATAACTTTTCAATATTTGCTAAGCTACGTAAATCCAACCAAATTTTATTATTTTCTACACGGCAAATTACTGGTGTTGATAAAGATTTAAAACGAGCTAAAAGTGCGGTTAATTTTCCATTATTTTTTTCCGAAATGGTCACCGCAATTGATGGAATTTTTGCCATTGGTTGAGAGCCACTGCCAATTTGCGCCGAACTTGATTCAATTTGTAGGGAAAAATCATTTTTTAGTAGTGTTTCTAATGTTGCTTTTAATTGTTCTGCTTGATGAATTAATTGTTCAATGGGTTGTGTGAGTAAATGCAAACTGGTGAGTTTTTCTGCTAATTTTTCTGGTTGCAAATATAACCGTAGGGTGGCTTCTAAACCAGCGAGAATTACTTTATCACAACGTAAAACACGTTTTAACGGATGAGATTGTAGTTGTTGAATGAGCTCTTTTTTACCTACAATAATACCAGCCTGTGGACCACCAAGGAGTTTATCCCCTGAAAATGAGATTAAATCCACACCTTGAGCAAGATTTTCTTGAACAGTTGGTTCTTTAGGCAGATTATATTGAGATAAATCTGTTAAGGCTCCGCTACCTAAATCCGTAATGACAGGGATATTAAACTCTTTGCCTAGTTCTGTTAATTCTTGTTCTGATACTTCACTAGTGAATCCACAAATTTGGTAATTGCTGGTGTGAACTTTCATTAAAAATGCGGTATTTTCGTTAATTGCGTTGCGATAATCTTTTAAATGCGTGCGATTCGTGGTTCCTACTTCAACTAATTTACAACCTGCTTGAGCCATAATATCAGGAATACGGAAAGCACCGCCAATTTCAATCAGTTCACCGCGAGAAATGATAACTTCCTTGCCTTGAGCAAAGGTTGAAAGTATTAACAATACCGCAGCTGCATTATTATTTACAATACAAGCTGCTTCCGCTCCAGTGAGTTGATGAATTAACTCGCTGATATAATTATCTCGATGACTTCGTTTTCCAACATCTAAATCATACTCTAAAGCAACGTTTTGGCTCATTGCCGTAACAGCAGCTTGTTGTGCTGCTTCGGACCATAAAGCACGCCCTAAATTAGTATGTAAAACCGTACCAGTCAGGTTATGTACAGACTGAATTTGCACTTGTTGTTGGTTAGTTAAATGCTTTTTGATCTCAGCAATGGTGTCATCCAATGAGCTAAAAAAGTGCGGTATAGTTTGAGAAAATTTTATTTCTTCTCTAGCTACGCAGAGTAAATGACGGCAACAGTTCACCACAGCAGTATGCCCAAAGGTTTGAATCAGTTGTTCCCCTTGCTCTGTTTTAAGTATTTTATCTACAGAAGGCAGTTGTTGAAAAAGTGCGGTCATTTTCTTTCCTTTTTTATCTTGTCATCTTGTTTATATTTTAAGTTTTATTTTGTAATTAAGCTATCCTTGATTTAATTACTTGAATAATCACTCTATTTAAGCTAAAGTTCTCTGCACAAAAGGAGGGTCGTCGTATCCGGTGATGCGGCAGGATTTCAAATCCTGTTAGGGCTGCCAGCAGTCCTGGGTGGGTTCAACTCCCATGACCCTCCGCCAAAAATTTTACTTGCCATAAATCTAATCAAAAACAATTCTTGTTATCACTTAACTTATTGATTTTATTAATATTAATTAATGTTGATATGTATCAATATTTATCTACCTCATAAAGGTTAAACTATAACCAGTTAATTTTCGTGGGGGAAATTATATGGGTGATTTTAATCCAAAATTAAATCGTCGTGATTTTTTAAAAACGGCGTCAGCAACTAGTTTAACGGTGGCTGCTGCTTCAAGTTTATCTCTTCCTTTTCAAGTAAAAGCTGACACGATTCCTGTCAAAAATACGCAGGAGGATAAAGTGGTTTGGGGGATGTGTTCTGTTAACTGTGGTAGCCGTTGTGCACTACGTATGCATGTTAGAAATGATGAAGTATATTGGGTAGAAACCGATAATACAGGTAATGATGAATATGGTAATCACCAAATTCGTGCTTGTTTACGTGGTCGTTCAATGCGTCGTCGTATGAATCACCCTGATCGTTTAAAATATCCAATGAAACGAGTAGGAAAACGTGGTGAAGGGAAATTTGAGCGTATTAGTTGGGAAGAAGCCTTAGATACCATTGCAGATAATTTAAAACGAATTGTAAAAGATTATGGCAATGAAGCGGTTTATAATAATTATACTTCTGGTATTGTGGGGGGAAATATTACTCGTTCATCTCCTTATGCTTCCACATTTTCTCGTTTGATGAATTGCTATGGTGGATATTTAAGTCATTACGGTACTTATAGTACCGCACAAATTGCCCGAGCAATGCCTTTTACTTATGGTTCTAATGAGGGAAATAGCACCTCTGATATTGCTAATTCAAAATTAGTGGTATTTTTTGGTAATAATCCAATGGAAACTCGTATGAGTGGAGCCGGAATTACTTATCACTTAGAACAAGCCCGAGAACGTTCTAATGCAAAACTTATCGTGATTGATCCTCGTTATTCAGATACTGCTGCAGGTAGGGAAGATGAATGGGTGCCGATTCGCCCAGGTACAGATGCTGCATTAGTTGCTGGTATGGCTTATGTGATGATTACTGAGAATTTAGTAGATCAAGAATTTTTAGATAAATATTGTGTAGGCTATGATGAAAAAACCTTACCAGAATCAGCCCCAAGAAATGCTCATTATAAAGCTTATATTCTTGGTGAGGGTGATGATGGTATTGCTAAAACACCTGAATGGGCAGCCAAAATTACAGGTATTCCAACCGATAAAATTATTCGATTAGCTAGAGAAATAGGTACTACAAAACCTTGCTATATTTCACAAGGGTGGGGACCTCAGCGTCAATCTAATGGAGAATTATCTTCTCGAGCCATTGCTATGCTGGCGATTTTAACAGGGAATGTGGGGATTTCAGGTGGAAACTCAGGTGCACGTGAAAGTACATTTAATATGACCATTAGCCGCCTACCTGTGTTAGAAAATCCAGTTAAAACTAAAATTTCAGTATTTACTTGGACTGATGCTATAGATCATGGTGAAAAAATGACAGCCTTGAAAGATGGTGTGCAAGGCAAAGATAAACTTGATGTTCCAATTAAATTTATGTGGAATTATGCTGGCAACTGTATTACTAATCAGCACAGTGATATTAATCGTACTCATGAAATACTACAAGACGATAAGAAATGCGAAATGATAGTCGTCATTGAAAATTTTATGACAGATTCAGCAAAATATGCGGATATTTTACTGCCTGATTTAATGACCACCGAACAAGAAGATCTGATCCCGAATGATTATGCAGGCAATATGGGGTATTTGATTTTTGGTCAGCCTTCTACTTCTGCAAAATTTGAACGTCGTGGCATTTATGATATTTGTTGTGAAATTGCCAAACGCTTAGGACAAGATGTTTTTGATAAATTCACAGAGGGTCGAACTCAAGAACAATGGTTACAGTTCTTATATAGCCAAATGCAAGCTAAAGATGCAGCTTTACCAAGTTATGATGAGCTTAAAAAGATGGGGGTATATAAACGAAAAGACCCTTCTGGACATTTTATTGCATATAAGAAATTCAGAGAAAATCCAGAAGCAAATCCATTAAAAACGCCATCAGGTAAGATCGAAATTTATTCTGAACAACTTGCAAAAATAGCAGCAACTTGGGAATTAGAAAAAGATGAAGTGATCCATCCTTTGCCTGTATATCACAGTGGTTTTAATGGTTGGGATGATCCTAAACGTGAAAAATATCCATTCCAACTAATAGGTTTCCATTATAAAGCTAGAACTCATTCAAGTTATGGCAATATTGATATTTTAGAAGCTGCTTGTCCTCAAGAAATGTGGATAAATCCAATTGATGCTACAAAACTAGCTCTAAAAGATGGTGAAACAGTACGAGTTTTTAATGAAATTGGTGAAACCCGGTTACCTGTAAAAATTACACCAAGAATTATTCCTGGTGTGCTAGGTATGGGGCAAGGTTCTTGGCATAAAGCGAATATGTTTGGAGATAAAGTCGATCATCATGGTTGCGTTAATGTCCTTACCACACAACGCCCTTCACCTTTAGCCAAAGGTAATCCTCAACATTCTAACTTAGTTCAAGTTGCAAAATTATAGGAGTGAGCTATGGAACAATATGGTTTTTATTTTGATTCTGAACGCTGCACTGGCTGTAAAACTTGTGAGTTAGCGTGTAAAGATTACAAAGATTTAGGTACAGATGTGAATTTCCGTCGTATTTATGAATATGCGGGTGGAAATTGGGTGCAAGATAATAATGGCTGTTGGAACCAAGATGTATTTACTTATTATATGTCGATTTCTTGTAACCATTGTTCAGATCCTGCTTGTACTAAGGTTTGTCCAAGTGCCGCAATGCATAAAAATGAAGATGGTTTTGTGATTGTGGATGAACAAAAATGTATCGGCTGTCGTTATTGTAGTATGGCTTGCCCATACGATGCACCACAATTTAATGTGAAAAAAGGACATATGACTGTAGCCAGCCGCCAAAATTGAGAATAGCAACCGCTTAAAATGAGAATTTGAGTTTAGTGCATTATTATCATTTTAATCGGTTATATCCGATAAAATTTAGCTAATAGAAACGCCCCTTAAATCAC
>NZ_CDQL01000003.1:0-215782 GCF_000940515.1 Mannheimia massilioguelmaensis
TCTTTTAATTTAACCAATAAAAAGGGGCTGACATCTCGTCAACCCCCGTCATACCTATATTCGTTCCACTTATTCCAGCATAATTCAACCTAAGTCCTAATATTCTCAATTTAAGTGGTTGGTTACAATGACCAAATGTGATGGTTGTTATTCTCGCATCAAAGAAGGGCATAAACCAATTTGTGTAGAGGCTTGTCCGTTACGGGCACTCGATTTTGCTCCAATTGATGAATTACGAGCAAAATATGGCAACCAAGCATCAATTGCTCCTTTGCCACCATCAGACTTTACCAAACCAAACTTGGTAGTTAATCCGAATAAAAATGCTCGCCCAAGTGGTGATACAACAGGGTTTTTAGCTAACCCGAGAGAGGTGTAAGATGAACGGATTACATGAATTACCCCTTATTATTTTTACGGTATTAGCACAATCAGTGGTAGGTGCGTGGCTAATCTTCACTTTTGTTTTATACCGTAATAATAGTGAAAAGAGCCAAAATTATCTCTATAAAGCAATGTTTGTATTATTAGCCTTATTAGGTGTTGGTTTCATTGCTTCAGTGTTACACCTGGGTTCTCCACTACGCGCCTTTAATAGCCTAAATCGTGTAGGCAGCTCAATGCTTAGTAATGAAATTGCCAGTGGAGCCGTTTTCTTTGCAATGGCAGGTTTATATTGGTTAGTGACTATTTTGGGAAAAATGCCTCCAGCTTTAAATAAAACTTGGCTAATTTTGACCGCACTTTTAGGGCTAGTGTTTATGTATATGATGAATAATCTTTATCATATTAGTACGGTGCCAACCTGGAATAGTACGATTACCTCTTGGTTATTTTACTTAACAGTGGTTATTGGCGGTTCCGCTTTAGGCTATGCACTTGCTTATGGTAATGCTGATAAAGCGTATCAACTAAGCTATATTCCTATTTTATATTGCTTAGGTGTGTTTTTATCTGTAATGGTCGTGATTTATCAAGGCTTTGGTTTAACTCAAATTCATAGCTCGGTTCAACAAGCGGTAAATTTAGTACCAGATTTTGCAATTATGCATTGTATTCGCTTTTGTTTATTAGGGTTAGCGGGTTTCTTATTATTCAAAGGTAAGAATCTAGCTATGCTCACTAGTGCGGCATTTATTGCACTCTTCGCAGAAATGATTGGTAGAACCGTTTTCTATGGTTTACATATGACAGTCGGCATGGCTGTGGCTGGTTAAATTAACCGCTGAAATTTTTCTAAAACCCACCGCACTTTTAATAAGTACAATACCCATAAAAGTGCGGTTGATTTTTAAGGAATAGTATGAATAACGAATTACTGCAATGGATTTCTACGAGTGGACGTTTATTAGGCGCAATATTTTATTATGAGCCTCAAGATCAACGCGTTGCTTCTATCTTAGATTTTTTTAAACAGCCAAATTGGATTAAAGAATGGGCACCTTTATCTCAATCAGAACAAATCAGTACTTTAGTAAAAAAAGGCTTACAACAGAATTTATCTGCAGATTATCAATATTTGTTTATAGGCCCTAATGATTTGCCAGCACCTCCTTGGGGATCGGTGTATTTAGATAAAGAATCGGTTATTTTTGGTGATTCATTATTAGCCTTACGAAGCTTTTTGCAAAGCAACCAAATTAATTTTGTGCAGACTTTGAATGAACCTGAAGATCACTTAGGGTTGATGTTGATGTTAGCCGCTTATTTAGCGGAAAATCGCCCTCAATTATTGAATGAGTTTTTGAGTCAGCATTTACTTACTTGGGGATATCGTTGTCTTGATTTATTAATTGAACAAAAAAAATTCCATTTTTATCAAGGGCTTGCACTTCTTGCTCGAGAAACCTTACAAGGTTGGCAACAACAAGCAGATATTCAACCCGCTCAACTACAACTATATCGGTAATTTGCTATGCAGGGCAAAAATGAACAATATTATGAAGCTTATTTAAGCCACCATCATATTTCTCGTAGAGGGTTATTACGTGGTGTTTTCCATCCTGTTGAAAAGGCTGTGGAAAAGCATATTGTTCGTTTAGCTACTCGACCGCCTTTTGCTGCTGAAGAAGCGCTTTTTCTGATTGCTTGCACTGGATGTGGTGATTGCGTTTCTGCTTGCCCTCATCATCTTATTCAGATTCAGCAACATAAAGCCGTGCTTGAAATTGATTATATGAGTTGTAATTTGTGTGGCAAATGTGCAGAGGTTTGTTCAAGCTATGCATTACATCCTGCTTTTAAAAAAGATACGGAATTACGACCGCACTTTTCTAATCAATGTCTTGTAAAGCAGCATCAAGCTTGTTCTAGTTGTCAACAACAATGTCCACAACAAGCGATTTCTGTTGATTTAGTCGTAGATAATGAACGTTGTAATGGCTGTGGTGCATGTAAAATATCTTGTTTCCTTTCAGCCATAAACTTGCAACAGATTCCTGCTTAGCTTGCAACCAATAAAAGTTTATGTTGTCATACACTAAGTGCGATGAAATTTTCAATATTTTCACCGCACTTTTTATTTAATTAAGTTAGAGTAATCATTTTACTCTTGTTTTTATTGGTTAGAGGAAAGACAAAATGTCAGCACAAGAGACAGCGCAAAATTTAGATGTGGCCGCTGAAACAGATAAAATTATTAATAAAGTTAGTAGCATGAATTTTGACACCATGTTAAATCAATGGATTCTGCCTTATGGTACTAAACTATTATTAGCCATTGTTATTTTTATTGTAGGTAAATGGGTTGCTCGTGGATTGAGTAAATTATTAGGTAAAGCAGCTTTTGCTTCAACCAAAGATGATATGTTACAAAGCTTTGTTTCATCCATTAGTTATTTTTTATTTTTATTGATTGTGGTGATTGCAGCGCTTTCTCAATTAGGTATTAATACTAGTTCATTAGTAGCGTTAATTGGTGCCGCTGGTTTAGCGATTGGTTTATCATTACAAAGTTCATTGCAGAACTTTGCAGCAGGTGTCATGTTGCTTATTTTCAAACCCTTCCGTAAAGGCGATTTTATTGAAACTAGTGGTCAGGCTGGAACTGTTGAACAAATGGGACTATTAGTGCTTGAATTACGCACGGCAGATAATAAAACGGTATTAATTCCAAACGCTAAAGTATTCTCTGATAGCATTGTAAATAACAGTGCAAACTCAACTCGTCGTATCGATTTTATTTTTGATATTGCATATGATGCAGATATTGCGAAAGCTAAAGAAATTGTGGCTCAAGTATTAAAATCCGATGTGAGAGTGTTACAAAATCCACAACCAACAATTGCAGTGGGTGCATTAGCAGCAAGCAGCGTACAATTATTTGTTCGTCCTTGGGTAAATACGGGTAATTATTGGGATGTCTATTTTAATATTACTGAAAATGTCAAACTTGAATTTGATAAAGCTGGCATTGAAATTCCATTTAATCAGATGGATATTAATTTCCCCACAGAAAAAATTTCACAAATTAAGTAATTAGTAATCAATAAAAAGGCTGAAATCAATCATTCAGCCTTTTTGTTTATTTAAACTGTAAATATTATTTATTTCGGTTATCCACAGAAAATTTCCCTGCACCTGCAAATACAAAAAAGAAAAATACGAAGCAGTAAAGTGCTGGTAATTCACCACCTTTTAATAAAGGCAATAATGGGTTGGCTCCATGTACAAAGAAGAATGCAAAAGCCATCATGCCTGATAATAAGAAGGCTACAGGGCGAGTAAATAAACCGATGATAAATAAGAAGCCACCAACGATTTCAAGAATACCGCCCACACCATATTGTGAGAATAATGGTACTGAGCCATTACCGTTTGTCATTGACATAGGGAATTCAAAGAATTTTGCCGTGCCATGTAATAAAAACATATAACCAACAATGATGCGTAATAACCCTAAAACATAGGGGGAGTATTTTTCTAATTTTTCGTTCATAAAGTTGTTCCTAAATAAAATACTAAACAAATAAATAATATTATAAAAGACACACATTAGACAGTGTTTAGTAATTATATTTTATTTACTTATCATTAATAAATATCAAAAATATTGAAACATTATTAACTAATAGTAAATAATGAAAATATAAGAACGTGAATACTAAGATCCATTTTCTTAATTTAATATAAGATTAAATATCTAAAGGGCTCCAGTTTTTATCTTTCACTGGAGGCAGCCAAGCACTACCTTTTACACACATTTCCCATAATAATTGCGGAATACCATAATGGTCGGCTTTTTCAGGATCAAGATGTGTAATTATTTCATTTTCACAGCCCCGTTTAATCAGAGTAGCGATATTGGGATTGATCATTACTGTTTTACCTAAACCAATAAATTCTGCCCAGCCTTTTGCGTAAGCATTGATAATTTGTTCTGCTGTGAATAAGCAACCTACGCCAATCAGTGGTAGTTTACCCGCAATATGATCATGTACTAATTGCATACGAGTTAGGTTGGTATCCGCACCGCGACGAGCTTTTTTGTAGAAATCATGTAATGACATATGTAGATATTGCAATGGTTTTTTCACTAATTCATCAACTAACGCAAAAGTATCTTCCATTGTTAAACCTAATTCTTCAGGTTCTTCAGGTGAGAAACGGTAACCGATCACAAAATCATTACGATTAAATTTTGCTCGAGCCGCAATGACAGCATCTACAACCGCTAATGGGAAACGCATACGTTTTTCACGTGAACCACCCCATTCATCAGTACGTTGGTTGGAATGACCTGAGTAGAATTGTTGAATTAAATAACCATTAGCACCATGGATTTCTACGCCATCAAAACCAGCTTGAATAGCTAATTCTGTGGCATAACCAAAAGCTTTTATTAAATCTTCTATTTCAGTTATGGTTAATGCACGAGCGCCAGATTCTTGATCATCAGAAGGTGCTACCTTGTCGTTGCCTTTTAATAAATCCGCCACTGCAGATTTACCGCCATGGTGGATTTGTAAAATCGCTTTTGCGCCCTGTGCTTTAATTATCTCTGCTGTTTGTTTTAAGCTAGGTAATTGTGATACATGAATCGCTTCAGGTTGACCATAAAAAGCTTTACCGTTATCAGCTACTAGCGTTGCTGCTAAGATAAACATACCAACGTCATTAGCACGATTGCCAATAAAGATACGTTCTTCATCGCTGAGTGTGCCATTTTCATGAGAGGCAAAATGTGTCATCGGTGCTACGACTAAACGGTTTTTAATTTCTACACTGTTATTTAAACGGTAAGCTTCAAATAAAGGGGCATATTTTGAATTCATAATAGATCCTTGGTTGAGGAGGGATTTTATGAGAGTAAAACAACTTGCTGAATTAATCAATGATTAGATAGTGAGTTTGTTAACTCACTATCTGGATTAAAAGTGCGGTGAGAAATATAAAAATTTTTATGAATTCAGGATTGCTTCCAATTCTTCCTGGGCCGTTAACCATGCTATTTCTATTTCTTCTAACGTTTTTTTCACTTTGACTTGTTCCGCTAAAAGTGCGGTCATTTTATCTTTATTTTCTGCCGTATAAAGTTCGGAATCACCTAGTTGAGTTTCAATATCATTGAGTTGCTGGTGGCATTTATCCATGTTTATTTCAAAGGAGCTAATTCGTTTACGTAAAGGAGCTGTTTGTTGGCGTAATTCTGCCTCACGGCGTTTTTGCTCTTTGCGATTAGCACTCGTATTTTCATTGGCAGATGATTGTGCAGAAATTTCGGTATTTTTGACCGCACTTTTTCCTTGAGCATTAATTTCATTTAGCCATTTCGCATAGTCTTCTAAGTCACCGTTAAATTCTTCTGCTTGTTGATCATGTACCAAATAGAATTCTTCCACGGTGTTACGTAGTAAGTGACGATCGTGGGAAACAACAACTAACGAGCCTTGATAATCCACTAGAGCTTCTGTTAACGCTTGACGCATATCTAAGTCGAGATGGTTGGTGGGCTCATCTAATAACAGTAAATTAGGGCGTTGCCATACGATCAGCGCTAACACTAAACGGGCTTTTTCACCGCCAGAGAATTGTTTTACTGGATCATTCACTTTATCACCGTGGAAAGCAAAACTACCAAGATAATTACGCAGCTCTTGCTCTGTCTGCATCGGTGCAAGTTTTTGTAAATGCCATAAGGCACTTTCATCAGCACGTAAAGTATCTAATTGATGCTGTGCAAAATAACCTAATTGTACGCCTTTAGCTAATTGTACTACGCCAGAACGGGCTTGCAGTTCACCTGCTAATAATTTAATTAAGGTAGATTTCCCTGCTCCATTTTTGCCCAGTAAACCGATACGTGAACCCGGCACCAAATTCAGCTTAATTTTTTGTAGAATTTCTACCGCACTTTTACCTTCACCATAGCCTGCAGAGGCTTTATCAATCATTACTAAGGGATTAGGCAATGAAAGAGGTGCTCGGAATTCAAAGGTAAAAGGATTATCCACATGAGCAGGAGCAATTAATTCCATACGCTCCAGAGCTTTCATGCGACTTTGCGCTTGTTTTGCTTTGGTGGCTTTTGCCTTGAAACGGTCGATATATTTTTGTAAATGAGCAATTTTATCTTGTTGTTGACGATACATTGCACTTTGTTGTGACAGCTTTTCTGCTCGTTGTAATTCGAAAGACGAATAATCGCCCGTATATTCATTCAGTTTTTGATGTTCAATGTGAATAATTTTATTCACAATCGGATCAAGGAAATCACGGTCGTGCGAAATTAATAAGAGTGTGCCTTGATATTGAACCAACCAACGTTCTAACCAAATTACCGCATCTAAATCCAAGTGGTTAGTGGGCTCATCGAGTAATAATAAATCTGAAGGGCATAACAATGCTTGTGCTAAGTTTAAACGCATACGCCAGCCCCCCGAGAAAGATTTCACCGAATGTTGCAATTCTTCCTGTGAGAAGCCTAAGCCATGTAATAAAGCAGCCGCACGAGCTTGAATCGTCCATGCATCAATGGTATCTAATTGACCATGAATACGGGCGATAGCATTACCATCATTACATTCATTGGCATTCGCCAATTCTTTTTGTAAACGACAATATTCACGATCGCCTTCAATGATATAATTTAAGGCTGAAATTTCTAAAGCAGGGGTTTCTTGATTTACCCAAGATACTGCCCAATTAGCAGGATAAGTAGCATTGCCACCTTCAGGTTGCATTTCTTTTTTGAGTAAAGCGAATAAGGTGGATTTTCCGCAACCATTTTTACCTACCAGCCCGACTTTTTGTTTAGGATTGATGCTGGCGTTTGCCTCTTCTAGAAGAACTGTTTGACCACGTTTTAAAGTTAAATTA
Organism: Mannheimia massilioguelmaensis; assembly: GCF_000940515.1. Taxonomy (NCBI): domain Bacteria; kingdom Pseudomonadati; phylum Pseudomonadota; class Gammaproteobacteria; order Pasteurellales; family Pasteurellaceae; genus Mannheimia; species Mannheimia massilioguelmaensis. The sequence continues at coordinate 7,318 of NZ_CDQL01000003.1, forward strand.
GAGAAAAAAATCATGCTGTTTTGAGTTTATAAAATTGAAATAAGGTTTTAATCTTTAAGAATTAGTCAACTTGATATAAGCGATAACTGACTAATCCTGTGTTTTTTTCTTTGAGTAAATGCCAATGTGCTGGTGCCGAAATAGGCTTAGCCAGCTCAGTTTCCACATAAACTAAGGCTTTTGTTTTGAGCCATTGATTTTTATCTAGTAGAGCTATGGCTTGTTCCGCCAAATTAAAATGGAACGGCGGATCCAAAAAGACTAAATCAAATTGAGGCTGAGCAGGTCTTTGGCTTAAATAAATTAAGCTGTTTTGATTGATGACTTCCGCTGATTCTTTAGCACATTTTAGGGTTTGTAAATTTTGTTTAAGCTGTGTTGCCACAGACTTTTCTAATTCTAAAAAAGTAACATGTTTAGCTTGGCGGGAAAGAGCTTCAAAACCTAAGGCACCACTGCCTGCAAATCCATCTAAACAGACGCTATCTACAATGTAAGGCATTAGCCAATTAAATAACGTTTCTTTAACTCGATCACCTGTTGGGCGCAACCCTTGTGAATTTAGTACAGGAAGTTTTCGCCCTCGCCATAAACCAGCAATAATTCGTACTTCACCTTTAGCCTGGTTTTGTTTAGTTGGTGTCAGCTTTAAAGTGCGTTGATTTGTATTTTTTTTCATAGAGGATTTGCAAATAAATGTTACACTATGGGAAATTAAATGTAGTTTAACAAAATTCAGGTTTTTTGACCAAACCTTAGAGGAAATGAGAGCAATTTATGGCAAATGAACAGAAAAAAGGCGGTTTTTGGTCTTGGTTAGGCTTAGGTAACAAAAAAGAACAAGAAGAGCAAGTCGCTGAGTCAGAAGCCCAATCTGAATTATCATTATCAGAACAAGTGGAAGAATTGGTTGATGATGTTAAAGATAAAATTGAACAATTAGCCGAGAAAACAGAAGATATTACTGAGCAAGTTGAAGAGAATATTGATCAGCTTCAAGCACATGTGGAACAAAAAACAGATCAATTTGAAGCTCAACTAAAACAATCGGTTTCTGAATTTTCACAGAAGTTTGAAGATTTTGAGCATAAAATTGATGATAATTTACAAGATATTAAACAAGATGCTACTGCTTATATTGAACAAGTGAAATCGGAATTTTCTGAAAATGAACCGCACGTTGAAGGCAAATTAACAGATAAGCTAGAACATCAAAGTGCGGTAGAAAATTCAGAAATTTCTGCTCAAACTGCACTGACTCATAGTACTGACCTTGATGTTAGTCAAGTAGCTATTCAAACTCAAGAAAAACCAAGTGAAGGTGGTTTCTTTAGTCGTTTGGTAAAAGGGTTATTAAAAACTAAACAAAATATTGGTGCAGGCTTCCGTAGTTTATTTACGGGTAAAAAAATTGATGATGAGCTATTCGAGGAATTAGAAGAACAGTTATTGATTGCCGATATCGGTATGCCAACCACCACTAAAATTATCAGCCATCTTACCGAACATGCCAGCCGAGCTCAGTTGAAAGATGCCGATATGCTCTATCAACAATTGAAAGTAGAAATGGCAGAAATTCTTAAACCTGTTGAGCAACCCTTAGTAATTGATAGCAGTAAAAAACCTTATGTAATTTTAATGGTGGGAGTCAACGGCGTAGGTAAAACAACCACAATTGGTAAATTAGCCCGCCAGTTCCAACAACAGGGAAAATCGGTGATGTTAGCCGCGGGTGATACTTTCCGTGCTGCTGCTGTTGAACAGCTACAGGTGTGGGGCGAACGTAATAACATTCCCGTGGTAGCTCAAAGCACAGGTTCTGATTCTGCTTCAGTAATTTTCGATGCAATGCAATCAGCCGCCGCTCGTAACATAGATATTTTGATTGCTGATACCGCAGGTCGTTTACAAAATAAGAATAATCTTATGGACGAATTGAAAAAAATCGTACGTGTGATGAAGAAATATGATGAAACAGCTCCCCATGAAATTATGTTAACCCTTGATGCAGGCACGGGTCAGAATGCTATTAGTCAAGCTAAATTATTTCATGAAGCAGTGGGTTTAACGGGAATTAGTTTAACTAAATTGGATGGAACAGCTAAAGGCGGTGTAATTTTTGCTATTGCGGATCAATTTAATTTACCTATTCGTTATATTGGTGTGGGCGAAAAAATTGAAGATTTGCGCCCATTCCATGCAGAGGAATTTATTGATGCGTTATTCACCCATGAAGAAGCTTAAGAATAACAAGGTAAAGTGCGGTTAATTTCGGCACTTTTTATCAAATACAATAATTAGAGATATAAAAAGATGATACGTTTTGCAGATGTAAGTAAAGCTTATATGGGAGGAAAACCGGCATTACAGGGGCTGACTTTCCATTTACCTGTAGGTAGTATGACTTATTTAACAGGGCATTCGGGTGCAGGTAAAAGTACCTTATTAAAATTAATTATGGGCATGGAACGTGCTAATGGTGGACAAATTTGGTTTAATGGTCATGACATTACTCGCCTTTCAAGTTATGAAATTCCATTTTTGCGTCGTCAAATTGGGATGGTTCACCAAGATTATCGCTTATTACCAGAACGTTGTGTAGTCGATAATGTAGCGTTGCCATTAATTATTGCTGGCTATCGCCCGAAAGACGCAGAAAAATATGCGCTTGCAGCTTTAGATCGTGTTGGTTTACGTGATCGTGCTAATCATCTACCAATTCATTTATCTGGCGGTGAACAACAACGTGTAGATATTGCTCGTGCGGTAGTACATAAACCACAATTATTATTAGCCGATGAACCAACGGGGAACTTAGATATTAATCTATCTATGGATATTTTTAATCTTTTTGAAGAATTTAATCATATGGGTATGACAGTATTAATCGCCACTCACGATTTATCTTTAATTCAACAAAAACCAAAACCTTGCTTGGTATTAGAGCAAGGTCATTTACGTTAAGGTCGGTGTTTTATGAGTTCAATGAATAGCGCACCGTTTTGGGTGCAAATGCAGTATGTGTTACGTAATGTATGGGCTGATCTTGTGAAGCGTAAATATGGCACTTTGCTGACTATTTTAGTGATTGCTGTTTCATTATCCATTCCTACTGTGAGTTTTTTATTGTGGAAAAATACCCATCTTGCAGCTACTCAGTTTTATCCTGAAAGTGATATTACGGTTTATTTGCATAAAAATCTTAGTGAAGATGATGCGAATGCTGTGGTGGAAAAAATTCGTCAAGTTGAAGGCATTGATAGCCTTAATTATATTTCTCGTCAAGAAAGTTTAAATGACTTTAAAACTTGGTCTGGCTTTAATGAAGAGTTGGATATTTTAGATGATAATCCATTACCTGCGGTAGTGATGATTCAGCCAACTAAAGAATTCCAAGATTCGAAAAAGCGTGAACAATTACGGGCTAATTTAGACCAAATTAAAGGTGTACAGGAAGTGCGTTTAGATAATGATTGGATGGAAAAATTTACAGCGCTTACTTGGTTGATTGGTCATGTCGCAATCTTTTGTGCCGTGTTAATGACCCTTGCAGTCTTCTTAGTGATTGGTAACAGTATTCGTTCTGATGTATATAGTAGCCAAGCAAATATTTCTGTGATGAAATTATTAGGTGCAACAGATCAATTTATCCTTCGACCATATCTTTACACTGGAATTATTTATGGCTTCTTAGGTGGTTTCTTTGCATGTTTCTTCAGTAGTTTATTGATTGGTTATTTTGCTAATGCAGTGAAATATGTGACAGATGTTTTCGCAGTGAAATTTGAACTAAATGGTTTAGCATTCGGAGAAGTGTTATTCCTGTTAATTATTTGTTCTATTGTCGGTTATGCATCGGCTTGGATTTCAGCCACCCGTCATATTAGGATGTTAGAGCGTAAAGTGGGATAATTATTTCATTTAATAAGAAAGGCTATTTTTAAGTAAATAGCCTTTTTTAATTTGCAGACAGGTTAAAATATATTTTATTCCATTTTTTTAGTAAAAAAGCTTGCTTTTATTTAGCGTATCTAGTAATTAATTAAATCTAGTCAAACACACATAATTAACTTAAGGAAACAAAATATGAAAAACGTAGGATTTATTGGTTGGCGTGGCATGGTAGGTTCCGTTTTAATGGATCGTATGATTCAAGAAAACGATTTCTCACACCTTAACCCAATCTTCTTTACCACTTCACAAGCGGGTCAAAAAGCACCTGATTTTGCAGGTAAAGATGCTGGCATTTTAAAAGATGCATTTGATATCGAAGAATTAAAGAAACTAGATATTATTGTTACTGCACAAGGTGGTGACTACACTTCTGCGGTTTATCCAAAATTAAAAGCAACAGGATGGGATGGTTACTGGGTTGATGCAGCATCAACTTTACGTATGGAAAAAGATTCAATCATTGTATTAGATCCAGTAAACCAACATGTTATTTCTGAAGGTTTAAAAAATGGCATTAAGACTTTCGTAGGGGGAAACTGTACGGTAAGTCTAATGTTAATGGCTATTGGTGGCTTATTTGAGAAAGATTTAGTGGAATGGGTTTCTGTTGCAACTTACCAAGCAGCTTCTGGTGCTGGAGCAAAAAACATGCGTGAATTGCTTTCACAAATGGGTCAATTAGAAAGTGCTGTCTCAGCTGAATTAGCCAATCCCGCTTCTTCAATATTAGAAATTGAGCGTAAAGTTACCGCACAAATGCGTTCGGTAGAATTTCCAACAGAAAACTTTGGCGCTGCATTGGGCGGTAGTTTAATTCCTTGGATTGATAAATTATTACCAAGTGGTCAAACTAAAGAGGAATGGAAAGGTTATGCAGAAACGAACAAAATTCTTGGTTTAAGTGATAATCCAATTCCTGTAGATGGCTTGTGTGTACGTATCGGTGCATTACGTTGCCATAGCCAAGCTTTCACAATCAAATTAAAACGTGATATTCCATTAGAAGAAATTGAGCAAATCTTAGCATCTCATAATGAATGGGTGAAAGTAATTCCAAATGACAAAGAAACCACATTACGTGAATTAACACCTGCGAAAGTAACAGGGACATTAAGTGTGCCTGTGGGTCGTTTACGTAAATTAGCGATGGGTCCGGAATACTTAGCTGCATTTACTGTGGGTGACCAATTATTATGGGGAGCAGCAGAACCTGTACGTCGTATTTTAAAACAGTTAGTGGCTTAACCAGTTGAATTAAATATAAAAGTGCGGTGATTTCCACCGCACTTTTTGTTTATAATGAAAAACCTTGTTGTAAATCTATTGGAAATTATTTTCCTTGTGATATTTGATATTTTTTACCAAACTCTCTAAAACCACTATGCAAAATCGAGAACCGCACTTTAGTCAATTTGCACTTTCTGAATTAATGCCCTTTGCTGAGCGTTTTCCACTAAATTATGTGAAAGGTAAAGGCAATATTAAAATTGCTTATCGTCATTTTACCCATCAACAAAATGGAAATGGACGATTAGTGATTTTAGTCAATGGCCGTGCAGAAAACTTATTAAAATGGACTGAAGTTGCTTTTGATTTTTATCATCATGGATATGATGTTCTAACCTTTGATCATCGTGGACAAGGTTATTCAGAACGATTATTAGCTGATAAAGACAAAGGTTATATTGATGAGTTTCGTTTTTATACGGAGGACATGGCAAGGGTTATTCAAGAAGCTACAGATAAATGCGAATATAAAAGTTTGCATTTAGTGGCTCATTCTTTAGGGGCTTTAATTAGTAGCTATTATTTAGCTAATTATGATCATCATATTCAGAGTGCCGTACTTTCTTCACCTTGTTATGGCTTACCGCTTAAACATCCCATTCGAGATCAATTATTGATTAGTTTAATGATGTTATTTGGGCAAGGTGAACGTTATGTGCCAGGTAAGAAAGGTTATCAACCAGCTAACTTAAATAGTAATGAATTAAGTTTTTGTAAAACTAGAATGAAATGGATGAATAGGATTAATCGTAACCATCCGGATATTCATTTAGGTGGACCGACTTTTCGTTGGGTTCATCTTTGTTTAAGTGCGATCAAGGGATTGTCATCGGTAATTCCAAGGATAGAAATTCCGATGATGATTTTATATTCAGATAAAGAAAAAATTGTCGATAATAAAAATTTAGCAAAATTGACCGCACTTTTTCCTCAAGCTAAATTGGTAAAAATGAAAAATACCAAGCATGAAATTTTGTTTGAACGTGATCAACTGCGGCATTGTGCAATTACAAAAATACTTGATTTTTTTGAGTAAGTTTAGATAAGGAATCCCCATTCTGTTGGGATTCTTGATTATGCGGTTTCCATATGTGCGGCTAATACGCCTGGTTGCATTTTTGCAAGCACATAGATATTTTGTAATTCATGAGATTCTTCAATTTCACATTGTAAAATGAGGTTAATTTCGCCATTGTATAAATCTTTAATAGAAATATCTTCAATTTTACAGTTGTTTTTCTTAAATAGTGCTGTGACGGCGCTAATAGTCTGAACTGAATTCAAATGTAAGGTAAAAGTCGCATCTACTTCTTTTTCTGGTGGACGTCGATTATGAGCCAATTTCATTACATAAGGACTTAAACGGATTGCTACTAGAATCATTAACGTTGCAATAACCGCATCAAAGAAAAAGCCAGCCCCAGTGGCAATTCCAATGCCAGCAGCAGCCCAAATAATAGCGGCGGTTGTTAATCCTGAAATGGCATCATTATTTTTTCGTAAAATCACCCCTGCGCCGAGGAAACCAATACCGCTAATGACTTGTGCTGCAAGGCGCATGGGATCAGTCCGAATGTTATCAGAAACACCAGCATAATATTCTGCAGATTGAATAGATACAATTGTCAGAATACAGGTAGTAATCGAAATAATGACACAGGTTTTGACCCCAACAGGTTTGTGTTTTAATTCTCGTTCTAAACCAATAAAAGCGCCTAAGCACATAGCCACTGATATTTTAATCAGAATTAAGATTTGAGGTGAGGTGATCACCTGATTCAAAAAGTGATTCATAAAAGAAAAATCCTACTAAACTAATTTTTTTAATTGATATAAATAAGCTAATGCCTGTTTAGGGCTAAGATCATCAGGATCTAGTTGATTAAGCATTTCCATCACGGCATTTTTACTATCATCTTCTTCTAGAAGATTAAGTTCGCCTTGTGTCTGATTCATAGCACGTAAGTCTTGAATTTTTTGATCTGCATTTTGTTGTGACAAACGTTCTAAATTAGAAAGTTTTTGTTTCGCTAGTTTAATCACATGCTGTGGAACGCCAGCTAATGCAGCAACGGCTAGCCCATAACTTTTGTTAGCTGCACCATCTTGTACTGCATGCATAAACGCAATGGTATCTCCATGTTCTAGCGCATCTAAATGCACATTAGCGGTGCCTGCAATTTGTTCGGGCAAAATCGTTAATTCGAAATAATGTGTTGCAAATAAGGTTAATGAACGTAATTTTTTAGCTAACCACTCTGCGCAAGCCCAAGCCAATGAAAGTCCATCATAAGTTGAGGTGCCACGCCCTATCTCATCAATCAACACTAAACTATTTGCTGTCGCCTGATGTAGAATATTTGCCATTTCTGTCATTTCCACCATAAAGGTTGAGCGTCCAGAAGCTAAATCATCCGAGGCTCCAATGCGGGTAAAAATACGATCAATAGGACCAATTATGGCACTTTCAGCAGGTACAAAACTACCCATATAGGCCATTAAAGTAATTAATGCAGTTTGACGCATATAAGTACTTTTTCCTCCCATATTGGGCCCTGTAATAATCAATAAGTGGCGTTGTTGGTTGAGATTGACTGGGTTAGCAATAAATGGCTCTTTGAGCACTTGTTCCACTACGGGATGACGACCATTTTCAATAGATATGCCAACATTATCGCTAAATGTAGGTGCCACGTAATTTAAGGTTTCTGCCCGCTCTGCAAGATTAGTAAGGACGTCTAATTCAGAAAGTGTTAGGCTTGCTAATTGTAATGCCCCTAAGTGCGGTAATAATTGGTCAAAAAGTTCTTCATACAGTTGTTTTTCTAAAGCTAAAGATGCGCCTTTTGCTTTCAGAACTTTATCTTCATAAGTTTTTAACTCAGGAATAATAAAACGTTCCGCATTCTTTAGGGTTTGACGACGAACATAATGCATTGGTGCCTTATGTGCTTGACCTTGGCTAATTTGGATGTAATAACCATGAACCGCATTAAAACCTACTTTTAAGGTATCAATGCCTGTCGCCTCACGCTCACGTAGCTCTAAGTCTTCTAAATATTTAGTTGCTCCCTCAGAAAGCGAACGCCATTCATCCAGTTCAGCATTATAACCTTCAGCAATGACTCCACCATCACGAATCAATAGTGGTGGAGTTTCAATAATAGCACGTTGTAATAAACTACAAAGTTCATCAAAATCGCCTATATGAGTTAAAAGTGCGGTGAAATTTCCAGAAATTTTTAGAATTTCTTTGATTTTTGGAATTTGCTCTAAGGCAGTACGTAAACGGGTTAAATCACGTGGGCGAGCTGTTCTTAATGCTACACGAGCTAAAATACGTTCCATATCTCCCACTTGTTGAAGATAGGGTTGTAATTCTGCAATTAAATCTTGTGCTAAAATATGCGTAATAGTTTGTTGACGGTATTTTAATTTTTCCACTTGGCGGATCGGTTGATGAATCCAACGTTTTAATAAACGGCTACCCATGGGGGTCACACATTTATCAAGCACTGATGCTAAAGTGTTTTCTGTACCACCTGAGAGATTTTGTGTCAGTTCTAAATTACGACGAGTTGCAGCATCTAGCTGAATATTTTCATTATTTTCAACTAAGGTAATGCTTTGAATATGAGGCAATGCAGTACGTTGTGTTTCTTTAGCGTATTGCAATAGACAACCAGCAGCACATAATCCAAGAATAGCTTTTTCTACCCCAAAACCACGTAAATCTTTAGTTCCAAATTGACGATTAAGCAATTGCACAGCAGTGCCTAATTCAAACTCCCAAATTGGACGACGACGTAATCCTTTTGCATTTTCAATCAATGACATATCTGCAAAATCTTCGCAATAGAGTAACTCTGCTGGCGACAGCCGTTGCAATTCTGCTTTAAGGCTTTCTCGATCAGCTGGTTCAGCGATTTGGAAACGACCTGATGTCATATCTAGTGTTGCTAAACCGAAGTGATCTTTTTCCTGATAAACCGCAACAATAAGGTTATCTTGGCGTTCAGGTAGAAGATTCTCATCACTCACTGTACCAGGCGTCACAATGCGTACAATCTTACGTTCTACAGGGCCTTTACTAGTGGCTGGATCACCGATTTGTTCACAGATAGCAACAGGTTCACCAAGTTGAACTAATTTTGCTAAATAGCCTTCTACCGCATGATAAGGGACACCAGCCATTGGAATGGGTTGACCGGCAGATTGGCCTCGTTTGGTGAGGGAGATATCCAACAACGCCGCGGCTTTTTTAGCATCATCATAGAAAAGTTCATAGAAATCTCCCATGCGATAAAACAATAGAATATCGGGGTTTTCAGCTTTTAATGCTAAATATTGGCGCATCATTGGCGTATGTAGATCTAAGTTTTCCATGAGGTTCCACTCGTTAATTAATTAAAACAAATAATTATTATACTGAATTGGGTTAAGGATTTCGAATATTCGCTTTTATTTATTTTTGTGAAGCAGATCGAAAAAAATTTAGGTGTAAATAAAAAGATCAAAAATTCACTTGATACTGTATATTATAACAGGTATTATATTGAGTAAATTTAGGAATAAATGCTTACTTTTGAGGTAGAAAATGGCGACGAATGATGAAAAATCCAAAGCTTTAGCGGCAGCACTAGGTCAAATTGAAAAACAATTTGGTAAGGGTGCTATTATGAAACTAGGTGATACTCAAGCATTAGATGTAGAGTCTGTTTCCACTGGTTCTATTGGTTTGGATGTGGCATTAGGTATTGGTGGTTTGCCAATGGGCCGTATCGTTGAGATTTTTGGACCTGAATCTTCAGGTAAAACAACCTTAACACTTTCAGTGATTGCGCAAGCACAAAAAGCAGGTAAAGTTTGTGCTTTCATTGATGCTGAACATGCCTTAGACCCGATCTACGCAGCAAAATTAGGTGTTGATGTTAAAGAATTATTAGTTTCTCAACCAGATAATGGGGAACAAGCCTTAGAAATTTGTGATGCATTAGTGCGTTCAGGTGCAGTAGATGTGATTATTGTAGATTCTGTAGCTGCCTTAACTCCAAAAGCAGAAATTGAAGGCGATATGGGGGATTCTCATGTTGGTTTACAAGCTCGTTTAATGTCACAAGCATTACGTAAATTAACAGGACAAATCAAAAATGCTAACTGCCTTGTTGTGTTTATTAACCAAATCCGTATGAAGATTGGTGTGATGTTTGGTAATCCAGAAACAACCACGGGTGGTAATGCATTAAAATTCTATTCATCTGTGCGTTTAGATATTCGCCGTGTAGGTTCAGTAAAAGATGGCGATGAAGTGATTGGGAATGAGACTCGTGTAAAAGTAGTAAAAAATAAATTAGCAGCTCCGTTCCGTCAAGTGGACTTCCAAATTCTTTATGGAGAAGGAATCTCTAAGAATGGTGAATTAATTGAATTAGGTGTTAAACACAAATTTGTTGATAAATCAGGCGCTTGGTATGCGTACAATGGCGATAAAATCGGTCAAGGTAAAGCCAATGCGATGAAATGGTTAGCAGATAATCAAGCCGCGGCAGCAGAATTAGAAGGTAAAATTCGTGCTGAGTTGTTAGCAAATCCAGAACAAGCACTAATGGCTGATATTGAAGCTAATGATAAAGATGAATTTGATGGCGAAGATTTTGAATAAGCCATATTAAGAAAAAGTGCGGTAGATTTACCGCATTTTTTTATATTTAATTTTTACTCTTTTTATTTAGACTGAAATAAGGAATATTAAATGTCTTCTCTTGCCTTTAGTTATGTTGTTAATTTGCTGGCTCGCCGAGAATATAGTGAGTTTGAGATTCGTTGTAAAATGCAAGAAAAAGCTTTTTCTGAAGAAGAAATTGCTCAAACTATTGGACAGTTACAACAAAAGAACTGGCAAAGTGATAAACGTTTTACAGAAAATTATTTTCGAGCAAGAGCACAACGTGGTTACGGCATTAACCGTATAAAACAAGAGTTACGTCAACTCAAAGGTGTGCAATCTGAAACCATTAATGAGGTGTTAATAGAAACAGAAATTGATTGGTCTGAAGTAGCATTATCTGTATTATCAAAAAAATTTCCTAATTATCGTTCGAAACAAGATCAAAAAACAAAACAGAAAATTTGGCACTATATGATCTCTCATGGTTTTTATGCTGAAGATTTTAGTGATTTTTTAGGTCGCGGTGGCGATGAGGAATTTTACTAAAATTTTCTAAATTAATACCGCAGTTTTTCTGTGAGATTATTTTCTATCCCCGTTTGATAACCATACATTAAAAAAGTTTGGTAACTATCCCCCATATTAGCAATGTTTGGATAACGTCCCCATTGTTTAAAACCTTGTTTTTCAAAGGTTTTACGGCTAATAATATTTTCTTCAATCACATAAGCCATTAAGGTGTTAATATCACGAGAAAGCATTTGCTCTTTCATAAATTGTAGAATATGCGAGCCATAACCATGCCCTTTCGCATTATTATCTAAATAAATACTAATTTCTACAGTATTATCAAAAGCTGCACGTGGATAAAAAGGTGAGAAAGTACACCAACCAAGAATTTGAGGTTCTTGATTTAATTGAATAATATTATCCAAGACCCAAATGGGATATTTATCACTATTTAAATGAAATTCAAACCAACCTAAGCGACTTTCTTGGGTAACAGGTTCTAAATCTGCCGTGATTCGTCTAGTCGGGATGGCTTGGTTATAAATATCAATAATTTGTGGATAATCTAATTTATTGGCAACTCTTATAATCATATTTTTTGTTAGGATAAAGTATTAGATAGAATAATTTTTACTTCTGTGCCACCAGTATCTCGGTTGTGGATACTGAGTCTGGCATTTAACTGTTGGCTACGTTCTTGCATAATATTCAAACCATAATGACCATCTGGTTCATTTAAGCTTGGGATACCAATCCCATTATCTCGTACTAATAATTCTTGTTCTCCATCTTGATTTACGTGTGCAATTATCTCGATTAAGCTTGCTTTTGAATGTTTAATGGCATTAAGTGTTGCCTCTCGAACAATTTGTAATGCATGAATTAATTGCTGTGGTGTAAAGGTCTGTGATGGCAATGTACAATCAACGGTCATTTGAATATTCGTTTGATTACGTAATGAATCAATAACTTGTTCAAGTGCTAATTGTAAATTAGCTTCTTGTACGGTCAAGCGGAAAGTTGCTAATAATTCTCGCAATTGAATATAGCCATCACTTAAAGCTTGTTCGAATTCCTTAATAATATTTAAACTTGTTTGCTTAGATTCAGGTTCATTTTTATGCAAATTATGTTTAAGTAAGGTGAGTTGAATTTGTAAAAAGGATAATACTTGTGCTAGAGAATCATGCAATTCTCGGGCAATAATTGAGCGTTCCTCCATTAACAGCAATTGTTGTTGCTGACGTTGGTTTTGATTTAAATAAAGTGCGCGTCCTAGTAATTGTGCGATATTTTCCATTCCACGAGGATCTGGGCAAGGTAAACCTGCTTGCCAACGCAATACACCTAATTTATTGCCTTCGCTTCCAATAGTTTGTTCTTGCCAGCTTTGTGTCATTGATGCTTCACCGAGCTTAATATTCCATTGTGAAGATTCAATTAAATCTAATTCAAAAGCACGTAGATGTTCAGTACCCATGACATGTTTTAGGACTTGTAATAGTTTATTACGATTAATCTCATTTGTGCTTAATTCTTGTGAGCAATGATATAACATGGCTAAAGAGCGGTTAATTTGATTTAACTTTTGGGTTTTTTCTGTAACTTTTTCTTCGAGGTTTGAATAGAGTTTATTCAGTTCGGCAGACATATGAGTGAACGACTTAGCTAAACGACCCAATTCATCATTTTTATTTATATCTAGGGGGATGTGGTTGAATTGACGCATTTCCACTTGGATACTTGCACGCATTAATCGGTTAAGCGGATAGACAATTTCCTTATTGGTGTACCAGATTAAATAAGAGGCTAATATTACAATTAATAGCATGGAAATAATAAAAATTAGGACAGCAAATATAACCTTTTTTTCAGCAAATTTCTGCAATGCAAAAACAAATTGATCCACTTGATCAACATAGCTAGTAATTTGAGAGCGATACGTTTGTTGCTTATTCTGTTGTGCATAGGTTTCCATTTCTTGCCAACGACGCACTAAATTTGAATAGGCTTGTTTCACTTCTGTTGGCGTTAAAATGCTATGACGAATATTTACTAAGGAATTTGAATGGAGGCTAACACGGTATTGTCGTAGCCCTAAATCTAGTTTTTCAGGTTCATATTCCATGGTGTAAATAAGGCGATAGCTCTGCATACGTAGTGAGCCCGCTACATTAATTAATTCAGCATCAGATTCATTGCTCTGCATAATAGCGAAGCTAAATGATGTAATTAGTCCTGCTAATGTGATAATAAGTAATAAATAATGTGCAATTCGAGTAGTGACAGAGTTCTTTTTAATTTTTACTTTTCTGATTAAATCTTTCATTAGTTCTGTGCCTGTAAAGCATGGAAATAACCATTATGGAATATTAAGTGGAGCTAAATCATAAGTATCTTTTTAATCAAGATAACTATTCCATAAACATTAATTTTTTGTGTACACAATATAAACCATGGTATCGCTTAATGCGAGTAGTGATAGTCAAATATATTTTATATTTTTAGCTAATTCTATAAAAAGAAATGTGACAAATTAGGAAAAAAATAGGAGGTTATTTATCAGTAATGTTAAGCATTTGTAAAATAAAATGGTATTTATTGTTTCATATCAAAAAATATATTGATTTATCAGCATAAATACCCCTTTCGGGTGGTTTTTTATTGATGATATGCGGTCGATAATGCATCATCTGAGAAAGGTATCGCATGTAAATTAAGGGATATGGAATGATGGAAAAAGAGTTACCTCGTCGTCAATTTTTGCGAGGTGGTTTTTTAAAATCATTACAGTCTGAAGCGGTAAAACAACAAGGATTTCAGGGTGTAAGACCACCTTGGGCAGTGGCTGAAGAGCAATTTATCACAAGTTGTACAAGATGTGGCGATTGTATCCATGTATGTGAAACCAAGATTCTGGTGAAAGGTGCGGGGGATTATCCTGAGATCCAGTTTAGTCATGGTGAATGTACTTTCTGTATGAAATGTGTGGAAGTTTGCCAACAACCTATTTTTAGACCTAGAGCAGAATCTGCTTGGCAGCATAAAATAGAAATTCAAGCAGGTTGTTTAGCCTTGAATCATGTGGAATGTCGTACCTGTGAAGATAACTGTGAAAGCCGAGCGATTCGTTTTAAGCGTCAGCTCGGCGGTATTGCCACTCCAGAGGTTCAATTAGATAACTGTAATGGTTGTGGGGCTTGTATTTCAGTTTGTCCTGTACAAGCAATTAAACTTTATTATGAAGAGCAATGAAAGACGTAGAAAAGTTAAATATTATCAATAATCAAGATAATTGGTATGTTTGTAGTTTAATCGTGCAGGCACGTCCTGAGAAAATGGAGCAAGTGAAGAAAGCTATTCTTGCATTGCCTGGCACAGAAATTCATGCTGAGAAAATCGAAGATGGTAAGTTAGTGGTTGTCATGGAAGCCTCTCATCAACCTGAGCTAGCAAACAAGATTGATAAGGTGAAGGATATCTCTGGAGTGATAGTGGTATCTTTAATTTATAACTATTTAGATGAACAGAATTAACTGTATTTAAAATTGACTAACGTGGGGTATGTTATGGAACTCAATCGTAGAGAGTTTGTAAAAGCGAATGCTGCTGCAGCAGCGGCTGCTGCAGCAGGGATTGCGATTCCTGTAAAAAATGTATATGCCGAAACCGATGATTCAGGTATCCGTTGGGACAAAGCACCGTGCCGTTATTGTGGTACGGGTTGTAGCGTGCTTGTAGGGACTAAAGATGGTCGGGTAGTAGCAACTCAGGGTGACCCAGATGCAGAAGTAAACCGTGGTTTAAACTGTATTAAAGGTTACTTCCTATCTAAAATTATGTATGGTGCTGACCGTATGCAAACACCAATGTTGCGTATGAAAAATGGTAAGTTTGATAAAGAAGGTGATTTTACACCAATTTCTTGGGATCAAGCCTTTACCATTATGTCAGACAAAATCAAAAAAATTATTAAAGAGAAAGGTCCTAACGCAGTTGGCATGTTCTCTTCAGGTCAGACAACTATTTTTGAAGGTTACGCAAAAGTAAAACTTTGGAAAGGTGGTTTCCGTTCTAATACTATTGACCCAAATGCCCGTCACTGTATGGCATCAGCTGCGGTTGCATTTATGCGTACATTTGGTATGGATGAACCTATGGGCTGTTACAATGATATCGAAAAAACCGATGCCTTTGTACTTTGGGGTTCAAACATGGCTGAAATGCATCCGATTTTATGGTCACGTATTTCAGATCGCCGTTTATCAGATAACAAAGTTAAAGTTGTGGTTATGTCAACATTCGAACATCGTTCATTCGAATTAGCAGATACACCAATTATCTTTAAACCACAATCAGACTTAGCAATTTTAAACTACATTGCTAACTACATTATTCAAAATGATAAAGTCAATTGGGATTTCGTAAACAAACACACTAAATTTAAACGTGGTGAAACGGATATCGGTTATGGTTTACGTCCAGAACATCCTTTACAACAAGCAGCTAAAAATGCGAAAACTGCGGGCAAAATGTATGATAGTGATTTTGAAGAATTCAAAAAAATCGTTTCTGAGTATACATTAGAAAAAGCCCATGAAATTTCAGGTGTACCAAAAGAACAACTTGAATTATTAGCAAAAATGTATGCAGATCCTAATCAAAAATTAGTGTCTTTCTGGACCATGGGATTCAATCAACATACACGTGGTGTATGGGTGAATCAAATGATGTATAACGTACATTTATTAACAGGTAAGATTGCTATTGAAGGTTGTGGACCATTCTCATTAACAGGTCAACCATCAGCTTGTGGTACTGCTCGTGAAGTAGGAACATTTATTCACCGTTTACCTGCAGACATGGTTGTTACTAATCCTAAGCACCGTGCAACGGTAGAAAAATCTTGGGGATTACCAGAGGGATTCATCTCAGATCAATTAGGTTTCCATGCGGTTGCTCAAAGCCGTGCCTTAAAAGATGGCAAACTTAATTTCTTATGGCAAATGTGTACTAACAACATGCAAGGTGGTCCAAACATTAATGAAGAAATTTTCCCGGGCTGGCGTAATCCAGATAACTTCATTGTAGTATCAGACCCTTATCCATCAGTATCAGCAGTATCGGCAGATTTAATCCTTCCAACTTGTATGTGGGTTGAAAAAGAAGGTGCTTATGGTAATGCAGAACGCCGTACTCAATTCTGGCGTCAACAAGTTAAAGGTCCTGGTGAATCTCGTTCAGATGTATGGCAATTAGTCGAATTCTCTAAATATTTCAAAACTGATGAAGTATGGCCAGAAGAATTATTAGCGAAAGCCCCAGAACTTCGAGGCAAAACTTTATATGAAGTCCTTTATCGTAATGGCAAAGTTGATAGTTATAAAGTGCCTACAAATGTTCCAGGATATATCAATGATGAAGCAGATCACTTCGGTTTCTATTTACAAAAAGGTTTATTCGAAGAATATGCTGAGTTTGGTCGTGGTCATGGCCACGATTTAGCATCATTTGATACTTATCACCAAGTTCGTGGTTTACGTTGGCCTGTAGTGAAGGACGAAAAAACTGGCGAATATAAAGAAACATTATGGCGTTATCGTGAAGGTTATGATCCATATGTAAAAGCTGGTGAAGAAGTTAAATTCTATGGTAATCCAGATGGTAAAGCGGTGATTTTAGGGGTGCCTTACGAAAAACCTGCTGAAAGTCCAGATGAAGAATACGATTTATGGTTATGTACAGGCCGTGTACTTGAACATTGGCATACAGGTACGATGACACGTCGTGTTCCTGAGTTACATAAATCCTTCCCAAATAACTTGGTATGGATGCATCCTGAAGATGCGAAGAAACGTGGTTTACGTCATGGTGATCAAGTGAAAGTAATTTCTCGTCGTGGTGAAATGATTTCTCATATTGATACACGTGGCCGTAACAAAACCCCAGAAGGTTTGGTTTTCTCAACATTCTTTGATGCGGGTCAGTTATTAAATAAAGTTGTACTTGATGCAACAGATCCAATTTCATTTGAAACCGACTATAAAAAATGTGCGGTTAAAGTGGTGAAAGTGTAGTTATGTTAGTGGGTGGGCGACTTTGCCCATCCAACTAAAATAAATAATTACATGAAAAGTGCGGTGCTTTTTTAACGAATTTTACCGTTCTACTCAAGGAAACCACTATGAAAATGGATCCAAATCGTCGTCAATTCTTAAAAAATGCTACCCGTACGGCTGCTGGTGTGTGTGGTGTTGGTGTTATTTTAGGATTGCAACAGCAACAAAGTGTTGCCAGAGAGGGCGTAGCATTACGTCCACCTGGTGCATTACCAGAGAAAGATTTTTTAGCTGCTTGTACTCGTTGTGGACAATGTGTGCAGGCATGTCCTTATGACATGTTGCACTTAGCATCTTTACTTTCTCCTATGGAAGCTGGAACACCTTATTTCATTGCTCGTGATAAGCCATGTGAAATGTGTGTGGATATTCCTTGTATGAATGCTTGCCCTACGGGTGCTTTAAGTGAAGAGCTTAAAGATATCAATGATTCAAGAATGGGTTTAGCTGTATTGCTTGACCATGAGACTTGTTTGAACTGGCAAGGGTTGCGTTGTGACGTATGTTATCGTGTTTGTCCATTAGTGGATAAGGCGATTACATTAGAAAGAATACATAATGACCGTACGGTAATTCATGCAAAACTTATTCCAACTGTACATTCTGATGCTTGTACAGGCTGTGGTAAGTGTGAACAAGCTTGTGTATTAGAAGAAGCTGCAATTAAAGTGTTACCGATGGATCTTGCGAAAGGTTTATTAGGCCGTCACTATCGTTTAGGTTGGCAAGAAAAACAAAATGCGGGTAAATCTCTGGTTGAAGACGTTCATCCAGATGGTTTCCGTTCTTTTGATGCTCGTATGCCTGAAGGTAAGGTTGAACCAACATATCAACCTATGCAGGTTCAGCCAAATCAACGAGTGGCAACACCTAGTCGTGCAACCCAAGACTATGTGCCTAATTCAACTACAGTGGATGCGCCAGAACATTTCCCTAATTTAGATCTCAATCTTAAGGGGTTAAAAGATGGCACAAAATAATACGTTTAAAGCAAATTCTCCTAGAGATGTCGGACTTGAAGCTCGACAAAAATTAGGCTGGTGGCATGCCTACCGATTCATTATCCTACGCCGTTTAAGCCAATTAAGTATTATCTTAATGTTCTTAAGTGGCCCATTTTGGAATGTATGGATTTTGAAAGGAAATTATAGTGGTAGTTTATTGTTTGATACAGTTCCTATGACTGATCCATTAATGACTGCCGAAGTGCTTTCAACAGGTTATTTACCTGAGTGGAAAATGTTGATTGGTTCACTGATTATCGTGGCATTTTATGCAGTGGTAGCAAGTAAGGCCTTTTGCTCTTGGGTTTGCCCATTAAATATGGTGACTGATACCGCAGCATGGTTACGTCGTAAATTAGGTATTCGCCAGTCGGCTAAAATTCCACGTGGATTACGCTATGCCATCCTTGTGATGATTTTAGTGGGGAGTGCAGTATCTGGAACTTTATTATGGGAATGGATCAATCCAGTTGCTGCTTTAGGCCGTGTGTTTGTATATGGATTAGGCGCAACATTATGGTTAGTAGCAGTAATCTTTTTCTTTGATTTACTGGTTGCTGAACATGGTTGGTGTGGTCATATTTGTCCAGTGGGTGCGACTTATGCATTAATTGGTGCAAAAAGTGTAATTAAAGTGGGCGTTATTGATCGAGATCGATGTGACCGCTGCATGGATTGCTATAATGTCTGCCCAGAACCACAGGTTTTAAGAACACCATTACATGGTAATCCTGATGATAGCACAATTGTGTTATCCAAAGATTGTATTACTTGCGGACGTTGTATTGATGTCTGCCCTGAACATGTTTTTGAGTTTACCTCTCGTTTTGCGAAACAAGGTAACAGAATTATTTAATTACTATACGGAGTGAATTATGAGAAAGTATCTCATTATATTACTTACAATGATGGCTGGATTTGCATTTGCTGAAAGTAATATTGTAAACCAAACCGAAGTGCCTTCAAGTATTGAGGGAATCTCAGAAAAAGTTGACCCTGCGTTTCAAAACCCACAAAAAAGCCGCAGTAATATTCCTGTGACTTTTATTAATCAACCTCCTCTTGTGCCACATAGTATTCGCGGTTTGCAAGTGACTAAAAATGTTAATCAATGTTTAGGTTGCCATGGTTTAGATTTTTATAAAACTACAGGGGCCCCACGTTTACCACAAAGTCACTTTATTACTCGTGATGGTGAAGTGAAAGAAGGAGAATCACCACGCCGTTATTTCTGTTTACAATGCCATGTTCAACAAACTGATGTGGATCCTATTGTACAAAATAAATTTGAAACTATTAAACGTACTCAAAATAAATAATCGGGGTGATTTATGGAAGCATTAAAATCTTTTTGTAATTGGTTTAAATCACCAAGTAAAATGGCGGTTGGTGTTGTGGTTTTACTTTCTGCAATTGCGGGTGTTTTATTATGGGGCGGTTTTAATTTAGCAATTGAAGAAACAAGTACTGAAGAATTCTGTTCTCAATGTCATATGAATGATGTGGTGCCAGAATATCGTCAAACTATTCACTATACTAATCATAGTGGGGTGCGTGCCGCTTGTGCAGATTGTCATTTACCACATGAATTTATTCCTAAATGGGTTCGTAAAGTACAGGCTGCAAAAGAAGTATATAGCTATTTCATGGGTCATGTTGATACGAAAGAAAAATTTGAAGCTAAACGTTTAGAAATGGCACAAAATGAGTGGAAACGTATGAAAGCGAATAACTCTCAAGAATGCCGTAACTGTCATAACTTCAATTCAATGGACTTCTCACAACAAAAATCTGTTGCAGAGCGTATGCATACAGCTGCAATGGCTGAAGGCAAAACCTGTATTGATTGTCATAAAGGAATTGCTCACCAATTGCCGGATATGCATGGTGTTAAATCAGGTTTCTTGAGTGAAGATGCCAAAAAAGAAGAAAAATAATAAAATCTTGTGAAAACAGACCGCACTTTTTATAGGTGCGGTCTTTTTTTATCCCTCATTTTCCCCTACACTATAGACATTTTCAGTCCATATAAAAAGAATCAAATGCGCTTATTAATTTTAACTCTTACTGCGGTGCTTTTATTATTCCAATATGATTTTTGGTTTGGCAAAAACGGTTATTTAGATTATAAAGAAACCGCCAGTGAAATTGCTGTTCATAAAGAAGAAAACACTAAGCTTTCACAACGTAATCAAGTGGTTGCCGCGGAGATTAAAGATTTACGTGAAGGGGTGGATGCAATTCAGGAACGTGCACGGTTACAATATGAATTAGTGAAGCCTAATGAAACTTTCTATCGCATCTCAAAAGAAAATAAATAATGGCTGAATCTCGTTCAATTATTGCCGTCGTTCCTGCTGCTGGTGTGGGAAGTCGTATGCAAGCAGATAAACCAAAACAGTATTTACAGTTATTAGGTAAAACTTTATTAGAGCATACCTTAGATGTTTTATTGAGTTATCAACCTATTCAACAAGTGATTATTGCAGTTGCCGAAAATGATCCCTATTTACCTCAGTTAGCTATTACTCAGCATCCTAAAATTAAAGTGGTAAATGGGGGAGTTAACCGAGCCGATTCTGTATTTAATAGCTTGCAAGCAATCACTGATAAAAGGGCTTGGGTAATCGTTCATGATGCAGCACGCCCTTGTTTAACTCATGAAGATTTAGATAAATTATTAAAAATTACTGATGAGCAAGGCGCTATTTTAGCCATTCCCGCTGTGGATACCATTAAACGAGCAACCCCCCAGCTACAAATTCAAAAAACCGAAGATCGTAGCCAATTATGGCTAGCTCAAACTCCTCAATTTTTTCGTGTAGATCTATTAAGTCAAGCACTACAGTACGCAAGTGAACAAGGTTTAGTGGTAACGGATGAAGCTTCTGCTATGGAATTTTCTGGTTTTCGACCGCACTTAGTGGCGGGACGTAGTGATAATTTAAAGGTCACCCGTCCTGAAGATCTTGCTTTGGCGGAGTTTTATTTAAGCCGTCGCTCAAATGTAATATATTAATTATCATACTGGGCTTTGAGGCTCATTAGTGATTTAAAAGGAAAGGAATAGATATGATTCGAATTGGTCATGGTTTTGATGTGCACGCTTTTGGTGAATCTCGTCCATTGATAATTGCAGGTGTGGAAGTCCCTTATCATACAGGTTTTATTGCCCATTCTGATGGCGATGTCGCATTACATGCATTGACTGATGCCCTATTAGGTGCGGTTGCTTTAGGGGATATTGGTAAATTATTCCCTGATACTGATATGCAATTTAAAAATATAGACAGTCGTATTTTATTACGTGAAGCCTTTCGTCAAGTGCAAGAGAAAGGTTATAAAATTGGTAATGTGGATGTTACTATTATTGCTCAAGCCCCTAAAATGCGTCCTCATATTGATGCTATGCGTACCGTGATTGCCACAGATTTACAATGTGATTTAACGCAAGTGAATGTAAAAGCTACGACCACTGAAAAACTCGGTTTTACTGGACGAGGTGAAGGCATAGCCACTGAAGCTGTAGCATTATTGGTGAAAGTCTAATGTTAGCCCTTTCTTATTTACAAACTCCACCAAAACAGACCGCACTTTTAAAGTCAGAATGTGCGGATTTTATTGTGAAAGAAGAACTTGGCTATGAAATGTCAGGTGAAGGAGAGTTTGTCGCAGTTAAAGTACGTAAAACAAATAACAACAGCATTTATGTAGGTGAACAATTAGCAAAATTTGCGGGAATTCCTCTGCGCAATATGGGATATGCAGGCTTAAAAGATCGTAAAGCTATTACTGAACAGTGGTTTTGTTTACAAATGCCAGGTCAAGCAACACCTGATTTTAGTCAGTTCAAAATAGATGGTGTAGAAATTTTGCAAGTAACAAGACATCATCGAAAAATTCGTATAGGCAGTTTAGTTGGTAATTATTTTGAAATCTTACTGCGTAATATTGTGGAAACTGATGAACTAAAAGTGCGGTTAGAAAAAATAAAAAATTTTGGATTTCCTAATTATTTTACTGAACAACGCTTTGGTAAAGATGGTCATAATCTTACTCAAGCCATGCGTTGGGCAAGAGGTGAGATTAAAGTTAAAGATCGTCAAAAACGTAGTTTTTATTTATCTGCAGCTCGTAGTGAAGTATTTAATTTGGTCGTCTCTGAACGTATCCAGCAAGGCGTGGCAAACCAAGTATTAGCTAATGATATTCTGCAATTAACAGGCTCACATAGTTGGTTTGTGGCAGATGAAAATGAAGATTTAGCGATTTTGCAAAACCGTTTAGCACAACGAGATTTACAACTGACAGCACCTCTTATTGGGGAAAACGCCCAAGTTGCTTGTCAACTTGAAAATCAAATAGTGGAGCAACATCAAGAGATCATTCACTTGATGAAACAGCAACGCATGAAACCAGCTCGCCGTCCAGTTTTAATGCAGCCACAAAATTTTCAATGGGCATTTGGCAAAGATGGACTCACCTTAAAGTTCTACTTATCAGCGGGTAGCTATGCTACCGCTTTAGTACGTGAATTGGCGTTGGTGGATGAAACAATTTAATAATTGATTAGATAATATAATTTTTCGGATAATAAAATGAATATACTCCTTTCTAATGATGATGGTTACCATGCAGAAGGCATTCAAACTTTAGCAGTAGAACTGCGTAAATTGGCGGATGTCACTATTGTGGCACCAGATCGCAATCGTAGTGCTGCCTCAGGTTCATTAACACTTGTCGAACCTTTACGTCCTCGTCGTTTAGATGATGGAAATTATTGCGTCAATGGAACACCAGCAGATTGTGTTCATTTAGCACTCAATGGTTTTTTATCTGGTCGTATAGATCTTGTGGTTTCAGGTATTAATGCTGGGGTAAATTTAGGTGATGATGTTCTCTATTCTGGAACTGTTGCAGCAGCATTAGAAGGCCGCCACTTAGGTCTACCCGCAATTGCAGTATCATTAGATGGTCGTCAGCATTATGATACCGCGGCACGTATTGTATGTGATCTTATTCCTAAATTGCATACACAACTGCTTAATCCTCGAGAAATTATTAATATAAATGTTCCAGATCTTCCTTATGAACAAATTAAAGGAATTAAAGTTTGTCGGTTAGGATATCGAGAATCAGCCGCGGAAGTAATTAAACAACAAGATCCTAGAGGAGAAAATATCTATTGGATTGGACCAGCAGGACTACCAAAAGATGCTTGTGAAGGCACTGATTTTGATGCGGTAGCAAACGGATATGTGTCAATTACCCCAATTCAGGTTGATATGACCTCTTATCCTTCAATGAAGGCTTTACAAGACTGGTTAGAAAGTGAATAATTAATCAGTTCTATGCACAACTTATAGTTAAGGGCATTATTTTGAAAATTTTCGGTGCAATGTATGACAAAACGATGGAGTGGTCAAAACATCGTTTTGCAACATTTTGGTTATGTTTAGTTAGTTTTATTGAAGCTATTTTTTTTCCTATTCCACCTGATGTGATGTTGATTCCAATGTCAATGTCAAAACCGAAAACAGCGATCCGATTAGCGCTTTATACAGCTATCGCATCAGTTATTGGTGGTATGATTGGTTACGCTATCGGTTATTATGCCTTTGATTTTGTGCAAAGTTATATTATTAAATGGGGTTATCAACAACATTGGGATACGGCGATTTCTTGGTTTAAAGAATGGGGTATTTTAGTTGTTTTTGTGGCAGGATTCTCACCGATCCCTTATAAAGTTTTCACCATTGCTGCTGGTGTGATGCAAATGGCTTTTATTCCATTTGTGATTACTGCTTTTGTTTCACGAGCAGCACGTTTTTTATTAGTCGCTAAATTAGCTGCTTGGGGCGGTGAACGTTTCGCAGCTAAACTACGTAAGTCAATAGAAGTGATTGGCTGGGCGGTAGTTGCTTTAGCGGTGATCGCATATTTAATTTTAAAATAGGGTTGAATAAAATGAAAAAATTAGCAATTTTGTTGTCTATGATTGCAGCATTGTCTGCTTGCTCCTCTGCTCCAGAAGTAAAAGATGAGAATGCTTTACCAAATGGTATTATGCAACCTGTAGAAGGAACAGGAGCCGTTGCCGGCGGTAGTTTTATGCCTGAAGTTCAGCAACAAAGCATGCCTGCAAATATGAAATAATTAAAGGAACATATAAATAATGAAAAAATCATTTTTGTTATTACCTATTGCTATTGCAGTTTTATCTGCTTGTAGCTCTTCGTCAAATTCACCAGCACCTGTAGAAAGTGTAGATGGTTCTTTAAGCCCAGGTATAATGCAACCTGTGGATAATAGTTCTTCTGGATCATGGCAACCTGAAGTACAGCAAAGTTCAATGCCTGCAACAATGAGTGGTCCTGTGACTACAACTCCAACTATGCCAGCATCAATACCAAGTGCACCAGTAGCCACTCAGCCTGCTGTGCAAACTTCTGTTACGCCACAAACCAAAACAGTGTGTAAAACAGTGACGAAACAAAAACCCAAAATAGACAAATCTGGTGCAACATCAAGTAAGAATTTAGAGATTCCTCGTAATTCAACGACGAATGCTCCTGATTATAGTAAGATTGATAAAGGTTTCTATAAGGGTAGCACTTATACTGTAAATAAAGGCGATACAATGTTTTTAATCGCTTATATTTCTGGTATGGATGTAAAAGAATTAGCTGCATTAAATGGCATGTCAGAGCCTTATAACTTAAAAGTTGGTCAAACATTGAAGGTTGCTAATGGTTCAGCCGCTTCAAGTAAAACTGAGACTCAAACAGTGACAGAACAACAATGTACAGAGGTGCCAGTTGAACCATCAATTACATATACTGCTGGGGCTAATGGTACGCAATATGGTTCTGATGGAACAGTCACTGGACCAGTTAAGGCCTCTGCTGGTGCTGCCGCACCTACGGTTAATACTACAGGACCAATTGTGGCAAGTGCGGGTAATGCAGCAGCTAATCCAGGTGTAACAGCAGGAACGGCTGGAACAATCACAGCTACTGCAACCACCGGTGGTGTGATAGCTGGTACTGCATCAAGTACGCCAGCACCAGTTTCTAATATTGCTTGGAAATGGCCAACCACTGGTAAGGTTATTCAAGGTTTCTCGGATTCCGATGGTGGTAATAAAGGGATTGATATCAGTGGTTCAAAAGGTCAACCAGTTTATGCCGCTGCAGCTGGTCGAGTAGTGTATGCAGGTAATGCATTACGAGGTTATGGTAACTTAATCATTATTAAACATAATGATGACTTCTTAAGTGCTTATGCTCATAATGATAGTATTTCTGTAAGCGATCAAGAAGAAGTGAAAGCGGGTCAACAAATTGCGAAAATGGGTAGCTCTGGTACAAATAGTACTAAGTTACACTTTGAGATTCGTTATAAAGGTAAATCAGTGGATCCAACCCGTTATTTACCAAGACGTTAATTTAGGTTGATGGAAAGGCTGATCTGTTGGATCAGCTTTTTTATTGGAGAATAAAATGAAATTCAAATTATTCGTAGGAACTATGGTGATGGCTTTATCGGCTTGTTCTACAGCTGAGTCAGAAACACTACTAGTGGGCGCTGATCGTGATAAACATAATTGTATTTCTTCTGCTGGCTATAGTTGGTCAGAACTAAAACAACAATGTATTCAGACTTTTGATATTGCAGATATTAAATTAGCAGATCCAGATAATCAAACTTTGGCAATTTATGTCATCTTATCAGAGGATAAAAGCCAGGCAGAAGTCTTTAAATCTGACCTCCATCCTAGTCAAAAAATTTTTGATGTAGTGAAAGGGGGATATATTTCAAAAGATAATTCAATGCGTTTAATGAATACAAAACAAGGTTGGAAATTTTTGAAAGAGATTAAGAAAATTTCTTAAAATTTGACCGCACTTTTGATAAGTCTGGTATAAGTTTTCCATATATAAAAGGCAGAAGATTAATTTATCTGCCTTTTATTTTTTTGTTGTACTATAAATTATTTACGCACGGCAATAGCTTCAATTTCTAAACCAACATCTTTGGGTAAACGAGCGACTTCGACGCAAGAACGTGCTGGAAAATTAGGGTGATTATTTTCTTTAAAGAAGCGTTCATATTCCGCATTGACTGTGCCAAAATCATTTAAGTCTTTTACGAATACAGTAGTTTTTACAATATCACCAACAGTTAAACCTGCCTGTTCAATAATGGCTTTTACATTTTCTAATGATTGGCGGGCTTGTGCGGTGATATCTGTAGGGACTTCACCTGTAGCAGGATTTACTGGAATTTGTCCTGAAGTCATTACTAAATTACCTAAATCGACGGCTTGTACATAAGGACCAATTGCAGCTGGGGCTTTTTCTGTATGAATAACTTTAGTCATCATTTTCTCCTTTTATGATAAATGGTAGGATTTTATTTTACACCGCCAAGTTGCAAAAACAATGAAAAAAAGACCGCACTTGGAGTCAAAGTGCGGTCAACTTGTGGAGAATTTTATGATTATTTAAATAAAACAGATAAAGGTTGGGCTTCTGTTTGCAATAATAGTTCCTGTGGGTTCTAAATAACCATTATCAGGATTAACTTTTAACTGAACGATATTATCACTATCTTCGTTAGCAATATAAAAATACTTATTATCTGGTGATAAAGTCGTGAATCTTGGTGTTTTTCCGCCTGATTCAAACCATTTCTGCAATTTTAATGTACCATCTGTTTGTACATAAAACAGCGAAATACTGTTATGAATGCGGTTAGAAACATATAAAAATTTACCATTTTGATGTAATTGAATTTCACTGACATCATATTTGCTATTGATATCTAAGGTTTTAATTTCTTGTAATTGTTTCAATTCACCTGTTTCATCATTAAAAGAGAACACTGTAACCGTACAACCTAATTCATTTACACAATAAATGAATTTATTGCTTGGATGTAAGCAAATATGGCGAGACCAACAGCCCTCTGTGGTTATAGCGGTGTGTACTAGTTGATAATCATCTCCGACGATTTTATACACTTGCACCATGTCAATACCATTTCCAGCTTTACGACCTTGATTTGGCACTAACATAAATTTGCCAGAATTATCAAATAAGGTTTGATGTGGGCGAGATAAACTTTTGTCTTGATAGCTTGGATCTTGTTTACCAGGTATAAAAATAAATTTATCTGTTGACACTAGATTGTTATCTACATCGAAATTTAATATGGCAATATTTCCGCCTTCATGATTAGCAATAAGTAAATGTTGTGCATCAGGCGTTAAACAAGAACATACAGGATTATTACGTCGTTCTGGTTGTAGGTCTTTATTAGGATGACGAGGGCCTGTTGTTACTGAATTGATATAACTTAGTTGACCATTTTGTTTGTTAAATTTAAATTGGCTGACTTTTTCTCCGTCACCATAAATCACGTAAAGCTGTTGGCGTTTGTCGTCAAAGGTCAGCCAAGAAGGATTATCAAAAGGTACAGACATGGTATAAAGGTGTTGCCATTGATGATTGGCAATTTCATATACTTCAATACCTTTGCCACGAGCATTACGGAATTCTGAGGTGCGGCAACCTGTTAATGCATATTGTTTCATTATGATTATCCCCATAGCCCTAAAATATTCCACCACATTGGGCCGACTAATGCGTAGATAATTAAGTAGATAGCTGATAATACGAAACCAACAATCCACCAAGTTCTTAAGCTGGTATATCCTGAGCCAAAGTAAATTGGTGCACAGCCCATTGAATAATGAGTTAAACCTTGGAAAATTGGTGCAATAAAGCTAAAAGTTAATACAGCTAACATTGGAGGAACACCTGCGGAAATAGATACCGTTACGAATGGAATATACATTGCCACTACGTGAGCTGTGCCACTAGCAAAGGCATAATGTGAGTACATATACACAATAGCAAGAGTTGCAAGAATCACAGGCCAGGAAAGACCTGTTAAGTGACCAGATACTGCTGTGGCAAACCAAGGTACAAGTCCAAATTTCGTTAATAAACCAGCTAAACCGATAATTCCTCCCATCCATACAAAAGTATCCCAAGCTGCGCTATCAGTACAAGCATCTTTTTTCCAATTAATTAGACCTGTTATTACAGAAAGTACAACCGCTAACATTGCAATTGCAGTGATATTGAAACCTGTTAATGAAGCAGTTGACCATAAAAGAATTGCTAATAGGAAAATAGTTAAAGTTAATTTTTCTTGGAATGTTACTGGACCACATTCAGCTAGACCTTTTTCAGCAAGATCTCGAGCTAAAGGGGTTTTTTTAATGCTTGGTGGTGATAATTTATAAATTACAAATGGAGTTACAATAATTGCAATTAAGCTTGGTAATAATGCCGCTAAGAACCAAGTTCCCCAAGAAATACTAATATTGAAAGATTCTTGTGCTAAAGAAAGTGAAAGTGGCACTCCCGCCATGGCGGTCATAAATACCGCAGAGGTTACACAGTTACCTTGGAATTCACATTGCATTAAGAACGATCCAAACGAACGGTTTTCATTTTCTGGTGTAGAATTGAATGCATCACAAAGGCTACGTACAATCGGATAAATTGAGCCAGCACGAGCTGTATTAGAGGCCATTGCAGGACTGAGAATTAAGTCTGTGACGACAATAATGTAGCCTAAAGATAATGAGCTTTTACCAAAATATTTGATGAGTAAATAGGCAATGCGAATGCCTAACCCCGTTTTAATAATCACTTTAGAAAAAAGAAAAGCTGATAGTACCAACCATACAGTACTGCTGTTATATCCACTAAGTGCTTCACCTAATTTTAATACTCCAGTAAATACTGCAATGGTTAAGGAAATCAGCACAGTTGTACCCATTGGGAATGGTTGGAGAATAAAACCTAAAATCGTTGAAACGAAGATCGCAAATAAATGCCAGGCTTTCGGTTGTATGCCTTCAGGAATTGGGGCAAACCAAATGAGTATTCCTATAGCAACACAAATAAGTGCATTTACGAAATTTTTATTTTGTAAAATACTCATATAATAACTCCGCTATTATTTAAAAAAGAATGTTGTTGGGTTATCGACAAAAATTTTTTGTCGCATGGCATCAGTGCCTAACCAGGAATTGAATAATGCAAGAAAATATTTATCATCAGGCATATTTTTGTGTGATGAAGTTAAATTAGGATGAGGCCAATCTGATCCCCACACTAAACGTTCAGGCGCAATTCGAAGAAATTCTTTCGTAATTTGCTCTAAATCTGAGAAGTCTGCTTTTGTAGAGGTATGATAAGGTCCTGATAATTTAACCCAACAATTTTGTGCATCAATTAGTTGTAATAACTGTTTCCAGAATGGATGTTTGAGAGCTGTTGGCTGTTTCAATTGTGCATAATGATCAAAAATAATTGGGTTTTTAATTTTAGTTAAAAGTGGATAGAGTTCAGATAATTGATCAGCTTTTGCATGAATTTGAATATGCCAATTAAATTCATGGACTCTTTCAGCTAAAGTTAGTAAATTGTCTGCGCTTGCATAATTACCCGCACCAAAGTTAAACCGAATTCCAACGACACCTTTATCAGCTAAATCTTGTAATTGTTTGTGAGTAAAGCTTTCGTCAATTACCGCTTCTCCACGACAAAGTTTACCTCCTTTTTCTAGAGCATCTATTAAGCAGCGATTATCTACACCATAAGAAGATGGTTGAACCAAAATATGTCGTTCTACCCCCATATATTTTTTGAATTGGACAAAATCATCCATTGTTGCATTGGGTAAATCACGAGTATCTTCAGGTGTATATGGAAAATTGCGATTGAAAATATGATGGTGGCAATCGCATGTATGGTTAGGTAATTTAAAATTTTGCTCAATTACATTTTTAAATTGAAAAGATGTGAATTTGATATCAGTTTCATTAGTCATAAATAAGACCTCTATACTAGAGGCTATTTATAACCTCTATTATATTCATGCATAGTTTCAGTTAGCACCTGAGTGCTAACTGATTCACTATAATTAGAGATTTTTAACAACTTTCGCAACAGCTTCACTAAATGCGGAACATGTTGATTTACCACCAAGATCAGGGGTTCTTGCGCTTGGATCTTCTAATACTTTATCCACTGCTTCAGTCATTGCTTTGGCTGCTTTTATTAATTCAGGTTTGTTATGTTTGTTACCCATCCATTCGACCATCATGGCTACAGATAAAATCATTGATACTGGGTTCGCCTTATCTTGCCCCGCGATATCTGGAGCAGAACCATGTTGTGCTTGAGCACAGCAATATAAGTCACTTGCCATAATTGAACCTGCAAGACCAAGACTACCAGATAATTCACTGGCTAAGTCACTGATAATATCGCCGTAGAAATTAGTTGCGACTAATACGTCAAAACGTTCAGGGGTTCTCACTAAGTGGGCTGTTGATGCATCGACTAATAAATCATTTAATTCAACTTCTGGGAATTCTTTAGCTACATCACGAACTGCTTCTAAGAACAAGCCATCAGTCATATGGAAACTGTTTGCCTTATGAATTGCAGTAACTTTCTTACGACGAGTCATGGCTAATTCAAAAGCTTTACGTGCAATACGTTCACTACAATGGCGAGTAATTTTACGAATTGAAAGAGCCATATCTGGAGATGGCATTACTTCCCCCCAACCTTGGGTCATATTACGATCTGGATAGAAGCCTTCGGTTGCTTCACGCATGATCACTAAATCAATACTTTTACCAGGGCTCATATTTGTTGGTAAGAATGGGCGAGAACGTGCTGGACGTACGTTTGCATATAAGTCTAAACCGATACGGAAGCCAGCTGAAACATTACGGCCACCTTTTTCGGGTTTTGGATAATCAGCATGTGATTGAGTACCTAAAATAATTCCATCATAGGTTTTAGCTTTTTCTAATGTTTCTTGGCGAAGGGTCGTGCCATATTTTTCTAAACTAGGGAAACCGACTTCTTCATAA
This sequence comes from Mannheimia massilioguelmaensis, assembly GCF_000940515.1. Lineage (NCBI taxonomy): Bacteria > Pseudomonadati > Pseudomonadota > Gammaproteobacteria > Pasteurellales > Pasteurellaceae > Mannheimia > Mannheimia massilioguelmaensis. The sequence continues at coordinate 38,830 of NZ_CDQL01000003.1, forward strand.
TCAAAATGAAGGTCTAAATTATATTTTTCATTAGCAGCTTGTAGTACTTTTACTGCACCAGCTGTAATTTCAGGACCAATACCATCGCCAGGTAATACGATAATTTTCATAGTAAAACTCCTATTATTTTATTTAAGATTTGCTAATTTATTTTTAAGTAATTCCACCGCACTTTGAGGACTAGTTAAAATAGGTTTAGTCGTCATTGTAGAGGCTAATGACAATGCAGTTGATGATGAAAAATGTGCTAATAATAGAATATCTTCATCAGTAAATTGCTTGGCTGCTTCAGCCATGAGCTTGTCATGTAATCTAATATCACCTTGATTTAAGGCTTCTTTTGCTTCAGTTACACAAACTGTACGAATCGTTGCTTGAGGATTGATTTCTTTAGCAAGTTCATAGAATTCTTCTTCCATCCCAGCTACAGCCGGCTGAAATGAAGCGATCATTCCAATCTTAGTTCCTTTTTCTAGAGCCAAGCGAAACATAGCTTCATTAGGTTTTAAAACAGGAACTGGAGAATTTTTTGTGGCTTGTTCAATAGCATCACCAAAAGCGGAACAAGTAAACAATATGCCATCAGCCTCTTTACTGATCGCATATTGTGTGAGATCTAAAATTCGTTGTGTTAATTGAGGTGTTAATTGTTTAGATTTTGCCCGCTCATCAGAAAGGGTTTCATCTAGAATATTTAAAACTTTTGCTTCAGCCCAATTTTGTTTAAAGGCTTGTTTAACAGGATCCATTGCTGCAGTGACAGCATGAATTAAAATAATTTTAGGCATATTCATTCCTTGGAGAGGTGGAAAATAACCTGATAGGTATTAATATGGACTAATTATTATTCATTTTTTGATGAAAATCTGAGATCTATATCACAATATTTAACAATTGTGTTAAATATTGTTTAGTGTTTTATTCTTTATGTTTACGAGTAAATTAAATGATAAATAATTTATAAATGCTTTTAAATTATATAGTTATATAAATCTATAAGTCATTTATCTATTTTTTAAAAAATTATTTTTATATGAAAAGAATTGTTTTGTGAATATTTGTGATGTTTGTTTTAAACAGAAGAAACGATTGCTTATATAAATTTTAATAAAAAAGACCGCACTTTTAGATGAGTAAGTAGGTAGAAAATAGTCTGGATGAAAAGGGTAGCTGATATCCACCCTTTTACAACATGAGAAGAAATTATTTACGAGCTAAAGGTGGAACGAAAGTGATACCTAAATCCCAAGGTTGTTCAATCCAAGTGTTTTGTGGAATATCAATTACGTAATCATCCACTAATGATGCTCCTGCTGGTTTTGCAAATACAGTAACAAATTTTGCTTTAGGATACATTTTGCGAATTTCACGAGCGGTATTTCCCGTATCGACTAAATCGTCTATCACAATAAAGCCTTCTCCATCGGTATTTGCTTTGTGAATTACTTTTAATTCACCTTGTAAATCATGATCATAACTTGCGATACACACGGTTTCTACATGACGAAGACCTAATTCACGTGCTAATACTGCTGCTGGGAATAAACCACCACGGCTTACCGCAATGATACCTTTCCATTGGGATGCTGGAAGTAAACGTTCTGCTAATTTGCGTGCGTGCATGTGGAACATATCCCACGTAACAACATATTTTTCGCTCATAATAAAATATACCTTTGTTGCATAATTAATAAAATTGCATAAGGATAACTCGAATTACACTTTTATGCTATTATTTTTAAGATATCAATGACATTTCAGTGATAAATTTGGTATTTTTTAAGCAGAAATGATATGAATAGATTATAAATGTAAGGAGAACGCTCAGTTAAATATACTATATGATAACAGTAATTATGGATGATTGTTTTAACTAGATATAAAGGATGATGATGAAAAAAACGACTCTTAATTTAATAGATATTTTACTATTAACCCTAATCTTTTTTGGTAGCTCAATTTATGCGTCTTTAGAGCAGTACCTTTCATTACAACAGGCGGGGCTTGAATCACCTACAGACTTGAACTTAAATTCCGAAGATAATTATTCGTTATTGGTATTTGAGCTTTTTTCTTTATGTATTGCATTTGCTTATTTATGGTGGCGTCATTTTGATTTTAAGCAACTTAATTTTTCTATCAATAAACTGACATTGCCTTTAGCATTATTATTTATTTTATTGGCTGGAGGAATAGATCACTTATTTTATATGTTGATATTTCCTACTGAAAATAATGTTGATGTTTCATCATATGCAGAGTTACAACCTTATCTTTCTTTTTCTTTAATTGCAGCTGCTATACTTAATGGATTTTATGAAGAACTTTATTTTTTAGGGCTCATGTTTACCGTTCCTAAAAAATGGTTACCTTATGTCATTATTTTCGGATTAGTTATTCGCTTTTTATTCCATACGTATCAAGGTTTATTTGCAGCCATTACTGTTACCTTATTTGGTTTAATATTTGTATTATTAAGGTTACGATTCTCAACATTATTACCTTTTATGCTTGCTCATGCCTTTTTTGATGTTTTTGGGTTAGGCTTACCTTTTTAAATATTTTAAGGAAGCTTATTGAATAGATAAATGTAAGATTTAGGCTTGTTATAATTTATGTTATGCTATCTATATGATAAATAGATACCTAAACATGGTATTTAGATAAGTTAACTTTTTAAATAAGGTGTGATTTATGATAACAACATTACAACCCACATTGCTTTGGAAATGGTTTGATAAAATTTGTTCAATTCCCCATCCTTCTTACCATGAAAATACATTAGCTGAATTTATTGTTGATTGGGCAAAAGGGAAAGGTTTTTATGCTGAGCGTGATGAAGCCGGTAACGTATTAATTCGTAAGCCTGCTACGGCTGGTATGGAAAAGGCTCAGCCTGTCGCTTTACAAGCACATTTAGATATGGTGCCACAAGCTAATGAAGATACACAACACAATTTCGAAACTGATCCTATTCAGCCTTATATTGAAGGCGAATGGGTCACTGCGAAAGGCACAACCTTAGGTGCAGATAATGGTATCGGTATGGCATCAACGTTAGCAATTTTAGATAGTGATGATTTAGTTCATCCTGATTTAGAAGTACTACTAACTATGACTGAAGAAGCTGGTATGGAAGGGGCGATAGGGTTACGTGCAAATTGGTTAACCTCTGAAGTTATGATTAACACTGATACAGAAGAAAATGGTGAAATCTATATCGGTTGTGCTGGTGGTGAAAATGGCGATTTAACCATTCCTGTAGAATGGCAAACCAACCATTATGAACATACTTATAAATTGGTCTTAAAAGGTTTACGTGGTGGCCATTCAGGTTGTGATATTCATACGGGGCGTGCAAGTGCAATTAAAACACTTATTCGTTTCTTAGCAAATTTACAGCAAAAACAACCGCAGTTTAGTTTCTCATTAAGTGATGTCCGTGGTGGTTCTGTACGTAATGCTATCCCTCGTGAAGCCTTTGCAACGATAAGCTTTAATGGTGATGTTACTGTCTTGACTCAAGCAGTTGTAGCGTTTGAAAGTTTATTAAAAACTGAATTAGCTTTAGTTGAACCTAATTTAACATTCTTTAGTGAAAAAGTTGAAAATACGGCAAAAGTCTTTAGTGAAAGTACCAAAATGAAAGTCATTCATTTGCTAAATGTATTGCCAAATGGAGTAATTCGTAATAGTGATGTCGTTGAAAATGTAGTAGAAAGTTCACTGAGCCTTGGGGTATTAAAAACCACAGAACAATCGATAAAAGGTACAATTTTGGTTCGTTCACTGATTGATAGCGGTACAGATTATATTAATAGTTTATTACTTTCTTTAACTTCATTATCGGATGCAACGATCACATTCTCTGGGCGTTATCCAGGTTGGGAACCTCATGCAGAAACTCCAATTCTTAGTTTAACCAAGGATATTTATGCTGAATTGTTAGGCTATCCTCCTGAAATTAAAGTGATTCACGCAGGTTTAGAATGTGGCTTACTGAAAAAAATCTATCCTTCATTAGATTTTATTTCTATTGGACCAACTATTGTTAATGCGCATTCACCTGATGAAAAAGTGCATATTCCAGCCGTCCAAACTTATTGGCAATTGCTCACAAAAATTTTGGCAAGTATGCCGAAAAAATAATGTGATAAAAAAGGCAGATGGTAAATTCTGCCTTTATTTTTTGTGAAAAGTTAGCTTGAGTTTTATAGTGCATTTACAAAATTAGGTAACCAGTCTTCGGCGGCTTGTTCGTGGTCTTCAATGGTAAGTACATCAATACGTAATGACTTACAAATTTGTTTAGCTCCTTGTTTGTTTAGTGTTGTTTCCACCTTGTCTACTGCTTGGCAGAAAGTATCATAATCTGAGTTGCCTAAACCGACAACGGCGAAACGTACTTCTGATAAATCAGTATCGTTATCTTTAATTTCTTGAAAAAGTGGCTTTAAATTATCTGGTAATTCACCCGCACCATGAGTTGAGGTAACCACTAGCCAAAGTTTTTGCCCTTCAACATTAGCCAATGAAGCGTGATTTTCTACTTGTGTAATAAAATCTTGTTGTTCTAATAAATCACAGAGGTGATCACCGATATATTCCGCACCACCTAAAGTGCTACCAGTAATAATACAAATTTGTTGTGCCATTGTTCTTTCCTTTTGAAATTAGGATTAACCTATAATATAAAAAAGGCTTAGAAAAACTAAGCCTTTTATGTTAATTAGATATCTAAGTTCGCTCGTAGTGCGTTACTTTCGATGAAGTCACGACGAGGTTCTACTTCGTCACCCATTAAGGTTGTAAAGAGCTGGTCAGCTGCCACAGCATCTTTAATCGTTACTTTTAACATATGGCGAGCATCAGGATCCATAGTGGTTTCCCAAAGTTGTTCAGGGTTCATTTCTCCTAGCCCTTTATAACGTTGTACAGTTAAACCACGACGAGATTCTTTCACTAACCAATCAATAGCTTCTTCAAATGATGTGATTTCTAATTGGCGTTCACCACGAGTAACATAAGCACCATCTTCTAGCAATCCTTTTAATTGATTACCTAATTTTATGATACGAGCATATTCGTTACCATTTGCGAAGTTATGATCTAGGCTGTAATTTGTATCTACACCATGAGTACGAACAGTTAAAATCACTTCACTTAATTGACGTTCAGGATTATTTACTATTTGGTATGAATAATGGTTACCGTGAGTATCTTTTTCGGCTAGTTGACTAATTAAAGTTTTTGCCCAGTTTTCAACCGCAGTAATATCCTTCATTAATTCAGTAGTTAATTGCGGATAGTAAATTAGCTCTTTCAACAAGGCTTCTGGATAACGACGGTGTAAACGATCAATCATTTGATTTACATTGTTATATTCGGCCACTAAGGTTTCTAATGGTAACCCTGTCATTGCTGGTGCATTTTTATTTACATAAAGTGCAGCATCTTCTAAGGCAATGGCTAATTCATATTGAGTCATTGCAGGCTCGTCTTTAATATATTGCTCTTGTTTACCTTTTTTCACTTTATAAAGTGGTGGCTGTGCAATATATACGTAACCACGTTCAATAATTTCAGGCATTTGACGATAGAAGAAGGTTAATAATAATGTACGAATATGGGAGCCATCCACATCCGCATCGGTCATGATAATGACTTTATGATAACGCATTTTGTCTGGATTATATTCATCACGACCGATACCACAACCTAATGCGGTAATTAATGTTCCAACTTCTTGAGAAGAAAGCATTTTATCAAAGCGTGCTTTTTCTACATTTAGAATTTTACCTTTCAACGGTAGAATCGCTTGATTTTTACGGTTACGCCCTTGTTTTGCAGAACCTCCCGCAGAGTCCCCTTCCACTAAGTATAATTCTGAAAGTGCGGGGTCTCGTTCTTGGCAGTCTGCTAATTTACCAGGCAATCCAGCGATATCTAATACGCCTTTACGACGAGTCATTTCACGAGCTTTACGGGCCGCTTCTCGAGCACGAGCAGCATCAATAATTTTACCTGCAATGATCTTCGCTTCATTAGGATTTTCATCTAAGTATTCTTGTAAACGCTCATTCATTGCAGATTCAACCGCACCTTTTACTTCTGAAGATACGAGTTTATCTTTGGTTTGAGATGAGAATTTTGGATCAGGCACTTTCACAGAGATAACGGCTACAAGTCCTTCACGAGCATCATCGCCTGAAGTATCAACTTTATCACTTTTCCCTTTTTTGTTTAAACCTGATTTATCCATATAGGCATTTAAGGTACGAGTTAATGCACCTCGGAAGCCCGCTAAGTGGGTGCCACCATCACGTTGAGGAATATTATTCGTGAAACAGTAAATGTTTTCGTTGTAACTGTCATTCCATTGCAATGAAATTTCCACACCAATACCGTCTTTTTCAGTACTAAAATAGAATGGTTTTTGATGAATTGGTGTTTTATTTTGGTTTAAGTATTCCACGAATGCTTGGATACCGCCTTCATAATGAAAGTGGTCATTTGTGCCATCACGTTCATCAAATAATTTAATAGAAACGCCAGAGTTCAAGAAAGATAATTCCCGTAAGCGTTTCTTCAGAATTTCATATTCAAAAACAGTTTTTGTAAAGATTGATGGGCTTGGCCAGAAACGAACAGTGGTTCCTGTTTTATCAGTGTCACCAATTTGTGCCAAAGGTGCTTTAGGTTCACCAAGATTATAGAATTGTTCATATACATGACCTTGGCGGCGAATTGTTAATTGTAATGTATCTGAAAGCGCATTCACTACAGATACGCCCACGCCGTGTAAACCACCAGATACTTTATAGGAATTATCATCAAATTTACCACCTGCGTGTAGTACAGTCATAATTACTTCTGCCGCAGATACGCCTTCTTCAGGATGAATATCAACAGGAATGCCACGACCATCGTCTTGCACAGATACGGAGTTATCTTCGTGGATAGTGACGATAATATCTTTACAGTAGCCTGCTAATGCTTCATCAATAGCATTATCTACAACCTCAAACACCATATGGTGCAAACCTGTGCCATCATCAGTATCGCCGATGTACATACCAGGACGTTTACGTACAGCATCTAAACCTTTAAGGACTTTAATGCTACTTGCACCATAATTTTCTTGTGGATTTTCTGACATAATCTTTCTCTGTTTTTACTCTGAAAAAATTATGTCAATTATAGCAAATTTTGCTAGAAATAGCACCTTTTAATGCAGAAAGATTGGCGTTTAGATAAAGAAAGTGCGGTCTAAAATAAAGAAATTTTTTATAGTGGGTCTAAGCTGTGACCCACATTAAAATTTATAGAAATTATAATCCAATAGATTTATATAAGTCTGAATCTTTACCATCTAAATAATGCATAGATTGAATACGACGAATAGTGTGAGATTGACCACGAATCATCAAGGTTTCTGTGGTTGCAAAACTGCCTTTAATTTGTATGCCTTGCAATAAATCGCCATGGGTGACTCCAGTTGCCATAAACACCAGGTTATCATCACGAGCAATATCTTCAAGATGTAAAATTTCATTTACTTTTACACCCATTTCGTGACAACGAGCGATTTCACTTTCGGCTAATTGAATATTTTCAGGGGTATCGCCTTTTACTTGATTACGTGGAATTAAGCGAGCTTGCATATCTCCTCCTAACGCACGTACTGCGGCTGCAGTAATGACGCCTTCTGGTGCACCACCAATTCCATATAAAACATCTGCTTCTGAATCAGGTAAGCATACTTGTACTGAAGCGGCTACGTCACCATCTGGAATTGCTAATACTTTTGCACCTAAAGCTTGAATTTGTTTAATGACTTCATCGTGACGAGGTTTAGCTAGCACCATGACCACTAATTCAGACATTAATTTACCTTTACGTGAAGCCACTCGGCGTAAGTTTTGTTCAATAGGTAAATTTAAATCAATCATGCCTTTAGCTTCACCATTTACTACTAATTTTTCCATATACATATCAGGTGCTTTGATAAAGGTATTACGGCCACCTGCGGCAAGTACTGCTAAGGCTCCAGATTGACCCAAAGCCGTCATTCTTGTGCCATCAATAGGATCTACAGCAATGGTGATTTGTTCACCCATGCCAGAGCCGACTTTTTCACCGATATAAAGCATGGGCGCTTCATCAATTTCACCTTCACCAATAATAATTTCGCCGTCCATATGGATGCGATTAAGCATATAACGCATTGCTTTTACTGCGGCATCATCGGCTGCATTTTTGTCACCACGACCAATCCAGGCATGGGCAGCAATAGCCGCAGCTTCGGTCACTCTTGAAAATTCAAGGGATAAGGATCTATTCATTTTGATTAACCTTTTTCACTGTAATGGGTTAAGATTTATTTTATCACTCAGCAAACGATTGCGATAGAAAATTGTCTGAATACTTGTAAAAATTGAACAAATATACAGGAAATTTTTATTTCACCCTTTAATATCAAGAGCATTCAATATAGAATAGAGTCATATTTCGAACATTATTTATAAGAGGAATTTTTTATGTCTTTAGAAATTTTAGATCAGTTAGAAGGTAAAATTAAACAAGCGGTTGAAACTATCCAATTACTTCAATTAGAAGTTGAAGAATTAAAAGAAAAAAACAACCAAGTTCAACAAGCAAATGAATCATTACGTAGTGAAAATGAACAACTTAAAGTTGAACATAATAACTGGCAAGAACGTTTACGTTCATTATTAGGTCAAATTGATAACGTTTAATTCTGGACATAAAAATGAGTAAAGGATAGTGAGGCTATCCTTTTTTAGTACTTAATTTTTAAATTTATGCCTTATGTCAGGTCGGTCATCTTACTATTCTTTGTGATAGTTAAAAGTATTATTCTAATAATTAATGTTACCTATGAGCTAATGTTAGTTAGCGCCACTTTCAAGGGCAATCGAAAGTGTTTCTCCATGTAAATAGCAAGTGCAAAGTGCGGTTAGAATCTGAAAAATTTATATATTTTATCTGTCTAGCGAATCTTCATCTTTAAGTGTAAACATATAATCTGTATTTAAAATAAGGAAACCAATAGATGAAAATTTCAGAGAAATTGAAGGGTTGGCATTATGCCTTTCTATGTTATTTAACTTGGGGCACATTCCCGATTTATTGGTATCCGATTAATCAATCTGCGATGCCTGCGGATCAGATTTTGGCACAACGCATTGTGTGGTCTGCGATTTTTGCGGTACTTTTGCTATTGGTATATCGACAAGGCCGTACGGTTTTAAGAGCTTTTAAACAACCACGTGTACTTGGCATATTTTTTATTACTGCTTTTTTAATAGCTTTGAATTGGTTAGTTTATTTGTGGGCAATTACTAACGACCATATTTTAGATGCTAGCTTGGGTTATTTTATTAACCCCTTATTAAATGTCTTTTTAGGTTGGTTTTTTTTAAAAGAAAAAATTAATAATGCACAATTACTTGCCTTGCTTTCAGCAACAGCAGGGATTTTATGGCTTGCCATCCCAGCAGGGCAGATTCCTTGGGTCGCCTTGATATTAGCAGCAAGTTTTGGTTTTTATGCTCTGATTCGTAAATTAGCACCCATGGAAGCTTTAGCAGGATTAGCGCTCGAAACCATTATTCTTTCTCCTTTTGCCTTGTTGTATTTAATTTATTGTTATAGCCAAAATACTTTGATTTTTAGTGAGTTGAATGGATTGCAAATGGTTGTATTATTAGGTTCAGGTGCCGCAACAACGATTCCTTTATTATGGTTTGCTATTGGTGCACGTAAGATTTCTATGTCATTACTCGGCATGTTGCAATATATTTCTCCAAGTTTGCAATTTTTATGCGGGGTGTTAATTTTTAATGAAAGTTTATCTATGGAGCGAATGATAGGTTATATTTTGGTCTGGGTGGGGGTCATTATTTTCTTATTCGGAATGAGAAATAAAGCCAAAAAAGTTTAATTTTTTCATTTTTTTTGACCGCACTTTTTAGTAAAAATCCTATTTGGTTAGAATCGTTTTGATTAATAGGGCTATTGCTGCTGCATCATCCACTAATCCTAATGGGCCTAGTAAAGCTTCAGGTAAAATATCAAACGGGCTTAATAAATAGATCAAAATGATCACTATTTTTAGTAATTTCGCTTTATTCATATTCATTAAAGTTAAATATAATTTGTTCATTTACTTTCCTTTATTTAATAAAACGGTTTTATCGTTAGCTGGTAATTTAAGTGAGCATATAAAAGTGCGGTATGTTATTTGTAAATTTTTTAGTGAGATACCGCACTTGAGCCACATCTTTAAGTAATTACTCACTTAATAATATTTCAATGGTGGCATTTCGTGCTCTTGGACTAATCATTTCTTTCATGTATGGGCTATCGGCATATTTTTGGCGATAAGCCTCATCAATTTGTTTATTAAGTTCTTCATCTGTTATTGATGCAAAAACAACATTAAATACATCTCCAATACTGTGGATGTGACCAGATTTTTGTTGTAACGCCGCTTGATACCAGCAAGAACTTTTTCCATTATAAGCACGGACAAATAAACGATTATCCACAATAACCTCCCAAATCCAAGTCGGTGTTCCAGTGGTTTCCATGTCAGTATGAAATGGTGCAATTCTTAAATCATCAGCTTGATTAATTTGTTGTAGTTGATCTAAATTCCACATTTTGTTTTCTCCACAATTAATAATAATTAAGGACGCTTGTTAGACAGCCGATTAGGGGAAAAATTCTTAATAATAGAAAATAGCTGAGAGGCGCTTAGTCATGAGGCATAAAAAAATCTGCATCTTATTTTAGGATTGCCAGTAAGATGCAGATTGGATATTAATTTTGAGGGTTCATTATGAACATTTCATTTTGTTGCGATGGCGTTGCAAGATATAAACTAATATCAACAATAATGCACAAACAAGAGAGATAATAAATAATGAGCCAAAGAAACCGTTCCAGTGGAATTTTTCAATAATTAATGAAAGTGGTAATCCTGCGACAGCGGCTCCAATGTAAGCAAATAAGCTCACAAAACCTGTTGATGCGCCTGAAGCATATTTATGAGAGTTTTCTGCTGCAGCCATAGCAATTAGGAATTGTGGACCAAAGATGAAGAAGCCCATTAGGAAGAATAGAATAGACATTAATAGGCTACTGTCGCTTGGTATAAACCATAATGCTAAGGCAACAGAGATAATTCCTACGACATAAATAATATTCATTTGGGTACGGTTACCGTTGAAGAATTTATCTGATCCCCAACCTGCAAATAGAGCACCTAAGAATCCACCTACTTCAAAGAAGGCAACGGTTGCGTTTGCTTCAAGTAAATTATAACCGTGGGTTTCTGTTAAGTAGAGATTACCCCAGTCATTAATCCCTGTTCTTACGATATAAACAAGGCCATAAGAAATAGCAAGTGCCCAAATAATATTATTTTTGAACACATATTCTTTTAGAATTTCCCAGGTAGATAACCCAATTCCTTCGCTTTCATGTTCTTTTTCTGCAATATCATTACGCCATTCACCCACAGTCGGTAATCCCATTGAGGCAGGGCGGTCTCTTAATAGAACACAAAGCCCTAAACCGACTACAACAGCAATAATACCAGGAATAATCATGCCATATCGCCAACCTAAAGCAAGTGTCACTGCACCTGCAAGTAATGGAATAAGTGCACCACCTAGGTTATGTGAAGTGTTCCAAATAGCCCACCATAATCCACGTTCGTTACGAGAATACCAGGTATTTAAAATTTTAGAACAAGGAGGCCAGCCCCATCCTTGGAAGAACGCATTAATCATCCAAAGTGTTACAAACATAAAGATAGAGGAACTCATACCAAATAAGATATTTACAATCCCCGTTGCCATTAGCCCTAATCCCATAAAATAACGAGGATTTGAACGGTCACCGATAACGCCTGATAGGAATTTTGATGCGCCATAGGTTAAATAGAATGCGGTCCCCATGATACCGATATCTGCTTTTTGCAATCCAAGATCTGTTAACATGGCTGGCATCACAAAGTTAAAACCTTTGCGTGTAAAATAGAATACTGCGTATCCTAAATAGCTCACGATCATTAAATGTAATCGCCAATATCGGTATGTTTTATCAATTTCTTCTTTGGATTTTGTTATTGGTAAATCAGGTGCTTCTTTAAAGATTCCCATAGACGCCTCCTTACAGCGATTTATAAAATGTGATAAAAATAACAAAGTTAATTTTAAGATTATAAATAAAATATAATGTTAAAAAAGTGACATAAATCATAAATTCAATATTTTTTTATTATTAAGAATCATTTTTTATACGTTATAGCATAAAAAATATACAAGTGTTTTAATCTAATATGGATTAATGAGTGAAAGAGAATATTGCTGAATGCGCTAATATAATGTCGGGTATGTTATTGATGATATATTTAAATAGTGTTAATAATACCGAACCTTAAGGCTCGGTATTATTTTACAGAACAATTGCAGGTATTATTCAATCCCTGTTGTTACACTAAAGCGACGCGTTTCATGCGGTTTCATCATTATTAATGAGCCTGCTTTTTTAGCGGCTAAATGTCCTTCTGGTCGACAGGTTGCAGGAAGCACAAATGCTCCAACTTGTTGATCTGCATTATATAGAATCCAACGGGTAGCATAATTAAATTCCTGTGATGAGAATGTTGTGAGATAACAATGCCCTTTTGGTGAATGCATACGATATTCAAGCTGTGTTTGATATTGTTGTAGATTATCCATAAAGAAGACGATTTCTGGATTATACATTTCATCCTTTTCTAAGGATGAAAGCACATATTTCCCTTGTTTGATTTCTTCATTGAAGGCTAACCATTGCGGTGTTGGTTTCACATGCGCAGGAATGGTTTGGCGTAATTTTACAGCACTATCAGGGATGTTTTGGCTAAAGCTTGCACCATGTTCATAGCAATAATTCATATGGCACATATATTGTAATGGCATTTCTACACTAGCTAAGTTAGTCACTTGCATATTGATATCAAATAATGTGCTGTCTGCTTTCAAAACAACTTCAGGTTTTGCTAGATAATGATCACCAAAGCCTTTCACATATTCAACTTCACCACTAATAGCAAGACTATTTTCATCAATAATCAGCCATGCCTTATCCATTTGTGCACAAGGCATTTCACCATGCAATGGATGATCATCTTCGGGTGCTGGGCAACCATTACGAATTAAACCTGAATGAAAAGCAAAGCAACCATAGGTATCAACAATAGTTGTACCAATTTTAGGTTCACTATACATGTTTTTCATTTTTAAGGTTTGACCATTAAATTCTGCGTCCCAAATAATTTGTCCGTAGAAAGGTAACACGGTGACAAAGCCTTTACTGTTAATTAGTTTAATAGCTTCAATTCCAGAATTGTATTTAAAACTGACCGCACTAAGTTGGTCATTTTCAAAAATAACACGTTCTTCATGACTAAATTGCTCTTTGCAAAGATAAATAACACTTTTCATCATTTACTCCTTATTTTCCTTCGCTCGTTTCTTTTAATTTTCCATAGAAATAGTAACCAACGTAGGCAAAGCAGAATAATGGCACAATAAAGGCAAGTTGTAATGAACCAATAGTATCAGATACATAGCCATGAATTGCAGGTACAACTGCGGCGCCAATAATAGACATAACGACTACTGCTCCACCGACTTCGCGGTGTTCTTGTGATACGGTTCCTAACACGGAAGCATAAATAGTCGCCCAGCATGGTCCAAATAATACACTAGCAAAAATAGCTGCATAAACAGCAGAGAAATCATGGACAAATGCAGTATAAGCTAAGGTGATCACGCCAAGAATGGAATACCATAATAGAACTAAATCTGATTTAAATTTGGTCATCAGGAAATTAGCGACGAATTTACCTACGAAGAAACCAATAAAGCTGTAAATCATGAAGTTAGAGGCATCACGCTCGTTCATATTACTTAAGTTTAAGGCTAAACGAATGGTGAATGACCATACCGCTACTTGCATCCCAACGTATAAGAATTGTGCCACAATCCCTTTTTTGAATTTACTATTAGTGGCTAAATATTTTAAGGTGTCAGTAAATTTGACTTCTTCTTTGCCGGCTTCGGTAATCGCTTTGCATTTTGGATATGAGGTAATGAGGAATAAGAACATCACAGCCAATAATACGAAAATTAAATATTTGTAAGGTTGTAACGTATGTTCAAGCAGTGACAATTTGAATGCGTGTAATTGTTCAGGATTCATTGTCGCCATTTGTTCATTTAAACTTGCACCTTCTTGGAAGATTAAATATTTACCTAACAAAATGCCTGAAATTGCTCCGACAGGATAGAATGTTTGGCTGATATTTAAGCGTAGTGTAGCGTAATCTTTATGACCAATCATTGAGCTGTAGGTATTCGCTGAAGTTTCTAAAAAACTTAAACCAATAGCAATAGAGAAAATAGCCGCTAAGAACATTGTATAAGTTGCCATATGTGATGCCGGATAAAACATTGAGCAACCGCCGATATACAAAGTTAATCCGATTAAAATAGCAATCTTATAACTGGTTTTTTTGATGATTAATGAGGCGGGTATAGCAATTAAAAAATAAACAACATAAAAAGCACTTTTTACTCCGAAAAAAAATTTGTATAATTTGCAATATGGGAGGCCGAAAAAAACATTGAGCAACCGCCGATATACAAAGTTAATCCGATTAAAATAGCAATCTTATAACTGGTTTTTTTGATGATTAATGAGGCGGGTATAGCAATTAAGAAATAACCACCATAGAATGCACTTTGCACTAAAGCACTAGCAAAATCACTTAATGTAAATACACTTTTGAATTGTGTAATTAATATGTCATTTAAACTTGCAGCAGCCCCCCAAAGAGGGAATAAGCAAGATAATAAAATAAATTGGAAAATTGGGGTCTTATTGAGATAGCCATCGGGCATTTGTTGAATATCTTTCATAATATATTCCTTATTTCACAGATTGTAAGAATTGTTCAAACTGTGCTTTATCTGGATAAGAAGACTGTGTACCTTGTCCTGTCACACTATAAGCAGAATAAGCTGATGCCATAGTCATGGCTTGTTTTACATCATTGGTCGCAATGTAATAATGTGCAAAGCACCCAATAAAGGCATCGCCTGCACCACTAGTATCAATAGCATTCACTTTATAAGGTTTAATATGAGTCATTTGTGTATCATGGAACCATACAGAACCTTTTTCACCTAAAGTGACGATCAAATTTTTCAAACCTTTATTAAACAAACTATTTGCAGCTTCTTGAATTTGTTCCATGGTATCTACTGGCATACCTGTTAAAATTTCAAGTTCAGTTTCATTTGGCATAAAGAAATCACATTTACATGCGTAGTTAATATCTAGATCTTTACGGGCTGGAGCTGGATTTAGAATGACAGGAATATGATGTTTCTTAGCAAAATCAATGGCGTAGTAAACGGTTTCCAATGGAATCTCTAATTGCAAAATAAAAAGTTTGCAATGTTTTAATTTTTCTTCTGCTCGATCAATATCTGCTGGTTTTAAATATTGATTTGCGCCTTTAATGATCAAAATACGGTTTTGTGATGATTTATCCACAAAAATCGGTGCGACACCACTAGAAACGCCTTCCACTTTTTCCACAAATTCTGTATTTACTCCGAATTTCTGGAAATTATGAATGGTGTTATCGGCAAATACATCATCACCTACTTTTGTCATCATCATGACAGAGGTACCTAATTTTGCAGCCGCTATAGCTTGATTGGCACCTTTACCACCACAACCCATTTTAAAATCAGGGGCTTCTAAGGTTTCTCCCATTTTGGGCATATCATTAATATAAGCGATTAAATCAACCATATTGGAACCAATTACAGCAATATCCATATATATCTCCTAAAATAATAGTGTTAAAATTGCAACATATTTGACTTAATCAAGTGTATAATAGTTAAAATGTTAAAAAAGTGACAAAAGTCACAGTTTTAAATTTTTTTTAATGTATGATATAAAAAAGTTAGAATAATCACATTTTCTGAGATAGGAGAGATTTATTATGAAAGGAAATGAAATAGCAAAATTTATTGATCACACTGCATTAACCGCAGAAAAAACAGAACAAGACATTCTTCAATTATGTGATGAAGCAATTGAAAATGATTTTTGGTCTGTATGTATCAATTCAGGTTATATTCCATTAGCAAAACAAAAATTAACGGGTTCCAATGTAAAAATTTGTACTGTAGTAGGTTTTCCACTTGGTGCAAATTTATCTTCTGTAAAAGCATTTGAAGCTAAAGAGGCAATCAAAGCTGGTGCTGAAGAAGTGGATATGGTGATTAATGTTGGTCTTATTAAATCAGGACAATGGGAGAAAGTTGAAGCGGATATTAAAACCGTTTTAGAAGCTTGCCAAGGTGGATTATTAAAAGTTATTTTAGAAACTTGCTTACTTAGCAAAGAAGAAATTGTTAAAGCTTGTGAAATTTGTCGTGATTTAAATGTGGGTTTTGTCAAAACCTCAACAGGCTTTAATAAAGGCGGTGCAACCGTTGAAGATATTGCTTTAATGCGTAAAACTGTAGGTGCCAATATTGGTGTGAAAGCATCGGGTGGAGTACGTGATACAGAAACTGCTCTTGCGATGATTAATGCGGGTGCAAGTAGAATTGGTGCAAGTGCAGGTATTGCCATTATTAAAGGTTTGAAGGACAATAATAGCACTTATTAATTACCATCAATGAGCCTGTTATGGACACTAAAGTACAATCACGCATTCATAAATTAGAATTTTTACTCAAACAGATGGATAAAATTCATCTGCGAGATGCCGCTGATATTTTGAATGTGTCGGAGATGACTATTCGTCGTGATTTGAATACCAATACAGGCTCAATTGTTTTACTTGGTGGCTATATCGTGAAAGATCCGCAAAAAAGTAACGAGAATGGCTACCAAATCTTTGAACAAGAAACTAAACATATTGCGGAAAAAATGCACATCGGGCGTCTTGGTGCGGAGTTAGTCGAGGAAGGTGATGTGGTTTTTTTTGATTGTGGTTCGACTATCCCTTTTATTGCCTCACAAATTGATTCTTCCATAAAATTTACCGCACTTTGTTGCTCAATTAATACCTTTATGGTGCTACAAGAAAAGCCAAATTGTGATGTGATTTTATGTGGTGGTAAATATTCACGTCATAATTCTTTTCTTAATTCTATTCAAGTACATAATGAACTTGAGGCAATTTGTACAACAAAAGCATTTATTTCTGCCGCAGGTGTTGATGCCAAGCGAGGTGTCAGTTGCTTTAATTTTGATGAAGTTAAAACGAAACAACGTGCAATAGCAAAAACCCAGCAAGCCATTTTAGTGTTTGATCATTTTAAAGTGAATAAAGTACAACAAGCTTATATTGGTGAATTATGTGAATTTGAGCTTATTGTGACAGATCAACTTTTACCAACTGAATTTGAAGGAAAAATTCCTCAGATTAAGCAAAGCTAATTTTTCAATTGCACTTTGTATTTATCGTAAAAGTTATTGGCATCGTTGGATCATTGATTTTATTAATTCCAACAACATAAAATATTGTATTCAGATTGATTCAAGGCTTGAGAATACTAAAACTGCGGTGCTATTTGAGAAAATTTTTTAATATGATACCGCACTTTAGATTCAGTAAAGTGCGGTGATAGTTTAGAAAATTTTAGGCATTAAGAATATTTTGAATTTCAACCAGGCTCAGATGATATTGGTGTGGACATTGTTTCCATAAATGAAGCATTCTATGGTATTTTTCACACATCGGCGTTTGTGAATCACAACCATGTTCACATTGCATAAATGCTTGGTATTTTCCTTCAATGTTGGTAAGAAAACGCAAATAATTAAGATATTTTTTTTCACGGATTGCATCATAGCCGACAAATTGTAAGCGATGAGCTGACAGTGCCGTTTTCTCTGTAAGATTTTCATAGGAAATTTGTAGAGCATGATACATTTCAAGAGTATCTAATACACTACGGCATTCTGCTTCAGTCATATTCAGAAAGGCGTTATCTAATTCTTTAAGTTCTAACTCAAATCCCCCTTTTACAATCATTTCTAGGCGTTCGTATTGGGTTGCATGAGTTGGATCTAATAAGCCCATTAACTTATATTGATTAGCAAGAATTAGACGTTGAGTTGATGTCATTTCCATAATGAATTCCTTAAAAGTTAGTCAATACTTTTTAAATCATCTTGTGATAAACCAGTTTCTTTTGCTTTTACATTTCCATCATTCACACGATATTCTAGGTTTTGATAGTAAGCTTCACGGAATGTAATGTAAGGATCTTGTGCTTGATTCAATAGCTCTTCTTTATCCATGGCTTTAGCTCGAGAATCTACAGTTTTAATCACCGTTGGCACTAATGACCAGGCTCCGCCGACCCATTCCCAGAACGGATAAGTATAGGCTTTATCCACCATTGACCCTGTTAATTCTCGAGGCGTGCTTGCACCATAAACAGGTAACATGACATAAACCCCAGGATCCACACCATAGCTGCCTAAAGTGTCACCAAAAGTACGATTATTTTCAATTTTTAATGGATCGCTATAACTCGCCCAATCAATAAGCCCTGCTAACCCAAAAGTAGAGTTAATAATAAAACGGTTAAAATGCACAAATGCTTTTTTGCCTTCACCCTCTAATAAACGGTTTACAAAGCTTACTGGCTCATCTAAATTTTTTGCCGCATTACTTAAACCTGTTGTTAATGGCGTAGGTAATGCGTTCCACCCTTTAGCGGCAGGTTTTAATAGATAAGGGTCTAATACGTTATAATTGAAACCCCACATAGTGCGGTTAAAGCCTTCAAGTGGGTCTTGACGTTCACCTGTTTGTGCATCAAAGCTGGTACATCCAGTGAGTACCAATGATGCCAGAACAGAAGTCACCAGCAAGTGAGTTTTTTTCATTTTGTTAATCCTAAAATTAGAGGCTAAATAGTTTATAGATAACCACATTGTAAATGAGTTGAGAATAATCTACAAAAGAAATTCTATATGATTTTTAGTTCGATTAATTATGCAATAAGGCTTAATGCATAGGAAATTTGATATTAACTTAATTTACATGAATAAGGTTAATATAATTCACTCTAAAAAACACTTGTATATTCAATATATTTATGCAATATTTATGAATAAATATTTAATTTAGTGAATTTCATAATAAGAAAAATCTGGTATTTTCTATACGGCACCTGTCATTTCAGTTTAATCTGCGGTGAGTTTTTTTGAAATTTCTAACGAAAGAATATTGTTCCATACTCAATGATTAGTAATAAAGAGGTGATAGTTTATGTCTAAATCTGCAATTCTTGTTTTGGCCGATGGCAGCGTTTTCCATGGCACATCCATTGGTGCCGCTGGATACACCATTGGCGAAGTGGTGTTTAATACTGCAATGACTGGCTATCAAGAGGTGTTAACAGATCCGTCCTATTTTCAACAACTTATTACCTTAACCTATCCACATATTGGTAACACGGGGACCAATGAGGAGGATGTTGAATCTAATGCTGTATATGCTGCAGGTTTAATTATTCGAGATTTACCATTGACTCATAGTAATTTCCGTGCAAAACAAAGCCTATCCGAATATTTAAAAGCCAATAATGTTGTCGCCATTGCGGATATTGATACTCGTCGTTTAACCCGTTTATTGCGTGATAAAGGTGCGATGGCAGGTTGCATTTTAACCAGTGAAATTGATGAGAAAAAGGCTCTTGAACTTGCTTTAAGTTTTGGTTCTATGGCAGGCAAAGATTTAGCTCAGGAAGTAACCACTAAAGCCCCTTATCAGTGGACACAAGGTGAATGGAAATTAGGGCAAGGTTATGTGGAAGCCAGTCAGCCAGAATTTAACATTGTTGCCTATGATTTCGGAGTAAAACGTAATATTTTGCGTATGCTTGCTGAACGCGGTTGCAATATTACTGTTGTTCCTGCCAAAATGCCAGCCAAAGACGTGCTTGCCTTAAATCCAGACGGCATTTTCCTTTCTAATGGACCAGGGGATCCTGCGCCTTGTGATTACGCAATTAAATCAATTAAAACATTATTATCTACTAAAAAACCGATTTTCGGGATTTGTTTAGGTCACCAATTATTAGGGCTCGCTGTAGGCGGTAAAACCAAAAAAATGGCATTTGGACACCATGGTGCAAATCACCCTGTGCAAGATTTAAAAACTCAACAAGTCATTATTACTAGCCAAAACCATGGTTTTGAAGTGGATGAGAATAGTTTACCCGTGAATGTTAGCGTTACTCATCGTTCGTTATTTGACCATTCTGTGCAAGGTATCGAACTCACCGACCAAGTGGCATATTCCTTCCAAGGACACCCAGAAGCAAGTCCTGGTCCGCATGATGTTGCCTATTTGTTCGATAAATTTATCGCAGCCATGCGCGCGGCAAAAGCGTAAAGATGATTATAAGGGCGTATTGTACGCCCAATTCAGACGGCAAAGTGCGGTCGAAATTGAAAGAATTTTAGAGAGATAAGAAAATGCCAAAACGCAACGATATAAAAACAATCCTCATTATTGGTGCTGGTCCGATTGTGATCGGTCAGGCTTGTGAATTTGACTATTCGGGGGCGCAGGCGTGTAAAGCCTTGCGCGAAGAAGGCTACAAAGTGGTATTGGTGAACTCCAACCCAGCCACTATTATGACTGACCCGAATATGGCGGATGTGACTTACATTGAGCCAATTCAATGGCAAACCGTGGAAAAAATCATTGAGAAAGAACGCCCAGATGCGATTTTGCCAACTATGGGTGGTCAAACAGCGTTGAACTGCGCATTGGATTTATCCAAACATGGCGTATTGAAAAAATACAAGGTGGAATTGATTGGTGCCACAGAAGATGCCATCGACAAAGCGGAAGACCGTGGTCGTTTCAAAGAAGCCATGGCGAAAATTGGTTTAAATACGCCAAAATCTTTTGTCTGTCATAGTTTCGAAGAGGCTTGGGTTGCTCAAGTGGAGGTGGGTTTTCCAACTTTAATTCGTCCATCATTTACCATGGGCGGTTCTGGTGGTGGAATTGCTTATAATCGTGATGAGTTTCAAGCAATTTGTGAACGTGGTTTCGAAGCTTCGCCAACTCATGAATTACTCATTGAGCAATCTGTATTAGGTTGGAAAGAATATGAAATGGAAGTGGTGCGTGACAAAGTAGATAATTGTATTATCGTGTGTTCCATTGAAAACTTTGACCCAATGGGCGTGCATACGGGCGACTCTATTACAGTCGCACCAGCGCAAACTTTAACGGATAAAGAATACCAAATCATGCGTAATGCATCCCTTGCAGTATTGCGTGAAATTGGTGTGGATACTGGTGGTTCAAACGTACAATTTGCGATTAATCCTGAAAATGGCGAAATGATCGTGATTGAGATGAATCCTCGTGTAAGTCGTTCTTCGGCATTAGCCTCAAAAGCAACAGGTTTCCCAATTGCTAAGGTAGCTGCAAAATTAGCCGTGGGTTATACCTTAAACGAATTGCGCAATGACATCACAGGTGGTTTGATTCCCGCCTCATTTGAGCCTTCTATCGACTATGTGGTAACTAAAGTGCCACGTTTTGCCTTTGAAAAATTCCCGAAAGCCGATGACCGTTTAACTACCCAAATGAAATCTGTGGGTGAAGTGATGGCGATGGGGCGTACTTTCCAAGAATCTATTCAAAAAGCTCTACGTGGTTTGGAAACAGGTATCTGTGGTTTTAATTTAAAAACTGAAGATATGGAAAAATTACGCCATGAAATTTCCAATCCTGGTCCTGAACGGTTGCTTTATGTGGCGGATGCTTTTGGTATTGGTTGGTCCATCAAAGAAGTACATCACTATAGCAAAATTGACCCTTGGTTCTTAATCCAAATTCAAGATTTAGTGTTAGAAGAACTTGCTCTTGAGAAGAAAACCCTTGCTGATTTGAACCGTGATGAAATTTATCGCTTGAAACGCAAAGGTTTCTCTGACAAACGTATTGCGCAATTGGTGAAATCTGATGAAACTTCAGTGCGTAGCTTGCGTAATGCATTTAATGTTCATCCTGTGTATAAACGCGTAGATACTTGTGCGGGCGAATTTAATTCTGACACGGCTTATCTTTATTCAACGTATGAAGAAGAATGCGAAGCCAACCCAACCAATCGCAAAAAAGTGATGATTTTAGGTGGAGGTCCAAACCGTATCGGACAAGGTATTGAATTTGATTACTGCTGTGTACATGCCGCACTTGCTTTACGTGAAAGTGGTTTTGAAACCATTATGGTGAACTGCAATCCAGAAACCGTTTCTACTGATTTTGATACTTCTGATCGTTTGTATTTCGAACCTTTAACCTTGGAAGATGTGTTAGAAATTATTTATGTAGAACAACCTTGGGGCGTGATTGTGCATTACGGTGGTCAAACTCCATTAAAATTAGCTAATGCATTACATGCTAATGGAGTAAATATTATTGGAACTTCTGCAGACAGCATTGATGCGGCAGAAGACCGTGAACGCTTCCAAAAAATCCTTAATGATTTGCAATTAAGACAACCTGCAAACCGTACCGCACGTAATGCACAAGAGGCGGTTGGTTTGGCAAATGAAGTGGGTTATCCATTGGTGGTGCGTCCATCTTATGTACTCGGCGGTCGGGCAATGCAAATCGTGTATAACGATGAAGAACTCAATCGTTATATGCGCGAAGCTGTGTCGGTTTCCAATGACAGCCCAATTTTACTGGATCACTTCTTAAATAATGCCATTGAAGTGGATGTAGACTGTATTTGTGATGGTGAACAAGTGATTATCGGCGGCATTATGCAACATATTGAACAGGCAGGGATTCACTCAGGTGATTCTGCTTGCTCATTACCGCCATATTCCTTGAGTAAACCAATTCAAGATGAAATTCGTCGTCAAACTGTGGCAATGGCACATGCACTAAATGTTGTTGGTTTAATGAACGTTCAGTTTGCTGTACAAAAAGATGTGATTTATGTGCTTGAAGTGAACCCTCGCGCCAGCCGTACCGTGCCATTTGTTAGCAAAGCTACCAGCCAACCATTGGCGAAAATTGCTGCACGTGTGATGGCGGGCATGAGCTTAAAAGAACAAGGCATTCAAGGTGAAATAATTCCACAAGATTTCTTTGCGGTGAAAGAAGCGGTATTCCCATTCATTAAATTCCCTGGTGTGGACACTATCCTTGGGCCTGAAATGCGTTCAACAGGTGAAGTGATGGGTGTCGGTAAAACCTTTGCCGAAGCCTTCTTGAAAGCCCAAATTGGTGCTGGTGAGCGTATTCCTCGTACAGGTAAAGTGTTTGTCTCAGTGGATAATGATGATAAACCACGTTTATTACCAATTGTGAAACGCTTGCAAGAACAAGGTTATGGCTTGTGTGCGACTTTCGGTACCGCAAAATTCTTACATGAACATGGCATTACTGTACAAACCGTGAATAAAGTGCGTGAAGGGCGTCCACATATTGTTGATGCAATTAAGAATAATGAAATTGCACTCATTATCAATACGCTGGGAGGCATGTCAGAAAGTGTAGCAGATAGTGCATCAATCCGATCAAATGCGTTGAAACAAGGCTTGCCAATTTATACAACGATAGCCAGTGCTGATGCGATTAGTTTAAGTGTAGCAAATTTGCATATGCACGCGGTTTGTTCACTACAAAACTTGCATGCGAGCTTGCTCGTATAAGTTCAGTTAAATAAAAAGTGCGGTTAGAATTTTAAAAATTTTAACCGCACTTTGGGGTGTAAGGAACAGGCACGAGAGTTGTCTAGGTGAAATTATTTAGCGTAATGGTCAATCAGATATTTCACAATGGCATCACCGACTTGTGCCGTTTTTGCATTGCCACCTAAATCTGGGGTAAGTGTAGTTTTTTCTACCAGTAAATATTCAATCGCTTCAATTAAGTGTTCTGCCCATTGTTTATGTCCAAAGAATTCCAGTAATTGACTCGCTGACCACAGGGTGGCTAATGGGTTAGCAAGTTGTTTACCTGCAATATCTGGTGCTGAACCATGAATAGGTTCGAACATAGATGGATATTGGCGTTCAGGATTTAAGTTTGCTCCAGCGGCTAATCCCATACCACCAGAAATTGCCGCACCTAAATCAGTGAGAATATCGCCAAATAAGTTACTGGTGACAACCACTTCAAAACGTTCAGGATGGGTTACCATTAACATCGCTGCGGCATCGACTAAATAGGTTGCAGTTTTTACATCAGGGTAATCGGCTTTTACTTCATTAAAGATTTGATCCCAGAAAACCATGGAATAGTTTAAGGCATTAGATTTGCTGATGCTGGTAACTGATTTATTTTGTTTACGAGCTAATTCGAAAGCATAGCGAATAATGCGTTCACAACCTACTCGAGAGAATACGCTATCTTGAATAACTACTTCATGTGGTTTATTTTTGAATAACCAACTTCCTGTGCCTGAATATTCTCCTTCACTGTTTTCACGAATGAAGATCATATCAATATCTTTTTCAGTTTTCTCTTTAATGGGACAAGGCGCACCTTTTAATAATTTAACGGGGCGAACATTTACATATTGTTCAAAGTTTTTACGAATAGCTAATAACAACCCCCAAAGTGAAATATGGTCTGGTACGCCAGGATAACCTACAGCACCTAAAAATATGGCATCAAATTGACTCAGTTGTTCAATACCATCATCGTCCATCATTTTGCCAGTTTGAGAATAAAACTCACATCCCCAAGGAAAGTGTGTGAAGTCGAATTGAATGTTTGAATCCAGTTGAGAAATGCAGTTGAGTACTTTGACACCTTCAGTAAGCACTTCAGGTCCGATTCCATCACCTGCGATAACCGCAATTTTGTGTGCCATAGTCGGGCTCCTTATGTAAATTGATAACTCATAGTACTGCGAATAAGTTAGTTGGGCAAAAGGTTTGTTGCAAAAGTGCGGTATGATTTTAGAAAATTTTATATGAATGAAAAAGGCACGTATTGTTACGTGCCTAAGGTTTAATTTGTTAATTCTTGTCTAAGT
The DNA here is from genome assembly GCF_000940515.1 of Mannheimia massilioguelmaensis. NCBI lineage: Bacteria > Pseudomonadati > Pseudomonadota > Gammaproteobacteria > Pasteurellales > Pasteurellaceae > Mannheimia > Mannheimia massilioguelmaensis. Next base: position 63,984 of record NZ_CDQL01000003.1, read on the forward strand.
TGTTTAGTAACTTTCACCATGACTTTTAATGCTTCAATGGTTTCTGACCAACCCCGAGTTTTTAAACCACAATCGGGGTTTACCCATAAACGTTCCGCAGGAATCACTTTTAATGCTTTACGTAACAGGTGTTCAATTTCATCGGTAGTCGGTATACGAGGGCTATGAATATCATAAACACCAGGACCGATATCATTAGGATAATGAAAATCTGCAAAAGCATTGAGTAGTTCCATATCCGAACGTGAGGTTTCGATAGTGATGACATCTGCATCTAGAGCTGCAATAGCAGGCAAAATATCATTAAACTCGGAATAACACATGTGAGTGTGAATTTGGGTACTATCTTCACAGCCAGATGAGGCAAGACGGAAAGCCTCCCCAGCCCATTGTAGATATTGTTGCCAATCAGCACGTTTTAGAGGTAACCCTTCACGAATTGCTGGTTCGTCAATTTGAATCACTTTAATACCTGCTTTTTCTAGATCTAATACTTCATCATTTAAGGCTAAAGCAATTTGTTTGCACACTGTAGCACGGCTAATATCATTACGTACAAATGACCATTGTAGAATTGTCACTGGCCCTGTGAGCATCCCTTTCATTGGTCGATGAGTGAGGCTCTGTGCATATTGCGACCAAGCTACAGTCATCGGTTGAGAACGCTGTACATCACCATAAATAATAGGTGGTTTTACACAACGAGAACCATAACTTTGTACCCAGCCGAATTTGGTGAAAGCAAAGCCTTCTAATAATTCACCGAAATATTCCACCATGTCATTTCGTTCAGGTTCACCATGCACTAATACATCAAGATCTAATTCTTCTTGTGCTTTTACTACCAGAGCAATTTCTTTTTTCATTGCAGCTTCATATTCACTAACCGAAATTTCTCCTTTTTTGAATTTAGCCCGAGCTTGACGAATATTTAAGGTTTGTGGGAATGAACCAATTGTGGTTGTTGGTAAATTTGGCAATTTTAACCAGGCCTGCTGTGCCTTAATTCGTTGTTGATAAGGTGATTTTCGTTGATCAGCATTTGCGGGTAAATTCGCAAGTCGTTCTGCAACCTCACAACGATGAATTAACTGGCTATGAGTACGTGCTTCAGCAGCACATTGGCTTTCGTTTAGTTCGGTTTGAACGCTACTCGGGCTTTCCACCAAGGCTTTTTTCAAAATGCTCAATTCTTGTACTTTTTGCAACCCGAAAGCGAGCCATTGGTATAGTTCAGGTTGTTTTTCCTGTAGTTGCGTTTCTATTGATAAATCATAAGGGCAATGAAGCAAAGAACAGGAACTAGAAATCCATAAACGTTCGCCTAATAATGCTTTAGCATCTTGTAAATGATCCAATATATGTGGCAGATTTGTTCGCCAGATATTACGACCATCAATAACACCAAGGGAAAGGATTTTTGGGTAATCCGCAAAAGCACTAAATTGTTTATGATCTCTAACCAAATCAATATGCAACCCTTCTACAGGTAAACTTTTTAGCAGTGGTGCATGTTCTGCAACTGAACCAAAGTAAGTAGCAAAAATTTTATTAATTTTGACCGCACTTAATTGTGCATAGGCTGTTTCATAAGCCTGTAACCATTCTGCGGGTAAATCTTGAGTGAGTGCTGGTTCATCAAACTGTACCCATTGTACACCTGCTTGGAGGAAAGCATTTAGTAAACTTTCATATACAGGTAATAGTTTATTCAATAAATCAAGACGATTAAAAGTCGCGCCTTTTTCCTTGCCTAACCATAGAAATGTGATAGGCCCGACTAAAGTTGGTTTGACTTGATAACCTAGCTGTTGAGCTTCATGAACTTGCTCAAGGTAATGGTTTGGATTCGCTTTAAATTGAGTGTCGGCATAGAATTCGGGTACTAAATAATGATAGTTAGTATCGAACCATTTGGTCATTTCAATGGCAAATTGTTGCTGATTGCCTCGGGCTAATTGGAAGTATTGATCTAAACTAAGTTGTTGGCTATCGAAACCAAAACGACCAGGAATCGCACCCGTAGCCACTTGTAAATCAAGCATATGATCATAAAAACTGAAGTCCCCTACAGTAACAAAATTTGCATTAGCTTGAGCTTGATGATACCAATTTTTCTCACGGATACTTTTTGCCACATAGCGTAAATCTTGTTCTGATAATTCTTTACGCCAATAACGTTCTTGCGCAAATTTAAGTTCACGTTTTGCTCCTACTCTAGGGAAACCTAGAAAATGTAATGTAGTCATTGTTTTTCCTCTATAAATATAATCAATTAATGTGGGCGAACACCTAAGGTATGGCAAATAGCATAGGTTAATTCACTACGGTTTAAGGTGTAAAAATGAAAGTCTTTAACGCCTTCTTGGGACAGGACTTTCACCATATCAATGGCAATACTTGCTGCAACTAAATTTCGTGTGGCAGGGTCGTTATCTAAACCCTCATACATTTTTGCAAGCCAATGGGGAATTCTGACATTAGTGGATTTCGCCATTTTGCCTAGTTGTTTAAAGTTAGTCACAGGTAAAATGCCAGGCACAATTTCAGCATCAATGCCAATGGTTACACAGCGATCACGAAAGCGTAGATAACTTTCTACATCAAAGAAAAATTGGGTAATAACATGATTCGCACCCGCATCAATTTTTCGTTTGAGATTGATTAAATCTGCTTGTGCGGATTTTGCATCAGGATGTACCTCTGGATAAGCAGCCACCGAAATATCAAAATCTGCAACAGAACGTAATAGTGCCACGAGATCTGCTGCATAAAAGGATTTTTTCTGATAGCCAGAGGGTTCATCACCACGTAATGCGACAATATGACGAATCCCATTATTCCAATAATCTTGAGCAATTTCTTTTAACTGTTCCGGACTTGCATCAATACCTGTTAAATGAGGAGCTGCTTCAATTCCTGCTTGTTGCTTAATGGATTTCACAACTTGATGAGTACGTTCTCGTTCTCCTGAATTTGCGCCATAGGTAACAGAAACAAATTTCGGTGATAAGGTTTTTAACCGATGAATTGAATTCCACAATAGTGTTTCCATTTCTGCATTTTTAGGTGGAAAGAATTCAAATGAAACATTAATATTGCCGTTTAGTTCAGAAATACATTGATTAAGAGTATTAATTTCCTTTGCATAACTCATTGAGGACCTCCATAGCGAATCAATGGTTATACAATAAGATGAACTTTATTATGCGTCAAATTCAACTTTTTCGAGTTTATTATGAATTTTATTAATGATAAAAGTGCGGTGATATTGACAAAAATTTAGAAAAATGGATATGAGATCGTCTCATATCCAATTAAAGTGATTATTCAGAAATAAGATTAGATTTTATCAGAAAATTATAAATGCCATCATTTTCAATGCGATCTGTAACATAATTAGCCACTTTTTTCAGATCTTCGTGTGCATTGCCCATAGCCACACCAACGCCAACCGTACTCAGCATTTCGAGATCATTTAAGCCATCACCAAATGCCATGACATTTTCCATTTGAAAGCCTAATTTTTTAATTGCAGCAGCAATACCACGAGCTTTTGAGCCTTCGGCATCAAACAGATCTACGGAGTCTTTATCCCAACGAACTACACGTAAGCCATCTAAAATGCCAGCGTTGGTCACTAATTCATCTTGGCTTTCATCATAGAAAGGTAATAATTGAAAGACTTCATGATGTTTAAAATAATCTTTATCCACAATGTAATCGGTTAAAATGGGATTAAGTGCGGATTGCTGTTTAGGATTAATCTCTGATACGGCGACATCATCGTCAGATACAAAGGCATAACTGATATTATGTGCATCAAAGAAATCTACTAATTTTTGCACTTTAGCTGTTGGAATGGGATGTTTTTCTATTTTTTGATCTTTAAAAACAGCCAATTGCCCATTCATAGTGACAAATAATTCAATGGGTTCTTCAGCAATTAACTGTTTAATTTTTGTGGGTAAACTACAACGTGAACGTCCCGTTGCGATAGCAGGAATAATGCCATTTTGTTTGAGTTTGCGAATAGCGGGAAGCACTGTATCAGGCAAAATATCCTCAAATTTCATAATCAATGTTTCATCAATATCAAAAAATACAATTTTAATTTGGTCACGTAAATTTGCTATTGTCATTATTTATCCTTTTTAATTAAAAATTTTTTTAGATTCTAACATCATTGTGATAGAGATCGAAAAAATTGTACATAAATTATGATGTTGCTCTCATTTTCACTATGCTTTAAATATTTCTTCTGGGAGTTTATATGAATTGGTTTGGATTTCGTTGTATTGTCTGTCATCGTTCCTTAGCCATTCCTTCGCATGGAATATGCAGTTATTGTCATCGTGAAATTAAACGTTTTAATTATTGTGGATGCTGTGGAGCACAATTGCCGATCAATACATTACATTGTGGTAATTGTTTAAGAAATATGCCGAGTTGGCATAGAATGGTCATTATTGGTAGTTATCAGCCACCATTATCAATACTTATTCATCAATTTAAATTTCAAGATTCTTTTCATTTTGACCGCACTTTAGTTCGCTTGTTATTTTTAGCAATCAGGGAAGCAAGATGTTCTCATGCTCTTCCCATGCCAGAAGTTATTTTACCCGTTCCATTACATCACTTACGACAATGGCAGCGTGGCTATAATCAAGCAGATCTATTGGCACAGCAATTAGCTAAATGGTTATCTATTCCCTATGATAATCAGTTACTTAAACGCATTAAACATACTCACACACAACGTGGTTTAACTGCGATAGCGCGGCGAAAAAATTTACTTAATGCGTTTTGTATAAATAAAGTTTGCCACTATAAATCGGTGGCATTAGTTGATGATGTTATTACTACTGGTGCAACACTAAATGAAATTGCAAAATTATTAAAGGGATACGGTGTTGAGCATATTCAAGTATGGGGATTAGCACGAGTATAAAAATTTGCATAAAAATGGATCTAAGCGTATTATTTCCGACTATGTTAGTCAGTTATAATGACTCGTGAGTGATTAATTTTGGGAATAATTTTATGCAACAAATTCAAATTACAGATGCGGCACAAGCACATTTTCGTAAATTATTAGATCAGCAAGAAGAAGGAACTAATATCCGTATTTTTGTGGTTAATCCTGGGACACCTAATGCGGAATGTGGGGTTTCGTATTGTCCAGCTAATGCAGTTGAAGAAACTGATACTGAAATGAAATATTCTACTTTTTCTGCTTTTGTAGATGAAGTGAGTTTACCTTTTTTAGAAGATGCGGAAATTGATTACGTAACGGAAGAATTAGGCACTCAATTAACTTTAAAAGCACCTAACGCTAAAATGCGTAAAGTGGCTGATGATGCACCGTTAATTGAACGTGTTGATTATGTCATTCAAACCCAAATTAATCCACAATTAGCTAGCCATGGTGGACGAATTACTTTAATTGAGATTACTGAACAAGGTGAGGCAATTTTACAATTTGGTGGTGGTTGTAATGGCTGTTCTATGGTGGATGTTACCTTGAAAGATGGTGTAGAAAAACAATTAATTAGTATGTTCCCTGGTGAATTGACTGCTGCGAAAGACGTGACTGAACACCAACGTGGAGAGCATTCTTATTACTAATTTATAACTCTCAGTAAAATCGGCTTAAATGCCGATTTTTTATTGATTTTTTTTGAATAGATGCTGACTGCAAAGAATGAAAGTGCGGTTAAAATAAAAATAAATAATGCACTTATCCATTCCTGGGTAAATAGTTGTTCGGCAATGAATGTGCTAAACAATAAAGTGATAAGCGGAACAACATAAACGAGTAACGCTGAAAAAATGAGTGAGCGTTCTTCTAAGCCTATTTCTACCTGTTGACCCACTTGTAATGGTGTAATGGTTTCTACGGTCAGAATATGTTCTGACATTTCTCCAGTAAGTTCAGAAAGTACTGAGGTTCCACAAGCCGTTTTTGCTGCACAGCTACCACAGGCACTTTTAGCCTGACATTTAACAGTGGCTTGGCCTGCTTGATAATTAATAACAATAGCACTTTCAGTTAGCATAATTTTCCTATTTGAGTTTAAGTTCTTCTACAATGCGTTTTGCTGTAGCAAGTGGAAGCTGACCAATAATCGTTACTTCTTTCGTATCAAGGTTCTCATTATAAATAGTAAAGGAACCTTGTTTCCACACCTGCTCTTTTTGTTCAGGCAAGGCATTATTAGACACATAAATTGTGAATGAGAATAACCCATCGCTATATAAACGACTTTCTATTTTGTCGTTATCGGTTTTCTCACTACTATAATTAATCACTTCAAAACCTTCTGGCAACCAACCGGTTTTCCAACTTAGTTTAGCTGTTGGTAATGGCGATTTATTCAAGGATTGAGGAATGGGTAATTTGTTTAAGAAAGCGAGTAATGGCTCTACTATTTGTTCACCAATATAGTAATTTACTACTCTGAACCGCTCTAATAAATTGCCATCCTGATCTAACATATCTGAACCTAATAGTAAATCAGTCTCTTCATCAATAAAGGCAATATATTGATAGCGGAAATTATCTTTAGGCATAATTCTGATGGTTTGGACTAATTTATCTGCAACACGATTACGACCCATATTCACAAAATCATAATATTGATTAATTTTATCGAAATTCGCATTAATTAAATTAGGTAAGTTATCAATAATTTGAGTGCCTTGAATAGAGAAAGGATGATAACTAGGATGAAAATAACTGATCATTCCATCACGCTGCACAATTTCTTCTTTACCGCCCTCAAGAGTCACTAAATGAGCATAAGATTTATCTTGAACGTTAATATGGCTGTAACGATAAGTATCAATATCTGCCCCGACTTTTTGCATATAAGAAAGTTCGTAATTTAGTTTATCTTTAGCTTGTTGCATATTAATGAGCCATTGTTGAGGAGTAATCCCCTGCGCCCAAGTTGTAAATGATAAACTGGAAGCAAACAAAAGTGCGGTAAGTTTTTTAAACATATTGACAGAACCCTTTCTGAAGAGAATAAATAAATTCACCACCTTGAAGGTGGTGAATTATTTGTATCATATATGAATATGGATTATTTATGGTTTTGAACTGAGTCTGCATACACACGACGTTGTAGTTCATAACTTTGTAACATCGCACCAATGCGTTTATTTTTTTGTTCAAGTTGCTCTTGTGTCACCGCATCTTTATTTGGTGCGTTATAACTTACTTCTTGTACATTATTGCTAAATGGTAAGGTTTGTAACACAGGCGTATCGTTAGCAGTTTGAGAAGGCGCTGAATTGAAGGATTGAACTCCTAATACGGCAACTAAACAAACACCTGCTGCAACAGCGACTTGAACCATTGGAGCAAATAACGTTTTGAATTTTTGCATAAATGGTAAGTTTTCAACTTCTTCTGGTGTCGGTTGTGAAACTTTTATTTCTGCTTCTTCAGCAATCAATGATTCCATTTTTGCAGTAAAATCAGCACCTAAGAAAATATTGCTTTCTTCACGCATCACTGAACGAATAACATGATAATTAGACCAACTTTGTTGTAACTCATTATCATTACATAATTCTACTGTGATATCCTGATCAACTTGTTCACCATCAATATATGCTGAAAGTAACTCTTTTTGCATTTTAAACTCCAACTCGTTTTTATTCATTTACCGTTGAATGAGTGGTTGAATTTTGCTTTCAAGGATTTCACGAGCTCGGAAAATACGTGAACGTACAGTTCCTACGGGGCAATCCATGATCTCAGCAATTTCTTCGTAACTTAACCCTTCCATTTCACGTAATGTTATGACAGTTTTTAATTCTTCTTGTAAACTGTTAATTGTTTCAAAAACAACACGTTTTAACTCTGCCGATAGCATTTCATTTTCGGGACTATCAATATCCCTTAAATTACTACCTATATCATAGGTTTCTGCTTCATCAGCCAAAATATCTTCAGTTGGCGGACGACGACCTTGAGCAGTTAAGTAATTCTTTGCAGTATTTACTGCGATTCTATACAGCCATGTGTAGAAAGCACTCTCGCCACGAAACGACTCAATAGAGCGATATGCTTTAATGAATGATTCTTGTACGACATCGGGAATATCATTGCGTGACACATAACGGGTTAATAAACCTGCCACTTTATTCTGATAACGAGAAACCAATAAATTAAAGGCTTTCTTATCCCCTTGCTGCACTCTTTCTACCAAAGCCTGATCTGTTAGCTGTTCAGCCATATAACCTCTTGTTAATAACAAGCTCTAATATCAAGACAGCAAGCTTAAGTATTAGGTTAGAGCTTGTGAAAATAGAAAAGTTCACAGAAATCTAAAAAAAGCTAAATATTCTTTAGCTATAAGTTAGCTTTCTATGACAACTCCTTGTTTTTCAAGGATTAAATTAATCATATTTTGTAATTCTGAATCTGTTGCTTGAGCACGTTTAAACAGCCAAGAAAATAGTTGTAAATCAGTACAACCAAGCAAGCGAACAAATGTTGCTTTTTGTTGCGCTGTTAACTGCTCAAATTGGTCCAGATAAAATGGCATAATAATTTTATCGAGTTCAAGCATTCCTCGACGACAATCCCATTCTAATCTTAATTTATCGTATTCAGCCATATTTTTCTCACCAAATAAAAATCGCAGCATTATAGCCTTAAATGGGTTTAAAACACTAGCATTTGACTAGTTTTAGTTTAACCAACGGACAATTAATATCCCAATACTTGTACAAATTAAACAACCTAAAAGATGCGATGATATTACTGCTAGTCCGATTAACCATTTGTGTTGAAAGAAGTTTTCAATAACTTCAGAGGAAAAAGAAGAAAAAGTGGTTAAGCTACCTAGAAAGCCAGTAATGATAAAAAGTCGCCATTCTTGGCTAAATTGTGGATATTGCCAAATCATTGCAATCAGTAAGCCGATAATAAAACAACCAAGATAATTAGCTATCAAGGTTCCAAAAGCAAAATCTACAAATAGTGGATTGAGTAGTAAACCGATTATCCAACGTAAAGATGCCCCTAATGCAGCACCTGAACTAATTAGTAATAAGGATTGCCAAATCATTTAAGAAATCCCGAAGATTGCACGGATATAGCTTGCTACCGATTCATTACTATTTGAACCGATGCGTTCATGATCAGGTAACTCACTGAATAATCTTGGATCGGCATTTTGCATAATACAGCCTTTGCCCACTTCACTGAGCATTTCTACATCATTCATACCATCGCCAAAAGCGATACAATCAGCTAGTTGATAATCACGTTGTTCAATTAAATGTGAAAGTGCGGTAGCTTTTGAGACATTTTTATTCATCACTTCTAAGCAAGTTGGTGTGGAATATACAATAGAAGTGAATTGACCAAAACGCATTTTCAATTCTTGCTCTAGTTCAGCCAAATCTTCAGCATTTTTCCCAATAAAGAAAACTTTTTCTGTATCCTGTCCGTGGTGTTTGCTGAAATCCACAATTTCATACATAAAACCAGAGGCTTGATGATATTTATGTAACATTGGAACATCTTTATTAATAAACCAATTATTATTTTGATAGCTATTTAAACATATGCGTGAAGTATCAAATTCCGTTTGCATTACTTCAAATGCTATGTCCTCTGGTAAGAAATTACTGTAGAGGCGGTTTCCTTGTAAATCATGGATTTGAGCACCGTTAGAGGTAATCATCGCTGCATTTTTAATTTTCATTCGGCTAAGAGTTGAAGCCACATCTGTGTAACCTCGTCCAGTGGCCATTACAATATCTATACCTTTCTTAGCCACTTTTTCAAGGGTATCTACAGTAAAATCGCCGACAATATGATTTGTATTAAGTAAAGTACCATCCATATCAGACACAATGGCACGAAATGGAAATTGTTGCATAATCCTAGCCTAAATTAATAATATTTTTTCTATCATAACAGAATAATGGTATTGAGTTTACTGTTATCTATTGAAATAAATCAGAATGAAATTGTGTAAAAACCTAACAATAATAAAATTTTCTAAAAAATGACCGCACTTTGATTAATAAAAGCACAACTAAATACTAGATTAAAGGTTAAATCTCGTTATAATGAAAAATCACACAACATAAAAAATACAACAATTAAAAAAATAAAATAGGAAGTAAAATGAATGGAGCAAATCTTGTAATTGAGTGTTTGAAAAAACATGGTGTTGATACCGTCTTTGGTTATCCTGGTGGGGCAATTATGCCGATCTATGATGCACTTTATGATGGCGGTATTAATCATTTATTATGTCGTAATGAGCAAGGCGCATCTATGGCAGCCATTGGTTATGCACGAGCTTCTGGTAAAACGGGCGTTTGTATTGCAACTTCTGGTCCTGGAGCCACTAATTTAATCACTGGATTAGGCGATGCGTTAATGGACTCAGTTCCTGTCGTTGCTATTACTGGCCAGGTTGCTAGTGCATTAATTGGCACTGATGCCTTTCAAGAAGCTGATGTATTAGGGCTTTCATTGGCTTGTACGAAACATAGTTTCATTGTACAAAATGTTGAAGAATTACCTAAAATTATTGCAAAAGCATTTAAAATTGCCCAAAGCGGCCGTCCTGGCCCTGTACTTATCGATATTCCTAAAGATGTGCAATTTGCTGAATCTTTAGCTCTTCCCGTTGTTTATGCTGTGGATAAACCCGCAGTACTTTCAAAACAAGATCTAGAAAGTGCGGTAGCTTTATTAAAAAATGCTAAACGTCCCGTGGCTTATATTGGCGGTGGTGTAGGTATGGCAAAAGCTGTTCCCGCGTTACGTGAATTTTTAAATATAACAAAAATGCCAAGTGTTTCAACTTTGAAAGGTTTGGGGGCAGTGCCTGCAGATAATCCTTATTATTTAGGGATGATAGGTATGCATGGTACTAAAGCTGCTAATTATGCTACTCAAGAAGCAGACTTGTTAGTGGTTCTCGGTGCTCGTTTTGATGATCGAGTAACAGGTAAATTATCTACTTTTGCAACAAATGCAAAAGTGATTCACGTGGATATTGACGCAGCAGAAATTAATAAATTACGTACTGCAACTGTTGCATTAAGAGGTAATTTGAATCAAGCCTTGAAAGCATTCAGCTTTGCTCTAGATATTGCACCTTGGTGTAAAGATGTTGAACGCTTAAAACAAGATTTTGGTTTTCAGTATGGTGAGAATGAAGGTGATCAAGATATTAATCCCTTATTCTTACTTCATCGTGTATCCCGTTTAAAAGATGAGAATGCGGTTGTCGTTACTGATGTGGGACAACACCAAATGTGGACAGCACAACATATGCAATTTACAAATCCTGAGAATTTTATTACTTCTGCTGGGTTTGGCACTATGGGATTTGGTTTGCCAGCTGCGATAGGTGCTCAAAAATCACGTTTACAGGATCAAGTGATTCTTGTTTCTGGTGATGGCTCTATTATGATGAATGTGCAGGAATTAGGAACAATTAAACGTGCACAAACCCCAGTAAAAATTCTATTAATGGATAATCAACGTCTGGGTATGGTTCGGCAATGGCAATCTTTATTCTTCCGTGGTCGTCATAGCTCAACAATTTTAGATGATAATCCTGATTTTGTAACTTTAGCCGCTGCCTTTGGCATTAAAGCCGAGCGGATTGAAAAGGCGAGCGATGTGAATGGGGCAATTGATCGTCTATTAGCAAGCAAAGAAGCCTATTTATTACATGTTTGCATCCATGAAGATGAAAATGTATGGCCTTTAGTTCCACCAGGTGCTTGTAATGCTGAAATGATCGAAGAAATGATCTAACCCTATTACTTAATTAAGAATTTTCTTTTTATTTACTGAATGGAATCAAGTTGGAGAAATCTATGAAAAATGAAATGACTATTGTTGCCAATCATTCCCCTGAAACTTTAGAACGTATTCTACGCGTCGTTCGTCATCGAGGCTTTACTGTAACAAATATGAGAATGAGTTTAGAGAGCGGTAAAATCTGGTTAGATTTGAGTATTCAAGGTGATCGCGATATGTGTTTATTAGCTCATCAGTTAGCTAAATTAGAGGATGTAATTGATGTGACTGCTGATGAAGAATGTGCTTTCGATGATGTTAACCATTCAGAGGTTAACTATAAAGACGTTGGATAAGTTTTTATTTTCCAGTTGAACTGGAATTACCTAACAAATTTACTTGGAGATTTTTTATGCCTAAATTACGTTCAGCGACCAGTACACAAGGTCGTAATATGGCAGGTGCACGAGCTTTATGGCGTGCAACAGGAATGAAAGAAAATGATTTTGGTAAACCTATTATTGCAGTGGTTAACTCATTTACTCAATTTGTACCTGGTCATGTACATTTGAAAGATATCGGGCAATTGGTGGCTCGAGAAATTGAAAAAGCAGGTGGTGTAGCTAAAGAGTTTAATACGATAGCAGTGGATGATGGTATTGCTATGGGGCATGGTGGCATGCTTTATTCATTGCCTAGTCGAGATTTAATTGCTGATAGTGTGGAATATATGGTAAATGCACATTGTGCTGATGCTATGGTATGTATTTCTAATTGTGACAAAATTACTCCAGGTATGTTAATGGCAGCAATGCGTTTAAATATTCCGACTATCTTTGTCTCAGGTGGACCAATGGAAGCGGGTAAAACTAAGCTTTCAGATAAATTAGTGAAATTAGATTTAATTGATGCAATGATTCAAAGTGCTGATGCGAATGTATCAGATGCTGATGTTGATGCTATTGAAAAATCAGCTTGCCCGACTTGTGGTGCTTGTTCTGGTATGTTTACTGCAAACTCAATGAACTGTTTAACAGAAGCACTAGGTTTAAGCTTGCCTGGTAATGGCTCAATGCTTGCTACTCATGCAGACCGTAAAGAATTATTCTTAAGAGCAGGTCGTGAAATTGTAGATATTTGTCGTCGTCATTATGAACAAGATGATTACAGCTTATTACCTCGTTCAATTGCGACTTTTGAAGCTTTTGAAAATGCTATGAGCTTGGATATTGCTATGGGGGGCTCAAGTAATACAGTTCTTCATTTGTTAGCTGTGGCCCAAGAGGCAGGTGTAAATTTCAAAATGGCGGATATTGACCGTTTATCTCGTGTAGTGCCTTGTTTAAGTAAAATTGCACCAAACACTAACAAATATCATATGGAAGATGTTCATCGTGCTGGTGGCATTATGGGTATTGTGGGTGAATTAGATCGTGCAGGGTTAATCCATAATCAAGTAAAAACTATTCTCGGGTTAACGATGGAAGAACAGTTAAATCAATATGATATTATGCGTAATAAAGATGCTGATTTACATAAATTCTTCCGTGCGGGTCCCGCAGGTATTCGTACCACAGAAGCTTTCTCACAAGATTGTCGTTGGGATACTGTGGATGATGATCGCCAGTCTGGTTGTATTCGTGATCGAGCACATGCCGTTACTGAAGAAGGGGGCTTAGCTGTATTATTCGGTAATATCGCAAAAGATGGTTGTATTGTTAAAACTGCGGGTGTGGATGAATCAATTTGGAAATTTACAGGTAAAGCGATTGTATTTGAAAGCCAAGAGGATGCTGTTGCGGGGATTTTAGGTGGTAAGGTGAAGGAAGGATATGTAGTGGTTATTCGTTACGAAGGCCCTAAAGGTGGTCCAGGTATGCAAGAAATGTTATATCCAACTAGCTACTTAAAATCCATGGGTTTAGGTAAAAAATGTGCCCTATTAACAGATGGTCGTTTCTCTGGTGGAACATCAGGATTATCAATTGGACATGCTTCTCCAGAGGCTGCTTCTGGTGGTGCGATTGGTTTAGTCAATGATGGCGATATTATTCAAATAGATATTCCAAATCGTTCAATTAACTTAGCAATTTCAGAGGAAGAAATGGTAGCACGCTACGCAGCAATGAAAGCTCGTGGTGATAAAGCATGGCAACCATTAAGTCGTAATCGTGAAGTTTCATTCGCCTTAAAAGTATTTGGGCATTTTGCCACTTCTGCGGATAAAGGTGCGGTACGAGATAAAACAATGTTGAAATAATCAACAAGAAAGGCAGGCTATGATGTCTGCCTTTATTATCGGAGATTTATGAATTTTAAAGGCTATATTGAAATGAAAAATTTATTAAGTAATCCTCAACCTAGTAATAGCGAATATGTGAACGCTATTGTTAAACTTGGCTCAAAAGTTTATGAAGCGGCAGTAGTTACGCCGCTACAAAAAATGGAAAAATTATCTGCACGCTTAAATAATCAGATTTGGATTAAACGTGAAGACCGTCAACCAGTTAATAGTTTTAAATTACGTGGTGCTTACGCCATGATTTCAAGTTTAACAGAAGCACAAAAACAAGCTGGGGTAATTACTGCTTCGGCTGGTAATCATGCACAAGGTGTGGCACTTTCTGCAAGTAAAATGGGGGTTAAAGCCTTAATTGTGATGCCACAAAATACCCCAAGTATTAAAGTTGATGCTGTGCGTGGTTTTGGTGGTGAAGTATTATTATACGGTGCTAACTTTGATGAAGCGAAAGCTAAAGCTATTGAGCTTTCCGACACTAAAAAAATGACCTTTATTCCCCCTTTTGATCACCCTTTAGTCATTGCTGGTCAAGGTACTCTTGCCATGGAAATGCTCCAACAAAATTCAGAATTGGATTATGTCTTTGTACAAGTCGGTGGTGGTGGTTTGGCTGCTGGGGTTGCCGTATTACTTAAACAGTTTTGTCCAGAAATTAAGGTCATTGGCGTAGAATCAAAAGATTCAGCTTGTTTAAAAGCTGCTTTAGAGAGCGGTCAGCCAACTAATTTAACGCATGTGGGCTTATTCGCAGATGGTGTTGCAGTTAAACGTATTGGTGATGAAACCTTCCGTGTATTACAAAAAAATCTTGATGATGTGGTACTCGTGGATAACGATGAAATTTGTGCGGCGATGAAAGATGCTTTTGAAAATGTGCGTGCCGTGTCAGAGCCTTCAGGTTCACTTAGCATTGCTGGAGCGAAAAAATATCTTAAACAGCATAATATTGAAGGTAAAAATGTTGCTGTAATTCTTTCAGGTGCAAACCTAAATTTCCATACGTTGCGTTATGTATCAGAACGTTGTGAAATTGGTGAAAATCACGAAGCTTTATTAGCGGTAACTATGCCTGAAAAAGCAGGAAGTTTCCTTGCTTTTCGTAAATTATTAGGTGATCGTGCAGTAACCGAATTTAGTTATCGTTATTCAGAACAACAAAAAGATGCTTGTATGTTTGTTGGGGTTCGCACAGCCAATGAAGCGGAGAAAGTGGAATTAGTAAAAGAACTTAGCCAACAAGGTTATAACGTAGAAGATATGTCAGATGACGATATTGCAAAAACTCATGTTCGTTATATGATGGGCGGGCGTGTTTCTCAAGCGGCTAATGAACATTTATATAGTTTTGAGTTTCCTGAACAAAAAGGTGCTTTGTTGAAATTTCTAGAAATTCTAGGAACAAGATGGAATATTTCATTGTTCCATTATCGAGCTCATGGGGCAGATTATGGAAATATTCTTGCAGGCTTTCAATTATTAGAACATGAGATTCATGCTTTTCAACAAGCATTAACTGAATTAGGCTATGTTTATCAGGATGTTTCCCATAGTAAGGCTTATCGCTATTTCCTAAGTTAATTATTTTTATAATATAAAAAATGTTCTGTGCCTTAGGTTACTACTATTATAGCAACCTAAGGCATAGATTTTTTATGCGTATTTATAGTAACTATCATCATTTTATTCTGAATAATTCCAAAATATTAATCAATTAGCACAAGCATTATACAAACATATTTGTTATCATAGCGCGCTAATCTGGGAAAATAAGTAGTCATATAAACAAGCGAATTTTTGCAGATTTTGAGTTCGATTATATTTGTGAAGTGAAGTAATCGTTTGCGTTATTCGCTTGATATATAAAGACCTAAAAATGTGATCTATGTCACAGTAATTAAAGAACAATTTAGATACAACTACACGACCAGAAAGCTAATTAAGGAGATTCCACTATGCAAGCTTCGTTACAAGATATTCTTGATGTGGTAAAAGCAAAAAATTTAACCTATCAACAAAAATTAATGAGTTTAGGAAATATTGCTGAACGTTTATTTAATCCAATTGAATTACTCGGCTATACAAAAGAAGAATGGGAATATATTGAAAATCAAATGATTTGTGATTTAAATGAGGGTTATGCGATTTATCGTCCTCGTTATATTCTTCCTGACTATAATGTTTATATGAAAAAAGGTTGTAAATTTCTAGATTTACCTCCTCCAACTAATTTAGATGAAGCCTTAGATGGTTTATTAATTATTTATTCACATGTTCCATCCATCACAACTTTCCCTGTTTATATTGGCCGCCTAGATGTATTGCTTGACCCGTTTATCACCGATGAAGAGCAAGATTACATCAAAATCAAACGTTTCTTAAATCATATTGATAAAACCATTGCAGATTCATTCTGCCATGCTAATGTTGGTCCTTATGATACCAAAGCGGGTCGCTTAATTTTAAAAGCCGTAATTGAGCTAGAAAATACCACACCAAATATGTCCATTCGTTATGATAAACAAAAAACTTCCCGTGAATTTGCTGAACTTGCAGCAAAAGCTTGCTTGCTAGTTTCTAAACCATCTTTTGCTAATGATGCTTACTATACTCAAGATTTAGGCGAAGAATATGGTATTGCTAGTTGCTATAATGCGTTACCAGAATGTGGCGGCGCTTATACTTTAACGCGTTTACGTTTAGGAACCATTGGACGTGCTTGTTCAAGTTTAGATGAAATGGTCAATGAATTATTACCTAAAGTGGCAAATCTAGCCCTTTCTACTATGGATAAACGTCATAAATTCTTAGTAGAACAAAGTAATTTCTTCGAAAGTAGCTTCTTAGTGCAAGAAGGTTTTATTAAGCGTACTAACTTTACTAGTATGATTGCTATTGTTGGGCTTGCTGATGCAGTTAATCACCTTCTTAAACAAGAGGGTTTGGATGAAACCTTTGGACAAAGCAAACGTGGTGATGAAATGGCAACCTTAATCATGGATAAGTTGCAATCCCTCAATGATGCTCACAAAGGACTTTATGTTGAACGCACCAATAATCAATATTTGTTACATGCTCAAGTCGGTGCTAATAATCATGAAGAAGATAAACTCAATACACCTGCCCACCGTATTCGTGTTGGTCAAGAGCCGACATTATTAGCGCATTTAAAACAATCTGCACCATTCCACAAATATTTCCCATCTGGTACAGGTGATTTATTTGCTTTCGATCAAACTTACACGGATCACTTAGATGCTGTGGTTGATATTATTGATGGTTCTTTTGCACAAGGTTATCGCTATATTACAACCTACCTAAAAAATACTGATTTGATTCGTGTAACAGGTTATCTCGTGAAGAAAAGCGAGGTAGAACGTTATCGTAAAGGCGAAGCAGTATTACGTGATACTACTTGGTATGGTGCGGGTACTGATGATTGTGCGAAAGTATTCGATCGTCAATTGCGTGACGAAGAAAATGTGAATGCGAAATAATTGAGCACATAATGACCGCACTTTCGGACATTTTTGTGCCACTACATCGTATTATTCCTTTTTCCAATGTGGAAGGACAAGGAAATCGCACAAGCATTTTTCTACAAGGTTGTAAGCTGAATTGCCTTTATTGCCATAATCCAGAAACGATTCCTCGTCATACGGAGGAGGCGAAACAAGTCAGCTTACAATATTTATACGATCAAGTGATGGAGGCTGTTCCCTTTATTCGAGGTGTTACCGTTTCAGGTGGCGAGCCAACCATCCATCACAAAAAATTAGTGCCATTATTTGAAGCCCTTCATCAGCAAGGGCTAACTTGCTATCTTGATAGCAGTGGCTTTTTTGAGTATGAGGTTATTAAACCACTCATTGAGGTGACGGATAAATTCCTATTTGATTTAAAAGGAGATGGTATTGGTTTACAAAGCCTTTGTTTTGATCGCAAAAATCAGCAAGGCAAAGTGCCCATCCAAGTTATTCCAACCCTTGAACGTATGAAACCTGAAAATTTGGCTCGCAATTTACAAAATTTATCGCAATTATTACCGCTCGGTAAAGTAGAAGAGGTGCGTTTAGTCTACCTAAACGACTTTTATGATGCGCATCATTTGATTCAAAAAGTGGCAAATTTACTCACTCCATATCCTCATGTATTACTCAAAATTATTCGAGTACATACTAAAGGGGCAAGGGATGAAGAAGGGCTGAAGCCTTTTGTGCCTACTATTGAACAGACAGATCAGTTAGCCACTTTTGCTAAACAGTGTGGAATTAGAAAAATCACTACTATTTATTAATTACTTATGGAGACCATATATGGATATATTGATCAGCGTTATCGGTATTTTCGTTCTACTTGCCCTCGGTGCATTATTATCAAATAATCGTCGAGCGATTAATTTTCGTACTGTATTTGGTGCATTAGCTATCCAAATCGGATTTGCAGCACTGATTCTTTATGTACCCGCAGGACGAGATGCATTGCTTGCAACGGCTAACGGCGTAAGCAAAGTGATCAATTACGGTAATGAAGGGATTTCTTTTGTGTTTGGTAATTTAGCCGATCCAACTAATAGCAGCATTGGCTTTGTTTTTGCAGTGAAAGTATTGCCTATTATTATTTTCTTTTCTGCATTAATTTCAATGCTCTATTATATCGGTGTGATGCAATGGGTAATCAAAATTATTGGTGGGGCTTTACAAAAAGTATTAGGAACTTCAAAAGCCGAGTCTATGTCAGCTGCCGCCAATATCTTCGTTGGGCAAACTGAAGCGCCTTTAGTCGTTAAGCCTTACATTAGTCGTATGACTGCATCTGAACTTTTTGCAATTATGGTTGGTGGGACAGCTTCTATCGCAGGTTCAGTAATGGCAGGTTATGCAGGAATGGGCGTTCCTCTCACTTATCTTATTGCAGCATCTTTTATGGCAGCACCCGCGGGCTTGTTGTTTGCGAAATTAATGTATCCACAAACTGAAAAGTTGGTGAGTGAAGTAGATGATAATATTGAGTTAGAAAAACCAAACAATATTGTTGAAGCTTTGGCAAATGGCGCAAGTTCAGGCGTCACATTAGCTATTAATGTTGGTGGTATGTTAATTGCTTTTATTGCAGTTATTGCTCTTCTTAATGGTTTAATTGGAGGCATTGGTAGTTGGTTCGGTTATGAAGATTTAACGTTGCAAATTTTACTTGGCTATCTCTTCCAACCATTAGCCTTTGTGATTGGTGTGCCATGGCAAGATGCAGATATTGCTGGCCAAATGATTGGTATGAAATTAGCGGTAAATGAGTTTGTTGGTTACCTTGAATTTGCAAAATATTTGCAACCTGATGCCATTGTACAATTAAGTGATAAAACTAAAGCAATTATTACCTTTGCATTATGTGGTTTCTCTAACTTTAGTGCGATAGCGATTCTCATCGGTGGTATTGGTAGTATGGCGCCTAATCGTCGTTCAGATATCGCTCGTCTTGGATTAAAATCAGTTATTGCAGGTACTTTAGCGAATTTAATGAGTGCAACTATTGCTGGTATCTTTATTGGTTTAAGTGGTGCTGCATTAGGTTAATGAAAGCATAATCAGAATTAATAAGATCCAAGTTTAGATAAAGATAAAAGTGCGGTAATAATTTTTAAAATTGTTACCGCACTTTTTCGTTATCGAGAGGTAAGAATAGTTTCTTTATCGAGAAGTTAATTAGTTTTTAATTGATTCCAATATTTTTCATAAATCTCTGTTGCATTGCCCACATCTGATTGAAAAATACCTTTTTCAATTTCTGTTGCAGGTGGAAAGAGTAAAGGATTATTTGCATTTTCAGCACTTAATAAAGCTTTTACACCTTCATTTGGCATTGAGAATCCCATTCTTTCTATAATCACTTTGGCATGTTCAGGGCGTAACATAAAGTCGATAAATTTATGTGCACCCTCAATATTACGTGCATTTTTAGGAATCGCATAGTTATCCATCCAGAAAATTGCGCCTTCTTTTGGATAGATAAATTTAATATCAGGGTTTTCTTTAGCTGCCATATAAGCAGAACCATTCCAAATCATCCCTAAATCAACTTCGCCTTGAATATAAGGCAATTCAGGCGTATCTGAATTAAATGCGGCAACATTTGGTAAAATTTTAGTTAATCGTTCATAAGCCGTTTTAATTTCATCTTCACTTTGTGTGTTAGGAGATTTTCCATCTAATAATAAAGCGATGTGGAACACCTCACGTGAATCAGCAGTTAATAACACTTTACCTTTAAATTGTTCTTTCCATAAATCGCCCCAGCTGGTGATTTGTTTTGGATCAATTACCGAAGTATTTACGGCAATACCCGTTAGACCATAAACGTAAGGTAAGGAAAATTTATTTTCAGGATCAAAATCTTTATGTAATAAGTTGGTTGGGATTTGTTTAACATTTTTCAATTTACTCTGATCAATTGGAGCAAGCATATTCTCTTTTATCATTTTACTGATGTAGTAACTTGAAGGAAAAACTAAATCGTATCCTGGTTTATCAGCCATTAATTTCAGTTTTGAAAACATTTCTTCATTGCTTTCAAAAGTTGAATAGTTGACTTTAATACCAGTTTCTTGGGTAAATTCGGCGACTAAATCTGATGGAATATAGTCTGTCCAGTTATAGATATACAACTCTTCTTGAGCTGCAAAGAGGGAAGTTGAGAAAAACGTTGCTGCAGTTACAAGCCATGCTCGGATTGAACGAGTGAATTGTTTTGTCATTTAAATGCCCTTATAGTGCGGTAACCAAAATAAAAATTTTTTAATTTCTCCTACTCTCTGTTCTCTAAAACATAATAAATCGGATTTTTACCGATCTAGAGTAAAATCGCGGCGAACTATAGCATACTTTACCTGTTTATGCCCCTAATTTATGAGCTATTGATTGACATCTGATCAGAGGATAGTAAGATTGCCGCAAAATTTATGGAGAATATGACTTTATGTTGGAATTTGCACATCAAGAACACATCAAAACTTATTATTATGATTCTCGTAATCAAGACATTAAGCAGCCTGCATTAACGGATCATCAATTGGCTGATGTTTGTGTGATCGGTGCGGGGTTTGGTGGGCTTTCCGCTGCATTAGAACTCGCTGAGCGTGGTAAAACGGTTATTGTGTTAGAGGGGGCTCGTATTGGCTTTGGTGCTTCAGGTCGAAGCGGTGGGCAAGCAATTAATGGCTTTGAAGATGGTATTGATGAATATGTGAAAGAACTCGGTTTGGAGCAAACTCGCAAATTATGGGAAATGTCTTTAGAAGCTATCGATATTATCGATGAGCGAGTGGCGAAATATAACATTCAATGTGATTGGAAAAAAGGTTATGCAACCCTGGCGTTAAATAATCGCCGTATGGATGATTTGATTGCTATTGAAAAAGCCAGCCATGAAACTTTTGGCTATAGCAATATGCAACTATGGGATAAAGCTCAACTTCAGCAACATCTTGGTAGTGATATTTATGTGGGTGGATTATATGACACCAATTCAGGTCATTTACACCCTCTCAATTATTGCTTAGGTTTGGCTAAAGCTTGTTTAGATCTTGGCGTACAAATCTATGAACAATCTCCTGTAATTGATTTAGAGATTAGCCCATCAAAAGTGGTGGTTAAAACAGATCGAGGAGTTGTCACTGCGGCTAATGTGGTTATTGCTACGAATGCTTATGTGGCTGATTTACCTTATCGTATTCAACATGGTACGGCACGAAAAATTCTTCCAGTTGAAAGTTTTATTATTGCTACTGAGCCTTTATCGCCATCCTTAGCTGATAGTGTTATTAATAATGGTATGTCAGTGTGTGATAACAATCTTTTATTAGATTATTACCGTTTAAGTGCGGATAATCGTTTATTATTTGGTAGTGACTCTAGTACTAATGTGGATATGGTGCAGGTCATGAGACAAAATATGCTACATGTCTTCCCACAATTAGAAAATGTCAAAATTGATTATGGTTGGGCGGGCCCCATTGATATGACTATAAACTCAAAACCTTGTTTTGGTCGTATTTCGCCAAATGTTTTTTATGCTCATGGTTACTCTGGTCATGGCGTTGCTTTAACGGGAATTGCAGGACGTGTGATTGCAGAAGCAATTGAGGGTGATGATACACGTTTTTCTGTTTTTGAAAGCTTAAAAGTACCTTCTATTTATGGCGGACGCATAATAAAAAATCTCGCTACTAAAATTGGTGTGAAATACTACAAATTATTAGATAAATATCGCTAGTGTTGTGTGTTTTTCAACCTTAAACAGTGAATAAAAACCTTATTAGTTTGATTAATAAGGTTTTTTATTTATCAATTGATTAATAATAGCTAGATTTCACGGTTCTTTTTCTTCTTTTTATATAAACTCTAGTTCTATTTAATAAAATCTTATAGATAAAATGAATAAAAAAATTTTTAATTTTTTTACCGCACTTTTAAAAAGTTCCCATTGTTTTTGTGATTAAGATCACGATTTGAATGATTTCTTATAACATTTCTTGCCTTATTTTTATAAATACATATGATTAGTATCGATAATTAATAGTGATATTGAGAATCGTTATATTTAAATATAACTAAATGGAATTTAAAAAGCGTTAAAAGGAATTATTTATGTTGATGAAGGGTAAACTTTCAACAATTACATTATGCATATTCAGTTATTGTCAATTTAGCTATGCAGACCATAGCACTTCAACAAGTTTAGATACCATTCAAGTTTCTGCCGAAGCACAATCCATACATGATGAAGTACAATCTCATAAAGTGGGTGAAACCGTAAAAACCGCAAAAACCTTGGCAAAACAACAAGTTGGTGATGCCAAAGATTTAGTACGTTATGATCCAGGCGTTACAGTGGTAGAAGCTGGGCGTTTTGGGCAAAGCGGTTTTGCGGTGCGCGGTGTAGAAGAAAACCGTGTTGCCATTCAAATTGATGGCTTAACACAAGCGGAAACCATTTCATCTCAAGGCTTTAAAGAATTATTTGAAGGTTATGGCAACTTTAATAACACCCGTAATAGTGCAGAAATAGAAACATTAAAACAAGTTACCATTCATAAAGGGGCGAATTCTATTAAAGCAGGTAGTGGAGCATTAGGGGGTTCTGTGGTTTTCGAAACTAAGGATGCACGTGATTTTTTAACAGAAAAGAATTATCACTTCTCTTATAAACGTGGTTATCAGTCAGCCTCTAATCAAAACCTCAATACCTTTACCGCCGCAGGGCGCTATAAATGGTTTGATTTTCTTGTGGTTCGCACAGAGCGTAAAGGCCATGAAGAAGAAAACTATGGCTATCGTTATTATGATGGCAATGTTCAAGGAAGACAACGAGAAAAAGCCGATCCTTATCGTCGTAAACTAGAAAGTACATTACTTAAATTATCATTTCAACCGAATGAAAATAACCGCTTAACCGTTGCCGCAGATTTATATGATGCCACCTCAAAAGGGCATGATTTTTCTTATACCTTAAAAAGTTCTAATCTCATCAAAGATTGTAAGGATGCGCATTGTATCGAAAAAGAATTGCGCCATACCAATGATCAAGTAAAACGTAAAAATTATTCATTTGTTTACGAAAATTATTCAAGCAATCCTTTCTATGACACACTACGGGTAGCTTATTCTAACCAACATATCCGCACACGTGCGAGAACAGATGATTATTGCGATGGTAATACCAATTGCCAAGGATTTAGTAACCCGTTAGGTTTACATTTTAATGAAAATAATCAATTAGTTGGCAATGATAATAAACCTGTAGAATATAAAAATACACCTGCAGTTATAAAGAAAGAAACGACCGTTGTAGAAAAAGTGTTTAAAGCAACGAGCCGTGATCGCTATTGGCATTTCGGATTACGTTCTGAAATTAGTGCATATCAAGAACTCTTAAAAAAACAATATAATACAAAACAAGTATCTTATGAAGCGTTACCCGTTAATGAAAAAGGTGAAGGTATCATTAAATATGAAGTAACTCAAAGTAAAGAAACTGCTCCAGCGGATAAGCATTTGACCATCAATGGTAAGACATATAAAGATGATGCGCTTCAATTTAGCCCAGTTCAATTTAATTCCACTTATACCTCTTTAATTTTAGCCTGTGATCAGGCTGGAGGAGTAAATTGTCAAAAAGATACGGTTGAAGCATTTGGATCAGATGGCACGATTAAACACTTGCCTTTTACCGTAGAAACCTTAGCTTCTGGAGAGAAAGTGGCTAAAATTACTGCTCAAAATGAAGAGAGTGCAGATACTGCACCAAGTTTAATCCTGCCTGTTGGAAAAGGTTATTTAGAAAATATTTGGACAGAACGTGATTTAAATACCATGACTCAACAAGTTAATCTAGATCTGACGAAATATCTTCAAATAGGTAGTACAGAACATAATTTATCTTATGGTGGGTTATGGTCTAACTCGAAAAAAGAAATGGTGAATCATTCAGGTGATAGCGTCATTACTAAAGGCTGGTGGGCGCTTTATCCAACTGATTGCCAAAATAGTACAGATAAATATAATTCTCTCTGTAATAATCGCAATACCTACTCTTTCTTGATTCCAGTGAAAACCAAAACCGTGGCATTGTATTTTGCTGATGATGCTCAAGTAAATCAATATTGGGGTTTTGATTGGGCATATCGTTATGACCGAATTAAACATTCACCTGAATATATTCCAGGGGTGACACCAAAAATTCCTGATGGCATGGTCAATGATTTATATACAAGAGAACCGAATTTTAATCGTTTAAACTATACCGATCCTGCAAATGATACCTTAAGAACAGCAAATGCCAATGCCAATATTCGTGAAATTGCGAAGCGGAAGAAATTTTCTGCTAGTTCTTATTCATTGGGGTTAACCCTCGATCCATTAGATTGGTTAAAAATTCAAGCAAAATATAGCAAAGGCTTCCGAGCCCCTGCTGGTGATGAAATTTATTTCACCTTCTTGCACCCTGATTTCTCTATTGAACCGAATAGAGACTTAGAAGCAGAAACTGCGAAAACCAAAGAATTAGCCTTTACTTTCTATAAACCTTTTGGTTATTTAATGGCAAGCGTGTTTCGTACAGATTATAACAACTACATTGATTTAGCCTTTAAATGTCGTAGTGGTGAAAATGGTTGTCGTCAATTAAGTGGGCGCGGTCTTGGTTATCCATTGTATAAAAATGTGAATAGACCAAGTGCCAAAGTGACGGGTTTTGAATTACAAAGTAAATTATTGCTAGGTGAAATTACACCAAGATTAACAGGTTTTAGTGTAGGTTATAAATTTACTTACCAAAAAGGCAAAATGGCATATGATCCAAACATTGACAAATATCGCCCAACGGATGGTTATATTCCGATGAATGCAATTCAGCCACCAACTTCGGTAATTAATTTAAGTTATGTTCATCCAGATAATTATTTTGGTGTGGATTTTTATATGACTCATGTAAGTCATAAAAAAGAAAAAGACACCTATAACCGTTATCACGGCGAACAGCAGGCTGCGAACAGTTATATGAAATGGCGTAGTGATGCATATACTTTATTTGATGTCGTCAGTTTTGTAAAACCAATTAAGAATCTTACTTTACAAGCGGGATTATATAATTTAACCAACCAAAAATACGCAACTTGGGATTCAATTCGTTCCATTAAACCGTTCGGTACCTCTAATTTGATTAATCAAAATACAGGTGCGGGAATAAATCGTTTTTATTCACCAGGCCGTAATTTCCGCTTAAGTGCAGAGATAACTTTCTAATAAAATTTTAGAAAAAGAGACCGCAGTTTATATAAGCCATTTGGAATGTTATTTCAAATGGCTTTTTAATTTATATCCGTAACATGTTGATTCATTAACTTATGAGCTAAGGCCATTTTCTGCTCTTTTTAGTCCGGAGCATAATTCTATTTTTGTATAATAATAAATTGATTTATTTTTACTATTAAGGTTTAATGTAGCGTATATGCTTTAATTTAGCGTATTAACTATATGTTCTCATAAAATAAATATACGTGCTAAGGAGGTGCTATGCAAAATAGCGCATTGATGATGGATTTTTATGCCCTCACCATGGCGAACAGTTATTTTGAGCAAGGTAGAAAAGATGAAATGGCTTACTTTGATTATTTCTTTCGCCGCGTACCTGATGAAGGTGGTTATGCCGTATTTGCAGGTTTAGAACAAGTCCTCTCTTATCTTGAGCAATTGCGTTTCACCGCTCAAGAAATTGATTTTTTACGTCATAAAAATCTCTTTTCCGAAAGTTTTCTTGATTATCTCAAGCAATTCCAGTTTCGTGGTGATGTTTGGGCGGTTAAAGAAGGCACGGTAGTTTTTCCACATGAACCTTTAGTCATTATCCGTGCGCCCATTATCCATTGTGCATTGATTGAAGCCTTTTTGTTATTTACCCTTAATCATCAAACGTTAATTGCGACCAAAGCAGCTCGTATTGTGAGTGTGGCACAAGGGCGTAAAGTTTTCGAACTCGGGGCAAGACGTGCACATGGTGGAGATGCAGCGCATTATGGTGCAAGAGCGGCTTATATTGCGGGGATAAATGGCACATCAAATGTGTATAGTGATTTTATCTGTGGTATTCCCTCATTAGGTACGATGGCACACGCTTATGTGCAAAGTTTTAATCATGAATACGACGCTTTTTTACAATATGTAAAAGATTATCCTGATAATAGCATATTGTTAGTAGATACTTATGATACCTTAAAACAAGGCATTCCTAATGCAATAAGAGTTCATAAAGAATATTTAGCTCCTCTTGGCTATTCTCTAAAAGGCATTCGTATTGATAGTGGTGACTTAGCTTACCTAAGTATTCAAGCACGTAAAATGTTAGATGAGGCAGGTTTAACCGAAACGCAAATTACCGTTTCCAATTCTCTAGATGAATATTCAATTAAAGACTTATTATCACAGGGCGCGAAAATTGATAATTTCGGTGTCGGTGAGCGTTTAATTACAGCGAAAAGCGAACCTGTATTTGGTGGTGTGTATAAAATTGTTGCTTTAGAAAAAGATGGAAAGCTTATCCCTAAAATTAAATTAAGCGAGACCTTGCAAAAAACTACAACTCCTGGGTTTAAAAATTTATGGCGTTTATATGATAAAAATCATAAAGCGATTGCTGATGTGATCACTTTACATGATGAAATGATTGAAGGCGGTCAACCTTATCGCTTATTTGACCCTGAATATACTTGGAAAACTAAGCAAGTCACCGATTTTGTTGCGGAACAAAAACTCTTACAGTGGTTTAGTCAAGGCAAGAGAATGATTGATTTTCCCACTTTAGAAGCCATCCGAACTTACTGTCAGCAAGAAATTCAATCTTTATGGGAAGAAGTGAGACGGCTAGAAAAACCTCATGGTTATTATGTGGATTTATCACAAGAACTCTGGACATTAAAACAAGAGCTTATTAAAAAACATTCAGGTAAACAAAAATGAAAACAGCAGCTTATGTAGATTATTTAGTCGCCTGGTTAGAAAACCAACGGACAGAACTTTATGGCATGGATGGTTATACTTTAGGCGTGAGTGGTGGTATTGATAGTGCGGTGTGTTTGCATTTATTAGCACGTACCAATGCCCCAATTCAAGCCTTAGTTTTACCCGCAGCGGTGAGCAGTCAAGAAGATGTAAATGATGCGCAAGCCGTCTTAAAAAGTGCGGGAGTTTCTGGGCAAATTATTTCCATTGCACCTTGGTATGATTTGATTATGGCACAATTACAACCTGCCTTATATGCAGAGCCTGAACGTGTAAACGTACTCAAAGGCAACTTAATGGCTCGTTTACGTATGATTGCTTTGTTTACCACGGCACAAAGTCATCGTTCTATCGTATTAGGCACAGATAATGCAGCGGAAATACTAACAGGATATTTTACCAAGTTTGGCGATGGTGCGGCGGATGTGTTACCTTTAGCAGAGTTACGCAAGGAACAAGTGTTTGAATTAGGGCGTTATCTTGGTGTGCCTAAATCAGTATTAGAGAAAAAGCCGAGTGCAGGCTTATGGGAAGGTCAAACCGATGAAGGTGAAATGGGCGTGACCTATGCAGAAATTGATGCTTATTTGCGTGGTGAACCTGTGAGTGAACAAGCCTTAAAACAAATCCAATTTTGGCATAATCGATCACATCATAAACGCATGTCACCCCCAAAACCCATGGGTTTAGATGAGTTTAAAGGTAAATAAATGATAAAAATGTCCCTTGTTTCCTAGGGACTTTTTTATGATTCTGACTAAGAATTATTTTTCATACCAAATCTTATTTACATACAATATCACCTTTCCTGAAGGTATTTCTACTCGCACTTCATCATCTATTTGTTTTCCAATTAATGCTCGAGCAACGGGCGAATCAATAGAAATCCAGTTTTTAGCAGGATCAAACTCATCACAACCAACAATGCGATATTGTTTCACTTCGCCTTCTTCATTTTCTAATTCAATCCAAGCGCCAAAGAACACTTTGCCCTCTTGTTTGGGATGATAATCTACAATCTGCAACACTTCTAAACGCTTAGAGAGAAAGCGAACTCGGCGATCAATTTCACGTAAACGACGTTTACCATAAATATATTCGGCATTTTCACTGCGATCCCCCATTGCTGCAGCTTCAGATACCGCTTGTGTAACTTTAGGCCGTTCATCTTTCCATAAATATTTCAGTTCTTGGTCGAGTACATTCCAGCCTGCTCGAGTAATGTAATTGGATTTAGCCATAATATTGATCAATTCCCTATAAAAGTGCGGTCAATTATACCTGAATTTTAATAAATATTTGAGCCACTCAGATAAAACCAGTATGCTATGCACAATTTTGTAACATGGAAATATTAGAAATACGATGTTAAACCAACAAATTAGTCAAATTATTGCAACAGAACTCACGGTTCAACCTCAACAAATTTTAGCCGCTATTCAATTACTTGATGATGGTAATACAATTCCATTTATTGCACGTTATCGTAAAGAGGTGACGGGGGGGTTAGATGATACCCAATTACGTCATTTTGAAACACGTTTAATTTATTTACGTGAATTGGAAGAGCGCCGCCAAACTATCCTGAAATCTATCAATGAGCAAGGTAAATTAACGGATGAATTGCGTGATAAAATTAATACCACACAAAGTAAAAATGAATTAGAAGATTTATATTTACCTTATAAACCCAAACGTCGTACTAAAGGTCAAGCCGCTATTGAAGCTGGGCTTGAACCTTTAGCAGATTTATTATGGACTGAGCCTAGTTGCGATCCTGAACAAGCAGCAGAAGGTTATATTGATGCAGATAAAGGCGTAATAGATAGTAAAGTTGCATTAGATGGCGCACGTTATATTTTGATGGAACGTTTTGCGGAAGATGCAGAATTATTGGCAAAAGTTCGTCAATATTTGCAAAAAAATGCGGTGATTGTTTCCAAAGTAATTGAAGGCAAAGAAACTGAAGGTGCAAAATTCCAAGATTATTTTGATCATCAAGAATTGCTAAAAAATGTGCCATCGCATCGAGCATTAGCTATGTTTCGTGGACGCAATGAGGGAATTTTACAACTTAGTCTAAATGCCGATCCTGATGCTGAGGAAGGCAGTCGTCATAGCTATTGTGAAGAAATTATTCGTGAACATTTAGCAGTACATTTAAGCAATCAGCCTGCGGATAAATGGCGTGAACAAGTGATAGCTTGGACATGGAAAATTAAAGTATCACTGCATTTAGAAACCGATTTGATGGGAGCATTACGTGATAAAGCAGAAGATGAGGCAATTGATGTTTTTGCTCGAAATCTGACTGCACTTTTAATGGCAGCTCCTGCGGGTGCGAAAACGACTATTGGTCTTGATCCGGGTTTACGTACAGGAGTTAAGGTTGCAGTGGTGGATAACACGGGTAAATTATTAGCAACAGACACCATTTATCCACATACAGGCCGTATGAATGAAGCTATGATTTCACTCTATCAATTAGGGAAAAAATATCAGGCTGAGTTAATCGCTATTGGTAATGGTACCGCTTCTCGTGAAACTGAACGCTTTGCTAAAGATGTGTTAAAACAATCCTCAGATTGGACCGCACAAACTGTGGTTGTCAGCGAAGCTGGAGCAT
Organism: Mannheimia massilioguelmaensis; assembly: GCF_000940515.1. Taxonomy (NCBI): domain Bacteria; kingdom Pseudomonadati; phylum Pseudomonadota; class Gammaproteobacteria; order Pasteurellales; family Pasteurellaceae; genus Mannheimia; species Mannheimia massilioguelmaensis. The sequence continues at coordinate 94,253 of NZ_CDQL01000003.1, forward strand.
CGGTTTATTCTGCTTCTGAATTTGCTGCAACAGAATTTCCTGAATTAGATGTCTCTTTACGAGGTGCAGTTTCAATTGCTCGTCGTTTACAAGATCCCCTTGCAGAGCTAGTGAAAATTGAACCCAAAGCAATTGGCGTGGGGCAATATCAACATGATGTGAACCAAACTCAATTAGCTCGTAAGCTTGATGCAGTGGTAGAGGATTGTGTAAATGCCGTAGGTGTCGATATTAACACGGCTTCTGCCCCCTTATTAACTCGTGTGGCGGGTATGAGCAAAGTGCTTGCACAAAATATTGTAGATTATCGAGATGAAAATGGTCGTTTTGATAGTCGCCAACAGCTTCTAAAAGTACCACGTTTAGGACCAAAAGCTTTTGAACAATGTGCTGGCTTTATGCGCATTGTTGATGGTAAAAATCCACTAGATGCTTCTGGTGTTCACCCTGAAGCTTATGCTGTGGTAGAAAAAATCCTACAAGCCACCGAACAATCTATTCAAGATTTAATGGGCAATGCCAATGCAGTTCGTCAGCTTGATGCAAAACAATTTACTGATGAACAATTTGGTTTGCCAACGGTTCAGGATATTTTTAAAGAACTTGAAAAACCAGGTCGTGACCCACGTGGTGAATTTAAAACAGCTACCTTTATGGACGGTGTAGAAGATATCACGGACTTAAAACCAGGTATGATTCTAGAAGGCACGATTACTAACGTGACTAACTTTGGTGCCTTTGTGGATATCGGTGTTCATCAAGATGGCTTAGTGCATATTTCGTCACTTTCCGATAAATTTGTGGAAGATCCTCATCAAGTAGTGAAAACCGGTGATGTGGTGAAGGTAAAAGTATTGGAAGTGGATGTGGCACGTCGTCGTATTGCCTTAACCATGCGTTTAGATGAAAGTGCGGTAAAAAATTCTGAAAAATCTGACCGCACTTTATCGGTTAAATCTCGCCAAAATGATAGTCAATCACGTACAAATACACAACGCCAAGAACGTGCTCTAGGTAATAACCAAAGGTTCGCTAATAATGCTTTTGCAGATGCGTTGAAAAACTGGAAAAAATAAGCTTTTTTACAAGGCGATGGTATTCATATGGATTGTTTAACTCACAATCCATATGTATTGCTGATATTATTTACAATAAACATTATTGTTTAGCAAATTGCACTAGTGTCGGTTTCACAATTTTTCCATAATCTTCCGTATTTAAAATGATAGAACGTTCTAAAGTGCCTGCATTAAAAGCGAGTTCGTCGTAACGTTCTAGCAAACTTGGATCAGCTATCAACATTAAACTTTCATGAAAGCTAAAAGGTGGGATAGCGCCAAATACGCAATCAGTCAATTCGGTTACTTCCGCGGGGCTTGCAAGTGAGGCTTTTGTGCCTCCTAAGTACTCAGCAATTTTGCTCAAATCAGCTTGACGATCTGCTGGCAGAATAGCAAGTACTGTTTGCTTTACGCCATTCCCTTTTATTTTACACACAAGGGCTTTTGCGCCTTGCCCTAATTCTGTGCCTCTGATTTTCGCTACTTCTTCTGATTTACCTGCTGTTGGGTGTTCTACTACTCGGTAGCGTGCTTGCTGTTGATTTAAAAGTGCGGTTAGTTTTTGAAAAATTTGTTCAGACATATGATATTCCTTAGTGATCTGATTTTAAACCTGCACCACACATGGTTATTAAGCAATCTGGTGTATCACCATAAAGTTCGCAATAGTGTAAATAAGCAGCATAATTTGCGGCAGTCGTGTGTTCGCAGTAAATCCCTTTTAATGCTAATTGTTGACGAGCTGCTAAAATTTTATCTTCAGGAGCATGAATAAAATGTATTGGGTATTTTTCTGCATAGTCTAAAATTTCTTCTGAACGCATTGGTTGACCGATTGCGATACCTTCAGCGATAGTTGGTTTTACATCTACCTTAACCGCAGTCTTTTTGGCCTGTTTATTTGCTTGTAATAATGGATCACAGAATTCACTTTGCAATGCAATAATAGTTGGGAATTGACTGATTACGCCACTTTCCAATAAATGTTCTAAACCTTTTATTACACCAAGAAATAATGTGCCATTACCTACAGGTACAACAATATGTTGTGGTATTCTGCCAAGTTGTTCAAAGGTTTCATAGATATAAGTTTTTGTTCCTTCGTAAAAAAATGGATTATAAACATGGTTGGCATAATATACGCCTTCTTGTTCTACCTTAGCTCGGCAGATGTCAGCGCAATGGTCACGGCTACCGGGTACAATATTTACTTTTGCACCATGTGCTTGGATCATATTGATTTTTTTGGGAGATGTGCCTTCAGGAACAAAAATTTCACATTGGATCCCTGCTTTTGCTGAATAAGCCGCTATACTATTGCCTGCATTTCCACTACTATCTTGTGCAACGCTATCTACACCAATAGATTTACAATGGCTTATCAATACTACCGCACCTCGGTCTTTGAATGATAAGGTTGGCATAAAATAATCCATTTTTAATAAGACATTATCATCTAAACGTACAATTGGTGTCATCCCTTCACCAAGTGAAATTGAGCGCCAGGTTTCGTCTTGTAATGCCATAAATTTGCGATAACGGAATAGACTCCATTCGTTTTTGTCAATTTCGTTAAGTGAGAATTTTGGTGGCTGGAAATCTAGTTTCCATAGCCCACCACATTCGCATTTTGCAAGACGAGTTGAAATATCTTCAGTTTTATTGCATTTTGCACAGATCAATTTCATATTCTTCTCCTAGTTAACTGATATTTCAGCAATTGCATCAATTTCAATTAATGCGTTGTAATGTAAGATTCCACAGGGAACAATGGTGCGAGCAGGTTTGTGTGTACCAAAAAAGGCAGCATATTCTTGGTTAACAGTATCCCAGTAAGATACATCGGGAATGTATAAACGGCATTGTACAACATCGTTTTTGTTAACACCTGCGGCATGTAATACAGTTGCCAAGTTTTGCAATGCCTGACGGGTTTGGTCAGCAATATCGCCTTTAATTTCTCCAGACTCATTTATTGGTAATTGTCCAGATACATATAGCATTCCATTGGATTCTACGGCAGGACTATAGTGTCCTTTACTTTGATTGGGAAGGATAATTTTCATTAGCGTTTTCCTTTAAGTTCATCTAAATAACTGTAAATTGTTACTTTGTTTACGCCTAGTTTTTCTGCTACTTTTTCAATACCACCTTTCATTAAGAATACGCCTTTTTCTTCCATAAAACGGACTTTTTCGATTTTCTCATCACGGCTCATCATTTGTGGAAGTTCATCTCCCATTACACTTTCGATTAAACGGTTCATCATTGCTGAAAGTGGCATTTCTTCATGTTTTACTTGTTGAGGTGGATTTAGATTTGGTAAAAATTCATTAAAATAGGCAATTTGAGTCGTAATTGGTGTGGTATCGATATTGATACATAAGGCACCAATTAATTTAGGTTCTGCTTGAGGGGTGCTATCTTCATCGAAAATAAGTTGTGTAGAAGAGCGAATAAGCTTGCCTTGGCTTTCAAAATAGTAATTTGCCACAAAATTGTTTTTTAGACGATCTGACATAATTACTTGAGTGACTAAATGGTCAAAATTTTGCCCAAGTTGGCGATTAGTCACATGACCTGCGACATATATGACAGAATGTTCTGGATTGGTAAGATCATGTAATACAACCTCGCAACTTTTACCAAATGTTTCTACTAGCATATCTGCCATTGAGATATAAGGGATTAATTTAGGGATCATATATTCCTCTATGATGTATAATTTATTCTATGATATAGAATAAATTATATATTATCAATAGTAAAATAGAAAAACTTATATAAGTAAAAAGTATTGTTGGTATCTAGCTTCAAAGAGGAAGAGAGATGATTAATGGCATTTGATATTTAGAATAATAACGGTATCATTTATGATAAATTGTTATACCGTAAAAGAAACTCAACATGGAAAAACTATTTGATATTAATGAGCAAGGATTAAGCGTTCGCTGTAAGTTATATTTTGAAAAAGATATTCAGCACATTGAGAATGTAGTGATTGTTTTACATGGTTTTGGTTCATCTAAAGATTTAAAATCAAACACAAAATTTGGTGAACGTTTGATTTCAAAATATAAAACTTATGCAGCACTTGCCTTTGATTTACCTTGTCATGGAACTGATGCTCGTAAGAAGCTATCAGTGGCAGATTGTTTAGTCTATCTACAATTAGTGATCAATTATGCTACCACTAAACTTAATGCTAAAAACCTTGATGTTTATGCAACCAGTTTTGGTGGTTATTTGGCATTGAAGTATATTGCTGAAAATGGCAACCCCTTTCATAAAATTGTTTTACGTGCCCCTGCGATTAAAATATTTCGTACTTTGATAGACAATTTGTCTGATGAGGAACGGAATAAACTCGCTAAAGGCAAGGAAGTGATGTTGGGATTTGAACGTAAAATGAAAATTAGTAAGGATTTTTTCGACGAACTGGAACAAGGTGATATCAGCAAAAACGATTATCTGGATTATGCCGATGATATATTAATTTTACATGGTACAGATGATGAAATGGTGGCGTTGAGCATATCGCAAGAATTTGCTGAAAATAATGTGATTGAACTTGTTGCGATAGAAGGTGCAGATCACCCCTTCTCTAACCCAAAATTGATGGACTTAGCTATTGGAAAAGCTGTAGATTTTTTGGGAAATATTAATTCTGGGCATGGTTGATTGCTCTTTTTCTTAAAAGTGCGGTAGATTTTGAAAAAATTTCAGGTCATCAATGGGATTCTTTATACTGATGATCTTTTTTGTTTCCTAATGCCAATAAAGTACTGAGACCTAATACAGAATATATTAATCCTTTTTTTGTCAGTAAGTGTTTGCCTAGCACATTCAACGCAAATGTTTTTACCACTGGAGAAGCCAGTAAAGCGATACTGGTTTCTTTTGTGATTTTTAGAGGTTGCATTATTTCACGCTTAGTTTGTTGGGTTTGTGCTTGGAATTTCATGCGTAAAGCATTACCTTTCAAAATCAGTAATTCTTTTTCATTAAGCGGGCGAGATTCCATAACTTACTCCTTAATATTATCTTGTTTCAATTGCGTGGCTTTTTTCATCGCTTCAATATCTAATTTTACTTCTTGTAATGTGGCTTTCATGAAATGTCGTTGTTTTTTTAATGATGACATTACGATGCCACCCAAAATAAAGACGAATAGGATGCCAATACCACTAATCAAGAAAAACACCCAAACTTTTTGTTCTTCGGAGAGGATAGTATTTAAGCCAAATAATAAGCTAATAAAAGAGATGAGTAAGAAAATAGAAGACAATAACACTAATGCTAATGTTAATATAAGTTGATTTTTTTGCTCATTTAATTCAATACGAGCCATTTCAAGACGAACTTGTGCCAGCTCAAGTAGCGTAAATGCGCTGTTTTTAATTCCTGATTTTAAATTTTGTAACATGTGCATAGTGATGCCCTCATAATAAGAAGAACAATAGGCTACATCAAAATGAGAGGTAGCCATCTGTTAGATTATTAGGGACTATCTTCTGCTAATTAATACACCAAGTAATAGTCCAACCACACCAGCTACACCAATAGCTTTATATGGATTTTCTTGAACAAGTATATCTGTTTGTTTTACTACTTGTTTTGCACTTTCAACGGTTTCTTCTTTTAAATTTGAAAGCTGTCCTTTGACATCATCAATTTGTTTGTTTAATTGCGTTCTGAGTCGTTTTAGCTCTGTTGTAGAGGTTTCACTTTTTTCATCTAAAAGTGCTTCTGCACTTTTTAAGATTTCTTTGATTTCATTGGTTAACTCTTCACGTTTTGCATCTAAGTCTTTGCTCATAATATCCTCCTTGGTTTAAATTTAAGGGATAAAGCAAAAATATTTTGGAGCTATAAACTAAATTTTAAGCTCACTTTCAGCATACACATTTAAATAAAAATGTCAAATTTGTGTAAGAAAAATGTGAAATAGCATATAAAACAATTTGTTTTTCCTATCAATATAATGATTTTTAAGAGAAGATAAATTTAAATTTTTAAGTCTTATTTAATCCGTTTTTATTGATTTATTTCGTTATCTTCTTCTCGGAATTTGTAGTATTAATTCCATAAAAAATAAAATTTAGTAATTAATTTATATACTTATAATAACTGGTATGATGTGGAATGATTATTAGAAATGATATTATGAAGAAAAAATTAAGTGCTAAGTAATAACTTTTTGAAATTTTATTTTGTTAAAAATATGTTACATAGTATGATCTTGATATATTGTAAATGATGATTGTAAAAGGAAATTTATATGACCATTTTAGATATAGAAGCAGTTAAAAATCGTATTATTCAAGGTGAAGAATTGAATAAGCAAGATGCGTTAGAACTAGCTTTACATGCCCCATTGCAGGCACTTTGTCACGCTGCAAATGAAATTCGTGAACAGCTTTGTGGGAAAAAATTTAACCTTTGTAGCATTATTAATGTGAAATCAGGGCGTTGTCCTGAAAATTGTAGTTATTGTGCACAGTCAGCCAGATTTGAAACGGATTGTGAAACTTATGATGTGCTCAGTCAAGAAGCCGTTTTACAGTTCGCACAATCTCATGAAGCAGAAGATACCCATCGTTTTTCATTAGTTGCAAGTGGGCGAGGTATTAAAGAAAATAGCCGAGATTTGAATAAATATTGTGCTATTTATGAAGCTTTAGAAGATAAAACATCACTGCATCTTTGTGCTTCACTGGGTTTAGCTGATGTGCCTGCTCTCAAACAATTAAAAGCAAGTGGCGTGCAAACTTACCATCATAATTTAGAATCTTCTCGACGATTTTATGCCAAAATTTGTACGACTCATACTTATGAAGATCGTGTACAAACTTGTAAAAATGCACTTGCGGTGGGCATGGATATATGTAGTGGGGGAATTTTTGGTTTAGGTGAAAATATGGAAGATCGTATTGACATGGCACTAGAACTACGTTCGCTTGGCGTAACCAGCGTGCCAATTAATATCTTGACACCAATTAAAGGTACACCGCTAGAAAATGCACCACCTCTAACAACTGAAGAAATTTTACGTTCTATTGCGATTTATCGATTTTTATTGCCAAAAGCCTATTTGCGTTTTGCTGGAGGACGCAATAATTTAGGTTCAGAGGTAAAAACTGCATTAAAAAGTGGGATAAATTCTGCTTTAACGGGTAATTTTCTTACGACGCAAGGCGATACCATTGATAGTGATAAAAAAATGATAAAATCTTTAGGTTTTGATCTTGAATTAGGGGATGATCGCCGAAGTAAACTCACTCCTCTCCATAATCGTTATAAATCTAATTTTACAACTTACTATAAGCAAGGCATAATACCTACGATTAATCGATCCAAGTAGGATGAAGGAATGTTAGAAATCAATGTAGAAAAGCAACTTGGTGAAATGCATTTACAAGCGAATATCATGATTCCATCGCAAGGGGTAACGGCATTATTTGGTTTATCAGGTTCGGGAAAATCTTCATTAATTAATTTAGTCAGTGGTTTATTGACGCCAGATCAAGGTTATATACGGCTAAATGGAAAAACCTTAGTGGATATTTCACAAAAAATGGATTTACCCATTCATCAGCGTAAAATGGGCTATGTTTTTCAAGATGCTCGCCTATTTCCTCATTACACCGTAAAAGGCAATTTACGTTATGGAATGCCTAAAGCTCATGGAGAAAATTTTGAACGGATAGTTCAATTATTAGGCATTGAAGCCTTGCTAAAACGTTATCCTATGACTTTATCTGGTGGTGAAAAACAGCGAGTTGCCATTGGACGTGCTTTATTAACCGCTCCTGATATGCTATTGATGGATGAGCCTTTATCGGCTTTAGATGCACCTCGCAAGCTCGAGTTAATGCATTATCTACAAAAACTTTCTAAAGAAATCGAAATTCCTATTTTATATGTCACTCATAGTTTGGAAGAGCTGAAAGCTTTAGCACAGCGAGTTATCTTATTGGAGCAAGGTAACGTGATTGCCTATGATGAATTAGATAATATTCTTGAAAGTCCAGTATTTTCACCTTGGATAAACTCATCTATAGCATAAAACTGCGGTAGGATTTTGGGAAATTTTTCGAAAATCTACCGCAGTTTTTACAGAAGAATATTATTTTAATAATGTATTCATCAAGTTATAAAAATTTTCTGCTTCCCATGCACTACGTCCTATAAATAATCCATCAATATTAGGCTTGATAAATAATTTAGGTGCATTTTCAGGGTTGACACTTCCTCCGTAAAATACAGGAATTTCTTTTCCCGCAGAGCCAAATAGTTCTTGTAGACAAGCTTTAATAACAGCATGCTTTTCATCAGCATATTCGGCTGAAGCTGGTTTGCCAGCCGTTCCAATTGCCCATACTGGTTCATAGGCAATACGTAACAAGGATAATTGTTCTTTATTTACTCCAGATAATCCAATTTTTAATTGTGTTCTTAAAACTTCATTTGAGATATTGTAATCTTTTTGCTCTAGGGTTTCTCCAATACAAAGGAGAGTAATAAAATTATGCTTTAAAGCTGATAATACTTTAGCATTTTCTTCTTGATCAGCTTCATTGAATATATGTCGTCGCTCAGAATGTCCAATCATTACTAATTGAACCCCGAGCTCTTTCAACATCAATGGGGAAATATCACCAGTGAATTGCCCTTCATCATTGGGGTTCATATTTTGAGCTCCAATTATAATTGGATTAGGCGAATTGAGAGACTTAATTGTATTTACTGCATCACTAAGAGTGGTATAAGAAGGAATAACAAATAATTCAAAATTATGTTGCTGATGCAATTTATCGGCGTAATGAGATAACTTTGTTAGATAATCAATGACAGCTAGATTACCCTTATACATTTTTAGATTTGTGCCAAAAAAGATTTTTTTAGTCATTTTATTGCCTCTATTTTTCAATGTGTTATTTGACTATATCAAGAGAAGTCACTTCTTTTATGATAGATTGATATTTAGAAGATAATCCTCGATCTGTGATAATTTTATGTACCTTATTTAATGGTGCGGTAACTAATAAATGCTCAGTAACAAATTTATTACTACAAGTTAATACATATACTTCTTTAGATATTTCGAAAATTAAGCGTTTTATTTGCATTTGATCATTCGCAATAGAGGTAATACCTATTTCTGGATTAATTCCATGAACTCCAATGAATGCTTTTGTTGCTTTAAAGTTTTTTAACATATTTAATGCAGTTTCTCCCATTGTTGCAGGGATTTTTCCTGCCATTAATCCTCCAATAAACATAATTTCTATATTGCTTAAATTTGCTAGTTCACAAGCTACATAAAGTGAATTAGTAATCACAATCAGATATTTATTGGCATATTTTTTTATGGTTTGAGCCAAATGGAAGCTGTTTGAAGAGTCATCTAAGATTATCGTATCTCGTTCATTAATATATTGATAAGCCTGTTCAGCAATTTTTTCTTTATTTTCACGATCTTTAAAAATATTACCAGGCAATAAATTCAACTTCAGTATTTCAGGAACGGGTTCTATTCCACCATGTGTACGTATCACTAAGCCTGCTTTTTCTAAATTTCTTACCGCAGTTCTTATGGTGACTACAGAACAATTTAACAGCTCACTGAGTTCTAAATTATTTAAGTATTGGTGTTTTTCTAACAGAGATAAAATATTTTCTTCTCTTCTATTCATTGAATATACCTTCATTATTTAAATTTCTTTTAGGTTGGTATTTATATTACCTTAAATATCAAAATATTTTCGTTTTTTTTCTTTAAAAGTTTGATCTATATCTCATTTTAGAAAAAATACTATTAATAATAATGACAGTACAAAAAAAGAGCGTATCATAAATTTATCTTTTTAATTAAACGAAAAAAAACGAAAGGAGTTTATAAATGAATAAAAAACCTATTATTGCATTAACTATGGGAGATCCTGCGGGTATAGGCCCTGAAATTACGGTTGATACAATGTTGAGCAAAGAAATTCATAATATATGTAAACCATTTGTTATTGGTAGTATTGCTATTTTAGAAAGAGCTGCAAAAGTTCGTGGTGTTTCAATCCAATTCAATAAAATTCAAGATCCCTCCGAAGCTAAATATGAATTAGGTACATTTGATGTATTAGAAACAGGAAATTACGATATTGATTCGATCAAATGGGGAGAAGTTCAAAAATTAGCAGGGCAAATGTCCTACGATTGGGTATTAAAGTCTATTGAATTAGGCATGGCAAAAAAAATTGATGCTGTATCAACTGCCCCTATTCATAAAATCGCCATTAAATTAGCTGGTGTTAAAGAGCCAGGTCATACAGAAATTTATCAAAATGAAACACATTCAGATTATGGGCTAACTATGTTTAGTTGCCATAAATTACGTGTATTTTTTGTTAGCCGTCATATGTCAGTGATTGATGCATGTAAATATGCAACTAAAGAACGTGTGCTACAGGATGTGAAAAATATCGATAAAGAATTACGCAATATTGGGATTGAAAAACCATTGATAGCTGTTGCCGCTTTAAATCCACATGGTGGGGATAATGGATTATTTGGACGTGAAGAAATTGATGAATTAATTCCAGCAGTAGAAGCAGCAAAAGCAGCAGGTATTAATGCAACAGGCCCAGTACCAGCAGATTCAGTCTTTCATATCGGTAAATCTGGTAAATATGATGCCATTCTTTCTTTATATCATGACCAAGGTCATATTGCATGTAAAACATTAGATTTTGAAAAATCTGTCACTATTACATTTGGTTTACCATTTATGCGCAGTTCTGTAGATCATGGAACTGCATTTGATATTGCAGGTAAAAATATTGCTAACGGTGTGAGTATGATTGAGTCCACTAAAGTGTTGGCTGAATATACTGCTAAATATATGAATAAAAAAAGCTAATAATTATTAGTTCAATGTGAGGAGTCTATTATGCCTATAATTGGAGTTGTCGCAGATGATTTAACTGGAGCCACAACTACAGGAGTTTTATTAGCTCGTTCTGGTTCTAAAACAACGGTATTTTTTAATACTGAAGCAGCTCAAAGATTAAATGCTGAAACGGATTCAGAATCTTTATTAATTAGTACAAGTAGTCGTCCATTACCTAAGCATGAAGCCTATAAAAATGTGCAAAAAGCTACCGCACTTTTAAAAGAAATGGGTGTGCAATATTTTAGCAAAAGAACTGATACAACAATGCGAGGCAGTATTGGTGTAGAAATTGATGCAATGTTAGATATTCTACCTGAAAAGACGATTGCTGTAGTTGTTCCAGCAATGCCTCAATCTCGTCGTATTTTAGTGGGGGGATTTTCAGTAATTGATGGTGTTGCGTTAACTAATACTCCTGTTGCCCGAGATGTTCGTACACCCGTGAGAGAAGGATATATCCCAGCACTATTAGCTAGTCAAACTCGTCGTAAAGTTGGCTCTGTGACCTTAACAGATGTGATGCATGGTGTATATGAAATTCGGATTGCCTTAATGGAACAAATTAATCAAGGCAAAGAGGTTATTGTTATAGATGCTATTACTTTGGAAGATGTATCAAATATTGCACAAGCATGTTTAATGCTTGATAACCCTATTTTAGCAGTTGATCCTGGCCCATTTACAGCAGCATTAGGCTACCAACGGGGATTAATTCATAGAGAAGAAGAAAATATTCCACGAACAGTGGGTAAAAATGTTGAAGGCAAAACGGCTTTGGTTATTGCAGGTAGTGCTACACCAGTAACTAAATTACAGATGGACGTCCTTTGTCAAGATAAACGTAATGTCTCAATTTCAGTTGACCCTTCACTATTAATAGATGGAGGCGATGTTGCAGACACGGAAGCGAAGCGAGTAGTTAATCTTGTTAAAGATTATATGGCAAGAGATATTCCTCCAAGAGCTATTTTATTAGAAACCGCTTTACATGGACCTTTATTAAATTTAGATGCAGAAGATGCAAAACGTAAATTTGTTCATGGTGAAAGTGCAGAACGTATTAATGCAGGATTAGGCATGATTGTTGCTGATATTTTTAAACAAGTAGGTAATGAGCGTTTTGCGGGTATTTTTGCAACCGGGGGCGACACAATGGTCAATGTATGTAACCAATTGAATGTGTCTGCTATTGAAATGATTGATTATGTTATTCCCCAATCAGATGTTGGACGTTTAGTTGGTATATTCGATAACAAAATGCCAATTATAGGTAAAGGTGGTTTAACAGGAGATGAAAATACCGCTTGTAAGATTGTAGAACGTCTTTTCTTAGAAGCTTGTAGAGATTAATAACTGAAGGAGTAATTATAAATGAAAATTGCAATTGGATGTGATGAAGCTGCATATCGTTTGAAAGTTGAGATTATGAAGCATCTTGATACATTAGGTATTGAATATGATGATTTTGGTGCAGCAGAGGGTGACATAGTGCTTTACCCTGATGTGGCTGAAGCAGTAGCTAAAGCCGTAGCTGATGGTAAATATGAACGAGCAATCTTGACTTGTGGTACAGGTATTGGAATGTGTATTACAGCAAATAAAGTGCCTGGTGTACGTGCAGCAGTTTGCCATGATTTATTTTCAACTGAAAGATCAAGAAAAAGTAATAATGCACAGATTATGTGCCTCGGAGAACGTGTTATTGGTGTTGAATTAGCTAAATCTTTAATTGATGTTTGGTTTAAATGTGATTTTGCTGGGGGCGGTTCTACGCCTAAAGTTGCTCGCATTAATGAAATTGATAAAAAATATCATAAATAAAGCATCGCAATAATGAGCCATCATTATTAATGATGAAATAATGGTGGCTCTTATATACAAAAACTTATAGGAGAGAATCTATGGCAATACGTAACGAAGATGGTAACATTGACCTCAAACTTATTGAAAGAATGATGAAAATTCCCGGTGGGTTAGTCATTATTCCATTATTATTAGCTGTTGCAATTAAAACATTTTTTCCTGGTTTCTTTGAAATCGGTGGTTTTACAAGTGGTTTATTCCAAAAAGGTCAGCCTGCAATGATGGGGATTTTCCTTATTTTATGTGGCGCTTCTATTAATGTCAGACAAGTTGGTATGCCACTTTATAAAGGTGTTGTGTTAACCAGTATAAAATTCTTTTTAGGGGTTGCTTTAGGTCTTTTAGTTGGTAATGTTTTTGGTGCTGAAGGTATTTGGGGGCTTTCTCCTATAGTTTTAATTGCTGCAATTACTAACTCAAATAGCTCACTTTATATTTCTCTTTCATCTCAATTTGGTAATTCTACTGATACTGGTGCAATATCAATTCTTTCTTTAAATGATGGTCCATTCTTTACTTTAATTGCTTTGGGAGCGAGTGGTTTAGCTAATATTCCATTTATGGCTGTTGTGGCAACATTAATTCCATTATTAATTGGTTTTATATGGGGAAATATTGATATTAAATTCCGAGAATTATGTGGTAAAGCACAGCCAATCATTATTTTCTTTATGACTATTGCAATTGGTTCAGGTACTGATGTGACTACTATTTTAAAAGCTGGGGCTTCAGGTATCATCTTGGGTTTACTTTCAACAGTGACTGCTGTTGTATTTTTTTATGTATTTAATATTTTGTTACCTAAGAAAGAACGTAATGCAATGGGAGCGGCTATTGGTACGACCGCATTAAATTCTGCTATGACTCCAGCAGCTGTAGCAGATGCCGATCCTACATTTACTCCACATGTTCCTTTGGCTACAGCCCAATGTGCTACCGCATCAATTATTACTTTATTTTTATGTCCATTTGTAGTGGCATTTTTTGATAGACAAATGCGTAAAAAACAACTAGGCATCTATTCGCCTGAAGGTTGGGCAGGACAAGCAATGTCTGTTGAAAAAAACTGATCTTACCTAATAACATTAATAAAAAGAGAGAGCGTCTCTCTTTTTATTTTATCCTTATCAATAAAATTGGAGAATGATAATGACAACACAATTAGAAACATTACGTAGTATGACCGTTGTAGTGGCTGATACTGGGGATATCGAAGCTATCAAAAAATATCAACCACAAGATGCCACAACTAACCCTTCATTAATTTTAAGTGCTTCTGCTTTGCCTCAATATGCCACTTTAATTGATGAAGCTATTGCCTATGCTAAGCAACAAACCCATGACAAAGCACAACAAATTATTGAGGCTGAAGATATCTTAGCCGTTAAAATTGGTTTAGAAATTTTAAAAATTGTTCCTGGACGTATTTCTACTGAAGTGGATGCTCGTCTTTCTTACGATACTCAAGGAACCATTGAAAAAGCACGTAAACTAATTCGTCTTTATAATGAAGCTGGCATTTCAAATGACCGTATCTTAATTAAAGTAGCTTCAACTTGGCAAGGTATTCGTGCTGCTGAAGTACTTGAAAAAGAAGGAATTAACTGTAACTTAACCTTATTATTCTCTCAAGCTCAAGCTCGTGCCTGTGCAGAGGCGGGAGTTTATTTAATTTCTCCTTTCGTTGGTCGTATTTTAGACTGGTACAAAGCAAATACAGATAAGAAAGAATATCTTCCTTCTGAAGATCCTGGTGTTATTTCGGTTACTAGTATCTATCACTATTACAAACAATATGGTTACCAAACAGTAGTAATGGGAGCAAGTTTCCGTAATATTGGTGAAATCACTGAATTAGCAGGGTGTGATCGCTTAACTATCGCACCAAGCTTATTACAACAATTACAGGAGAGTACAACAGCGCTACCTCGTAAATTAGCTTATACAGGTGAAGTGAAGGCTCGTCCAGCACCAATGACAGAAGCAGAATTCTATTGGGAACATAATCAAGATCCAATGGCAGTAGAAAAATTAGCGGAAGGTATTCGTAAATTTGCGGTTGATATTGAAAAATTAGAAGCAATGTTAAGTGCTAAATTATAATTATTACTCAGTAACTATATAAAATTAAACATAGTATATTTTAATAGTCAGGAGAACAAAATGGCAGATCATAAAAGACTGGCGAATGCGATACGAGCACTCAGTATGGATGCAGTGCAAAAAGCGAAATCAGGTCACCCAGGAGCGCCAATGGGTATGGCAGATATTGCAGAAGTATTATGGCGTAAATTTTTAAAACATAATCCGAATAATCCGAAATGGGCAGATAGAGACCGTTTTGTACTTTCTAATGGACACGGCTCGATGTTAATTTATAGCTTGTTACATTTAACAGGTTATGACCTTTCAATAGAAGATTTAAAAAACTTCCGTCAATTACATTCTAAAACCCCAGGGCACCCAGAATACGGTTATGCCCCAGGAGTTGAAACCACGACAGGGCCTTTAGGGCAAGGGATAACCAATGCAGTGGGAATGGCGATAGCAGAGAAAACCTTAGCGGGTCAATTTAACCGAGAAGGACATGAAATTGTTGACCACAACACTTATGTATTTTTAGGTGATGGTTGCTTAATGGAAGGGGTTTCTCATGAAGCTTGTTCATTAGCGGGGACATTAGGTTTAGGCAAATTAATTGCATTTTATGATGACAACAACATCTCTATCGATGGTCATGTTGATGGTTGGTTTACCGATGACACCGCAAAACGATTTGAAGCTTATGGTTGGCAAGTGATACGCAACATTGATGGACATGACCCACGCCAAATCAAATCCGCCATTGTACTGGCGAAAGCAGAACAAGCGAAACCGACCTTAATCATCTGTAAAACTATCATAGGTTACGGCTCACCGAATAAATCTGCCTCTCACGACTGCCATGGAGCACCGCTAGGTGATGAAGAAATCGCCTTAACGCGTAAAGCCTTAGGTTGGGAGTACGCTCCTTTTGAAATTCCTGCAGATGTTTATGAGAAATGGGATGCCAAAGTGGCGGGACAATTAGCGGAACAAGCTTGGAATGAAAAATTTGCGGCTTATGCAAAAGCTTATCCTGAATTAGCGACAGAATTTACCAGACGAATCAATGGTGAATTACCAGCGAACTGGGCGACAGAATCAAAAGCATTTATAGAGAAATTACAAGCGAATCCGGCAGCAATAGCAAGCCGTAAAGCTTCTCAAAATGCCATTGAAGCCTATGCCCACCTATTACCTGAATTTTTAGGCGGTTCAGCAGACTTAGCGAGCTCAAACTTAACCTTATGGTCAGGCTCAAAACCGATACGAGCGAAAACCAACCTTGATGGCAACTACATCAACTACGGGGTAAGAGAATTTGGCATGTCAGCCATCATGAATGGTATCGCCTTGCATGGCGGGTTCATTCCTTACGGAGCGACCTTCTTAATGTTTTACGAATATGCCCATAATGCCGTACGTATGGCAGCCTTAATGAAACAACGTTCATTATTTGTGTACACACATGATTCTATCGGCTTAGGAGAAGATGGACCGACACACCAACCTGTAGAACAAACCGCTTCTTTACGATTAATCCCTAATTTAAACACCTGGCGCCCAGCAGACCAAGTGGAATCAGCTATTGCATGGCAACAAGCGGTGGAACGCAAAGAAGGACCAAGTGCCTTAATATTCACTCGTCAAAATCTGGCTCAACAAACGAGAACGTCAGAACAACTGGCGAACGTGGCACGTGGTGGTTACATCTTAAAAGAAAGTGCAGGCACAGCAGATTTAATCCTGATTGCAACGGGTTCAGAAGTGGATTTGGCAATGAAAGCGGCAGAAGAATTAGAGAGTGAAAGCATCAAAGTACGAGTTGTTTCCATGCCAAGTACGAACGTATTTGATAAACAAGAAGAAGCTTACCGAGAATCCGTGTTACCAAGTTCAGTGACAAAACGAGTAGCAATAGAAGCGCAAATTGCGGACTTCTGGTACAAATATGTCGGAACTCAAGGACGGATTATTGGAATGAATAGTTTTGGTGAATCAGCACCGGCAGAGCAATTGTTCAAACTCTTTGGATTTACCGTTGAGAATGTAGTTGCGAAAGCGAAAGAAATCCTTTAATGAAATAGAAGGATAGTTAAATAAAACTGCGGTAGGATTTTGGAAAATTTTTCGAAAATCTACCGCAGTTTTTATTGATTAATATTCACCATCAGCAATTTTATTTAAGGTGGTAATGGAAGGAATAAAAAATAATTGACCTGACATCACCGTTGAGAAAGTGAGTAAATAGTCACTCTGTTCAACCATTTGAATTAACATTTGTTTCATGACGGTCCAATGATTTGCATAGCCAATGAAGTATGTCCCGGTTTTTCCTGATGATGGGTCAGAAAAAGGTACATTCATACGAATGATTTGTTTTTCTTCACCATTTACCTCATATTTGGAAACTACGCTATGAGCATTGGTAAATTTTTCATCATCTTCTAGTTCGAGATCATTAAACTTTTTACGACCGATAGCTTTTTCTTGTGTTTCTGTTGGTAGGGTATCCCAGTAATCCATATCATGGCGCCATTTTTGTGCAAAGGCATAAGAGCCATTAATAAATTCAGGATCTTCTTCCCCAATTAATGAGCATTCAAGTTGTTCAACACCTGTTGGAACCTCTGTTCCATCAATAAAGCCGATAATCGAACGCCCTTCAAAATAACGAAAACCTTTGGTTTCATCGATGACTTTACTCACATCTTTCAAGGATTTACGGAATAATGAGAGAACTTCATAAATCACCATTTCATCATTCGCACGGATATGTAGAAAAATATCCCCTTTGGTACCAGGCATTTTATATTCAGGCCCAGCTAATCCTTCAAAAATTTCCAATTCAGCGGGAACGGGAGCATCGGGGAATAAATAATCCCAAGCTTTACGGCTAAAGCCAAGCGTTGCTTTTAAATTAGAATCTTCTGCTCTAATGCGTAATGAGCGAAGGATAGCTTGATAACGATCCGCAAATTCAATAATGGCTTCTTTTTCAACCGCTTGATCTTCACGCTTAAGTTCTAAGATAGTGAATTGTACGTTTTTACCAATATCTTTCCACACATCTTGAGCAAGTAGAGTATTAATTGTCATAGTTGTTCCTTTTTATAGAGTAGAGGATAAGACAAGTATACACTTTTTATACTAGGGGTGCGAATTTGTACTTTATGGTATAAAAGTGCGGTTATATTGAGGAAAATTTTATTAACGTAATGTTGGTATTTTGATGATTTTAACTTTCTAATTTGTTGCATATTATTTATACTTTCCACTCATTTTTTATTTAAAGGTTAGCTGTCATGGGTGTGTATGCTTATATTTGCTTACTGTTTAGCATCTCCATTTTTCTCGCTTTTTTAACTAGCAAATTAAGCGATCGTATTCAATCTACTATTGCCATTACCGCCTCTGCCATGGTGAGTTCACTAATTTTAATTGGGCTTGGATTATTAGATTGGTTTCATCTTGATCACATGGCGGCTCACATTATGCAAGAATTGGATTTTAAAAATTTCTTGCTAAACGGTATGCTAGGTTTCTTATTATTTGCTGGTTCTTTAGGAATTAAATTACCTTTAATGAAAGAACAACGCCGTGAAATTGCGGTGTTCGCTCTATTTTCCACCTTAGCCTCAACCTTTCTAATCGGTGGCTTAATTTATATGGCTGCTGATTTAATTGGTTTTCACATCAACTTTATTTATTGTTTATTGTTTGGGGCTTTAATTTCACCTACAGACCCTATTGCCGTATTAGCGATTATTAAAAATTTAAAAGCACCTAAACGCTTATCTATGCAGGTAGAAGGTGAGTCATTATTTAATGATGGTGTTGGCTTAGTGATTTTTACGACAGTATTTTCCGTTGCTTTTAGTGGCGAAGAACCTAGTCTCATGTCCGTACTTGGATTGTTTTTACATGAAGCCGTTGGAGGCATTTTATTTGGGTTATGCATTGGTTTTATTGCCCATGTATTGATTTCTGCAACAGATGATGGAAGTTTAGAAATTTTATTGACTTTAACCATTCCTACCGCTGGCTTTATTTTAGCTAACTGGTTGCATATTTCTGGTGCATTGGCGATGGTTACTGCTGGGATTATGATTGGTAACTGGACACGCCGACAAGGCTTTTCTGAGCAAAGTAAACAACACCTCGATCACTTCTGGGAAATGATTGATCATTCTTTAAATTCTTTATTATTTTTATTAATTGGATTAGCGCTTTTGTTAGTTGAGTTTAATGCTGAAAGTTCAATTTTAATGTTAGTTGCCATTCCAGTTTGTTTACTGGCTCGTTACGTTAGTTTATGGGTTCCTTATCAAATAATGTTACGTTTTCGTACTTATAATCCTTATACCTTACGGATTTTAACATGGGGTGGTTTACGTGGAGGCTTAGCATTGGCGATGGCGTTATCAATTCCTGATAAGCTTGTCACTATTCAAGGCGAGGGCATTACTGCGGATTTACGAGATGTAATTATTCTTATGACTTATGCGGTGGTGACTTTTTCTATTTTAATACAAGGAATGACGGTGGAAAATATGATTGAGCGAGCTAAAGTCGTGGATCCTAAACGTGATGCTTATGTAAAATTAGGTGGAACACGAGATTATCCACCACATATCTAAAACAAAAAGTGCGGTATGATATTCAAAAATTTTTGTACTATGCCACTGTTGCCAAATACAATTTAACTAAAATTGATAAAATCCTGATTAATTAATTTGATCAGGATTTTTATTATGGCAGAATGATGACCAAACTAGTTATAGCTTAGTATTAAAAACATTGTCATTGTTAAGATTGATTCTTATTTGCAAAAGAATCAGTAATCTTATAGACTACCGAAACCCATCAGCTCTTTTTTAATAATTTATGAATAATTATCAACGTGTTATTTTAAGTATTATATTGTTTGCTACTTCTGCAATATCTCATGCAGAGCCATTGGATCGAACTCAGCAGAAAATTGATGCGGACCAGCAACAGCGCCAGCAACAATATCAACGACATCAGGCTAAAGTGCTACAACCTCAAGCAGATGTACGGTTAGATACCGAACTAAATGAATCACTTAGCTTATCGAATAAAGAATCTCCTTGCTATCCTATCCATCAAATTACTTTAATTGATTACGGTTCCTCCATCCCCAAAAGCCAATTCCAATGGGCATTAGATAAAGCAGCTGAACACCTTCATTTTACCTTGCCCCATTGTTTTGGTAGTCAGGGATTAGGCATTTTGATAAAACAAATTCAAAATGAAATTATTGAGCAAGGTTATGTAACGACTCGTGTTGTGACACAAGAACAAGACTTAAATTCGGGTAAATTAGCCTTAACGGTGATTATAGGTAAAGTTCGTAATACAATTATTACAGATAGTAGCCTAGTTCCACGTTTTACTCGATTACATGCATTCACAGGGTTAACATTTGATTCAGGTGATGTGCTGAATGTACGAGATATTGAACAATCTTTAGAAAACCTCAAACGTGTGCCAACCGTTGATGCTAATATTGAAATTATTCCTAGCGAAACTGATAACGCAGAGATTGGTGAGAGTGATTTAAAAATTACCTACAATCAAGCTTTCCCATTTCGTTTCAATTTAGGGCTTGATGATGCTGGTTCAAAAGCTACAGGTAAATGGCAAGCAAGTGGTACACTTTCTATTGATAATATTTTTTCAGCAAATGATTTGTTTTATAGCTCATTTACTCATTCTATTAAGCAAAAAGGTGATGATAAAGGCAGTCGTGAATCCAAAAACTTCACTCTTTATTACTCTATTCCATTCGGTTATTGGCAATTAGCGTTGTCACATACTCAAAATCGTTATCATCAACAAGTTTTTGAGGCTTTTGATAATAATTATATTTATTCAGGTGAAAGTGACACTGACAAGCTGATGCTTTCTTATCTTCTTTATCGAGATAGTCGAAGAAAAACGACGATTTCTACCGCACTTTGGTCTCGTCAATCACAAAATTATATTGATGGTTCCGAAATTACAGTACAAAAACGCCGAATGGCAGGTTGGGAAGTTGGTATTTCACATAAAGAATATTTAGATTCTGCAAGCCTTGAATTTTCGGTGAATTTTAAACGAGGTACAGCAGCTCGTGGTGCTTTGTCAGCACCTGAAGAGGCTTATGGAGAAGGCACCTCTCGACCTAAAATTATTACTGCAAGTGTGAGTTTAACAAAACCATTTCAAATAAAAAATCAAATGTGGGAATGGCAAAGTAGTTTAAATGCTCAATGGAATAAAACGCCTTTAATTCTGCAAGATAGATTTTCAATTGGTGGTCGTTATACTGTGCGGGGCTTCGATGGCGAGCTTACGCTTTCTGGAGAACAAGGTTGGAATTGGCAGAATGAACTAATTTGGCATTTTAACCCGAATCATGCTCTTTATTGGGCGATGGATGCTGGTAGAGTTTCGGGTTGGTCAACAGAAAATCAATTGGGAAAACATTTAATCGGAACTGCGATAGGACTTAAAGGCGCAGTGAAGGGGTTTTATTATGATGTTTTTGTGGGCAAACCAATTGAAAAGCCTCAAGGTTTTCGTACCTCAAATACTGTAGCAGGATTTAATGTTGGCTATAGTTTTTAAATGTGTTAGATAAAGTCTATTTAAATAATTAAATAATAGAAGGAACTGTTATGAATAAACATTGTTTCCGTGTTGTTTTCAATAAAACCTTACAACGCTTGGTGGTTGTTTCTGAGCTAGCAAAATCAGAAGGAAAATCCACTGAGAAAAAGAATTTTAGTTTTCCAAGCATAACGGTTCGACTAAAAACACTGGTATTCAGCTTATTTTGTGCACTGGGTTTTGTATCATTTTCAAATTTGGTACTGGCGGATGCCTTAATTATACGTGCCGACAAAACCGCCCCGAAAACCCAACAACCGATTATCCTTTCTACCGCCAATGGCTTACCTCAAGTAAATATCCAAACCCCAAATGATAAAGGCCTTTCCCATAATAAATATTCACAATTTGATGTGGCTGAAAAAGGGGCAATTTTAAATAACAGCCGCACCAACACTTCAACTCAATTAGCTGGAAACATCACCGCTAACCCTTACCTTGCTCGAGGCGAAGCAAAAGTCATTTTAAATGAAGTGAATTCAAGCAAACCAAGTGTAATGAAAGGCTATATGGAAGTGGCTGGTAAAAAAGCCCATGTGATTATTGCCAACCCAAGCGGATTACATTGTGATGGTTGCGGTGTGATTAATGCCGACCGTGCGACCTTTACCACAGGAAAGCCAGAGATTAACCATGGTGTGGTGGAAAAATTCCAAGTTGAGAAAGGCAAAGTGGCTATTGCGGGTAAGGGCTTAGATAACAGCAATGTAGATTACACGGAAATTCTTGCCCGTGAAACCCAAGTAAATGCAGGAATTTGGTCGAAAAAAGAAGCCAAAGTAATAGCAGGTAAAAATACCGTTAAGCGTTCAGATTCCGACAATAATTTGCAAATAATTAGCACTAAACAACCGCTTGCAGATGAAAGCCAACCGCAATTTGCCATTGATGTAGGCAAATTAGGTGGAATGTATTCAGGTAAAATTTATTTAATTGGCACAGAAAAAGGAGTTGGAGTACGTAACGCTGGGCATATTGGAGCGAGTGCCGGTGATGTGGTAATTGATACAAATGGCAGAGTTATTAACAAAAATAGTATTCAAGCAAGCCAATCTGTTGAGCTATTGGCAACTAAAAACATTGAGAATACAGATACTGCGAAGATTTTAGCCCATAAAGGAAATATCAAGCTGAATAGCAAAAAATCGGTTGAACAATCAGGGGTTGTTGGAGCAAAACAGCATATTAAGATCTCAGCAGATCGTTTAGCTCAGACCAAAACAGGTGAAATTCAAGGCGGTAATGTTCGCATTCAAGTAGCCGATACTGTAACCAATCGAGGATTGATTTCAAGCCGACAAGAAAATGACGATAAAGCTAAAAACGTTATTAAGGCGAAGACTATTGAGAATGTGGGAACCGGTCGGATTTATGGTGATCATGTGGCATTGCATGCAACTCAATTAATCAATCATGATGAGAAAACAGATGTCGTTGCAAGCCCAATTATTGCCGCACGAGAGCGATTAGATTTAGGGGTAAAACAACTTACCAACCAAAATCATTTTTATTCAGGTAAGACCAAAGATGCTACTGCGTTATTTAGTGCAGGATCGTTACATATTGGAGGGCGATTAAATAGTGCTGATGAAGCAGAAGGTTCGGCAGAGGTAATTAATAATCACAGTGCATTAATTGAGAGTTTAGGCAAGATGAGCCTCAATGTTCACAAAATCAATAATACCAATGATTTCTTTAAGAGTGAATTGCAGGTGGTGTCTGATAAAGCTGTAGATTGGTATTACATTGTGCCGAGTGGTGTGCCTGAATCTGAATTACGTTTAGATAGACGTTTATTGAGCTGGTGGTCAAAATCTCGTGGACGTAATGGCTGGCGAGTGAATTCAAAACCTGAGGAGATTGAAAAACCATTTAATAATGATGTGCAATCTAATTATTTACCTGAAGCTAATCAATGTGTTGGCGGTGGTGTTGCACCTAACTGCCAGCTCTCAGTACATTCCTATTATCTTCCTAAGGATTCAGCGTGGCAATATTTTGCGATTAAGCCGACTATGCGTGAGAATCTAGCTGAATTGTTGAATAATGCCAAAGTCCCAGTTGAACCTGTCGCTCCAATTAAGCCTGAAGCACCTATTAATGGGAATGCAGCAGCTCAACAAGCCTATGAAAAATTACTTGCTGAATATCATGCCTATAAGGCTTTGTATGATAAAGCATATCAAACCTATTTAACTGAAAAATCTCATTTTGAGAAAAAAGTGTTACCAGCCTATTGGCAATGGGTTAAAGACAACCAAAATGCCTTTACCCAACTCAATACAGCAATTTCTGCACATAACCAAAAATTTGCTTCACTTGCAGGAGTCGAATACAAAGATTATTGGGTAACGAAAATAAACAAAGAAGTTATTAAAGAAAATGTAGTTACTCAAAGTCAGGCAGGGGAGATTTTATCAGGCAGTGATTTAAGCGTGACTACTGATAAGTTTGTGAATGATAAAAGCCGTATTTTAATCGGTGGTCATTTTGCTTTAAATGGTAATTTGGAGATGAAACAGGAGCAAGGTCGCCAAATTACCGAAACTTATGGTGATAAGTATTATAGCTACTTAAAAAAACGTAAAAGTAAAACAGGCAGTTTTAAAAATAAATACAAACGAGTGAATACCTCTGAACAATCAGGCTTGTTAAGTAACCCTGAAAAAAGCATTACGTTGCCAGTTGCTCAGGTCTTTGATCAATATGATTTTGATAGCCACTCACTTGTGGAAAAAACAACAGGTGAGAGTTCGCCATTGCCAAGTTCTAGTCTTTATAAAATTAATCCGAATGCTGATAGCCACGTTTTAATTGAAACCGATCCTGTATTTACCGACAAAAAACGCTGGTTAAGTTCGGATTATATGTTCAATGCATTAAGACATGATCACAACAATGTACAAAAACGCTTAGGCGATGGCTATTACGAGCAACGTTTAGTGCGAGAACAAATCAATCAACTGACAGGCAGACAATATTTAGGCAACTATACGAATTTTGATAGTCAATATAAAGCCTTGATGGATGCGGGGATAACTTTTGCGGAGAAATTTAATTTGCGTTTAGGTGTAACATTATCGCCTAAACAGGTCGCACAGCTTACCTCGGATATTGTCTGGTTTGAAACAAAATCAGTACGCTTAGCAAATGGCGAAACGATTTCAGTCTTAGCCCCTAAAGTGTATGCAGTTGCACGCAAAGGGGATATTGATAGCCAAGGGACATTACTTTCTGCAAATAGCCTTAGCCTAAACAGCAATGCAATCTTGAATGAAGGTAGAATAGCTGGGCGTGAGTGGGTGCAATTTAATGCGATGCATTTGAAAAATAGTGGCACCGTCACAGGGAATGTGGTGACAGGTAATGTGAAAGGTAATGTTGAGAATATTGGTGGTACGATTGAGGCTAATCGAGCTATTTTATTGGATGTAGGCGGTGATTTTATTCACCACTCTACCACTCGAACCAGTGATATTGATATGGCGGAGTTTAATCGGGCAGAAACTGCGCTTGACCGCAAAGCGTTGCTACACGTTAAAGGGGAAAATGGCGCATTGTACATTCATGCCAACAATGTCAATATGGCAGGCGCAGAGATTATTAATGATGGTCAAGGCGAAACCTATCTGAAAGCCCAAAATCATCTTCATCTCACCAAGGTTAATGTGGGCGTTGATGAAAATATTGGCAGTGGCAATCATTATCGTAAGCAAAGTGACAAGAATATAGTGGTTAGCCATATTGCAGGCAATGGTCAAGTCGAGCTGCGAGCCAAGAATCTCTCTTCTGAAGGGGCAGATTTAGATGCTAAAGGGAAACTGATAGCCTTGGCTGAAAATGATATGGTATTAGGCACCGCCACACGCCAAACGGCTTATGAAGAGTTTCATGAAACGAAAAGTGGTAGTGTGGTGGCAAGTCAAACGACCAAGCAATATGATAATAAACGAGAATTGACCCACAAAGGGACAGAGCTAACGGGTAAAGGGCTTGTGCTACAGGCAGGCAATGATTTAAATGCAGAAAGTGTATTAGCGGTTTCTCGCAATGAAGATGTGTTGCTTTCGGGGGGTAATCATGTGAACTTAAGCACAGCAACCAATCAACAGTATGAGCAACATATCAAAGAAACCAAACGTAGTGGATTTTTAAACGGCGGAGAAATAGGCTTTACGATTGGTAGCCAAAAAATCCGTCAAGAAAACACCCTTGATGGTGCGATACAAAGCACAGTACGTAATACGCTTGCCAGTGAAAGTGGCAACGTGATGGTGAAAGCAGGTCATCAAGCCAAAGCCAATAATGTTGATGTGATGGTGGCTAATGATAAAAGTGCGGTCATTTTAGGCAAAAATGGTGTACGAGTGGAAGCAGGGAAAGATGTTGTTCATAGCACTGATAAATACGAATTTAGTCAATCGGGATTAAGCCTTGCTCTGAGTACACCAGTCACTAATGCGATGCAATCGGCACATCAATCTGTACAGAAAGCCAAGGCGACACAAAATGACAAACTGAAAGGGGTTTATGCAGTAAAAGCAGCGGAAGATGCAATTATTGCAGCTCAAAATGTGAGTAAAGTGGCAGATACGCTAGGCAATCTTGATAACACACTCACAGAAAATACCGCCGCTACAGAAAATCCAGCGATGAAAATTGCGGTGAGTGTTGGCAGCCAGAAACAAGAAAGAGAAAGCCAAACAGAAACCATTACGCACGCTAAAAGCAACCTGAAGGGTGGGAATGTCTCACTGATTTCAGAAAGCGGTAAAGTTGAGTTGGAGGGTGTTGATACCAAAGTAAAAGATACATTACACCTTGAGGGCAAAGAAGGCCTTTTGTCCAAAGGGGTCATGGACACCACCGATAACAAAACCACCGATAAAAATCACAGTACAAGTGTGGGCGTCTTTGTTGGCTTTACTGGTGACAGTTATGGAATGGGTGTTGAGGCATCAGGCAGTGTTGGCAAAGGCAAGGAAAACAGCCATACGGAAAGCTGGCAAAACAACCAACTACACACAGATAAGTTTGTCACTCATTCTGCTGGCAAACTAACCTTAGATGCAACTAATCTCAAAGCAGAGCATTGGAAAGGGGATGTTCAGGCACTTGATGCCATTAGCCGCCAAGATGTAACAAAATACGATAGCCATCAAACTCAAGCCGGGGGAAGTGTTTCAACATCTGGAGCGAGTGCTAATGCTGCCTATAATTCAGCGAAACTGAACACGGTACAAGTAGAAAAGCAAGCGAGTGTGGAAATTGGCAAAGGGGGAATGGATGTTAAAGTCCATAACAACACTCATCTTGACGGAGCCGTTATTACCAGTGATGCAAGCCAAGCAAATAACCGCTTGGAAACAGGCACGCTGACCACAAGTAACATTCAAAACTACAGCGAACTAGAAACAAGAAGTGGCTCTATTAGCGGTGGTACAAATGGAATAAATCCAATGTCAGCGCTAAGCTTACTGGGCAATAAAAATGAAAGTGAGCAAAGTACCACCAAAGCAGCAGTAGGCAAGAATATCAATATTACGCTGACAAAAGACCCCAATGGGGAAATGACACTTCAAAATCTCAATCGTGATACCGAACATGCCAACCAAAAGGTCAAGAAACATGACATTAACGAAGTGAAAGAAACGCAAGAGTTAGTGAAAGGCATCGGTGAGATTGCAGAAAAGGCAATGCAGATTTACACGTACAATGAACGAGAAGCGGTTGAAAAAGCGAAGTTAGAAGCTGGTAAAGTGGCTACTCGTCTCAAAAACGAGGGAAAAAGTGATAAAGAAATCGCAGAGCACCCAGATTATGCCCCACTCAAAGCGGCTTGGGATAATAAGCAAAAGCATTATGATGAAAACTACGGCACGGGAAGTACAACCAAACGCGCGGTAGATGCGGTGACAGCGGCATTACAAGGATTAGCGGCACAAGACATCAACCAAGCAGCGGTGGGATTAGCTTCTCCTTACTTAAATGAACAAATCAAAAAGTACACACAAAACGCCGATGGTACAGTAAATCCACAAGCGAACTTAATGGCTCACGCCTTACTCGGCGCAGTAGAAGCAGCAGCAACGGGCAACAACGCCCTAGCAGGCGCAGCCGCCGGGGCAGGCAGTGAAGCGGTAGCAAAATTGATTACCGAAACCCTTTACCAAGGCAAAACTACAGAGCAACTGACAGAAAACGAAAAACAAAATGTGGTATTCCTAAGCCAACTTGCAGGCGGTTTGGCAGCTGGATTGATTGGGGATAGTGCACAATCGGTAGCAGTTGGGGCTGATGTGGGGAAACGAGTGGTGGAGAATAACTACCTATCAAACTGGCAGGAGCAGAAACGCTCACAAGAATTAGAATCCTGCCATGGTGATACTCGTTGTGAAGACAGAGTTCGATTATATTGGGGATTGGTTGATGTTGGGCAAGATGTCAGTTTTGTATCGGGGGTAGTTGCTGGTGTTCCTGAGAATCTCGCTGAGAGCGTTGATGGATTGATTTCCACGCTCTCAAGCCCAATAGAAACCATTTTGGCGATGAAAGAATTGATAGCGAGAGAAGATACTATCTCTCATATTGCTAATATGACTAAACAGGAGTATTTAGCTAAACTCGATAAAATGCAAGTTTACTATGAACAGGCAGGAACAGTAGGTTCTTTTAATGCTGGAAAAGAGTTTGGCAATATGGTGACGGATGTGGTGACAGCATTAACAGGTGTTGGTGCTATTGTTAAAACAGGTGTAGGGACAACAGCAAAAATAGTTACCAAATCAGGCAAAGAAATTGCTATTCCTAAGGCTAAATCGAGCGCTAGTTTAGGAACTTGCTCTTTCCGTGGCGATATGGAAGTCAAAACAGATAAAGGCTATCAACCGATTTCATCCATTAAAGTTGGCGATAAAGTGCAGGCAAAAAATGAAATAACCGGTATCACAACTTATCAGAAAGTCCAAGCTCACTACAGTAATCCGTATGATTACACTGTCTATGTAGAAATCACAGACAACAGAGGAAAATACCAAACTATTGTATCAAACAAAATTCATCCATTCTTTACACAAGTATTATCAGGTAGTACTCCAGTATCTTCCGAGGGGCATTATTACCAAGGGGACATAGCAAAAGCTCAATGGGTTGATGCCCAATATCTGCAAAAAGGTTATCGTTTGTTATCGGTAAACGGTGAGTGGCAGACGGTTTCCAATATCACTATAAAAGCAGAAGAGCTGAAAGCCTATAATATGACAGTGGATAAAGATCATACTTACTTTATTAAAGGAGCGGCAGCGGATAATGAAGGGGTATGGGTGCATAATGATTGCGATCCTGAGTTTATTAAAAATATTATTAAATCTCAAAAAATTGCCCCAGATCTATTGGTTAAAGGCGTTCATTTCAATATTGGTAAAATTGAATTAAAAGCACTACCTGGGGATAAAGGTAATGTTATATTTAAACCAGTATTTTCTTCGTATAATGCTAAAGATGTAGAAAAAGCTCAGGCTTTACTTAACAATAAAATGTTTAGAGATTTTTTAATCAAGCATTCAGAGGCTGGATTTAAAATGGCATCTCAAAATGGGGATTCTAAAGCTAGAGAATTTAAAAATCTAAAATTATTTTTAGAGAGAAATAAAAATGAAAATAACTAAATCTGAAATTTTAAATTTTATCCTTAATGGGGAAATATTGGGGTTTAAATTAGGTGATAATAAAGATTATTTAATAAAAAAAATCGGAACACCAATTCATTATGAACCACAGAAAAAGAGAAATAAAGGGATACTTAATTATGGAAAATTAAATGTATATATCTATAATGATACTGTATCATCTTTTAGTTTTAATGATCTCCTGGAATATTCTAATCTAGAACTATGTAAAATTATTCTTTCTGAAATAACTGAATTCCTTGAAAAAAATAAAATTCATTTTAATTTAAAAAAATCGAAAGATATAAATGAATTAGATTTTATTTTTTTTAAAAATTATCAGTTAGGTTTTTCGGATGATTCATTATGTTACTTTTGGATTGAAGCTTTAGCTTAGGATATTATTTTAATATGTCTGAAAATTGTAGTCATAAAAATGAAATGCCGGGTAGGGATAATATTGAGCCTATTATTAGTGATATGAAAAAATTTGAAAAAGGGAGAAAATAAATGGATAAAAATATTAGATTAGGGGTTAATATTCTCGAAGCGATTGCTACAGATGATTTTGATTTATTAGAAGACTTATTCAAACAGGGAGATAGAAGCTATTTAGAAACATCACCCAAAGAAGGATGGAGTTGGTTACATAAATCTTTACTAGGATTTGAATCTGATGAACCATCTAGAAAAATGATTGAGCATTTAATTAGTAAAGGAATTAATGTCAATGCTCAGGATTGCTACGGAATGACGCCATTACATTATGCAATGAGGTCAAAAAATGTTGAAGCAGCAATGGCATTATTAAATGCGGGAGCAGATCCTAATATTCCAAATCAAGATAATCTCATTCCTTTATCAATGATAGGGTATTTGCCTGATAGATTAGATCTTTTAAAACTAATGCTGGAGAAAGGAGCTAATGTCCATTTTTTAGTAAATGAAAACGAAAGTATCTTGGAAAGTTATAAACCAACACCATTAGAACCACATCTATCCCCTATATATGATCTAATGATGAAATATTCTTAATAAATAGAGATCTGCTTTGTAATTTCAATGCATATGTATGGCTGGGAGCATAGAAGGTTATCCTTAGCAGCAACAGAATTAAATTGGAGTCAAAAACAATTTAATGATTATGTCAATGCGAGACCAGAACGGTTCAGTATGGACACCACCGATAAAAATCACAGTACAAGTGTGGGCGTCTTTGTTGGCTTTACTGGTGACAGTTATGGAATGGGTGTTGAGGCATCAGGCAGTGTTGGCAAAGGCAAGGAAAACAGCCATACGGAAAGCTGGCAAAACAACCAACTACACACAGATAAGTTTGTCACTCATTCTGCTGGCAAACTAACCTTAGATGCAACTAATCTCAAAGCAGAGCATTGGAAAGGGGATGTTCAGGCACTTGATGCCATTAGCCGCCAAGATGTAACAAAATACGATAGCCATCAAACTCAAGCCGGGGGAAGTGTTTCAACATCTGGAGCGAGTGCTAATGCTGCCTATAATTCAGCGAAACTGAACACGGCACAAGTAGAAAAGCAAGCGAGTGTGGAAATTGGCAAAGGGGGAATGGNGCATTATTAAATGCGGGAGCAGATCCTAATATTCCAAATCAAGATAATCTCATTCCTTTATCAATGATAGGGTATTTGCCTGATAGATTAGATCTTTTAAAACTAATGCTGGAGAAAGGAGCTAATGTCCATTTTTTAGTAAATGAAAACGAAAGTATCTTGGAAAGTTATAAACCAACACCATTAGAACCTCATCTATCCCCTATATATGATCTAATGATGAAATATTCTTAATAAATAGAGATCTGCTTTGTAATTTCAATGCATATGTATGGCTGGGAGCATAGAAGGTTATCCTTAGCAGCAAAAGAATTAAATTGGAGTCAAAAGCAATTTAATGATTATGTTAATGCGAGACCAGAACGGTTCAGGCTAGAAAATATGTCTGAAAATCGTAGTCATAAAAATGAAATGCCAGGGAAAGCTGATATTCTTGAGATCAAGCAAGATATGCAAAAATTTATGAATGGAGATAAATAGAATGAAATTATCATTACTAAATGAACTAGAGCTTGAAGAACTTATTGTAGAAGCGAACTCTAATGAAAATATCAATTTTTTAACTGAGGTATTCTTAGATAAGAAAATTGCCGATATAAAAAAAATAACTGAGTTTGATAAGTGGAACTATTTACATAGAATTTTGTGTTATTTCAATCCGAGTTTGAATCTTGTTAGGTTCTATATTGATAATGGATTAGATATTAATGCTCAGGATCGCTACGGAATGACGCCATTACATTATGCTATGAGGTCAAAAAATGTTGAAGCAGCAATGGCATTATTAAATGCGGGAGCAGATCCTAATATTCCAAATCAAGATAATCTCATTCCTTTATCAATGATAGGGTATTTGCCTGATAGATTAGATCTTTTAAAACTAATGCTGGAGAAAGGAGCTAATGTCCATTTTTTAGTAAATGAAAACGAAAGTATCTTGGAAAGTTATAAACCAACACCATTAGAACCACATCTATCCCCTATATATGATCTAATGATGAAATATTCTTAATAAATAGAGATCTGCTTTGTAATTTCAATGCATATGTATGGCTGGGAGCATAGAAGGTTATCCTTAGCAGCAACAGAATTAAATTGGAGTCAAAAACAATTTAATGATTATGTCAATGCGAGACCAGAACGGTTCAGTATGGACACCACCGATAAAAATCACAGTACAAGTGTGGGCGTCTTTGTTGGCTTTACTGGTGACAGTTATGGAATGGGTGTTGAGGCATCAGGCAGTGTTGGCAAAGGCAAGGAAAACAGCCATACGGAAAGCTGGCAAAACAACCAACTACACACAGATAAGTTTGTCACTCATTCTGCTGGCAAACTAACCTTAGATGCAACTAATCTCAAAGCAGAGCATTGGAAAGGGGATGTTCAGGCACTTGATGCCATTAGCCGCCAAGATGTAACAAAATACGATAGCCATCAAACTCAAGCCGGGGGAAGTGTTTCAACATCTGGAGCGAGTGCTAATGCTGCCTATAATTCAGCGAAACTGAACACGGTACAAGTAGAAAAGCAAGCGAGTGTGGAAATTGGCAAAGGGGGAATGGATGTTAAAGTCCATAACAACACTCATCTTGACGGAGCCGTTATTACCAGTGATGCAAGCCAAGCAAATAACCGCTTGGAAACAGGCACGCTGACCACAAGTAACATTCAAAACTACAGCGAACTAGAAACAAGAAGTGGCTCTATTAGCGGTGGTACAAATGGAATAAATCCAATGTCAGCGCTAAGCTTACTGGGCAATAAAAATGAAAGTGAGCAAAGTACCACCAAAGCAGCAGTAGGCAAGAATATCAATATTACGCTGACAAAAGACCCCAATGGGGAAATGACACTTCAAAATCTCAATCGTGATACCGAACATGCCAACCAAAAGGTCAAGAAACATGACATTAACGAAGTGAAAGAAACGCAAGAGTTAGTGAAAGGCATCGGTGAGATTGCAGAAAAGGCAATGCAGATTTACACGTACAATGAACGAGAAGCGGTTGAAAAAGCGAAGTTAGAAGCTGGTAAAGTGGCTACTCGTCTCAAAAACGAGGGAAAAAGTGATAAAGAAATCGCAGAGCACCCAGATTATACCCCACTTAAAGCGGCTTGGGATAATAAACAAAAGCGTTATGATAAAAACTACGGCACGGGAAGTACAACCAAACGCGCGGTAGATGCGGTGACAGCCGCATTGCAAGGATTAGCAGCAAAAGACATCAACCAAGCAGCCGTGGGATTAGCCTCTCCTTACTTAAATGAACAAATCAAAAAGTATACACAAAACGCCGATGGTACAGTAAATCCACAAGCGAACTTAATGGCTCATGCCTTACTTGGCGCAGTAGAAGCGGCAGCAACGGGCAACAACGCCCTAGCAGGCGCAGCCGCCGGGGCAGGCAGTGAAGCGGTAGCAAAATTGATTACCGAAACCCTTTACCAAGGCAAAACTACAGAGCAACTGACAGAAAACGAAAAACAAAATGTGGTATTCCTAAGCCAACTTGCAGGCGGCCTAGCAGCTGGATTGATTGGGGAGAGTACACAATCAGCAGCCGTTGGAGCTGATGTGGGGAAACGAGCGGTGGAGAATAATTATTTATTCAGACACGAAGCCGAAGAGTTGGCTCGCTTAAGTAAAAAGCGTGATCAATGTTTAGCTCAAGGCGGCGATTGCTCTTCGTTGCAAGCAAGAATTAATGAATTAGGAGCATTAGATCGGGAAAGAAATAATAAATTGGATGAGGCCTGTCGCAATAAAATGACCGCAGAATGTGCTAAAGAGCTTGTTACGCTTTGTACAGCTCATTCTAGTTTCAAAGATTATCGCTCTCGAGAAAATTATAATCACTTGGTTGATGCTGAATTCCAAGAAGTATCCAGACTTCACGGTGAAATGCAAAGCCAAAGAATGGAAAATCTTGCTAAGCAGGCGTTAATGAAAATTTCTGTTGATGAACCTGTAGAAAATGCGGTTATTTTGACAGAAATTACGGTAAATGCTTTAAAAGGAGATGAAACAGCTAAAGAGCAATTAAGAAAAATTGGTAATGAAATTAAAAAGGCGGTGTTATCACCTATTGATACTCTATCAGAAAATACTCGGGCAGAATTAAAACAGGCAGATGAATTAGAAGCAGCAGGTTATCGAGATGAAGCTGATTTAATTCGGATGAAAGTTTATTTATCAAATGAATTGACAGCAATTAGTACACTTTCTGGTATTGCAGGGTTAGCTCATTCAGGTATAAAAAATGTTGGTAAATTAGCACTTAAAGAGGGTGCATTATCTAACAAAGTAGTTAATATTGAATGGGGAAAAGGTATTCAAAAGCAGGGTAAGGCTTGGGAAGAGTATTTACAAACCACTTCTCTTCCTGAAGGTACGTTGAATTTGAATGAAATTAAACCAAACTTTAAAACATTTGACCATCTATTGCCTGATGGCACAGCAGTGAGTGCTAAAACGATGGATACCGTAGGTTCTAAAACTTACCAAGATCCAAAACGAATTACTCATCAATTGAATAAGTATGTTGATGATATGGTGAATTTTACCGAAGATGGTAAGCAAAATAGTATACGCATTACAAGTGAACAAATTAAAAATAGGGAAATTTATTTAGCAATTCCTTATGGTTCAAATAAAGAACAATTGAAGGCAATAAATAGATCTACTGAATATGCAAGATCCAAAGGGGTTAACATTATCGTTAAGGAGATTAAATAATGAAACCTAAGAGCGTACTAATTGAAAAAAATAAAGAATATGTTTCTGTTATGTATTTACATTATGGAATGGCTTGGATTACTGAACCAAATCAAGATATTCAATTTTATCCACCTGATATTAGCAATATTGAACTTGGAATGATAATAAAATATAAGTTATCCCTAAGTAGAGAGATTGGTTTGGCAGAGTTTCATAAAATATTTAATTCAGAAGAGTTTAAATCTTTATCTAAAAGAACTGAACAGATGTTAAAAGATATTTTTGGATACAAAACCAAAAAAGCCATTTATAAAAATATGCTTTTTGTATCAGTATATATGAATGAACACTCTATTAATATTACTCCACATCATCAAGATAGTTTAGGAGGATATACTTCTGTAAAATCCACTGATGGAAAAGTGATAGAGTTTAAATACCCATTATTACTTTCAGATGAGGAATTAGGGAAGGCTGTAATGAATGCCTTTGAATATTGCACAAGTATTTATAGAAAATGATTTTAAATTTGATAGTGTCTGTCTTGGTATAAAAGTGCGGTTAAATTTTAAAAAATTTGACCATTTATTACCTGATGGCACAGCCGTTATATAACAGCTGGTAAACTCACATTAAGCAAACCTCAAAGCAGAGCATTGGAAAGCCAATGTTAAGTCACTTGAAGCTATCAGTCGATAAAATAAATATGACAGTTAGCAAACATATGAGACAGTTGTGACATTAAAGTATAATCTCAGGTGGAGCACTGTGATAGTCATACTAAAATCATCAATAATAACTATACTAAGTAGTATCCGCTAACTGCTATTTTAATATTAAATGTTATTTTTCTTTTTTAATTTTGCATAGTAGAAGCCATCACCGCCTTGTTCACAGGGGAAAAATTGTTTACCAATTTCGCCTTCTGCTTGTTCAAAAGGCAGTTGTTCTAATTGAGCATTCGGTGTTTTTGCTAGAAATGCAGTAATTTGTTGGCTATTTTCTTCAGGCAGTAAGGAACAAGTCGCATACAAAAGTATTCCATTAGGCTTTAGCTTCTTCCAAAGTGCTTCTAAAATTTTCTCTTGTAATTTGACTAGGGGCTCAATATCCTGTTCTTGACGTAACCATTTTATATCAGGGTGACGGCGAATTACACCCGTTGCTGAACAAGGTGCATCTAATAAAATACGATCAAATTGTAGATCAGTTTTCTTACCTATCAACTCTTCTGCTGCTTTAGGGATCCAACTATCAGGTTGAGTCGCATCACCACAAATCACGACTGCTTTTTGTTGTAAACGTTGTAGGTTTTCTGTAACACGATTTAGACGATTCTGTTCCACATCTAGTGCTATGACTTTGGCTTGTGGAGCTTGTTCTAAAATATGTGTGGTTTTTCCACCTGGCGCAGCACAGGCATCAAGAATGAGTTCTCCATTTTGTGGTTCCAATAGAATCGATGACCATTGAGCATGAACATCTTGTACACTAACCCAGCCTTCTGCAAAGTGCGGTAGGTTTTGCACTGAAATGGGTTGAGTAAGGCGCAAAGCATAAGGATTTACATCAGTACAACTGGTTAATTCTTGTTCTGCTAACAGCAAGGTGCGGTAATTTTCTGTAGAACAATGTTGTTGATTAACGCGAATCCACATAGGTGGTTTCTGATTATTAGCTTCCACAATTTCACGCCAATTATGTTGTGCCTGCATAGGGTAGGCTTTTTTCAATTTATTTACAAACCATTCAGGATGTAGGGTTTGCCAGTTTTTATCTACCACAGCGAGAATTTGTTCTTGTTCACGCAGAAAACGTCGTAACACTGCATTGATTAAGCCACGAAAATTTTCAGATTTTAATGGAGTAGTTGCATTGACTACCTCATCTACAGCCGCGTGAGGAGGAATTCTGGTATAAAGAATTTGATATAGACCTACTAGCAATAAACAATGTACGATACGGGTTTTGCCTTTTAGTTGTTTATCTACAAGTTTTTTAATAATTTGTTCTAAACGTGGAAGAACACGGCAAACACCAAAACAAATTTCCTGTAGTAAAGAGAGATCTTGAGGTTTGATTTGACTTTGTAACTCTGGAATTAATGCCGATAGCGATTTGCCTTGATCCAAAACTTGTAAAATAATCTGTGCAGATAATGCCCGCACAGAATTAACTTTAGTCGAGCGTTGAGAGCGTTTATTTGCTTGGGATGGAGGATTTTGACCTGAAAGTGCGGTCTTTTTTTGAGAAATTTTCATGATTCTAGACCTTATTCAAGTACTTTACCGACAGGGAACCAATCTGCACGTCCGTTTAATAGATCTTGTACCGACATTGGTTTTTTACCTGCTGGTTGAAGTTGTAATAAGTTCAGTACGCCTTCGGCTGTAGTGATTTGAATCCCCGTTTTATCTGCTTGCAAAATCGTGCCTGCTGGCTTTTCTACGTGAGGAAGTATGCTCGCTTGATAAACTTTTAACGTTTGTGAATGACCTTGTGCATCCGTGGTGCTAAAGTAACTCATTGGCCAAGGATTAAAGGCTCGAATACAGCGTTCCAACTGTTCAGCAGAAAGATTCCAGTCTAATTTAGCTTCTTCTTTAGATAATTTATCTGCATAGTTACTTTGTGCATCATCTTGTTTTTCTGCTGGGAATTTCCCTGTTTCTAAGCCATCTAAAACATTAATTAATGCACTTGGAGCAAGTTCCGCCAGTTTGTTATAAAGGCTAGTGGATGTTTCATCTTTGGAAATATCGCAATATACTTTATGAAGCATATCACCCGTGTCCAAACCTTCATCCATTTGCATAATAGTGACCCCAGTTTGGGTATCACCAGCCCAAATTGAACGTTGGATGGGGGCCGCACCACGCCAACGAGGTAATAATGACCCATGTACGTTCAAACATCCTAAACGAGGCATTGCTAATACAGCTTTAGGTAAAATTAAACCATAAGCTACAACCACCATGATATCTGCTTGTAAGGCAGCTAGCTCAGCTTGGGCTTCTTGTTTGCGTAATGATTTTGGTTGATAAACTGCAATATGGTGTTGTTCGGCTAATTGTTTAACTGCACTAGCTTGCAATTTTTTACCACGCCCTGCTGGTTTATCAGATTGTGTATAAACAGCGATAACTTCGTGATGTGAATCTAGCAAGGCTTGTAAATGTCGTGCGGCAAAATCAGGCGTGCCAGCGAAGATGATTTTTAATGGTTTCATATTGGATAATGTGCTTCGTTAAAAATAAGGATGTGAGAACATCTAATAAAAGGTGGAAGTAATCCACCTTATCGAATTTATATAAGTTAAGCTTGGTGTTTCGCCATTTGCTTTTGTAATTTGACCAATTTTTCTTTCATGCGATTACGTTTTAGCGGAGATAAATAATCTGCAAAGACAATCCCATTTAAGTGATCAATTTCGTGTTGAATACAAATGGCTAATAAACCATCAGCATGCAATGTGAATTCTTTACCTTGACGATTTAAGGCTTTCACGGTGACCTTTTCTTTGCGTGGAACATAGCCACGGAAACCAGGCAAAGATAAACAACCTTCTTCAATTCCTGTTTCGCCTTCACCATCAAGTAATTCAGGATTAATTAAAACTAATTGTTCAGTTTTTTCACCTGTAATATCAATTGTAATAACTCGTTTATGTACGTTTACTTGTGTGGCAGCAAGCCCAATGCCTTCTTCCTGATACATGGTATCAAACATATTATCAATAAAGGTTTGTAATTCATCATTAAATTCAGTAACAGGCTCTGCGATCGTTTTTAAGCGCTCATCTGGATAAATAAGTACGTTTAATACGGTCATATTCCCTCTTTATTTGTTATCAAATTGTTGTATTAAGTCTGACTATTCTACAAGGTTTTGTAGGATTTTTTAACTAAAAAAATAGCTTTTCGTAGAATTGAATTGATAGGTGGAAACTTTTGAGTAGAATACCGCACTTTCTCTAGCTATGAAAAGTGCGGTCTTTTTTAGCATTATTTTCTGAGCTTCACTTCTTCTACTGCATGGTCTTCACCTTTGCGTAAAATAAGGTTGGCACGTTCTCTTGTTGGAAGAATATTTTGTTTTAAATTTAAACCATTAATGCTATTCCAAATCTGTGTAGCTGTTTCAATAGCTTCTTGTTCAGAGAGTTTGGCATAATGTTTGAAGTACGAATCAGGATTACTGAAGGCACTTTGGCGAAATTTTAAAAAACGACGAATATACCATTCTCGTAAAAGTTCTTCATCGGCATCGACGTAAATAGAAAAATCTACAAAATCTGAAACAAAGGTTTGGCGTGTTCTCTGTGAGCCTTTTTGTAACACATTTAAGCCCTCAAGAATTAAGATATCTGGACGATCTACTAAAGTAAATTGATTAGGAATAATATCATAGGTTAAATGAGAATAAATCGGCACTCTTACATTAGGCTTACCTGATTTAACATCAGCCAAAAATTTTATTAATTTAGGTGTATCATAAGAAACAGGAAAACCTTTTTTATTCAGTAAATTATCCCTTTTTAATTTTTCTAAAGGATAAAGGAAGCCATCTGTGGTGATCAAATCAACTTTACGGGGCTTTGGCCAGTTTGATAACAGAGATTGTAGAATACGAGCTGAAGTACTTTTCCCTACAGACACACTTCCTGCGATACTAATAATATAAGGAACATTTTCATTGTTTCGTCCGAGGAAACGATTCATGACCGTCTGACGACGTAAATTTTCTTCTATATAATAATTAATTAAACGAGTAAGAGGTAAGTAAATTGTACTCACTTCATCTAAGGAAAGTTCTTCATTAAAACCACGCAATGGTTGGAGATCTTGTTCAGTTAGTTTAAGTGGTACAGATTTACGTAATTCTGCCCATTGTTGACGGTTAAAAGTCAAAAATGGACTGAATTTTTCTGTGTTGGGTAATGTATATTCTGCGTTCACGACAAATCAATTGAAAAAATAAAAGTATTATAGTAGGTAGAAATATACAATAGAAATGGTAATTATGCAGAAAATTTTACAGTAAATATCCAAAAATCTATCAGAACTCACATTTTTTGACTGAATATTAGGCGAATAGTAAAAAAATCGCAAAATTTTGCAAAAAATACTTGTCAGCGATAAAAATTCCCCTATAATACGCCTCACTTGCTTATGAGATGCCGACTTAGCTCAGTAGGTAGAGCAACTGACTTGTAATCAGTAGGTCATCAGTTCGATTCCGATAGTCGGCACCATTCTCTTATAAACAAGTTTTCATTTGTGTGGAGGGATTCCCGAGCGGCCAAAGGGAGCAGACTGTAAATCTGCCGGCTCAGCCTTCGAAGGTTCGAATCCTTCTCCCTCCACCATGTTTTATGAAAGTATTCCAGATTTGATGGGACAGACGAATTTAGAACAGCGGGCATCGTATAATGGCTATTACCTTAGCCTTCCAAGCTAATGATGCGGGTTCGATTCCCGCTGCCCGCTCCAGGCGCTGATATAGCTCAGTTGGTAGAGCGCACCCTTGGTAAGGGTGAGGTCGGCGGTTCAAATCCGCCTATCAGCACCATTTCCAAAGTTTCCAAATTCCTAATTCTCCTCAAAACTAAAATTTAATTTTCTACATTTGGTTAATGTGGTATTATTGAACCATCGATAACCGTGTTTGTTTAGAGGGACTTCTCAATGTCTAAAGAAAAATTTGAACGTACAAAACCGCACGTAAACGTGGGTACAATTGGCCACGTTGACCATGGTAAAACAACTTTAACCGCAGCTATCACAACAGTATTAGCAAAACACTACGGTGGTGCAGCTCGTGCATTCGACCAAATCGATAACGCACCAGAAGAAAAAGCTCGTGGTATTACCATCAACACTTCACACGTAGAATACGATACTCCAACTCGTCACTACGCACACGTTGACTGTCCGGGACACGCAGACTATGTTAAAAACATGATTACAGGTGCTGCACAAATGGATGGTGCTATTTTAGTAGTAGCGGCAACAGATGGTCCTATGCCACAAACTCGTGAACACATCTTATTAGGTCGCCAAGTAGGTGTACCTTACATCATCGTATTCTTAAACAAATGCGACATGGTAGATGATGAAGAGTTATTAGAATTAGTGGAAATGGAAGTTCGTGAACTTCTTTCACAATATGATTTCCCAGGTGACGATACACCAATCGTACGTGGTTCAGCCTTACAAGCATTAAATGGTGTAGCTGAATGGGAAGAAAAAATTCTTGAATTAGCGAATCATTTAGATACTTACATTCCAGAACCAGAACGTGCGATTGACCAACCGTTCCTTTTACCAATTGAAGACGTATTCTCAATTTCAGGACGTGGTACAGTAGTTACCGGTCGTGTAGAACGTGGTATTATCCGTACTGGTGATGAAGTAGAAATCGTTGGTATCAAAGATACAGCGAAAACCACAGTAACAGGTGTAGAAATGTTCCGTAAATTATTAGACGAAGGTCGTGCGGGAGAAAACATTGGTGCATTATTACGTGGTACAAAACGTGAAGAAATCGAACGTGGACAAGTATTAGCGAAACCAGGTTCAATCACACCACACACAGATTTTGAATCAGAAGTGTACGTATTATCAAAAGATGAAGGTGGTCGTCATACTCCATTCTTCAAAGGTTACCGTCCACAATTCTATTTCCGTACAACAGACGTAACAGGTACAATCGAATTACCTGAAGGTGTGGAAATGGTAATGCCAGGAGATAACATCAAAATGACAGTAAGCTTAATCCACCCAATTGCGATGGACCAAGGTTTACGTTTTGCTATCCGTGAAGGTGGCCGTACAGTGGGTGCGGGTGTTGTTGCACGTATCATCAAATAATAGCTAATCGAAAGATTATGGAAAAGGGACTCATTTGAGTCCCTTTTTATTATGCGGTTGTTAGTGTTTAACATGACCCTTTAAGAGCCTGTGATGTCCTCGGCGCTTATAGGGTTGTCTAAAAACCGCCCGTTTCACGGGCGGATTGTTATTTACTTAAATCAATTTGATAAATGGCGAAGCCAATATCATCTTTGCCAATGAAATGCATTGGATATTGTGCATTTTGTTTAATAAATGCAGTAGCTTTATCCGTTGGTGAAGTTTCGAAACGAATATCTAATTTCACTTTGCTATGGATTGGAGCTATACGCCAATTTTTATCTGCAGTAGGGCTAACTTCGCCTTTTGCTTTGCTTTCAGAGGCAATGTAATTAGCTAAAATTTGACGATTTTCGTCTGGAGCGGCAAATACAATATGGCTGTCTCCTGTGCCTGGGAATTTTTCTCCATAAGCACGATAGTTATTAGTGGCAATTAAGAATTCTGCTTTCGGATCGACAGGTTTCCCTTGATAAGTTAATTCAATAACTCGATGTGAATTTTGATTAATTAAATTACATTCACCGTCATAGCGTGCTGGTTGAGTAAGATCAAATTGATAATTTACCCCATCAATAACATCATAGTTATAAGTACGGTATCCTTCCCAATCTAATAAACTTTGAGGTTTTTCTGAAGTTGGGTCGATTTGTTTAAACATACCCGCACTACATTCTAACCATTCTTTTAATTCTTCTCCTGTTGCTTTTACAATAACTAAAGTATTTGGATAGAGATATAAATCAGCCGCATTGCGGAAAGTAAGTTCACCTTTATCTACTTCAGTAAAACCTGTTGGATCATTTTTACGACCACCTACTTTAAATGGAGCTCCTGCACTTAGAATTGGTAAACCAGCTAACTCAGGCAAGTTTTTTACAATATTTTCAGCATAGGCTTTTTGTGCTTGATTAACAATTTGAATAGTTGGATCATCTTGTACCAAAGCCAAATAACTATACATGTTGTCATTCGCTTTACCAATTGGTTGAGCGACAAATTTACGAGTTTCATTATGAGCTTCTTGTAAAAGTGCGGTTATTTCTGGATGATTTTCTACGGTAGCTTTTTTGGTTTCTGCATTATAAATTGGGCGTAATGCTGCTGTTCCATCAACCACCACCCATTTGCCATCTTTTTCAGCAAGCTTTAAGTCAATTACGCTAATGTTATTTGCCCAGTAACCTGCCATGCTTTCAGGTATATTTTTAACGGTCCCTTTTTCAATATTCGCATTAGGTGATTGTGCAAATTCTTTATTTGGAAACAAACGATGAGAATGCCCAAAGATGACTGCATCAATGCCTTTAACATCAGCTAAATGGAATGCCGCATTTTCCATTCCTTCATGATAGGCTTCATCGGAAGGCCCAGTATGAGCAAGTGCAATAACAATATCAGCCCCTTCCGCTTTTACAATTGGCACATATTTTTGTGCTGTTTTGACAATATCTCGTGCTTCTACTTTACCCGTTAAATTCGCCTTATCCCATACCATTACTTGTGGTGGGACAAAACCAATATAAGCAATTTTTACTTTTTGCGTTTTACCCATTTGATCAAGAATCGCCTTTTCTTGAATTACGTAAGGTTTAAACATAGGTTCATCCGTCCCAATTTTCACGATATTGGCATTAATAATAGGGTATTGAGCTTGTTTAATAATAGTATTAAGAAAATCTAATCCATAATTAAATTCATGATTACCCAAGGTGCCGATATCATAATGCATTGCGTTATAAGCAATAATTGCTGGATGTGTTTTTCCTTGTTTATAACCTACAGCAGCTTGATAGTCTGCAATAGGATTGCCTTGAATTAGGTCACCATTATCCACTAAAATTGAATTTTTCACTTCTTTACGGGCTTGTTCAATTAAACTAGCTGCCCGTGTAAAGCCGAATTTTTCTGTGGGTTTATCTTTATAGTAGTCAAAATCGGTTAAAAAACTATGTACATCAGTAGTGGCAATCACACGTAATTGTGCTTGGTTATCATTTGCTGCCCAACTATATTTATGGGTTCCAAGAATGAGCATTGCACTTGTCCCTAATTGTATAAATTTACGTCTATCCATTTGACACTCCATTGTTAGTTAAATAGTGAATTGAATAAAAAAGCTAAAGGTGATACCTTCAGACTTTTAAGATTGTAAAACATCTGAGAAAATTTTTGTTTGAAGAAGGTCACTAATTTCTAAAAATATAAGGAATTTTTATGAAAAAGATCAAAATCTTATTTATTTGTTTAGGGAATATTTGTCGATCGCCGATGGCTGAATATTTAATGAGAGATAAAATTGCAAAAGCACGATTAGCGCAGGTTATTGAAACGGATAGTGCAGGCATATCGGGCGAAAATGATGGTGATGATATGCATTGTGGTACTGCAGATATTCTTGATGCTTTGCACATTAAGAGTAATGATTTTGTGAGCCGCAAAGTGCGGTCTGAAGATTGGGAATTTTTTGATTATCTGATTGCAATGGATAAACAGAATTTATGCGATCTTGAACAGATGTTTGGACATCATCCTGAAAAATTGTTTAGTATTGCCAGTTTGTGTCCTGATTTGAAATATGATTATATTCCTGACCCTTGGTACACAAGACGTTTCAATGAAACCTATCAGTTGCTTGATAAATGTTGTGATGCATTATTAGCAAAATTACGAACTAAGCATCAGCTCTAAATTTTTAAAAAAATATACCGCACTTTGAAGATAAAGTGCGGTTCGTTTGATAAAAATTTTTGATAAATTACACTAATACTAACTCGACATTGAGCTCTTTCACTTTTTCTTGTACATGAGGTGCTAAGCCTTTATCACAAATGATTTGTTCAAAAGTGGTAAGCGGGAAAAGGAAGAAAGTTGCCACTTTACTATATTTGGATGAATCAGAGACTAAGATTTTATGGCGACTAGATTGCACAATAGCTCGTTTTACTGGGATTTTACTTTCATCAGGTGTTGTCAGTCCAGATAGATTCCAAGAGGAAGTAGAAATAAAGGCAATATCAATAGAAAGCTGACGTATGGCTTGAGCTGCGAGTTCACCTACAGAAGAACGGTTTTGTTTATTAATTGTGCCACCAATATGTATTAATTGGCATTTACCATTCATCATAAGATAGTTAGCAATGGCAAAATCATTAGTGATTACCAGTAAATCATCACGTTCTGTTATCAGTTTAGCTATTTCTAAGGTGGTTGTGCCTGCATCAAGGAAAATGCTACTATTTTGTGGAATAAAATGTAATGCTTTTAGCCCAATACTGGCTTTTTGTGGTTGCGATAATAAGGATTTATCATCATGAGTTGGTTCAACAGAAAGTCGCTCGAGTAATTGTACCCCACCCGAAACAGAAATTACTTTTCCTTCT
Organism: Mannheimia massilioguelmaensis; assembly: GCF_000940515.1. NCBI lineage: Bacteria > Pseudomonadati > Pseudomonadota > Gammaproteobacteria > Pasteurellales > Pasteurellaceae > Mannheimia > Mannheimia massilioguelmaensis. The sequence continues at coordinate 139,157 of NZ_CDQL01000003.1, forward strand.
TCTTCGAGTTTTTGAATATCCCGACGTACAGTCATATGTGAAACATTCAAGGTTTCAACTAAAGTATTGATGCTAACAATTTCTTGTTTATTAATTAGGGCAAGCAACATGCGTTGTCTTTCAGCAGGGATCATAAAGTTACCTTCCATAACATTTAAATTGTTTAAAAGTATATCGCATTTTTATCTAAGATACCGCATTTTTAGAATAATTAACAAAAGTTATCATTAGTGTTAATTATTGTGATGTGGATCTCATTTTTTTTCCTAAGAAATTGGCAGAATACAACTTATCTAATCAGTGAATAATATTAATTTGGAGAATATATTATGAGTAATTATGCGGTAGCAGTTATTGGTCTTGGTTCAATGGGGATGGGCGCTGCAGTATCATGTGTAAATGCAGGGTTAACCACCTACGGTATTGATTTAAATCCTGTCGCATTAGAAAAATTAAAAGCCGCAGGCGCGAAAGAAGTGGCAACAAATGGTGCATCATTCGCACAAGATTTAGATGCAGTAGTGGTATTAGTCGTTAATGCTGCACAAGCCAATGCAGCATTATTTAGTGAAACGGGTATTGCAAAAAAATTAAAACCAGGTACAGCAGTGATGGTCTCTTCAACAATGGCAGCTGCTGATGCACAAGCGATTTCACAAAAGTTAACAGATTTGGGGTTGCTCATGTTAGATGCGCCAGTTTCAGGGGGCGCAGCAAAAGCAATGAAAGGTGAAATGACGGTAATGGCTTCAGGCTCTAAAGAAGCGTTCGCTAAATTACAACCCGTGTTAGATGCAATAGCAAGCAAAGTATATAACATTGGTGAAGCAATCGGCTTAGGGGCAACAGTGAAAATCGTTCACCAATTATTAGCTGGTGTTCATATTGCTGCTGGTGCAGAAGCAATGGCACTTGCTTCCAAAGCAGGTATTCCATTAGATGTCATGTATGATGTGGTAACTAACGCAGCGGGTAATTCTTGGATGTTTGAAAATCGTATGAAGCACGTTGTTGAGGGGGATTATACTCCATTATCAATGGTCGATATTTTTGTAAAAGACCTAGGCTTAGTCAATGATACCGCTAAATCTCTTCACTTCCCACTTCATTTAGCAAGTACTGCTTATTCCATGTTTACTGAAGCAAGTAATGCGGGTTTCGGTAAAGAAGATGACAGTGCGGTAATTAAAATCTTTAGTGGCGTGGAATTACCAAAAAAAGGAGATCATTAATATGCTTGGGGTGATTGCAGACGATTTCACAGGTGCCAGTGATATTGCCAGCTTCTTAGTCGAAAATGGCTTAAGTTGTGTACAAATGAATGGTATTCCAAAATTACCATTATCAGATCAAGTCGATGCGGTGGTTATCAGCTTGAAATCTCGTTCAAATCCAGTAAATGAAGCGATTGAACAATCATTGCGTGCATTCAATTGGCTGAAAGAAAATGGTTGTACTCAGTATTATTTTAAATATTGTTCAACTTTCGATAGTACAGAAAAAGGTAATATTGGTCCTGTAACAGATGCTTTATTAGAGGCGTTAGATGATGATTTCACGGTTATTACGCCTGCATTACCCGTCAATGGGCGGACTATTTTTAATGGCTATTTATTTGTTGGCGATATTCTATTAAATGAATCTGGTATGCGAAACCATCCAATTACGCCGATGAAAGATGCTAACTTAATGCGTTTAATGGATGCTCAAGCTAAAGGTAAAACTGGCTTAGTGGCTTATCCAGATGTCATTCAAGGTGCTGCTCGTGTGAAACAACGTTTTGCAGAATTAAAAGCTCAAGGCTATCGTTATGCTGTTGTTGATGCCGCAGATAATTCTCAATTAGCCGTATTAGCAGAAGCTGTCGCTGACTTTAAACTTGTTACTGGTGGTTCTGGCTTAGGTGCTTATATGGCAGCACGTTTAAGTGGTGGTAAAAAAGGTACGAATGCTTTTGTGCCAAACAAAGCTAAAACCGTAGTGTTATCAGGCTCTTGTTCAGTGATGACCAATAAACAGGTGAATACGTATAAAGCCAAAGCAAGCCATATCTATCTCGATGTGCAGCAAGCATTAAATAATGCAAACTATGCTGATGAGCTTTATACAGAAGTAGTAAAACACTTGAATGAACCTTTAGCACCAATTGTTTATGCAACTGTTCCACCAGAAAAACTACATGAAATCCAAGCAAAATTTGGTGGCGATAAAGCCAGCCATGCTATTGAGAACACCTTTGCTAAATTAGCACAACGCTTAAAAACTGAAGCGGGGGTAGTCAATTTCATTACTGCAGGTGGCGAAACTTCTAGTATTGTGGTTCAACAATTAGGTTTTACAGGTTTCCATATAGGCAAACAAATTGCGCCAGGTGTGCCTTGGTTAAAAGCATTAGATGAAGATATTTCTCTTGCATTAAAATCAGGTAACTTTGGTAAAGAAGATTTCTTTGAATACGCACAAGGTATGTTGTTATGGCAGATTTAGCGCAAAAAGAACTTATGGTACAACTGGGACGTTCTTTCTATGAGCGCGGTTACACTGTCGGTGGAGCAGGCAATCTGTCTGTTCGCCTTGATGAAAACCGTGTATTAGTTACGCCAACAGGTTCTTCACTAGGGCGTTTAAAAGTAGAACGTTTGTCTGTAGTGGATATGGAAGGGAATCTACTTGAAGGTGATAAACCATCAAAAGAATCCGTATTTCATTTGGCAATGTATCGTAAAAATCCAAAATGTAATGCTATTGTGCATTTACATAGTACTTATTTAACGGCTTTATCTTGTTTAGATAATTTAGATCCAAGTAATGCAATGAAAGCCTTTACACCTTATTACGTAATGCGAGTTGGAAAAATGCAAGTGATTCCTTATTATCGCCCAGGTTCACCAGAAATTGCCAGAGAACTTGGTGAACGAGCATTAACGGGTAAAGCATTTTTATTAGCTAATCATGGTGTTGTCGTCACGGGATCTGATTTATTAGATGCATCTGATAATACTGATGAGCTAGAGGAAACTGCAAAATTATTCTTCATTTTACAAGGTCAAAAAGTCCGCTATCTCACAGATGAAGAAGTGAAAGATTTAGAAAATAGAGGAAAATAAAATGCCTAAATTTGCTGCGAATTTAACAATGATGTTCAACGAAGTGCCATTTTTAGATCGTTTTGAAGCTGCGGCTAAAGCAGGCTTTAAATATGTAGAATTCTTATGGCCTTATGATTATTCCGCTGAACAACTAAAAGAAATTTTAACGAATAATCATTTAAAAGTAGTGTTATTTAATACTGCTGCAGGTGATGTTTCTAAAGGTGAATGGGGGCTTTCTGCGATTCCTGGTCGTGAAGCTGATGCCCGTCGTGATATTGATAAAGCATTAGAATATGCGATTGCATTAGGTTGCCCAACTGTTCATGTCATGGCTGCGGTAGTCCCTGAAGGTCAAGATCGTGAAGCTTATAAAAAAACCTTCATTGAAAATCTGCATTATGCATCAGAAAAATTTAAACCTTATGGGATCAATATTTGCTTAGAAGCATTAAGCCCAGAAGTTAAACCAAATTATTTCTTAAAAAGCCAATATGACACATTAGAAATCGTTGATTTAGTGAATCGTGATAATGTGTTTGTACAACTTGATTATTTCCATGCACAGAATGTGGACGGAAATCTTGCTCGTCTAACTGATAAATTAAAAGGTCGTTTTTCACATGTTCAAATCGCATCTGTACCAGATCGCCATGAGCCTGATGAAGGTGAAATTAATTATCAATATATCTTTGATAAATTAGATGCTATTGGTTATGACGGCTATGTAGGTTGCGAATATAAACCTCGAGCTGAAACGACTGCTGGTTTAGCGTGGTTTCAAAAATATCAAAACCGTTAGGGATTAACCTAACTTATTTAATTAAAGTGCGGTAGATTTCACAAAATTTTAGAAAATTCGACCGCACTTTTTTAATACTTCGTGAAGTGGAGTTTTTTTATGTCTAATGAAATGCTTATTTTGATCGGCGTTGTGAGTGTAATTGCATTACTTCTTATTATGATTAAAGGCAAAGTGCATCCATTTGTTGCATTGGGCTTAGTGAGTATTGCCGTCGCACTTGCTGCTGGGATTCCGATGGGAAAAGTGGTTCCAACATTGATTAGTGGTATGGGCGGAACTTTAGGGAGTGTTGCACTAATCGTTGGTCTTGGGGCGATGCTCGGTAAAATCATCGAAAAATCCAATGGTGCAGATGTCCTTGCTTCATGGTTACTGGAGAAATTTGGTGAAAAACGAGCTCCGTTTGCATTAGCCATGACAGGGTTTATTTTTGGTATTCCTGTATTCGTAGATGTTGGCTTTATCGTTTTAATTCCAATTATCTTCAGTGTGGCTCGCCGTGTTGGTGGTAATATGTTGGTTTATGCATTACCCATTGGCTTATCAATGCTCACCGTACATGTATTAATGCCGCCTCATCCAGGTGTTGTTGCTGGTGCTCAAGTATTAAATGCAGATATCGGTTTAGTGTTAGGCTTAGGCTTTATCGCAGCATTACCTGCGGTATTAATTGGTCAAATTTTTATTCCGTTCTTTACAAAAAATAACTTTGTCCAAATTCCTGCATCAACAGATTTAATCGATTATCAAAAACAAGTAGCTAAAGACGCGAATGGATTACCATCATTTGCGACAGTGTTAAGTATGATTGTGTTACCTCTTATATTAATCATGTTAGGTACCGTGACTGCCACAACATTACCTAAAGAAAATGTCGTGCGTGAATTTTTCAGTATGGTAGGCGCATCACCTTTTGCATTATTACTTGCGGTATGTCTTTCCTCTTATGTTTTAGGGCTTCGTCGTGGTTGGGGAAAAGATCAACTTGAAGAAATCTTAAACTCAGCTTTAGCTCCTATTGCTGGTATTATTTTAATTACTGGTGCTGGAGGTATGTTTGGTAAAGTATTAGATGCTAGTGGTGTGGGTAAAGCACTTGCAGATATTTTATCAAGTACTGGTTTACATGTTTTAACATTAGGATTTATTCTTGCCGCATTATTACGTGCCGCACAAGGTTCAGCTACGGTTGCTGTAATTACTACAGCAACGATTCTCGCCCCAGCAATTACAGCTGCTGGTTATACTGGTATTCAAGCTGCCTTAGTAACCGCAGCGATTGGTGCTGGTTCAATGACCTTATCTCATGTCAATGACTCATTATTCTGGGTATGGACAAAATTCTTTGGCATTACAATTAGCCAAGGATTACGAACCTGGACGATTTTAACGACCATTTATGGCGCTATCGCCTTTGCTGTGGTTAGCTTAATGTGGATGTTTGTATAAATTATTAAAGGCAGACTTAAGTCTGCCTTTTTCTTTTAAGGATACTTTTATGTTAAAACCGTCTTTATTTGCTTTATCTCTATTTTCTTTATTATCAATCGCTCAGGCACAAGATGATATGCCTCAAGCTCCACTAAAAGTTAATGCCACTTTATTAGCTGAGGTAACTGCTCAAGGTCAGAAAGTCAATGCAGTGGCTTTGGAATATGAAGACAATGTTCTATCCGGTAGCGATTTAAGACAAATTTATCAAATTTCTACCGCACTTGATAATAAAGAAAAGGAAGCTCGTTCAGTACTTAATGCTTATGTGAATGATGCTGCAGAAATTACTTCAACACCTAAAGCGGGACGTTTCGTGATTATTGAATTAGATACTCAGGATAAAAATGCAGATTTGTATTCTGTTAAAACGGAAAATGATAAACCCATGCAGTTTCGGGCGAAAGACAAAGATGGAAAAGTGATAAATATAGAAAAAATACAAAGCATTAAGGTTCCTGAATATTATCAAGATCGTTTGGTGTATCAAATTGCTCAAACAGGCTATTTAAAATTAACTAATGGTAAAACCTTAGATAAATCCCAAGTAACACAACATGCAACAAAAGATCATGTCAAAACCTCCTTTATTGATGATTTTAAAGCTCAAAAAGTTTTTTTACATGACCATAATAATATTCTGAATTATCGTGTTTATATTCCTAAATTAAAACAATATAAAAAATATCCATTGACTATCTTTCTTCATGGTTCAGGACAAGTAGGAATAGATAATATGGCTCATATTGTTGCTAATAAAGGAGCCATTTCCACTTTGCAATATGAGCCAGGTTTTGTATTAGCACCTCAATATGAATCTGTGTTTGATCCTTTTGATGATGTTAATAAAGTCCATAAAGGTGGAATTCATTGGCAAACTGATAATCGCCAAGAATTAGTGTTAAAAATGATTGATGATACTTTAAAAGCTAATGCCCAAATTGATCGCCATCGTATTTATTTAGTCGGACTTTCCCGTGGAGCAGAAGGAGCATTACAACTGTTATTAAAACGTCCACAATTTTTCGCAGGCGCAATTTTAGCAAGTGGCCGAGAGGCTTATACTATTGAGTGGATGGATGGTAATGCTAATAAAACCAATTTAGCTGCGATTAAAGATGTGCCCATTTGGTTCTTCCATAGTAAAGAAGATAAAGTATCTCCAGTTCAAGGATCTCGAATTAACTACCAAATTCTGACTCAAGAATTACAGGCTTCACATATGAAATATACAGAATTTACAATGGAGTCGGCAGGTGATAATGGAATTGTGAATGCCAGTGCTCATAATACTTGGGATGCAGTATTTAATAGCCCTGAAGTTATGAGATGGTTACTTAATCAAAAATTGACAAAGTAATTTAATTACATATCTCATTAAAGTGGGATAAAAATAAGGATGACAATTCAAGGAACCAATATACTTAAATTCTAAAAATCATCTATAAATTTGAAGCAATGAGAGAGATAAAAAGTGCGGCTAAATTTGGGGAAATTTAACCGCACTTTTATTTTGTATGAATGATAAACACATAATAAATGTGTTTTTTATTAGTATTAATGATTAATATAAATCAATAATGATTTATATTAATCATTAATGTGATCTATCTCACAGTTTATATTAGGTAGATTAATTATACTTAGTTCAATTTTTATGATGTGAGTTGAATATGAAAAGATTAATTTTGGCAGATGATTTTACAGGAGCAAATGATACTGGAATTCAGTTCGCCAAAAATAAAATATCAGTAGACGTAGTTCTAGATATTACTAAAAATTATACAGGAAATGCAGATGTCGTCGTATTTAATACGGATAGTCGAGCTGTATCTGTGGAAGAAGCTAAATGTAGAGTACATCGGGTTTTATCTATATATAAAAATGTTCCTATTTATAAAAAGATTGACTCAACTTTGCGAGGTAATATTGGCGCAGAAATTGAAGCTAGTTTAGATGCTATAAATGGTTCAGTAGCTTTTATTTGCTCTGCATTGCCTGAAGCTGGACGTTCAATTCAAAATGGTATGTGTTATGTGAATAATAAACCACTTATTGATACAGAATTCGCGATTGATCCTAAAACTCCAGTTATTTCATCAAATATTAAAACGATTATTTCTGCTCAAACTAAACTTCCAGTAGTAGAAGTTATGTTAAGTGATTTACGTCAACCTATCGTATTAGCTGAAAAAATTAATCAAAGTATTTTAGAACATCAGAAAGTGATTTTTTCTTTTGATGCTGTTGAGACTGAAGATTTAAAAACAATTATCCATTTAGCTAATAGCATTCCTCAAGTATTACTTATTGGGTCTTCAGGTCTTGCTGGAGTGATACCAATAGAAAAAACACAGCTACCAATGTTATTTATTGTGGCATCAATGAGCGAGATAACAAATCAACAAGTAAATTATATTCGTGATGATGAAGATTACTTTATGTTTGACTTAGATATGGAAAAATTACTTTCATCTGAATCATATCATCATCTTATTGTTGAACAGGCAGTCGCACAATTTAAGCTTGGTAAACATGTCATTATAAAAACAGATAGTTCAATTGAAGCACGTAATAATATAGAAGAACTAGGTTACCAATTAGGTCTGACAAGAACTGAACTTGGTGATTATATTTGTGTGAAATTATCAGTATTAACTAAACAATTATTAGTTAAACAAAATTACCAATTATCTGCCATATTTCTTACTGGTGGTGATATTGCTATTGCTGTAGCAAGAGTATTAGGTGTGGATTCTTATCATATCGTTGGTGCGGTAGAAAGTGGCGTACCTTTTGGATATTTTCTCAACTCATTATTAAGCCATATTCCTGTGGTTACAAAAGCAGGTGGTTTTGGGTCGATCTCAGTATTAAAAAATACAATTGAAATTATTAGAAATCTTATTTAAGGAGTAGTGTATGAAACCTATTTTAGGTATTACGATGGGCGATGCTGCTGGTATTGGTCCTGAGGTCATTATTAAGGCATTAGAGGATAAACGGATTTATGATTTAGCACATCCTGTAGTAGTCGGTGATTTTAAAATTATGCAACGTGCATTACCGATCGTGAAATCCAATCTTAAATTACGTAAAGTAGAAGATCTTGATAATTACCAAAGTGAATTTGGCTATATTGATGTTATTGATTTAGATAACTTACCTGCTGAGCTTCCCTTTGCAAAAGTTGATGCCCGTGCAGGTAAAGCCGCTTATGAATTTATTGAATGTGCCGTAGATTTAACTTTAAAAGGCAAAATTCACGCGATTGTGACCGCACCTTTGAATAAAGAAGCCCTTCATGCAGGCGGCAAAATGTTTCCAGGGCATACAGAAATCTTAGCACACCTTAGCCGCACCAATGATTTTTCTATGATGCTCACCAGTGAGAAATTAAACGTAATTCACGTCACCACCCATGTTTCTATGCGTCAGGCTTGTGATTTAATCAAAAAGGAACGTGTACTTACTGTGATTGAACTTGCTCAAGAATATACGAAAATGCTTGGTTTTGATAAACCTCGTATTGCTGTTGCAGGTTTTAATGCTCATGCAGGGGAGCATGGTTTATTTGGTAATGAAGATGAAGAAGAAATTTTGCCTGCAGTTAAAGCTGCACAGGAAAAAGGTATTAACGTTATGGGTCCACTCCCTCCAGATACGGTATTCCATAGAGCTGCAAATTTAGATGAATTTGATATGGTAGTAGTGATGTATCACGATCAGGGTCATATTCCAATTAAATTACTTGGTTTTGATACAGGCGTGAATGTCACCACTGGCTTACCATTTATTAGAACATCAGTTGATCACGGTACAGCTTTTGCGATTGCTGGCCAAGGCACTGCTGATAGTAGAAGTATGACCGAAGCACTATTCTTAGGTGCCAAAATGTCAAATATTAAATATTCAAATCAATAAATTAGTCAGGAGATTATTATGTTTAAACCTCAAGGTATTATTGCCCCAGTTCTTACTGCGCTAGATGATAATGAAAAATTCAATCCAGGTGCATACAGAAATTATATTAACTATTTAATTAATGCTGGTATTCACGGTATTTTTCCATTAGGAACGAATGGTGAATTCTATGGTTTCAATGAAGCAGAAAAATTAGAAATTATTAAAGTTGCGGTAGAAGCTGCAAATGGTCGAGTACCAGTATATGCTGGTACAGGTTGTGTAACCACAAAAGAAACGGTGGAATTTTCTAAAAAAGTTATAGACTTAGGTGTCGATGTGCTCTCTATCGTCTCTCCTTATTATATTGCTGTAACTCAAGATGACTTATATCGCCACTATGCAACCATTGCACAAAATGTTAATGCACCAATTTTAATGTATAACATTCCTGCACGTACAGGTAATAATATTGATGCAAAAACTATCAAAAAATTAGCACAATTTGAAAATATTATTGGTGTAAAAGATAGCAGTGGTAACTTTGATAATACACTGAAATATATTGAAAATACTGATCCCCGTTTAAGTATTATGGCAGGTAGTGATTCTCTGATTTTATGGACATTATTAGCAGGTGGTACAGGTGCAATCAGTGGGTGTTCAAATGTTTTTCCTGAATTAATGGTATCTATTTATGAATATTGGAAACAAGGTGATTTTGAAAAAGCAAATGAAGCACAGAAAAAAATCCGTGATTTCCGTAATGTAATGCAAATGGGTAATCCTAATTCCGTAGTTAAACGTGCTGCTCAGTTACGTAACTTAGGAACAGGTCCTGCTAAAGAACCATCTAATTGTGCAAATAATCCAGTGATTGATCAGGCATTAAAAGAAGTTTTCAAATTATATGATTAATAAGAGAGTAAGCCCATGAAAATTGTTATTTCTCATCGTTTACATGATGATGGCATGAAAGTATTAGAAGATGTTAATGCACAAGTAGCAATTACCAATGATGGTAATCCAAAAGCAATGTTGCCTGAGTTATTAGATGCGGATGGTTTAATTATTCGTATTGGTTCAATTAATAGAGAAACTATGTTGCAAGCTAAAAACTTAAAAGCAATTGGTCGGCCAGGTGTTGGTGTGGATGACGTTGATGTTAAAACTGCCACTGAATTAGGTATTCCTGTTGTTATTGCTCCAGGTGCTAATACACGCTCTGTTGCAGAGCATGCATTTGCTTTAATGTTTGCTTGTGCAAAAGATATAGTTCACTCAGATAAAGAAATGCGTAATGGTAACTTCAATATTAGAAGTAGCTATAAAGCTTATGAATTAAATCATAAAACGTTAGCATTAATTGGCTATGGTCGTATTGGCTCAATTTTAGCACAAATGTCAAAAGCAATAGGTATGAATGTGAAAGTTTATGACCCTTTTGTAAAACAAGAAGCAATTGAGAAAGAAGGTTATCTATATTGTGCTAATTTAGATGATGTAATCCGTGATTCTCATGTAATTTCTATTCATGTGCCATTAACAAATGAAACAAGAAGCTTAATTGGAGAGCATGAATTTGAATTAATGAATGAGCGTACTATCTTAATTAATTGTGCTCGTGGTGAAGTAATTAATGAAGAAGCACTTACGAAAGTATTACAAGAAGGAAAAATTCATAGTGCGGGGTTAGATGTATTTGCTCATGAACCAGTAGATATTAATGCATCATTATTTAAATTAAATAATGTAATTGTTTCTCCGCATATGGCAGGACAAACAAAAGAGGCTGCATCAGGTGTCGCAACTATGGCAGCAGAAGGTGTTATCGCTGTAATTAATGGTGAAAGATGGCCTTATGTTTGTAACCCAGAAGTCTATAATCATCCGAGATGGAATAAATAAGGATTTAATAAAATGACATATTCTTTATTTCATACAAATAAAGTAATCGCAGGTGTGGATAGTATTCTTCAAATAGCTGATGTTGTAAAAAGCTTTGATGTAACTAATGTGGTTATCATTACTGACCAAGGTGTTTTTAATGCCGGTTTAATTGATGAACCAAAAGTATTATTAGAAAAAGCAGGTATCAATGTATATATCATTAATGATACTCCTCCTGAACCACCTGTTGATAAGGTAAATGATATTTATAAAACTGCAATACAATTCAATGCTCAAATGATCATTGGAATAGGTGGTGGTAGTGCAATGGATACTGCAAAATTAGTCGCGATTTTACTTAATAATAATGTGTTATTACGTGATGTGGTAGATGGTAAATCTAAATTTAAAAATCATGGCATTCCAACATTAATGATACCAACTACGTCTGGTACTGGTTCAGAAGCAACACAGAATTCAATTGTATTAGTACCTGAAAGAGAACTTAAAGTTGGTATTGTTGATGAGAAGATGTTACCTAACTGTGTAATTTTAGATCCTAAAATGACTATAGGTTTACCAAAACATATTACTGCTAATACTGGTATTGATGCATTATGTCATGCAGTGGAATGTTATATTTCTAAAAAATGTAGTCCATTTACAGAAATGTTTGCATTAAAAGCAATTGAGTTAATTGCAAAAAGTATTCGTACCGCTTATAACGATGGCCAAAATCTACAAGCCCGTGAAAATATGCTATTAGGTTCATATTTAGGTGGTGCAAGTATTGCAACTTCGAGTACAGTTGCAGTCCATGCATTATCTTATCCATTAGGAGGTAAATACCATATTCCTCATGGTTTATCTAATGCAATTTTATTACCTGATGTCATGAAATTTAATTTGGAAGCTTGTGTAGATAAATTTGCCATTATTGCAAAAACAATGGGGTTGAATGTTGATAATATATCTCCTCGTGAAGCCGCTGAAGCCATGATTGAAGAACTATATGCATTAATTCGCGATTTAAATATTAAATGTGATTTAAAAGCAGTTGGTATCACAGATGAAGTATTAGATGAATTAGTAGATGCAGGCTATTCTGTGAGACGTTTATTAGATAATAATCCAAGAGAAATGACTAAACAGGATATTAAAGAAATCTATAAAAAAATTATGTAATAATTAATGAAATAGCGGTGAAGTATCATCGCTATTTTTTTATAAATTAATTATTTTTAATAATCATAATGATTTATTTTAATCAAATTTATTAAAAATGAGAGCTTGATCTCATTTTTAATTAGTTTATTAATATAGAATATTTCTAAATGATTTTTTTTAATCACTATATTGAATGCTAAATTTTAGATTAATAGGAGATATCACAATGAAGAAATATATCTCGGATAAAAATTTCCTAGCGGGGTTTATATTTTTCTTTGTTGCACTATTTTATTTAATTAGTGCCTTTCAAATTGAAACAAAAAATCTGGTCAGTGTTGAAGCAGATTTTATGCCTAAAATTTACGGTATATTTTTGTTAATTACTGCAATTATATTAATGATTACATCATTTATTAAAATTCAAAAAACGAATGTTATATATGAGAATAAAGAAACAGATTGGAAGCGTATTTTTGCAGTTATTGGTCTTGTCTTTATTTATGTTCTATTAATGCAGTATGTTGGTTTTATTATAACTTCAATTCCATTTTTATTCTGTTTATCTTGGTTATTAACTCCATTATATATTAAGAAAAATATCATCGTTTATGTAATTTTTTCTATTGTATTACCTGTGATTGCATATTTCTTATTTAGTTATTATTTGAACTTAACCATGCCTTCTGGATTCCTATTTTAAAGGAGAGATAATTTATGTTTGAGTTATTACTACAAGGAGTATCCTCCTTATTTACTGCAACAGGCTTAATGTGTTTATTGGGTGGTGTATTCGTAGGTATCATTTTCGGTTCAGTCCCAGGGTTATCGGCTACTATGGCCTTAGCCTTATTTTTACCTATTACTTATGCGTTAGATCCTAATATGGCTGTTATTTTATTAATTGCACTTTATATTGGGGGTATTTCAGGCGGTTTAATTACTGCCATATTAACAGGTATTCCAGGTACACCTTCATCAATTGCGACTTGCTTTGATGGATATCCTATGACGAAACGTAATCAAGCATTTAAAGCATTAGGGGCTGGAGTTACGTTCTCTTTTTTAGGTACAATTTTTTCAACTATTGTGTTGATTTTCCTTTCACCGGTTTTAGCTAAAATTGCAATTAAATTTGGAGCATATGAATATTTTGCAGTAGCCCTTTTTTCTTTAAGTATGCTGGTTGGTTTATCGGGCGATAATATTTGGAAAGGCCTAATTTCAGGGTTAATGGGGTGTATGTTCGCAACTGTTGGTATGGATAGTATTGCTTCTGTAAATCGGTTCACATTTGGTTCAGAAGAAATTGCTTATGGTTTTGATGTGTTACCTGTATTAATTGGTTTATTTGCAATTAATGAAATTATTGCAAAAGCAGATACTGTAAAAACTGAAAAACAAAATCAACAAGTTATAACAGCAATTCGTATGGAAAAAGGTTTAGGATTCTCACTTAAAGAATTTTTCGCTCAAACTAAGAACTTTTTTGTCTGTTCATCATTAGGTACAGGTATAGGCATATTACCTGGTATTGGCGGTGGTGCAGCTAATGTAATGGCTTATACTGTTTCTAAATCAATTTCTAAACATCCTGAAAAATATGGTACAGGTATTATGGATGGTATTGTAGCATCAGAATCTTCTAATAATGCTGCTATTGGTGGTGCGTTAGTTCCATTATTAGCTTTAGGAATCCCAGGGGATACTGTAACTGCAATTTTATTAGGTGGTTTGACATTACATGGCATTATTCCTGGTCCACTTATGTTTACAGAAAATGTAAGTACTGTTTATGCGATCTTCGTCGCAATGTTATTTGGTTCAGTGGTAATGTTGATCATGGAATTTTATGGATTAAGATTATTTACTAAGATCTTAGCGATTCCAAAACATTTCCTTCTTCCTGCAATTTTCTTATTCTGTATTATTGGTGCATTTGGTGTAAGAAATAATTTCTTTGATGTATGGGCGACAGTATTATTCGGTATTATTGGTTTTAGTTTTTACAAATTATCGATTCCTGCAGCACCATTTATTTTAGGATTCATCATTGGACCTTTGGCTGAATTAAATTTAAGACGAGGATTAATGTTCTCACAAGGTGACTTTACAGCATTTTTTAAAGCACCAATTGCCGCAACATTTTTTGTCTTAACTGCATTAGTGATTATTTTTGCAGTGAGATCAAGAATGAAAAAACGTAACTAGAATTTCCTAAGGAGAGTTTTCTATGAAAAAAGTAATGAGTTTAATTTGTGCTGGTGTACTTGGTTTTGGTCTAATGGGGTGTGATAAAAAATCAGAAACTGCACAAACTAGTGCTTCAGATGATGGTTGGCCGAAAAAAACAATCTCTCTTGTAGTGCCATTTGGTGCTGGTGGTGATACTGACTTCCATGCACGTAATTTAGCAAGCCACTTAGAGAAAGAATTAGGTACACGTATTATTGTAAATAACGTATCTGGTGCTAATGGTAATGCAGGTATGAAACAAGTTGTAGCTGCAAATCCAGATGGTTATACTGCCTTATTTTTTCATGAGTCAATGTTAACAAATAAAGTTGTTGGTTTGTCACAACAAGCTCATGAAGCATTAGCACCGGTCGCTGCAACTATTGTTGATGATTCTTATGTTATTGCTGCAAATGCAAAAAGTGGTTTAAAAAATTTAAAAGATTTAGTTGAAAAAGCAAAAGCTCAGCCAGGTAAAGTACTTTACGCATCTTCTGTTGGTGGTTACTCATACTACTTAGGCCGAGTGTTAGAACAAAATACAGGTATTGATTTTAATATTGTAGATGCTGGTGGTGGTAGTGATCGTAATGCTGCACTATTAGCAGGTAAAATTGATGTGAATGTTAACCCTTATGGTGTAATGAAGTCTTATTTTGATTCTGGTGACTTTATCGCTTTAGCTACCATTAATAACGAACGTAACAAATTATTCCCTAATGTTCCTACAGCAAAAGAACAAGGTTTTGATTGGAATGCGGAGCGTTATTATTTCTTGAGTTTCCCTAAAGGTACTGATGCGAAAATAGTAGCTAAAATGGAAGCTGCAATGAAAAAAGTAGTTGAAAATGCAGATTTCCGTAAAAAAACAGAAGAGGCATATAGTGTGTCTCCAACCTTTGTTGGTACTCAAGATTTAATTAAACATCTTGATGATACATTAAAACAATTTGAAACCAATAAAGATTTAGTGAATAATTAATCTACTGAGAACAAATAACGCCTGATTTTTCAGGCGTTTTTTATATAAGAAGATGAAGTTGGGAGAGAGTATTATGTCAGTAGAAAGACAGAATGCCATTAAGTTGTTTTTAAGAAGCCATAATATGGCAACTGTTGAGCAATTAGTGAAAGTGACTAATTCGTCACCTGCAACTATTCGTCGAGATTTAATTAAGTTAGATAATGAAGGTGTAATTAATCGCACACATGGTGGTGTTAGCTTAAGAGATTTTTTTCCATATCAGCCGACAACAAATGAAAAACAATATCAGCATGTGCTTGAGAAAGAACAAATTGCTGATTATGCGGTATCATTAATTTCACCAGGAGATTCTGTATTATTAGATGCAGGGACAACAACATTATGTATTGCTAAAAAATTAGTGAATATTCCTTTGCGAGTAATCACTAACGATTTACATATTGCATTATTACTATCAGATTATAAGCAAATTGATGTAGTTGTGACTGGTGGCGCCATTGATAAAAGTAGCCAATCCTGTATTGGGCAACATGGATTAGCGCTTTTAAATAATATTAATCCTGATTTTGCTTTTGTGAGCTGTAATTCTTGGTCTGTTGAGAGAGGAATCACCGCTCCAACCGAGGATAAGGCAAATCTAAAAAGATGTTTACTACAAAATGCGAAAAGAAGAGTATTGGTTGCAGACAGTAGTAAATATGGACGATGTTCTTTATTTAAGATTGCTGATTTAGATCAGCTTACAGATATCATTACAGATAGTGGATTAAATGTAGAACAACAGAAATTGCTCAATGATCTCAATTTATCAGCAATTTTCGTTGATTAGATTATAGCTAATAAAAAAGTGCGGCTAAATTTGGGAAAAATTAACCGCACTTTTATTTTATACCTATCCAATACTAAGGCTTAATATCTCGCAAAATTGGATTTTGCATTGAAATTAAGGTTTCTGTCGATTGAATTTCATCAATTAGCTGAATTTTCGTCGCTAATACAGAATGAAGTTCGGCAATGGTATGGGTCATTACTTTAATGAAAATACTATAGTTACCTGTCGTATAGTAGGCTTCAACCACTTCATCAAAGGTTTCTAGTTTCTTGATAACCTTGTCATAATCTTTTGCACTTTTGAGTATAATTCCAATAAAGCAACATACATCATAACCAAGTTTACGTTCATCAATACGCACTTTTGTTCCTTCAATAATGCCTGATTGACGCATTTTTTCTACACGGACATGAATAGTCCCAGGGCTTACACCGAAATTTTTAGCCATTTCTGCGTATGGAGTTCTTGCGTCCTTGGTAAGAACTCTGAGGATTTGTTGATCTAAACTGTCAATTGTGTACATAAATGTATCCTGTTTTAGATTTTATTTAATTAAAAAGGTTGTTTTTTATTGAATGTTTGTATTATAGCGAATTTTTAATTGAAAGTATTGAGTTTTATGTTTTTTATGTTGAATAATATGCAACAAGCATTATTTAACAATGCACCAATTACTCATTATAAGGTTTTATAAAATGAAAAAATCATTTATTTTACAGCAACAAGAAATTAGTTTCGCAAAAAATACATTCACTGAAAAATTAGCAGAACATTTAGGGGTCGTAGAGGTTCAAGGTCCTATCCTAAGCCAAGTGGGTAATGGTATTCAAGATAATCTTTCAGGAACAGAGAAAGCAGTGCAAGTAAATGTGAAGATGATCACAAATGCGACTTTTGAAGTAGTTCATTCTTTAGCCAAATGGAAACGTCACACATTAGCACGTTTTGGTTTTGCAGAAGGTGAAGGTTTATTTGTTCATATGAAAGCACTACGTCCAGATGAAGATAGTTTAGATCAAACTCACTCTGTTTATGTGGATCAATGGGACTGGGAAAAAGTTATTCCTACGGGCAAACGTAATCTTAGTTATTTAAAAGAAACAGTACGTTCAATTTATTCAGCTATCTTAGAAACTGAAGCCGCAGTGGATGCTAAATACGGTTTAAAAGCATTTTTACCAAAAGAAATTACTTTTATTCATACGGAAGATTTGCCAGAGCTTTATCCAGGCATGAACGATAAACAACGTGAGAATGCATTATGTGAAAAATATGGTGCAGTATTTTTAATTGGTATCGGTGGAGTCTTGTCTGATGGTAAACTACATGATGGCCGTGCTCCAGACTACGATGATTGGACGACACCATCTGAAGGTGATTATAAAGGCTTAAATGGTGATATTTTAGTGTGGAACCCTGTATTAGGTCGCGCTTTTGAGCTTTCTTCAATGGGGATTCGTGTAGATGAAACAGCATTACGTAAACAGTTAGCAATTACTCAGGATGAAGATCGTTTAAAATTTGATTGGCATCAAGATTTAATTAATGGTCGTTTACCACTTTCCATCGGTGGTGGTATCGGTCAATCTCGTTTAGCCATGTTATTATTACAAAAACATCATATTGGTGAAGTACAATCAAGTGTATGGCCAAAACAAGTGATGGATGAGTTTGAACATATTTTGTAAAAACTTACCCATTATTTAAATAAAAAGTGCGGTTTAAATTTTAAAAATTTTTACCGCACTTTTTATATGTGGTTTATTCTTCAATAAAGCTTAATGCCTGCGTAACGATTTCAATACCTGCACCTTGTTTATGTGCATTTTCACTGAGATGGCGACGCCATTGTCTTGCCCCTTTACAATTTTGAAAAGCCCCTAACATATGACGGACGATATGGTTTAAAAAAATACCTTGAGAAAGTTGCTGATCAATATAAGGGAGCATTTTTTCTACTGCTTCTCGTGCCGTAATAATAGGTGCGTTAGGATCAAATAATGCCTGATCAATTTTTCCTAATAAAGAAGGATTTTGATACGCTTCACGACCGACCATTACACCATCTACATATTGTAAGTGGGTGAGTATTTCTTCGATAGTTTTAATTCCGCCATTAATACTAATTTTTAATTGTGGAAAATCACGTTTCAGTTGATACACTCGTTCATAGTTGAGTGGTGGAATTTCTCGATTTTCTTTCGGGCTTAATCCCGATAACCAAGCTTTACGTGCATGTACAATAAATTCATTACAACCTTTGGCATGAACTTTTTCAATGAATTCACAGAGAAATTGATAACTATCAAACTCATCAATACCAATACGTGTTTTGACTGTAACAGGAATATCTACGACTTTTTGCATTGAGTCTACACATTCAGCAACGAGATCTGGTTTTGCCATTAAACAGGCACCAAACATGCCGTTTTGTACACGATCAGAAGGGCAACCCACATTGAGATTTACTTCAGTATAACCACGTTCTTGTGCAAGTTTGGCACAGTGTTGTAATTGCTCTGGATCACTGCCACCTAATTGTAATGCTACGGGGTTTTCAGATAGGTCAAAATCTAAATGATCATATTTTGCATAAATAATCGCAGGTGCGGTGACCATTTCGGTATAAAGCAAAGCATGCTGACTAAATTGACGATGAAAATAGCGACAGTGGCGTGTTGTCCAATCCAACATAGGGGCAACTGAGAAACGACCACGATAGAAAGTTGTTTGAGGCATAATGTTAATGACTTATTGAAGTTATATTAAAGAATTTAGTATTGATAAAGCACTAATTTGATAAAAAATAAGTTTTTTCCAATTATAAGTTAGATTGAGAATGATATATATATTTACCTATTGATTTTCATAAAATAACTTAATAAATTTAAGTGCGAAATATAATCATATACTACAAAAGGAGTATTTTATGAAATTAAATAAAATTATGACGGCGATAGCATTTGGTCTAGGGGTAACCATGGCAAATGCAGCAGAATTACCTAATATTACTATTTTAGCAACAGGCGGTACAATTGCTGGTGGTGGTAAAACTGCTGTGAGTAGTGAATATAAAGCGGGCCAATTAACTGTACAAACTCTCATAGAAGCTGTACCAGAAATGCAGCAATTAGCAAACATTAAAGGAGAACAAGTTGTTAATATCGGTTCTCAGGATATGAGCGATGACGTATGGTTAAAATTAGCGAAAACCATTAATCAACAATGTAAAGATACAGATGGCTTTGTTATTACTCATGGAACAGATACCATGGAGGAAACCGCCTATTTCTTAGATTTAACAGTGAAATGTGATAAGCCCGTTGTTCTTGTCGGAGCGATGCGCCCTGCTACTGAAAAAAGTGCGGATGGACCTTTAAATTTATATAATGCTGTCGTGGTGGCAACAGATAAGAAAACTGCCGGACGAGGAGTCGTTGTGGCAATGAATGACAAAGTATTAGGTGCCCGAGATGTCACTAAAACCAGTACAACAGCAGTGGAAACTTTTAATTCTCCGAATTTTGGATCATTAGGTTATGTACATAATAGTAAGGTCGATTATGAACGTTCGCCAGAAAGTAAACATACATCAATGACTCCATTTAAAGTGGATACATTAACTGCACTGCCAAAAGTTGGAATTATTTATGCCTATGCTAATATGCCAACTGAACCTCTTAAAGCTTTACTTGATGCTGGATACAAAGGCATTGTTGTTGCAGGCGTAGGTAATGGTAACATGAATGAAGCGACTTTAAATATGTTGGAAAAAGCTTCTAAAGAGGGAGTTGCTGTAGTGCGTTCTTCTCGTGTGCCGACAGGTTATACTACACGTAATGCAGAAGTGGATGATAGCAAATATGGATTTGTCGCAGCGGGTACCTTAAACCCACAAAAAGCCCGCGTATTATTACAATTGGCTTTAAGTCAATCACATAATATTGAGCAAATTCAACAAGATTTTGAAGACTTCTAATAAGTTTAATGTGATTTCTAGAAAAATATAGAAAAGTGCGGTTTAAATTTTAAAAATTTTCACCGCACTTTTTATTTAATCCATAAAATAAACTTGCGTTAATTAAAGCTTTTCAGTATAATTGCCCAGCTCTCAATATGGAGCCATTCAATGTAATCATTTATTGAATGAGTGTTATATTATAGTAACACATAACAATGTTTCCGATTTGGAAACTAAATAGGTCTGCTGCACTTCCCTTTTATTTAGAAGTTAAAAGGTGATGGTGTCAGTTTTTTATTAGCTAAAATTATTGGAGCTCTGGTCTAATGCAGAACCAAAGAATCCGTATCCGCTTAAAAGCTTTTGATCATCGTTTGATCGATCAATCTACTGCGGAGATCGTAGAAACAGCTAAACGCACTGGTGCACAAGTTCGTGGTCCAATTCCTTTACCAACTCGTAAAGAACGTTTCACTGTATTGATTTCTCCACACGTGAACAAAGATGCACGTGATCAATATGAAATTCGTACTCACAAACGTTTAGTTGATATTGTTGAGCCAACAGAAAAAACTGTTGATGCATTAATGCGTTTAGATTTAGCTGCCGGCGTTGACGTGCAGATCAGCCTAGGTTAATTAAGAGGTTATTACAATGATTGGTTTAGTCGGTCGTAAAGTTGGTATGACTCGCATCTTCACTGAAGAAGGCGTGTCTATTCCAGTTACCGTTATCGAAATCGAAGCCAACCGCGTAACTCAAGTTAAAACTCTTGAAAACGATGGCTATACTGCTGTTCAAGTTACAACTGGCTCAAAAAAAGCAAGTCGCGTAACTAAGCCAGAAGCGGGTCATTTCGTGAAAGCAGGTGTTGAAGCTGGTCGCGGTTTATGGGAATTTCGTACTGAAGGTGAAGAATTCACTTTAGGTCAAGAAATTAATGTTGACATCTTCACAGATGTTAAAAAAGTTGATGTTACTGGTACTTCTAAAGGTAAAGGTTTCCAAGGTGGTGTTAAACGTTGGAACTTCCGTACTCAAGATGCTACACATGGTAACTCTTTATCACATCGTGTACTTGGTTCTATTGGTCAAAACCAAACTCCAGGTCGTGTGTTTAAAGGTAAAAAAATGGCAGGACATTTAGGTGCTGAACGTGTAACTGTTCAATCACTTGAAGTTGTTCGTGTAGATGCTGAGCGTAAATTATTATTAGTTAAAGGTGCTGTTCCAGGCGCAACTAATAGTGATGTTATCGTAAAACCAGCAATTAAAGCATAAGTCTAGGAGATAGAGATGGAATTACAAGTTGTAGGTGCAAATGCACTAGCTGTTTCTGAAACTACCTTCGGACGTGAGTTCAATGAAGCGTTAATTCACCAAGTTGTTGTTGCATATGCAGCAGCTGCTCGTCAAGGTTCACGCGCTCAAAAAACTCGTGCTGAAGTGTCTGGTTCAGGTAAAAAACCTTGGCGTCAAAAAGGTACAGGTCGTGCTCGTTCTGGTGATATTAAATCACCAATTTGGCGTTCTGGTGGTATAACCTTCGCGGCTAAACCACAAGACCATAGCCAAAAAGTGAACAAAAAAATGTACCGTGGTGCAATCAAAAGCATCCTTTCTGAATTAGTTCGTCAAGACCGTTTGGTTGTTGTAGAAAAATTCGAAATTGACGCACCAAAAACTAAAGTTTTAGTTCAAAAATTAAAAGATTTAGCACTTGAAGATGTGTTAATCATTACAGCAAGTTTAGATGAAAATCTATTCTTAGCAGCACGTAACTTATACAAAGTAGATGTTCGTGATGTTCAAAGTATCGATCCTGTTAGCTTAATTGCTTTCAATAAAGTGGTTGTTACCGTTGATGCTGTAAAACAAATTGAGGAGATGTTAGCGTGAGTCAACAAGAACGTTTGTTAAAAGTGCTTAAAGCACCGCATGTCTCTGAGAAAGCAACAAATAACGCTGAGAAGTCAAACACTATAGTTTTCAAAGTTGCATTAGATGCAAATAAAGTTGAGATTGCTGATGCAGTAGCTCAATTATTTGAAGTTAAAGTGGATTCTGTTCGTACCGTTGTAGTTAAAGGTAAAACTAAACGTCGCGGTGCTAAAACAGGACGTCGCAGTGACTGGAAAAAAGCTTATGTAACCCTTGCAGAAGGCCAAGAATTGGACTTCGTTGAAGGCGCTACAGAGTAATAACGGAGGAGAATTAATAAATGGCTATCGTTAAATGTAAGCCGACCTCCGCTGGTCGTCGTCACGTTGTTAAAATCGTAAACCCTGAATTACATAAGGGCAAACCTTACGCACCTTTATTAGATACTAAATCTAAATCAGGTGGTCGTAATAATTTAGGACGTATCACTACTCGTCATATCGGTGGTGGTCATAAACAACATTACCGTTTAATCGATTTCAAACGTAACAAGTTAGATATCCCAGCGGTTGTTGAGCGTCTTGAATATGATCCAAATCGCTCTGCAAATATTGCTTTAGTGCTTTATAAAGATGGTGAACGCCGTTATATCTTAGCACCTAAAGGTCTTTCTGCAGGAGATGAAATCCAAGCTGGTGTAAATGCGCCTATTAAAGTTGGTAACTCATTACCAATGCGTAATATTCCAGTTGGTTCGACAGTACACAACGTTGAATTAAAACCAGGTAAAGGCGGTCAAATCGCTCGTTCAGCTGGTGCGTATGTACAAATCATCGCTCGTGAAGGTAATTATGTAACTTTACGTCTTCGCTCAGGCGAAATGCGTAAAGTATTAGCTGAGTGTACAGCTACTATTGGTGAAGTTGGCAACTCAGAACATATGTTACGTGTATTAGGTAAAGCTGGTGCTAATCGCTGGAGAGGCATTCGCCCAACAGTTCGTGGTACAGCAATGAACCCAGTAGACCACCCACACGGTGGTGGTGAAGGTCGTAACTTTGGTAAACACCCAGTAACACCTTGGGGCGTTCAAACCAAAGGTAAGAAAACTCGCCATAACAAACGTACCGATAAATATATCGTACGTCGTCGTGGTAAATAATTTAAATTAATAAGAGGATAAGCCATGCCACGTTCTCTCAAGAAAGGTCCTTTCCTTGACCTACACTTGTTGAAGAAGGTAGAGAAGGCGGTGGAAAGCGGGGATAAAAAACCAATTAAAACTTGGTCCCGTCGTTCAATGATCATTCCATCAATGATTGGTTTGACCATCGCAGTCCATAATGGTCGTCAGCACGTTCCTGTTTATGTTTCTGATGAAATGATCGGACATAAATTAGGTGAATTTGCACCGACTCGTACATACCGCGGTCACGCTGCGGATAAGAAAGCTAAGAAGTAAGAGGTAAAAGATGGAAACAATTGCAAAACATCGTTACGCTCGCACTTCAGCTCAAAAAGCTCGCTTAGTAGCGGATTTAATTCGTGGTAAAAAGGTAGCTCAAGCATTAGAAATTTTAACTTATACAAACAAAAAAGCTTCTGCTTTAGTTAAAAAAGTGCTTGAATCTGCTATCGCTAATGCAGAGCACAATGACGGTGCAGATATCGATGATCTTAAAGTAGCGAAGATTTTCGTAGATGAAGGTCCTAGCATGAAACGTGTAATGCCACGTGCTAAAGGTCGTGCAGATCGTATTTTAAAACGTACAAGCCACATTACTGTGGTTGTATCAGATCGTTAATCGTAGAGGAATAGCAATGGGTCAAAAAGTCAATCCACATGGTATTCGCCTAGGTATTGTTAAGCCTTGGAGCTCTACTTGGTTCGCGAATACACAAGACTTCGCTGATAATTTAGACGGCGATTTCAAAGTACGTAAATTCTTAAACAAAGAATTAGCAAATGCTTCAGTATCACGTATCACTATTGAACGTCCTGCAAAAAGCATTCGTGTTACAATTCATACAGCTCGTCCTGGTATCGTTATCGGTAAAAAAGGCGAAGATGTTGAAAAATTACGCAACGCAGTAGCTGCAATTGCAGGTGTGCCAGCGCAAATCAACATTGCTGAAGTTAAAAAACCTGAACTAGATGCTAAATTAGTAGCTGATAGTATCGCTTCTCAATTAGAACGTCGTGTAATGTTCCGTCGTGCTATGAAACGTGCAGTACAAAACGCAATGCGTTTAGGTGCTAAAGGTATCAAAGTTGAAGTTAGCGGTCGTTTAGGTGGTGCAGAAATTGCACGTTCTGAGTGGTATCGTGAAGGCCGTGTGCCTCTACATACATTACGTGCGGACATCGACTATAACACTTCTGAAGCAAATACTACATACGGCGTTATCGGCGTTAAAGTATGGATCTTCAAAGGTGAAATTCTTGGTGGTATGGCTGCAATTGCACAACAACCAGAACAACAACCTGCTGCGCCTAAAAAGGCACCACGCGGCAAAGGTCGTAAGTAAGGAGAACTGTTAAATGTTGCAACCAAAACGTACAAAATTCCGTAAAGTTCACAAAGGTCGTAACCGTGGTATTGCCATTGGTACAGATGTGAGCTTCGGTACCTTCGGTTTAAAAGCAATTGGCCGTGGTCGTTTAACAGCTCGTCAGATCGAAGCTGCGCGTCGTGCAATGTCACGTGCGGTTAAACGTCAAGGTAAAATCTGGATCCGTGTTTTCCCAGACAAACCAATTACTGAAAAACCACTAGAAGTCCGTATGGGTAAAGGTAAAGGTAACGTTGAGTACTGGGTAGCCTTAATCCAACCGGGTAAAGTACTTTATGAAATGGATGGTGTTTCTGAAGAAATCGCACGTGAAGCATTTGCTTTAGCCGCTGCGAAACTTCCTATCAAAACAACATTCGTAACTAAAACGGTGATGTAATGAAAGCTCAAGAACTACGTGCAAAAACTGTTGAAGAGCTGAATGCTGAATTGGTTAACTTGTCAAGTGAGCAATTCAAATTGCGTATGCAAGCAGCTACCGGTCAGCTTCAACAAACCCACCAGTTAAAACAAGTGCGTCGTAATATTGCACAAGTTAAAACTGTACTAAACGAGAAGGCGGGTGAGTAATGACTGATAAAATTCGTACTGTGCAAGGTCGTGTAATCAGCGATAAAATGGATAAATCTTTCACAATCGCAATTGAACGCAAAGTGAAACACCCACTTTTAGGTAAATTTATCCGTCGTACCACTAAATTACACGTGCATGACGAGAACAATGAAGCAAGAATTGGTGATACTGTAGAGATTAAAGAATGTCGTCCAGTATCAAAAACTAAATCTTGGACATTAGTTCGTGTAGTTGAAAAAGCTGTTGAAGCTTAATTTCACTGCATAAAATAATAAAAAGTAAACGGTGTAATGCCGTTTACTTTTTTGTGTTGTCTATCCATAAAAAGTAGTGTTATAATACACCGTCTATCTGAATGGGTAGGTGTCGTCCCGAAAGGGTTTATTTAAATTTTAACGGAGCACTAATATGATCCAAGAACAGACTATGCTGGATGTTGCTGATAACTCAGGGGCTCGTAGCGTAATGTGTATCAAGGTTCTAGGTGGATCGCACCGTCGTTATGCTGCTATTGGTGATATCATCAAAGTTACAGTGAAGGAAGCAATTCCTCGCGGTAAAGTTAAAAAAGGTGATGTTTTAAAAGCAGTTGTTGTGCGCACCAAGAAGGGTGTTCGTCGCCCAGACGGAGCAGTTATTCGCTTCGATGGTAATGCATGTGTTATTTTAAATAATAACTCAGAGCAACCAATCGGTACTCGTATTTTTGGACCGGTGACTCGTGAACTTCGTTCAGAGAAATTCATGAAGATCATCTCTTTAGCGCCAGAAGTACTGTAAGGGAGAAGCAATCAAATGGCTGCAAAAATTCGTCAAAATGATGAAGTAATCGTTCTTACCGGTAAAGATAAAGGTAAGCGTGGTAAGGTAACTCAAGTGTTACCAAACGGTAAAGTGATTGTTGAAGGTGTTAAAATCATTACTAAACATGAAAAACCAGTTCCTGCATTAGGAAAAGAAGGTGGTTTAGTGAAGAAAGAAGCTGCAATTGATGTATCAAATATTGCTATCTTCAATCCAAAAACAAATAAAGCTGACCGTGTAGGTTTTAGATTCGAAGAAGGTAAAAAAGTACGTTTCTTCAAATCTAACAATGAAATTATTTAACAAACTGGAGTAATGCGATGGCGAAACTGCATGATTACTACAGAGATCAAGTAGTTAATGAATTAAAATCTAAATTCAACTACGCATCTGTCATGCAAGTCCCACGAATCGAAAAGATTACCCTGAATATGGGTGTGGGTGAAGCATTGACCGACAAAAAACTTTTAGATAATGCAGTAGCAGATCTAACAGCAATCAGCGGTCAAAAACCTTTAATTACTAAAGCTCGTAAATCTGTTGCTGGCTTTAAAATCCGTCAGGGATATCCAATCGGTTGTAAGGTAACACTACGTGGTGAACGTATGTGGGATTTCTTAGAACGTTTAATTACAATTGCTGTTCCACGTATTCGTGACTTCCGCGGTTTAAGTGCGAAATCATTCGATGGTCGTGGTAATTACAGCATGGGTGTGCGTGAACAAATCATCTTCCCTGAAATCGATTACGATAAAGTAGATCGTGTACGTGGTCTAGATATCACTATCACAACTACTGCTCAGAATGATGAAGAAGGTCAAGCACTACTTGCTGCCTTTAATTTCCCATTCCGTAAATAAGGCAGGTTACAATGGCTAAACAATCAATGAAAGCACGCGATGTAAAACGCGTTAAATTGGCTGAAAAATTTTATGCTAAACGTGTAGAATTAAAACGTATCATCTCTGATGAAAAATCTTCAGATGAAGAACGTTGGGATGCAGTGTTAAAGTTACAAACTTTACCACGTGATTCAAGTCCAAGCCGTCAACGTAACCGCTGCCGCCAAACTGGACGTCCTCATGGTGTTTTACGTAAGTTTGGTTTAAGCCGTATTAAAGTTCGTGAAGCTGCAATGCGTGGCGAAATCCCGGGCCTTAAAAAGGCTAGCTGGTAATTTACCACTTTATTTTGGAATCGGAGAAAAAGCACAATGAGTATGCAAGATCCAATCGCAGATATGTTGACTCGTATTCGTAACGGTCAAGCTGCGAACAAAGTTGCGATCAGTATGCCTTCATCCAAGCTAAAAGTGGCTATTGCCAACGTATTAGCTGCTGAAGGTTATATCGAAAGCGTTAAAGTTTTAGAAGGTGCAAAACCTGAATTGGAAATTACTTTAAAATATTTCCAAGGCAAACCAGTTGTAGAAAGTATTCAACGTGTTAGCCGTCCTGGTCTTCGTATTTATAAACGTAAAGACGAATTACCAAAAGTAATGGGCGGTTTAGGTGTTGCTGTAGTATCTACATCTAAAGGTGTAATGACTGACCGTGCAGCTCGTCAAGCTGGTTTAGGCGGTGAGATCATTTGTTACGTAGCTTAATAGAGAGGTAGGAAAATGTCTCGTGTTGCAAAAGCACCTGTTAGTATTCCTGCCGGCGTTGATGTAAAAATTGACGGTCAGCTACTAACAGTAAAAGGTAAAAATGGTGAATTAACTCGTACCATTCATAACTTTGTTGAAGTTAAACAAGATAATAATGCACTAACTTTCTCTCCTCGTAATAATGGAGTTGAAGCGAATGCACAAGCTGGTACTACTCGCGCATTAGTTAATGCAATGGTTATCGGTGTTACTGAAGGCTTCACTAAGAAGTTACAATTAGTGGGTGTTGGTTATAGAGCACAAGTTAAAGGCAACGTAGTTGCGTTAAGCTTAGGTTTCTCTCACCCAGTAGAGCATGCTTTACCGGCAGGTATCACTGCTGAGTGTCCATCTCAAACCGAAATCGTGTTAAAAGGTGCTGACAAACAATTAATCGGTCAAGTTGCTGCAGATATTCGTGCATACCGTAAACCTGAACCTTATAAAGGTAAAGGTGTTCGTTATTCTGATGAAGTGGTTCGTACGAAAGAAGCTAAGAAAAAATAATTAAGGTAACACTATGGATAAGAAATCAGCTCGTATCCGTCGTGCAGCTCGTGCCCGTCATATGATGAGAGAGCAAGGTGTAACACGTTTAGTTATTCACCGTACTCCACGTCATATTTATGCACAAGTAATCGCACCAAACGGTTCAGAAGTGCTTGCCACAGCTTCAACAGTAGAGAAAGCAATTAGTGAGCAAGTTAAATATACCGGTAACAAAGATGCAGCAGCTGTAGTTGGTAAACTAGTAGCTGAACGTGCATTAGCGAAAGGCGTTAAAGACGTAGCTTTCGATCGTTCTGGGTTTAAATATCATGGTCGTGTCCAATCCTTAGCGGACGCTGCCCGTGAAGCTGGTCTACAGTTCTAATAGAGGTAATTTCAGATGGCAAACATCGAAAAACAAGCTGGTGAACTGCAAGAGAAGCTAATCGCGGTAAACCGTGTATCAAAAACAGTAAAAGGTGGTCGTATCATGAGTTTCACTGCTTTAACAGTAGTGGGTGATGGTAACGGTCGCGTTGGTTTTGGATATGGTAAAGCGCGCGAGGTTCCGGCAGCGATCCAAAAAGCGATGGAAAAAGCACGTCGCAATATGATTAATGTAGCTTTACATGAAGGTACATTACAACACCCTGTTAAAGGTGTTCACACTGGTTCTCGCGTATTTATGCAACCAGCTAGCGAAGGTACAGGTATTATCGCTGGTGGTGCAATGCGTGCAGTATTGGAAGTCGCAGGTGTTCGTAACGTTCTTTCTAAAGCGTATGGTTCAACTAACCCGATTAACGTTGTTCGTGCAACTATTGATGCACTAGCAAATATGAAATCACCTGAAATGGTTGCCGCTAAACGTGGTAAGACCGTTGATGAAATTTTGGGGTAATTGACAATGGCAAAAACTATTAAAGTAACACAAGTACGTAGTTCTATCGCTCGTTTACCGAAACATAAAGCTACTTTACGTGGTCTTGGTATTCGCCATATGCACCATACCGTTGAGTTAATTGATACTCCAGCAGTACGTGGTATGATTAACCAAGTTTCATACATGGTTAAAGTAGAGGAGTAAAGTAATGCGTTTAAATACTCTAGCTCCGGCTGAAGGTGCAAAGCATAGTGCTAAGCGTTTAGGTCGTGGTATTGGTTCAGGTTTAGGCAAAACAGGTGGCCGTGGTCACAAAGGTCAGAAATCTCGTACTGGTGGCGGTGTTCGTCGTGGTTTCGAGGGTGGACAAATGCCTTTATACCGCCGTTTACCAAAATTTGGTTTTACTTCAATGATTGCAGCTGTTACTGCTGAGATTCGTTTGAATGATTTAACCAAAGTAGAAGGTAATATTGTAACTTTAGAAGCATTAAAAGCGGCTAATGTAGTCACTAAAAATATTCAATTTGCTAAAGTTATTTTAGCAGGTGAAGTTAAAGGTGCTGTAACAGTTCGTGGTTTACGTGTAACTAAAGGCGCTAAAGCAGCAATTGAAGCTGCTGGCGGTTCAGTTGAGGAATAATTAACAAATGGCTAAGCAACCAGGCTATCAAAGTAGAAGTACTCAAAGTGGAAGTAGTGAACTGAAAGGTAGATTACTTTTTGTATTAGGCGCACTAATTGTCTTCCGTATTGGTTCCTTCATTCCGGTTCCTGGTATTGATGCAGCCGTGTTAGCTCAATTGATTGAACAACAAAAAGGCACCATCATTGATATGTTTAATATGTTCTCTGGTGGTGCTCTAAGCCGTGCATCTATTTTTGCATTGGGTATTATGCCTTATATTTCGGCATCTATTATTATCCAATTGCTTACCACGGTTTATCCAGCTTTAAATGAATTAAAAA
Source organism: Mannheimia massilioguelmaensis (assembly GCF_000940515.1). Classification (NCBI taxonomy): domain Bacteria; kingdom Pseudomonadati; phylum Pseudomonadota; class Gammaproteobacteria; order Pasteurellales; family Pasteurellaceae; genus Mannheimia; species Mannheimia massilioguelmaensis. The sequence continues at coordinate 169,336 of NZ_CDQL01000003.1, forward strand.
AAGAAGGTGAATCAGGTCGTCGTAAAATTAGTAAGTATACTCGTTATGCAACATTAGGTCTTGCTACTTTACAAGCGATAGGAATTTCAACTGGTTTGCCAAATATGTTACCTGGCCTAGTTCCAAATTTAGGTTTTGGTTTCTATTTTACTGCTGTTATCAGCTTAGTCACAGGAACAATGTTTCTTATGTGGTTAGGGGAACAAATCACAGAACGTGGTATTGGTAATGGTATTTCTTTAATCATTTTTGCAGGTATTGTTGCTGGACTTCCAGCCGCTATAGGTCAAACTATTGAGCAGGCTCGTCAAGGGCAAATGCATCTATTAGTTCTTTTATTGATTGCCGTAGTTGTTTTCGCAGTAACCTATTTCGTTGTTTTCTTTGAAAGAGGACAACGTAGAATTAAAGTTGAATATGCAAAACGTCAGCAAGGTCGTCAAATTTTAGGTGGTCATTCAACTCACTTACCTTTAAAAGTAAATATGGCTGGTGTAATTCCTGCTATCTTTGCTTCAAGCATCATTCTTTTCCCTGCAACTTTAACGCAGTGGTTTGGTCAAGGTTCAAGTCTTGAATGGTTAACTGATTTGTCAATGTTATTGTCACCAGGCCAGCCTTTATATTTGATTGTTTATGCAATTGCAATTATTTTCTTTAGTTTTTTCTATACTGCAATGCAATATAATCCTCGTGATACAGCGGATAATTTAAAAAAATCTGGAGCATTCATACCCGGAATTAGACCAGGTGAACAAACGTCACGCTATATTGATAAAATTATGACTCGCCTAACCCTAATTGGCGGTTTATATATTACATTCGTGTGTTTGGTTCCTTACATTATGATGTCAGCATGGAATGTACAATTCTATTTCGGTGGTACTTCTTTACTGATTGTTGTAGTGGTAATTATGGATTTCATCGTACAGATTCAAAGTCATTTAATGTCTACAAAATATGAATCTGCGTTGAAAAAAGCAAACCTAAGAGGTTTTGGACAATAAGTTGTCCTAAAGATAAAAAGGGATAAGCAATGAAAGTTCGTGCTTCCGTTAAGAGAATTTGTCGTAACTGCAAAATTGTTAAACGTGAAGGTGTTGTGCGTGTATTATGCAGCGACCCTAAACATAAACAACGTCAAGGTTAATTGATAATTCTCTTGCAAAGAACCAGTTGAGCAGTTATACTGCTCAACTCATTTATGTCCTTGGTACACTGTTTGAGTATCCTGAAACGGGCTTTTCAAGATCAGTGTTACCAAATTAGTTAAAAATAGGAGTGCATAGTGGCCCGTATTGCAGGCATTAACATTCCTGATCATAAACACACTGTAATCGCTTTAACAGCAATTTACGGTATCGGTAAAACACGCTCACAAGCTATTTGTGCTGCAGCGGGTATTGCTGAAGATGTTAAGATCAGCGAATTGTCTGAAGAGCAGATTGACAAACTGCGTGACGAAGTTGGTAAATTTACCGTTGAAGGTGACTTACGTCGTGAAGTAACACTTAACATCAAACGTCTTTTAGACTTAGGTTGTTATCGTGGTTTACGCCATCGTCGTAGCTTACCAGTACGTGGTCAACGTACTAAAACTAATGCGCGTACCCGTAAGGGTCCTCGTAAGCCGATCAAAAAATAGTCGGGGTAAATATTAATGGCTAAAACACCAGTTCGTGCACGTAAACGTGTAAAAAAACAAGTTGTAGATGGCGTAGCTCATATTCACGCATCTTTCAATAATACAATCGTGACTATTACTGACCGTCAAGGTAACGCACTAGCGTGGGCTACCGCAGGTGGTTCGGGTTTCCGTGGTTCTCGTAAATCAACACCGTTCGCTGCACAAGTTGCTGCAGAACGTTGTGCCGAAGTCGTAAAAGAATTTGGTTTAAAGAACTTGGAAGTTATGGTTAAAGGTCCGGGTCCAGGTCGTGAATCAACAATCCGTGCATTAAATGCAGCGGGTTTCCGTATCACGAACATTACAGACGTGACTCCGATTCCTCATAACGGTTGTCGTCCACCGAAAAAACGTCGTGTTTAGTCAGACGTTAGGATAATTGGAGAAAGAAAATGGCAAGATATTTGGGTCCAAAACTCAAGCTAAGCCGTCGTGAAGGCACAGACTTATTTCTTAAGTCTGGCGTGCGTGCTATTGATTCAAAATGTAAAATTGATACAGCACCAGGTCAACACGGTGCTAGTAAACCGCGTTTGTCTGACTATGGTAGTCAATTACGCGAAAAACAAAAAGTTCGTCGTATCTACGGTATTTTAGAACGTCAATTCCGTAACTACTATAAAGAAGCAAACCGCTTAAAAGGTAATACTGGTGAAAATTTACTAGTATTATTAGAAGGTCGATTGGATAACGTTGTTTATCGCATGGGCTTTGCTGCAACTCGTGCTGAGGCTCGCCAATTAGTGAGTCATAAAGCGATTGTTGTAAATGGTCGTGTTGTGAATATTCCATCTTTCCAAGTTTCAGTTAATGATGTTGTTGCTGTTCGTGAGAAATCTAAAAAACAAGCACGTATTAAAGCGTCATTAGAATTAGCAGAACAAAAAGAAAAACCAACTTGGTTAGAAGTTGATGCTGCTAAAATGGAAGGTGTTTTCAAACGTGTTCCTGAACGTTCTGATTTATCAGCAGACATTAACGAACATCTGATCGTTGAGCTTTATTCTAAATAATAGTTAAAGCTTAGATGCAAAGAGAGGATAAAATGCAGGGTTCTGTTACAGAATTTTTAAAGCCACACTTAGTAGATATTGAGCAAATCAGCGCAACTCATGCTAAAGTGATCTTAGAACCGTTAGAGCGTGGCTTTGGTCATACTCTAGGTAATGCATTACGTCGCATTCTTCTATCTTCAATGCCAGGTTGTGCTGTAACTGAAGTAGAAATTGACGGCGTATTGCACGAATATAGTAGTAAAGAAGGTGTTCAAGAAGATATTCTTGAAGTTCTTCTAAACCTAAAAGGCCTAGCGGTTAAAGTTCAGAATAAAGATGATGTTTTTCTGACATTAAACAAGTCTGGAATCGGCCCTGTTGTTGCTGCAGACATTACTCATGATGGTGATGTTGAAATCGTAAACCCTGAACATGTTATTTGTCATTTAACTGATGAAAATGCATCTATTAATATGCGTATTCGTGTTCAACGTGGTAGAGGATATGTACCTGCATCAGCACGTGTACATGCCCAAGACGAAGATAGACCTATCGGTCGTTTATTAGTGGATGCTACATATAGTCCGGTTGACCGTATTGCTTATAATGTTGAAGCAGCACGTGTTGAACAACGTACTGACTTAGATAAATTAGTTATTGAGTTAGAAACAAATGGAACTATTGATCCTGAAGAAGCGATTCGTCGTGCGGCAACAATTTTAGCAGAGCAACTAGATGCATTCGTTGATTTGCGTGATGTTCGTCAACCTGAAGTTAAGGAAGAGAAACCAGAATTCGATCCGATTCTGTTACGTCCTGTTGATGACTTAGAGTTGACAGTTCGTTCTGCTAACTGTTTGAAAGCAGAAACAATTCATTATATCGGTGATTTAGTACAACGTACAGAAGTTGAGTTATTAAAAACACCTAATCTTGGTAAGAAATCACTTACTGAAATTAAGGATGTACTTGCTTCTCGAGGTTTATCACTGGGTATGCGCCTTGAAAACTGGCCTCCAGCAAGCATTGCTGAAGACTAGTTTCTAGGTCGATTTTTCTGAGAAGGATAAGATCATGCGCCATCGTAAGAGTGGTCGTCAACTAAACCGTAATAGCAGTCATCGCCAAGCGATGTTCCGTAATATGGCAAGTTCTTTAGTTAGTCACGAAATTATCAAGACTACTTTGCCTAAAGCTAAAGAATTACGTCGTGTAGTTGAACCGTTAATTACATTAGCAAAAGAAGACAGCGTAGCAAACCGTCGTTTAGCTTTCGCTCGTACACGCAACATTGAAACTGTTGCTAAATTATTCAATGAATTAGGTCCACGTTTTGCTCAACGTGCAGGTGGTTACACTCGCATTTTGAAATGTGGTTTCCGTGCAGGTGATAATGCGCCAATGGCTTACATTGAGTTAGTAGATCGCCCAGAAGTAGCTGTTGAAACAGTTGCGGAATAATTATTAAGTTATGCTATTAAAAAGCTCGCTAAATGCGAGCTTTTTCTTTTCTATTTTATTGTGTAGGTTCGATCTAATATAAGTTCGCAAATCTTTTTGCATAAAATCGAAATTTATTTTGCATAAATAATTAAACTATTATGAAAAATAAACCTCAAATTTAAACTAAACAAAAACGCCCTTTAAATCATCATTAAAGGGCGTTTAAATTTTACAGTTTAGAACTTGTAAACCATATTATCCTCATACTTGCCACTATATGAGGTTGATGTTTTAACGGCTATGCGCTCGTAATTAGCGAAAGATTGCCAGTTGTCCCATTGGTCGGTGATCATTGCGTCAATAAAGCGGACGAACTCCGATTTGGTTGAGCTAAAAAACACAAAAGGTGGACGAGTTAGATGGATTAGGCGTAGAAAATCAATCAAATCAAAATAGCGTTGCTGACCGTAGCTCTCCTGATGTGTACACAAATAAGAAGGCATCCACAATCGTCCAACCGTCACCATCATTAGGGATGTTATCATTTAATAATCGCTCAAAATGTTGTAAAAACATTCGTTTTTGACCGATAAAAGGGATCGGAGCTTGTTTAAACATAGCACGCTCCTTGTAAACTTATTTTGCTTGCTTATTGTCAGTATGTGCTTTTGCTGCAATAGCTGCAACTGCTGCATTGATGAGTTTATCTGTCATGATAGATCCCTTTAAAAATGACGGCTAATTGGTTCGGACTAAATCGCCACCCATCGGTACGTCCTGTGATTGCATTAAAACACCACTCTGAGCAGAAGTATTTACTACGTTTTTGTTTAATCCCCAAAATCACGCCTAGCGCGCCGCAGTAGTCATAACGTGCACCTTTGGTTTGCGCATAATAGGTTAGGATTTGTTGTTCGAGGCTAGAATTTATCGGCAATAAATTCCAGTCCCCCGTCCTCAAATCAATCACCTTGCAACGCACACCGCCATCTCGTGGCGATGAAGTATAGCAATGATATGTTGTCTCGTACTCATAATGAGTGCCTGTAATAAACTCCGTTTTTGCAATTACCAGCTCACAATGTGAGTATTTTCCGCGCGTGGTTTTGCGGATTATTAAGTCAATGAGTTTGTCCCATAAACTGCCACCAGAGCCTTTGTAAAATGCTAAAAATAATTGATTAGCCATTGGCTTGCTCCGCTAAGTAATCTGCATAAGTTTTAGTCCAACCTCCAGTGTAATTGTAATCCGCTGGATTATCAGATTGCTCTAATGCTGCTTTATGCCGTAAGGCATTAGCATGATTGCTTGTTTTAGCTGTCATTAATACTTGCCAAATCTGCATTAATTTATCTTTGTTAATCATCAAAATCGAATTATCCGCACAAGTCCAAGCAATCTCCATATCGCCGAAAAGGTCAAAACTGGCTTTTACCGATAAAATATTACGTTCGGCAGTAGCATCAGTGTCAATCCATTTACCTACCGCCTCTACATACACGCCACCGTTGATTTTAACGTCTCTCAATTCGTTAATTTTATCTCGTAGTTGAGCTATATGTTGTGCTTTTAATTCAGTCTCTTTTGAGTGGTCGATAACCCATTCTGAGCCATCCCATATGTGTAATGGTGATGGTGATTTACCAGAACAGGTTAATTTACCACTATCATCTAACCATACATCTCCACCGCCTGTGATTGATGCAGATATGTTGTCTATCATGTCATCATCAACTAAATACCATCCATCACTTAACTCTATATCATCATTTGCTTGAGTGTGGATATCATCAAATATTTTTAAAGCTAAATTAAATTGTTTTATCATCATAAGCCTCCGATAATGATAATGTTTATCCCAACGATAGCGTTTTTGGGTGCGTAAATTTTAATTTTGTTTGTGCCGTCCATTTTACCGCCATAACTAAAGCGAGCATTGCCATTATCAATAGCACTTATTACAGCATCGGTTGTTGCCTCAGGCAAATTTAAAGTGAGTACTCCGTCACCTGGCACAGTCATCTTATCTACTTGCATTTTAATGATTTTCCAGCCTGTGTTAGTGGTCTTAATTTTTAACACCTTGGCGCCATCATAATGGCTTGCATATACGGACTCCGATGTTAGATTAGGGATATCTGTCACTAATGCGTACTTGGTATTACCTTGATACAATATATCGCTCGTATGTAATTTTTTGCCGTCATAGCCTATATAGGCTAGTGGCTTACTTGCTGCTGCATTGTAGCCGAAACTAATATATCCCTTGTCGGCTTGTTGTTTACCGACAATGCCAACACTATTAGATAATTTTACGTCAGCAACAATAGCGTCATCGCCAATCTCGATGCCTTTGCCAGTATTATTAGCGGTGACTTTGAGTGTCGGTAATGACAATTCGCCTCTTAATGAGCCACCAGATAATGGTAGATAATTATCACCCACCCAGCCTTGATACGCGACAATTGATGTGCCTGTCGATTGATTAAATGCGATGCGCGATCTTTCGGCGCCAGTGTTATCAACAAACACGTAATTAAATCTTGCTGTATTTGAGGCAAGATCGCCAGCAGGAGCTACCTCAAAGCGCCAGATACCTCCTTGCGTTGTGTATTTTGTCTGTGCCCAATTTTTAGTGTCAAATATTAATACATCAGTCATAGTGTCACCACTTTTACTGACTTTAGTATTGGCTAAATCATAAGCAGTTTTAACTGCAAGACTCGTTGCTACTGTGTCAGCACTATTACTATCCACAGCATTGGATTTTTTACTGTTTGGGATGTAGTTATTCAGCGCAAGGCGTAAGATGGCGATGCCTTGTGCTAGTGCTTTACCAGCTTTAGCTGTTAATCCTAGTTCTTCGCTGTCCAACCCCGTATCACTCGTCAACCACACTTCGCCTTTTTGCGTTGTGCTGGCGGATTTACGGTTATCATCAATAATCTTAACAATAGCCTCATAAAGCTGAGTTTGCTTATTTTCTACAGGTTTAAAACCCGCTTTTCCCAACACATAATGCGCTTCGGCTTGCACGTCGCGCACACGGTCTTGCACGTCGTTCAGCCACGTGTCTGTCACACGTGTGCCTTGCTCGCCAGTTGCTGGATTCCCCGCGTGAAAGCGCTTGTCGGCGGAATTAATTTCAGGTAATAAAGTTTTCATTTATCGTTTATCTCTCTATTGATACGCAAAATAGCAGTAGGTGTGTGCTGGCTTTAAGTCTCTAAAAAACTCCTCAATAATCGGATCACCAAACTCAACCAAGTGATCGCCGGCAAACGAACTACCCGCACGGAAATACACAATATTGTCGTCACCGTTTAACACCGTCACCCGCCACATATAAATCAAGCTATCACGCGGCTCATTGCGAAATTGCACCAAGTCACCGGGATTAGGCAGGTCATTTTGTAAAGGCGAAAACTCTTTAATTTGGATCTGATAACCGATACTTTCGGCAATGCGTGCGAAGTATGGAATGGACAACCCTCCAACAGCATTTAACTGCACAATGACGCGTTTAACGCGCTCTTGATAAGACTTGCTTAAATCCGTTTTAATCCCACAAATGCGTTCCCAATCGGCTAACATTTGGTTTGATGTGGCTGGTTCGATAACGCTTAAAATTTCCACCGCACTTTGTTGTAAACGGTCAAACGCATTGCCGTCCACTTCGCATTGTGCGATAAAATGTTCTCCGTTGATGTTGTAACTTACCGGCGGATAAAGCTGTTTTAGCACGTTAGCATGTTGCATTAGGCCATCTCCGTTACATTCACATCACCAAGGCGGAACCATTCGATTTTGTTGATAACATCCGCTTTGCGGTTGGTATTCGGGGCAACAAAACGGCGGTCAACCACGCCGATTAAATCACTCACCACCGCTTCGCATTGCGACACAATCAAGTCATCGCCAGGAATCAAACCGTTAAAATAATCAGTCAGAGCATTGCGAATAGCCGTTTTGATGTCATTTAATGCCACACCGCTAATTTTAACCTGGATATTAAAATTGACTTTTGTCACATCAGGTTTAACGACTTTGCTTTCTTTTGCTGTTACTGGGCGTTCGTCATCAATATAAGCTTGCGCTCGACGCACCGTGTCATCACTTGGCACGCCATTATCGGCCGTAATCGCAATATCTACTGTGCCAAGCCCTCGGCGTAGCGGGTAAACATACGCTTGTTCAACGCCATCCACCTCTAACGCCCAGTCTTTGTAATCGTATTTATTGCCACCTGCTGCGGGTCGGCGGATTTTATTAAGCAAACGCTCCAACAATGAGCTATCGCTTTCGGCATTGGTCGCCCCAACCACATCATTTAATACAACATCCGTGCTCACGCCAACTGGCGCCGCCATAAACGATCCTTTTGTAGCAATTTTAATGTTTTGTACCGCGCCAGTAGCAAGGGAGCGCACCGCAACAACCGCAGTGCCACCGGAGGAAATCACCGCACTTTCGGTTGTCTCATAAAAACGCCCATCTTCGGTTTTGATTTGTAGTCCTATGGCAATTACAGCATCAGGATTGCCACTAATAGTGGCACCTTTGCCTGCTGCATAAGTGGCGTTGCGACGGCGCAAACCGCGCAATCCTGCGTGTTTTTCTAAAAATTCAGTGTCAGCAGTGTCGGGGAAAAACTGTTTAATTAGCCATTTTTGATGTGCATAAATCCCTTCCGCGCACGCTGCTAAACTACTGGCACGCGCATAAGCGTCACTGTCTTCGGACGTGTCGGCATTGGGGTAATACGTTTGATAATCCCGTAACAGACTTTCGCGGATTTCTTCAAGTGTGGGCACAATAAACACGATTTAAACACCTTTTAAATGACGTTTACGGGGTGTTTAAAAGTAAATTGTTCGCCCCGGCTGTCGGTCACAGATATTGAAAGAAGCACTTTGCCGTTGTGCGGTTGTTCATGCGTTACAATGATTTCACTTGCGCGACCGTCATCAATTAACGGCTGTAACGCCTCTTCGGCATATTGTTGCGCCAACATGCCAACACGGCTTAAGTCTTTTTCCCGTTGAATAGTATGGAGCAGAGAACCTACACGCCCATTTGCCCACCACGAGCCTAATGGCGTAGTTAATCTGATATACACAGCATTTTGCAGTGTACTGATATGCGAATTTGTATAGTCCCCGGTAAGCGGGCTGATTTCTCTGTCCATGCTGACAGAGTAAAAGAAAGGGGAAAGAAAAAGGCGGGGAGAGAGTTCCACACCGCCTTTCGTTTGATTATTGAGGTTTTCCGGTCACACCACCACTATCACCGCGGTGGGTGTGATTAATAAGGGATTTGCCGTTAGCAGTCACATCACCATCAGTAGTAAAGCTACCTTTTGTTTGTGTTACGTTGCCCGTAAATGATGCACCATAACCGCCCTGAACAGCCATGCCACCGTTGCCGTTGATTTGACCTTGGGCAGTAAATACATGGTCTGTCTCAACAATCGGGCTACTGATCTCAACTTTAGTGGTGGCGGTTATTTTTAATATATCACAATCAATTTCGATTAATCGACCTTGTTTTAAAATAATTGTGCTTCCGCTTTCGTCATAAACAGCGGTCTCGCCCGATTTTAAATTTTTAACCCTAAAAGAACCGTTTTCCGTGGCAATCACGATGGAGTGGGTTGTCTCCCCGCCCATCGGCAATACCACCACTTGCGTTCCCGCGGGCGGCACGGATGTGAGGCCGAATTGTTGCATTAACTCAACGTCTTGTAGAGTTTCATCTGCTAACCCCGACACCTGCACCTTTTGAATATTGTCCGCAGTTTTGACTAAATTCAACGTCCCGCGAAAGGCTTGGCGAACAGCGCCCAAGGCGGTTTCTGTGTGTTCTCTTATGGCTTTTCCTAATCTTTGCATTCCTAAGTCCCCTCATAAATGGATGCACTTGGACGTTTAGCTTTTTTCCCCTTACGTTTGCGCGCTTTCTCGGATTTTTTAGCATATGCATCGGGTGTCCAAATGCCATCTTCTTTTAAACGTAATTCGGTGGTTGTACCCCCTGTACGACTCAACATAAAACGGCGCCCCATCAAAAAGAAAATAGCATCAATATCGTACTCTTCGCAGATAACATGCACCCTTTGCCCAGGCGTCCACAAAACGCCATCTTGGGTTTTGTGATCAGGCACGGTAATCGTCAAAGTAAAACTGTTTAAAATGCTGTCCGTAATGTACTTTTTCGCCCATTTCTTCAGGGCTTCCAAGTTTTCTACATCCGGCACAATCACGGTCTTTGGCTTATAAGTCTCAATGGCGTCATCTTTAAACACCCATTTCAGATCGTTCTTGTTGTCGTCACCGCTGCGCCCGTGCCGTTGCGCCAAAAAAGTGATCTCTGAAAAGCTTTGGGATACATCGGTGGTCAGGCTTGCCTGCGTGAAATTGTTGCGCTTGCCGTCTTTCATGCAACACAATGTCGCCACCGGAGGCGTAGAGTAATCCGCACCGCCGACAATCAGCGTACCGGCAGGGTCAAACCACGCATGCAACCCCGCCGAATTGGCGCAGTGAATTAGTGCATTCCACGCGGTTTCGCCAATGTCGATGTCCACCTTGTCTAAGGTTGGGTTAGATTCCGCCCTAAGTTCCACTTTTTTAATGCCCAACGGCTCCACGATTTTTTTAATCGCATCTAACACCATCAAACCTTTAACATTGGTAATCGGCGCTGAGCAATCCACTAAAATAGACGCTTTGTCGCGCCCATTTAAGCTAAAAGTGCGGTCCATTTTTGAAATGGAATGTTGTGTCGTGTCAACAATGCCTGTCAGTACCAATTCACCGTTAATCAGCACTTTTGCCGTTTTACCGGAATAATCCTCCAGCACGGTTTTATCTGATGGTACGCCAACATTAAAACTAAATGCGTCAGCAGGAATTAAAAAATCGCTGTCGATGTCGTAGCTTTTCCAGTTTTTGTGCTGTTTACCATCAATCTCAACCACAATCTCATTGTTAAACGGGTAGCCGTTATTTTGCATAGCCATTGAGTACCTCGCCACGGGAAATAAAGTTTGGGTAACGAATGTGTGGATTTAAACGCAATAACTCGCTTGCACGTGTGTAGTCGCCATAAAACGCGTGCGCCACTTGCTGAATCGTGCTATCAAATTCGACTCTACGAATAATTAAAGGCGGTTTGCGGTTAATTGCCGCCAAGGCTAACTGAGTCAATTTGTGGCTTTGTTGACGCAGTTTTTCTGCTGTGTTGTAAGCCTGTGTATAAAGCCCCGTGTTCGGTGTTTGCAGTTGTCTTGCGCCTGTTTGTTTTTTCGCACTTAATGACATCAAACCAAAATCATCTTTAACGTAATGTAATGTCATGGCGTTTTGCTCCGCTTGCACTAACGCCCGCACGGTATTCAACGCCGCCAATGCTTGCAAGCGCGATTCCGTCACAATGTAATCAATTTCAGATGGGATTAACGAATCATCTTCAATAAACTGGGTAGCGATTTTCAGAACATTAGCCGTGGTCAGCAACTGGATAGCACAAAACATCTCTTTCGTATCTTGCGCAGTCAAAGATGAGGTTAATGATTTCAATTTGTTAGACTTGCTGTTTTTGCCATTGCTTAAATTCGGTGCAATTTCTAACAGGTCTTTCACGGTGCGAGTAACTTCATCAAATTTCGCACGCACGGTTAAGTCATCACGGTTAGCAATAGCCGTTAAGCCGTCGCGAATCATGCCCGCCATCTCACGCACGGCATTGCCACCTTGTTGTCTGAATGCGTCTTTTGATGATGGTGTATTGGCGGAAATAACGTGCTTTTTCTTATCCATATCAAACAAATCACGCACTTGTTCAAAACAGCCGTAAAGCGCGCCGAATGAGCCTAATAAACGTGATTTGACATTAGCGGCAAAAGAAATTCCTTCCATAAAGGTGCCATATAGCTCTAATGCATCATCCACCAAATCTTCGAGCTCGGTTAATAACTCATCAATCAAGCCAAGCACAGAAAAGTTAAACAAGAAGATCGGTTTTGCTGGTGTGGCTTCTTGGAAGCTAAGACTGACTGTGACATAGTCCACAAAATCTGCTTCGTGATGAAAATAAGCCGAGGTGCAAAGCATATTTTGCAACCGCCCGCGAATCGGATGCACCAACACCGCCGCACCTTGTTTTTCCAGGGCTGATAAAAATCTCTTAAAATCGGTGTAATACCCCTCACCATAAAACACGGCTTGCAGTTGGATGGTAAGCGGATTTAAACCTAAATCTTCAATGTCGCCGCCATTCACAAACGGATATGCGTGCGTAATGGTGGCGCGTTCTAAATTATCATCCACACTCACCACATCAAATCGCACACCGCGATAAGATGCCTGCTGGATTGGCATTGTCCAACCTTTCATTTTTACCCCCGTTTAAGTTCGCGATATTGGTTTTCGGACGTGCTTTCGGCAATCGTCCGACTGTCTAAGTCCACGCGAATTTGATTCTGAATAGTAAAGTTCTGACTTTCCACCGCTTGCTTCATACCTTCGGTAATCGTATTCCCAAGCTGCTGAAATTCGGCTTTATAGTCGGGCACTTGCACACGACGGTTATATTCATCTTGTGTTAATGTGCCTCGCTTTAAACGTTCATCGGCGATTTCTTTTCGTTTAGCGGCATCACCAAGTGCATAGCCGCCACTTGCTAAAGACCAAACTGACTTTTCAGGCGCTGGGACAGGTGGGGCATACTGAAACACCGATTTGCTTGGATAAGCTGCTGAATAAAAGGCCTGTTGAGAATCTTTGGTTTCTGCATTAAATTTTTCCTGTTGCGCTTCTTCAACGGCTTTTGCATACACATAGTTATCACTTGCCATGACAAGTGCTCCAACCCCTAACCCCAACGTGGCGCCACCACCAATTCTTAAGATTTTAGCTGCCTTACTTGCACCAGTAGCCAGACCTGCTCCCGTAGTAGCCGTTACCCCTGAACCTAAACCGCCCAACCCACTAACCATATAACCACCTAAACCGTACATTGCGGCAGTTCCGGCAACACTTGCCACCTGTGCTGCACCAGCTAATTCAGGATGGTCTTTCATATTGTCAATAAACCACTGATCATAGGCTTTACCAGCTTCATTAACATTGCCTAGTAGGGATTGAGCATGCATGAACTTAAGCGATTCAGCCCGTGCTTCCACTGCAGCAGCTGTAGAATTTTTAATTTCCACAGCTTTATCAATGCCTTGACCTAATTTATTCTGATCTAATTTTTCAATATGAGGTTCTACCTGTTCTTTGTCGGCGGCGGCAATCAAACCTGCTTTTGCTTGAGTATCCGGCATAACTTGGGCAATTAAAAAGCCGCGTTTTAAATCAAGCTGACGTTGGATTTCTTGTTTTTCCGTATCTTTGGTGGTTTGCGCTAATTTTTTGCGTAATGCTTGGTATTCTTTGTCGCTTTTCAGCATTTCATCTACAATTTTAATCAGCACTTTGGTCGGATTGTCACCTCGTTTGGCTCCCTCCAGCATGGATTGCTCAACATCAATGCCTTTGCCTTTTAAGGCTGGGTGATCTAACTTTTTAAGTCGTGTTACGGTATCTGCGGCTGTTTGTTTATTTAATGCATTGGTAACATTAGTTGCAGCTTCGTCATTAGAGCCGGCTTTATTTGCTGCACTTTGCAACCAAGCAAGAATAAATTTAAAATCCTCAATCCCGGAATAGGAATTGTTTTTTGCCGTGGATAAAATAGACGGCAATTTGCTAATCATGTCAGAAATTTCAAATTTTCCCTCGTACCCTGACTGTAATGTCATCTCAAGCGCTTTACTTAAATCATCACCCTTGAAACCGTAATCGCTTAACGTTTTCACTAATGATCCAACATCTTGACCGCTAGCATTACCGGCAATTTGCATTTTTTGTGCGACATCCAGATTCGCTACGGCTTCGTCAAAACTCATGCCGCCTTTTAACATCCCATCCAAACCTTGCAATGCTTGGTCAGCCGTACCATGTTTTTCTACCGTATCCAGCACGGCTTTATTAATTCTTGCAAAGCCCTCAGTTTGAATATATTCAGCAGATTTATCGTTAAACGCAGTTAGCGCGACCTCGGCGACATTGCTGTCCCATTGTTTTTTGTCATTCAGTGCCGGCGCAATCGTATTTTTCACACCAATTGCCCCAGCGACCATCGCCCCACCTACGCGCATCACATTTCCAAACTTTTGCCCCATGGACACTTTGCCCATTTCTGCATTTAACTCCGCAATACGGCGTTTCGTCGCCATAGCGGCACGGTCTAATTCGCGACCAGAAGCAATGCCACTGCGTTTTAATTGGTCGTATGCTGCTCGGGTGCGGTTGATTTCGTTTTGGATACTACGTTCACTACGCACGCCAATAGTTTCGCGACTGCGCGCAGCCTGTTGGATTTGGCGGTAGCTTTGTTCTGTTACTTGTGCCGTTTGGCGCACCGCTCTTTGTTGCGTGGTAGCGCTACGTTGAGCTTGGTTTTCAATATTTTTGGTTGATTTGCTAACACTGTTTTCAACGCTTTTTACTACGCTACTGGCGTAGTCTTTCGCTTTGAGTGTTAAAGAGAGATCCATATTTGCCATTTTTAAACCTTGTTTAAACGTAATTTAACAGCAATAAAAAAGGGGCATTACGCCCCCTTATTTTTACGACGCTTAAAAACATAGGACGTCGTAGTTTCATCGGTGTTGTGTTGGGTTTTCGCGCCTTGGCTCGCTAAATAGCTGTTAATCCATGCGCTAACTTCGGCGTGACACATATCCCAGACGGCTTGCGCGGTAAATCCAAACTTACCCAGTAAAATCGTTGCCGAGCGGTAGTTTTCATACGCCTGCCAAACCTCGCTGACATTGCGCCGTTTTACGCTTCGTTTGCCGTCTCTTGGTCTTCCGAAACGCCCATGCGCTTTTTTCGCAGTTGATTGATTTCGTTGTTAATCAACACGTAATCATCAGTGGCAAGATTATCGAGCAAGTATGCCGGAGTCACTGCCTCGCGCGGAATGCCGTCAAACTCGACTTGTTGCGCCAAATACGCCAAATCAACCAGCATTTGTTCTGCGGTGCTTAACGTCTCTTTGTCACTTAACCCAAGGTCACTGATAACTTCCGCCGCTTGGCATTCACCACCCACGGTCAAAATCTTGACTAACACGTCATGATGTAGCGTGCCGTTATACAGTACGCCAAGTTTCAAACGGGTTTTCATTATTCTTCAACCTTGTCTAAGGCGACCATTTGCAAATCGCGTACTTCTTCGCTATCTACGGTATAGCTTGTGCCGGTTTCGGTAGTAAAACAGCCGATGTATGAGATTCGTTTACCGTTTTCTTCTTCTACCGTGATTTTGGCATCTGTCACGTTATCCCAATCAGGCTCTGCCGCGTTTAACGGCACAACAACGGTTATAGATAACGTATATTCAGTAATGCCTTTGGCAAAGCCTTTCACACGTCCTTTACGGTTAATAGTTTTTACAGGCTTGCGGCCTGTTACGGTTTTTACATCAAGCTTGGTAAGTTCAATTTCTTGACCGTCCACTTCGACAATGCCAAGACTGGCGAATTCTTGAGCCATCTATGCCTCCTATAAAATTAAATCAATGCGGTTAGCAACAACATGCAATCCGTTCACCACATCAGTCGGGATGACACAATCCAAGCGGTTCGGGTCAACACCGTTGCGTTGCACCAACAGTTTCGCTTTATGCTGCGCCACGTTTTCCAAGATTTCTTCGTTTTCCAAACGCAATAAAACATCTAGGATTTCAGACCGCACTTTGTCCGGTGTACGTTTAGACAACTTGGCGCGAGGGAAACGCAACTCAATGCGCTGTTCAATGGCTTTGCGCGTATAGTCCAAGGTTCGGATGGTAGTTAAATCTAAGTAACTCGGGTCATCCGTATTGGTTGCCGACTTGGTGTAAGTGGTGATCGCACGCATAATACGGACACGATGATTTACAACGGTAATCGGGGTTAAACCGTGATATAACGCTTGATTCGCTTCGGTCAATAACGGGGTTTGTGTCGGGTCAACTTCCGTTAAACCTTTAATTTCAAGGGTATTTAACGGACGTGCCGGGTCTTCTTCGCCTGCAATCACCGCACCAAAACCTGCCGCAATTAACGCACAGGATTCAATCGCGCCTTTGTACCAACCACAAGTGACACGCTCGCTGTTGATTTTTTCGGTGTACGTTGTGCCGGTCGCCATACTGCCACGCCATGCCAGCACGCCGATAGCAGTTTTTTTCTCAAGTGGCGCAGACACGGATTCTAAATGCTCACGCAAGGCTTTGGCATTTTTATCATCCGCAAACGGCGAAATGATGACGTGGTAATGCGTACCGGCAACACTTGCTAATGCAGGGGCTAAATCCGCATTTTCTGCGCCGTTGGCAAAAGCGGTTGCGGACAATGTCATGTCTTTAGCCGTGTTTGTAGCAGTTAAATTAATTTCATTTCCGATGGCACCTTTGCATTTAGCCGTAAGCGTAATCGTGCTTTCGCTCACAGATGCCGTTGCCGGGCAATCTGTCGCACCGTTAATCACAGCGTTTAATCGGGCGGCAACATCCTTGGCTTTTTCACCTTTTGCTACGGCAACTTTGTAGTCAACACCGGCAATCGTTGCTGTCATAACACCTTGGCTGGTTGCCGTCCCGGTTAAAGCCAAACGACCACTTGCCGACACGCCGGAGGAACTATCCGCCAAACCCATCACAGATAAACGGATCAAGGAGTTGTTGGTAATGGCCATGCGCGTCATTAAATGCGCCCATGATCCGGCACCAAATGCGGTTGCGGCATCAAGATCGGAATACACGCGTAACGGCTGAGTAAATGCGGTTGTCCCCCCAATCATCGGCGCAACAATTAGCACTTCTTGCTCGTTAGTCGGCAGAGTAGTTAGCGCGCCTTTGGCGTTATACTCCGTATAAACCCCCGGTTTGCGTAAGCTGTTCGGGATTTTTTCAAATTCAATGTTAGTCATTGCCTGCACCTCTCTGCTTGATGGTTGGTTGCACTTCGATTAAGTCGCCATCAGCGATTCTGCGCTGATAATAGACCGTATTTTCCACTTCAACCGGTTCCTGCTCGATGTAGGCATACGGCTGATTTTCTAAAGGGACTTTCACCCCGGGGGCTGCTTTTACAATCATGTTTTATCCTTTGTTTTTACACTAAATCTGACCTCGGCATTGTTGTTCGGGTCATACAGTTTGCCGTCCACATGTTCAAGGATTGGTGACGCCGGGGAGAGTTCGGCCGCATAATGGGTAAACACAAAATCAGGGTTAGCCGGGTCTTGTGTTTTTTCCGGATACAAACCGTCTTCCAGCGGGGCGATATCATCAAACGCAGCCTCGTACTCAATGGCATACGCCGTGACTTTCTCCGTGCGAAACTGCGCATTGTTAAACAACGTCCGAATCGCCAACGGTTTTAACGGTTTCACCAATCCGCCTAAACGTTGCGCGTCCAGCAAGCGGCGCACTGCATAAATCAACTGATTTGCGCCGATTTCTCGTTTGTCCACACCGCCTTGTCGTGCTGCTTGATTGCTACGCAATGAGCGTACTGCCACAATCACTACAAACTTGGCGGTGGTGCGAAACGCATTGCCTCGCACCGTCATCGGCTCAATTCGTGCGCCACCGAACGTCACCAACACCATAGGCAAACGCCCCGTTCCAAGGCTTTCGTCGTCCAGCTCACCACCGTAGCTTTTTACGGTATTAGCAAGCTGTCCCAAGCCGCGTGTCAAGCGGTCAACCAGTGCATTTTCAATTTCGGTTATCACGGCCAAAAATCCTATTGTTCGGATTGGTAAACATCACCACATTGCCGTCGCTTTGTTGCTCATCTTCAATGTCAATACCAAGCGAAATCTTTCCTGCTGCCAAGTCCTCAAGCTCTTTTAAACTCAATTTATAGCGCGTGATAATTTCGTCAGTAATCGTTACCTCAGACATACTCGCCAAACGATAGCGGGTAAGATCACAACAAATACGGGTTAAGTTTTGCGGGATTGTCGGCAACGGTAAGCGATAACGCGCACTTAAATAACCGTCGATTTGGCTTGTGCTGTCAGATAGCGCAATGGTCAGCACGCTTTCATTCACCACGCCTTCGCGGTCACGGTCAGTCAGCTGGATTGTCTGAAACTCGCCAATGCGTAAAACAAAATCTTTTACCGTTGCATACATGGTTTAATCCTCACACACCGGAATCAGCTCTAACCAAGGGTCTTCCGCAAGCGTTAAAGTTTGTTCAGCCGTTAAGTCATCCGCTGCGATGTAAACCGCATCGGTTTTGTTAAAGCGATAACCGCAACGCCCATACGTTGCTTGCGGATGGATTTCACGCAATTTCACCGAATAACCGATAGGCACAATCACTTGCCCTTCTTTGTCGCCTGATTCATCGTGTTTTTCTACCGCACTTTTGGGCGCACTTTCAGCGTTATCCTCACCGGTTTCGACTTGGGTTTGCGCCTGTTCATCCGGTGCTGTTTGCACGTCTTGCGCTACTTCGTCTTTTTGGTTTTTCTTAGCCATAATTAACTCCTAGGGCGGTTTCCCGCCCGTTTGGTTATTCGTTAATGAATGGAGAGGCGAGCACCTCCAATTCACTTTCGAGGATGTTGGTTGTGCCGTTGATTTGTTTAGTTTTAAACAATTCTTTTGCCGCATACTCAAGGTTGGTCGGAACCAAAATTAAATTCGGCTGAATGTTTAATGCTTTGCCACCGTCACCTTTCAAGCCTTTCATGGTTTGGATGACTTTTTGCACGTTTTCTTTGGTTAATTTGGTTTTTTCCACACGGTGGATTAATTGCCAAAAACCGAAACCAGCCGCACCACGGGCACGCACACCCCATAAGTATTCATCTTCCATGAAGACGTGTTCGGATTTTGCCGGGTCAAACTTCGGCTCAATTTCCGGTGCGGTGCGTTTTTGCCAGATTAACGGTTTAATCGGCAAACGGGCATCCACGATATAGAACGTTGGCGAATCGTTATCTGTCCCCACTGTTAAGTTCACTTGAGTGGTACTGTTGCCTGTGCCGTCCACTTTCTCAAACACCGGGTGATCTGTGTCAAAGAAGTTCTGACCGTCATAACACAGCGTAGATTTACCTTTTTTCAACAAGCTGAATACTTCGTCATCAGGTAATTCGGCGGCAGATTGACCCGCTAATTGCATCATTGGCGCATATAGACCGACCTGATCATCTTCAATGTCTTCGCGCGGAATGCCGACGGTTGATTCAAATTTTTTGTTAGTAATGCTTGTACCTTGCGCTTGCATACTTTGAATTTGACGTTGGCCAACCCATTCACGCATTTTCGGGAATTTACCTAAAAATCCGTAAGTATTGGTTTTCGTTGTGGAAGGAATTTCCATAGCGATTTTTGCCCACTGAGTAGGGTGGTTTTCTAAGCCTTTGATAAATTCTTTACGAAAGGCTTCTGTGATGTGGTTTAACACCTGTGCTTTATTGATTGACATTATTTAGCCTCCTGAGACTGATATTTTTTAATGTAATCCGCATCTGTCATGCCAAGCATTTTGGCTACGGCTTGTTGTTCTGCGGTTAATGCCACCACATTGCCTTTATTCGGGTCTTCGTTCGCTTGATGACCGCCTGCTAAAGCTTGATTTGGCGTTGCAACAGTTAAATAATCAGAAAGGGCCGTAATGTCGGATTTACCTAATTTTTCCGCCCATTCTTTTTGTGATGGCAATAAACGCCCGTCAGATAATGCCGTTTGAATCAAGTCATTGACTTTATCGCCATGCACTTGCGCGCTTAACGCGTTTAGTTTGTCTTGCACATCTTTCATTGCCGATAACGGCACATATTTGCTCGGATCAGGCTCTGCGCCGACTTTCGCAGTTAAAGCGACGACTTCACCGTCTTTTTCTTTTAACTTACCGTACACATCACTGAGTGCCACCGGGCTGTCGCCCTTAGCCGCAGAAAGTGCGGTCAGTTTTTGTTTCATTTCGTCTTCGGTCGCTTCCGGCGTGCCGAATAATTGGCGTAATAACTCCAGCATGGAATTGTCCTTTTTGTGTTGATGTTGATTAAATTGGGATGAGAAGGCGACAGCTTCCGCCAAGTCATGACAAGCAGGGCGATTGGTTAATGCTGCATTCAGCACTTTCGTTACCTTGCCGTCCGGCTCAGTCAAAAACAGAGGCGAAATGTAACGATATTCCCCGTCTCGAATTTGTTGATGGGCTTTTTTTGTCCAATCTACATCGACAAAAATGCCTTCACCGGAAATATACTCCGCCGTTTCCATCCAACCTGCGGCAGGGTTAGGTTTGCCGTTTTTCTCAATAAATAGGGTTTGATGTTCGTAGTCGATCATGAGCTTAATTTTTAGCTGATTAATATCTTCAGCCAAAGCGTAGCCGTTAGTGTCATCTACATACCAGCCTCCTGCACCTTCGGTGCGTCCATCTTGCGAATAAAAACGACCAAAGGGGAACAACTGAATACGCCCATTTGTTTTTTTGTTAAGCGCGAAACTTAACGCAATCGGCTTAATGTGCATCGTTTGTTATCCTCGTTCTTTAATAGCGGATAACAGAATAACGGATTGGAAAAAATGAAAAGAGGGGAGTGACTTCCTCACTCCCCTCTAGGTTAGAATTTTTGAAAAAATGAAATTGGATGTTGCATTTAATCTTAAACTATTTTTAAAACCTTTTTAAATCCTTTTAAATCGTTTTAAAAAATTTAATTCGATAAATCACCCCTACAATCATAAAAATGCAAATACGCACGATTTAGGGCGGTTTTATGTTTTATTTAACTACACTCCGAAAATAGGCTTGCACATCCTCTAAAATATCCTCCTCGTCTTGTGGTGTTAAAACCAAGAATGGGCGGGCAGGAATATCACTTCCTGGGTGATCTACTGATTTTCTGACAATTCCTCCGAATGCCAAGGCTTTTTTAGTGACCGGTTTGATTTTATGCGGACTGGTTTTTCCGCCGAATTGATGGATAGCCGCATATTTTAGGTTTGTCCCAACCTGCGCTTCGTTGTTATCCCAACTGGAATGGATGCTATTTCTTAATGCACCGCTATCAATCAATGGTTTTCCGTCAGGGCGACTTTTCACACCAAGCCAAGCAGGACGCCCACCGGCTTCAAAGTTTTGGTCAACTGCAGATTGCATTGTACCAGCTATCGTACGCATAAGCGGCGCATTATATTTCACATGTTGCGCTAATTGTGATAATGCGTGGATAAGTTCTTTTTCGTTGTTGATTTTTACTTCTATCATGTTATAGTGCCTCTAGTCGCCCGTAGCAGCGAATCTCGAAAACTGCGAACGAATGCTATTGGAGCAGGGATTGATGTGTGGGGGTGTTCGAGTCCCACCGGGCGACATATCTATTTAAACGCTTTTCGCCATTGTCGATCACTTGCTAAGTGTTGCGATGTCAAGTAAATCTCATTGCTACCATTAAGCACTTTAATGACAGCTATCAATCGCCGTGAATCCACTTCTTTGTAAAATTTAAACGTATTTTTACCGTCTTGCTCTATTTTGTCAGGGCTATATAACACGTCCGGCAACCGCGCATAGTCATCAAAATCAAAATCTTGCCCGTAACGATTTGCAATTTGTTTAATTAATGAGTCATCCGAAAGCCAAACTGTGGATAAATCAGTTTTAATTTGCCGCTTGGTATCTTCGTTTAACACACCAGCAATAAATTTATAGTCCATTTTAAACCGTTCTCGAATCGGGTTTAAAAATGCCTCACGCTCATTTTTGCCTTTTAGCTTTTTATAATCATCAACATAAGGCGAGAATTCTTTTTCGAACTGTTTAAAATCAAATTTAAAGCACTCGCCGCCCATTTCACGTTTAGCAAATTGGTGTGCTAATGATTCAGGATAAAGCGATAAATTAGGTTTATATACGGTTCGTCCGACATTGTAATCAAAGCCTCTATCCGTAATAATCCATTTATCATCTGACAATTTAAATGCGGTCGTTTTTTCCGTTGTGGTGGCATTGATTTTTCGGTCGTAATCAATCAAACGATCTGTGCTATCCCCAACGACCAGATTGCGGCGGTTAATGTCACGCTCGGCTAATGCAATGACCGAACATCGACAATTAAATCCGTTGGGTGGGTAAAATGTCGCCCAAAATGGATCATCATAGCGATAAACCAAACCGTGCATAGCAGAATGACTTGGGCGGGTGCGATCATCATTTACTGCCGAATATTGCCAATAAGGTCGATTATCTGCGTTATCTCTCATTTCGGCATAGCGCTGAGAAGAATAGGCAGATTGCATGTTGGTGCGATAAATCGTCTCTAATCGACGTGGTGAGCCAAAATATTCACCGGTTTTCGGATCTGCAAGCAAATATTCTTTGTCATACCCGGCAATCCATCCTTTTTTCTTAAAATGTTCAAAAATTCCTTTTTTCCACTCGCTAAAAGGTAAGCCTTGTGCCTGTGCATCAACTAAAGACTGGTAGATGTCTTTACTCATCTCAAGGCTGGATAAATTGGCGATACGCGTTGCTTTTACTCGAGCGCTATCCATTAAAGCATCTTCATCAAAATGCCCTAATATGGCCTTTTTATCCCTTAAAAACTCAATGGCTTTTTTCGGTTCTAATCCCAAAACGAAATTAACGCTTGGCATTGCTGACTCCCAACAATTCGGACAAAAAGACGGCTTGTGTCAAATAACGTTGATGTTCTGCGTTATTTAAATCCGGGTAAATTTCGGCTAATTTATCACTTGCATCTTCATAGGAGTTGCATGCGGTTAATATGACTGCTAATTGACGCACCACTGGGTCTAATTGGCGGTTAAAGTCAATCACATTTAACGCCTCGTTTAAACTGTTATCCAACAAATCCTGTTCCGTTTCGCCCTTGTTGACTGCCGACAACGCCACGTGCGCACCTTTACCCGAACAACCGGCACACTGACAACCCACCACGTGGGCTGAAAGTGCGGTAGATTTCCCCGGTGTTTTTAAATCGGGATTAACATCGCTTTGAACGGCTTTTAAAACCACTTCACCGTCTTGCGCTTCCGGAATACCGAGCTTATCGCGCGTCCATTTTTCGGGGATTTGCACGCCAATGCTCACAAGTTTAGGGATGGCATCAGCAAAAGTGCTTAAATCATCGTATTTCTTGGTGTCAAACTCAAAATAGGGCACTCGATGTAATGCAATATTCGGATCAACGTTAATCTGCAAATAAGGCAGGATGATTTGCTGTGTGATGGTCTGTGCCACTTGTTTTGCGTCTGACACCAACAAATCACGGCGCACTTCATTATGCACGTTGCCCAAGGCATTAGTTGAGCTTTTACCGTCTGCACCTGATGTGAGCGTTTGCCCCAAAATCAGGCGGGCAATGGATTTTTCGCACCAGTCCACCATTTGCAAGAAAGGGTTATTTGCCGACCCAGCACCAGTATTTGCCGCATTATGCAATTCGATAGTCATAGAATCAGGCATAATCCCTGCGGCGTTATGTCCGATTTGCGCAAGGGCGCGTAATAGCGTGCGTTTTTCCTCGTTGGTTGCACCTGCGCCATATTTACCAATACGAATCGGCATGCCGTAAAGCTCTAAAAATTCGGCAAAATCCCGCACAGAATAATGCTTAAACATATAAAGCCAAGCCAGTGTACGGAATAACCCCATGCGCGCTAGTTGCACGGAACGGGATTTGTGCGAATGCACCACCCAGCCGAACGGACGCAAAGGTTCACCCATGGCATTTTTCGGGGTTTTTAACAAGAGATTGTCATTTTTATCTAGTTTGAACCATGACTGCGGGCGGGCGATAAAGTTATTCGGAATGTACTTACCGCCCTCAAGTTTCCATTCGATTTCCAACGCAGAAAAACCGTGACCTACCGCGTCCATCATATCCATCAGCAAGTTTTCAAAGTTCGGATATTGATAAAATAGTTCGTCAATTTCGGTTTGCAGTTTTTCTTCCGCCGGTGTTGCATTACGCGGTTCAGCAATGCGCCAATCCAGCGTCAAAATCGCCCGTTTGCGCGTCTGAATATTCGCTCCGATGGCACTGTCTTGTTCTTCGATGTCCATAAACAATTCGTGCTGTGCTGTAATGTCGCCGTTTTCCGCGTCTTCTAAAATACTTTTCAGTTTTGACGGGGTGATGCGGTTGCTTGGGTGATCGGATAAAACGCGCCCATTAGCCGTTACCATTGCTTCATCGGTTTGGGTTGGCTCGGTTTTCGCCCCCATCAATATCTTAAATTTTTCCCAAAATTTCATGTTTAACCTCGCCAAATGCTATATAAGTCATCTTCCGCTTCAAATTCATCATGCCCCAAGTCTTCATCGTTTAAGCCTATCCACTCAATCGGGGCGGAATACTTCCTTGCTAGACTCCACAACATTTCAAGTGCGTCTGGGCCATCATCATGATCGGCTTTTGGGAAATGCCGTAGTTGAGCTATTAAAGTCGTCTGTGACGGGTGCAATAAAATCAGTCCATTTGCCATATGTGGCTGTAAGCTTTCGATTCTTAACATTTTGTCTGTGTTCGGCTTTATTGGCACAACCGGGACTGGGTGACCTCGTTGCGCTGAACGTTTTACAATTTCAGAATTCAAAAACTCCTGGAATTGAACAGATTCGCCACCGTATTTAAGGAAGTTATACTGAATATGCAGTCGAATAGTGTCCTCGATGATTAAATCCGGTAATCGTTTTTTTATTGCTGCTTCAACCACATACAATTTACCTGTGGCACGCTGATAACCACCCACTAAAATCGCTGATGGGTCTCGACTTGCACCAGCTTTACCGAGTGATGGGTCAACCGCACCGAAATAAATCAAATCGGACGGCAGTTCCGTCCAGTATTTAATGGCATTGGCAAAGATGGCGTCATCACTGCTCAACGGGTCATTTTGATATTCAGAATCAAAAGTCGCATGGCCATCACGAGCACGGATTTTCATGAGCGTAAGTAACGGACGCGCAGCCCAACTCACTTCTGACCCTTTATCCATTGCAGCTTGATTAGCCTGATAAAAAGCGTCTGCAACCGCCTCGCCCTCATTTAAGAAAAAATCCTCCCACTTGTCCCACAACGCCATGTCGTCGGGCATTTTCTTTAAAGCTTTAAATTTGGCGGTTTTCCATGCTTTGGAGCTCAAAGTGCGGTTCAATACGCTGTCGTAATGCAAGATAGTTCCGATATACACCACGTCCAATTTATCGCCTGCTGCGCCCAATGGGAGCACGGTCTTTTTCAACCAGTCGTGCAACTTATCACGCTGTTCTGCACTGCGGACTTGTTCATCATTCTCAATATCGTCCAACACCACAAGATCAGGACGATAAGCCCCATGGCGCAAACCACGTAATTTCTTGCCGGAACCCGCCACCTGAACTTTCTGATTAGCCTTAGTGATAATGGTCGCCGCTTGCCATACGCGCCCTTGTCCTGCCACCTCCGGAAAGTCAATACGTAGGCGTTGGTTAAATTCCAATTCCACTTTGATCGCTTCCAGCATTGGATAGGCTTGGTCGATACTATCCATGACGATCAGTGCATAGCGTTTTTGCTGTGTCACCAAGCAATAAAGCGTAAACAACTGCGACACCAAAGTGGATTTAGCCTCACCACGTGGCGCAGCAGTTGCCATATTGATAGGTTTAGGCGCTTGTAATACGGCAGGGAGTTCGGCAAACAAATAATTGTGCAAATCCGAACGTGATGCCGAACGCACATAATGTGGAAAATAATTCGACACAAAAAAGTCATAGCCTGTAACAGGATCTAACACCTTCTTGCGTCGTTCGCTGATAGCCGAAAGGGAATCATCCCAGCCCTCAAACTGCGCCTCGACTTTTTGCCGTAGGCTATCCGAATAGGCTTTTAATTCCGCTAACAATTCTTTACTTTTCATAAGTTACTCTAGCAAAAAGCAATAAATAAAAACCATCCCCAACCACTAATACCTTGGCTTAACAATAAGAATGCACAAATAATGGCTGCAAGTGATGGCAACTGAAAAATTAATAGTTTCATGCTTTAAATTCCTTATCTAAGGCTTTCCCAAACCCATCCAACAAGTCCGCAAACTCATTAATCAGCTCAGGTTTATTCGCCTGCACATAATCACCAAACATCGTGATGGTTTTTATTGCCGTCGCCAGTTCCGACACTTCCGGCAATAACCGCTTACTGCTTGCCACCATTTTCGAGTAGCTATCACCCAAGCCCTGAATCAACTTCGCCTTTTCACTCACCGGCAACTCTTCGGCGTGGCGTAGCTCTTCCATGGTTTTCTCAAAATAGATGACAAACGTGGTGAGCATACCGCGCGCCACGTCTTCTACTTTGCCACTTGCCATGGTGTTCGCATCACGCACCGTGTCCCAATTGTCGCCACGTGCTTCCGCCTCTTTCTTCCAGCGGCGTGCCGTGTTGTAGGACACTTTGGCTTTTTCAGCCGCTTGTTCAAGCGTCAGACAATCAAACACATAGTAACGGCGCACATACGCCTTAGTTTTTTCATCGTGTGCCATCATCAGCCCCCGAATTTTGCTTTGATTAGCTCAAAGCCAACCGACACAACCAAACCACCTAAACCGCCAGCCATCACGGACTTAATGCCCAATTTATCCATGCGGGTTTCCAACATTTTTAAACGTGCGTCAATATCGTCCACGCGGTCGTCCAGCTTGTCGATTTTGCGACTAACTTCACGGGTTAAATCTAAAATTTGGTCTAACTTTTGGTTGGTTTTGGCTTGTTCGGCTTTCTGTTCCAACCGTTTTTGTTCTCTTGCCGACATTATTTATCCGCCTTTCTGTCGAGTTTTTCGGTGATTGAGTTAAGTTGTTTAGTGATAGCATCTAATTTTTCCATCACGTTCTCATTGACGATGTTAGAAACTTCTTTCGAGAGATAATCCCGTTTCACCTGGTCGACCTCGTCATGCAGCTGTTTAAATTCACTGTCTAAGCGCTTAAACCAAAGCCCGATAAAAAATACCGCAATAGATACCAACGCGTTAAACACCATGATGCCGTTAATGTGTAGTTCCATTCTCACCCCCACAAATTGCTCGCCATGTGTCGTTGTGCGCTTTAATTTGGCGTAGTGTTTCAGTCGTGTCTTGACGACTGGCATAGATTTTGCCAAAGCCATCGCAAGCCGTATTAATCACGTAGGTCTTTTGATTTCCGCATGCTGTCAATAAGCTCGTCACGAGTACTGCTATGAGCGTTTTCTTCATTTTTTGTGCGTTCCTTTTGATTATTTACACGGGTTTGTAACACTTGATTTTGTGTTTCGAGTTGTTTTTTGGCTTGCTCTAAATTAGCCGTTTTAGCTTTTGCTCTACGCCAAAGTCCCCAAAACAACAATAGAGCAGTCCCCAGCGTGGTCATTAAAATATGCAATAGATTCATTTTTTAACCTCATAAGCCCGGTCTTTGATACCTGTCATCGTCATCTTGACGTTGCCGTGGTTGATAGTTTTGATTGTTATTGCGTTTGTGTTTGGACTGATATGCCATCACTGCGCCTTTTGTCGCTGCCGACCCGCCGCAGAAAAACGCAAAATACAAATAGAGATCGGTCGCATTATCACGACCGAGATAGACCGAATACACGAGCACACCGGCAAGCACTAAAAAGCCAAAAAACTGAATAAAGCCTGTGGTGCTGGCGCGTCCGTTGTCATTTGTGAATAATTCAAAAAACTTTTTCATGAGCAAAGTATCAACATTAATTTGAATGCCGGTGTCATCTGGCCATTGCCGACATAACTCCACGCATTTTTACTGTAAAAGTGCGGTCGGCATTTGGTTTGTTTTGCTCTCAAGCAGAACCAATCAAAAACCCATCCTAAAATGTCTGAAAACTTAAACTTCATTGTCTTGTGCTCCATATCTCAAGTTTTGTGCTACACGATTCACCCAGCCTTTGCCAAAACGGTCAAAGTTCTTTAATCGGGTGTAAAAATTAAGGCGTTCGCCGTTTAACACCATCAACGTGTCAGAGATTGGATTGCTATTGATGGCCTCAAGAGAGTATTTACCGATAATGCCGTCATCTAACACACCAACTGCGCGCTGTAACATACGGCTCGCATTGCCGAAACCGTGATTCACCGCCGCATCAAAAAATTGATAGGCAACGGCATCCGGCATTTGCTCACAGTTGTAGCGCAACCAAAATGCACGATGGTAAATTTCATAGGCTTGTTGGCGTGTCATGGTTTTCATGTTGCCGGTATAGCCATTAGCTTGCGCGGTACGCTTAGTGACACCCCAGTTGGTTTCGCCTCCGGGGTCACGTGAGTCATTGACGTAACCGCCCTCATGTCCGATAAGTCGGTCAAAAATTTGCTGAAAAGATAAAGACATAAAAAAATACCCTCAATCGTTGATATGATTGAGGGTATTCTGAATTAAAAGAAGGTTAATTAATGGGGGAGAAACTTCCACACGCCCACTTGTTCTAAAATAACGCGGCTTGTTGATATTGCTGGACTTGATGAGAGCGTATAATTTCCCAGGCTTGACGATCACAGAGTTTGTATTTAGGACAAAGCTCAAGCATTGCCGTGCGGCCACTTTTCTTTTCGGTTTGCGTGATGTAGTCAAAATCTGCTTTTAGGCGTTCGTTGCGTAACAACCGCAGAGCGACTTCACAACGCGGAATATAGACTTCCTCCGCCTGAAAATAATGACGCAATTTGACCACACTTTCCTGTCCGATGAGTGCTTTTAGTCGCGGAAAATACACTGCTCCGTCGGTAAAACGAAACGTTGCCCCTCCGAACTGATTAATAATTTTTTCTACGTCAACAAACCCAATTAACTCCACCATTTCCAGTACGATTTCAGGCAGATAGTTGGCAACGCTCTCTAACTTTGACTGCATAACATTTCCCCTATGTGACCATTTAGGCGGATTGTCGCACGGAAATTTTAAAAAGGCGGTATTTTTGAAAAAAAAGATAAAAAAAATCCCACCGAAGTGGGATTATCTTTATGCCTTAATAGGCAATTCTTTCACTAACTGTCGCACCGTGCTAACTTGGCAATCCAATGCTGCGGTAAACACCGCAATCATCCCCGCAAGTTGGCTATAACTTAAGGTATCCGCCGTGTTGTCCGTGATTTCCAAGAACTGGCGCAAACAGTGCAAGCCACCAAGGCTACTTTGAATTTCATCAAATTGATGTTCTAATTCATATCCGATACTCATCTTCGCCCCCTTACGCCAACAAATCCAACTGCACCACAGCTGTTTTTGGTAATGTGGAGGAAAAAAAGCCCAAATTCCGCATTTTAAATGCCATCCATTTCACGCTATCTTTGGTTTTGCCTAATAGCGTACCAATTTCACGATAACTTAAGCCCATTTCACGATAGCGTAAAAAGTCTTTCGCTTGTGGGTTTGCCGTTAAAAAGGCAGTTTGCGCAGTGGTAATTAAACGTGCCAATTCATCTGGATTGTTGCGTAAAAATGTAGGAATGGCGAGCATTTGCGCTTGCATTTCAGTAGCTAAAGCAATAGCGTGCTGTTCCATTTTGATAAAATGGCGACGAGCTTGGCGACCAATTTCAGATCGTTCCAGCATACACAGCTCTTTTGCCATATCAAGGGTGATGTGGTATTCCTTGAGTGTTTCTTGTCTAATACCAAAGAAACCTCTATCGACGTTCACTAATTGGTGAAGCACGGTAAAATCAAGGTTTTCAGCAAATCCGTACTTGCTAATGCGGTGTTGAATCCAGTCAGAAAATTGTTTGCCGTTTCCTAATAATTTATGAAGATCACGAGCATTGACTAATTGAACAGATTGATTTTGAATTGAACCAGTGAAGGTTTGAATTTGGAAATTTGTCATAATTGCATACCTCTGAATAGAGACCCTATTTTGAGTAGGGCGACCGACAGCTCAAAACTGTGCAATAAACAGCGGAGTTATTCCCTTGCGGTATTGTATTCCTCGCACTGTCGGTCATTGATTAATATTTTTTATTTTTCTACCGCACTGGTATTCTGACGCTCAAGGCATTCCGATACTCAAATTGCAGGTAAAAAAATAGCACGAAATCACGGTTGTGCCGACCGTATTGCTGGGCTTTTGATACCCTGATCGCAAAATTAACCTTTTTTTAATCAGAAATCAAGGTTTTTTACCCAACATTATGCAAAAAGTTTTACGATTTTTGTTGATTGCGATCATACACCGCCAACATCTGCACCACCTTTTTCAACTGCCACGGCTGCAACCAATGCACAAAATCCACTTTAAACGAACGTTTCGCAATACCATCGGCATATTCTTTAGGTAAACCATGTTTTGCTAAAAGTGCGGTAATTTTTGCCAAATAAATTTTCTTATCTTCACGTGGTGCCGCACGATTTCCCCAAAAACTTGAACTGGATTTAAAACCCTTTTGCACCATAACATTTAACACCTGTTGCAATTCACTTTCCGTCATTTCAGTACAACTTGTTTTCCCCGTTGTACTTACCAATAATTGACGATAGGTTTCATCATCAAGGCCTAATTGGCTTTTCCCAATATGGATTCTAGTGATTAAATTTTTACGCAACATAGCCTTTCTCCTGTTCCGCTTTCCAGGCTTTCCAAACCGTAAACTCAGGCATATTTTCCACAAATTGCAACTGCCCAACAGAGGCATAACGTTCAATATATTGAATAGCTTCCATACGTTTATCCTCTTCTTGCGCCGCAACGCTTTGCATTTCAGCTTTACCTTCATTACGCACTACCGCAAACAACGGTTTCGCCCCTTCATACACTTTCTTCAAATAGTTATGATTCGATAACGCCTGAATATTGCGGGTTTCCCGACGGTTTTTCATCACCGCTTGCACCGTTTCATTCAACGCATGGGCGAGTAGCGGACTGGGTTGATACATCTCCAACACATCTTTCATTAATCTCAATGCCCGCCCATTAGATAACGCCGATCTTTCAGGGCGAAACAGACCAATATAACTCACCAACGCACGCGCATTACGACCACCCAAATTGGAGATTAACCCCAACATCTCACGCCCAGCATCATCTTCCAACAGCGCATCCAAATGAATATCACTGTGGCAAATAGGGCAACGGCATAGTTTCATTATTGTTCCCTCAAACTTAATTTAAAACACATTACTCAGCCCACTTCATCTCACTTAATTCCCCTCTTTTGTAAAGAGGGGCTAGGGGAGATTTGAATGGGCTGTAAATGGGTTTTAGTCATCAAAATAAATTTCATCAACGTCCGGCACCAATCGATACCATGGACTCACACGGAAAATTGAGTACCGTTCACTCCCTTGTTCTCTGATAGCGAGAAAAACATATTCATCCTCTTCATAACACTCCCATTTGCTATAATTACGCATAAATAATTCTTCGGCGACACTTGACTCTAAATAAAATGGTCGTTTTTTTTCGGTCAAATTCTAACCACTCGCTATCTTTAATGATTTTCTCTACTTCTTCTTTTTCTGGTTCTTCGTCATCGAGATCATCAATAAGTAACCATTCGTATTCGATATCCATAATTTATTCCCCCATTCGAATTGAAAATCCACCGTGACGAAATACAACATTCTGATCGTCTTCAGTAAGTTTTTTCATTAATTGATATGTTTTAGGGCATCTGCCAGAGCCTTTTTCTTCGTTAAATAAACGTTCTAACTCGTCCCAATGTTCCACTAATTTTGCCCAAATGGGAGAAATTGCTTTCATTTTGTGAAGATAATTTCGCATTTCTGGCGCACGTTCTAATAACTTTACGCAACGAGATAAATCGCTCGTATCAAGTGGATAGCTCTTACGTCTTGGCACCACATCAAAACCAATCACAAATGCCATACATTTACTGCTTAATCCGACATCTTCATCATCTGCCAACCATTGAATGATTTTTGTCTGCATTTTTCCTCCTTATTAATTGAAAACACATTACTCAGCCCACTTCATCTAACTTATTCCCCTCTTTTGTAAAGAGGGCTAGGGGAGATTTAATGGGCTGTAAATGGGTTTTAATAATCTCGTGCCTTTTGCACATCAATCGTAATTTCCCCCACTCCAATCATGTCATCATCTTTCCAACGAATCACATCTGCTAGAGTAATATTCAATCCAAGTTCTCTAAGCTTTTCGGCTTCGGCTCTCGCTTGTTTTTGAAAATGGAACCATTCTTTGAAATCTGCTAAGAATCGTTCAAACTGTTTATCATCAAGCACTAAAATATCGGTCACATTCTTAAATTCGTAAATTTGTTCACTCATTATCTATTTCCCCTGTAACATTAAAAATTCACTTTGTTTTATTTCTGTTAAACATTCCGGAATTGCCGGGAAGCCATCCCCACCAAAGCCATCTGATTTAACTGGTATTGAAACGATAAAGTAGTCACTTGCAACACCGCATACAGATATATAACTAGTGCGCGCGCCAAGCACCCAGCAATTAAGTTTTAATTTTCGTAGCATAAAATCATTAAAGCTTGGGTATTGATTTAAAATATCTCTAACGCTTTGGATTTTATCGTTAAATGCCTTACCGGCTTTTGTTCTGCCATTGCCAGTGATGACAACTTTCTCATTTTCAACTATTTCAAATTTATAGGTCTTATCCTCTTTGATTTTGGCAAATTCATCGCTATCTAAACTACAAACAATTCCAAATATATTACGTTCACTTCCTCTCCAACATTCATAAAATGGGATAGTGTCAAAAATAGCATCAAGTTTTTTATCTCTGAGCTCTCTATCTTTTCGCCATTGCTCATCTAATGATTTAATAGGCTCAACGCTTAATGCGCATTTAAAATATCTAAATTCAGGTCTCATATTTGCTCCTTTAATAAGTGGGATATTGGCTTCTCAAAATCCGATAACAATTGGTCTTTAACTCAAAAATGCTTCTCGGCAGAGCGTTAATAGGTAAGGTTTTAAAGGCTTTACCGCTATCGTCCATACCATATGGCACACCGATTGCGCGCCAACATCGTGCGGCGTGTACCGCTGCGTCTTTAATCACCTCTGAGTTAATCACAAAGCTATTTGGCCCAATGCGTTGCAACAAAACACCTTGTGCCATAAGATTTTTAACCCGCCGTCTAAATTGACTTTCGCTTAATCCGGAGCCTGCAATAAGTTGGCTTACACTCAATATTGCAAAGTCTTCTGCTCTTTTCTCTGCATAATCATCGCTATATGTACCAACGCTACCACCGATATAAGTCACTAAGGTTCCTTGCGCAATACGGTCTAATGTTTCATCCCAAATATACTCAAGGATATGTTCATCTAGCACTTTCATACTCACCCCAACACTGGCGCCATTTGCCACGCCACACTTTTCATCTCTCTGCTTGCTGCTTGTAATAGCAACAAAGCCCCTTTTGAATCATCAACCAGCCACTGTTCTTTTGCTGCTTCGATTTGTTCCATAATCTGTGCCAGTTGCTCGGTGACTTGCGCTTTCTTTTCACTCATACTTCCTCCACCTCAACCACATCATCAATTTCCGTAATCGTATGTGGTAGTTTATTCACATCACACACATTCAAATCACACAATTCCAACACTTGCTCATTGCTTTCAGCTTCCACAACGGCTTCAACTAAACAATAAAAGCGCGCCACAAACTTAGCCATGATTAACCTCCGGTCTTCTCGCTGGATAACGCTGATTTTCTCGACGGCGAGCCACCGTTGCCGCTTTTTCCCAAGCACTTTCTGCTTGTTTCCATGCGCCAGCACGTTCCATTTCAGCGGCGTGTTGGCTAAAATCTCGATAATTTTCCAGTTTTTTCATTGTTGCTCCTTTGTTGTTAAAACCTATTATGAATGCCCCTCATCTCATCCCCCTCTTTTGTAAAGAGGGGCTAGGGGAGATTTAAAGGGCATTTAAATAAGCTTTAAACCCCTGCAATATCTAACGCAATCGGCACATACTGATCGCTTTCGCCCACACGCTCATAAAGTCGCACATAAGCCTTACTACTCACCACTTGCACGCTTTCACTAATCGCCTGCATCGCGTTTTGCCAACGTGGATCTTGAATATCAACTCGACGCAATCCTAAAATGCGAGAAGTATTTAAATTACCTTCCTTGTCCACATTAAACGCACGTTCAATTAACGCTTTTAGTTCAGGGCGAGAGCCTTCGCTCCATTCATTCAAGCACTCATCAATCAACACTTTTGCCGCCTGAATACGTTCATCAAATTGCAAATGGTCGTTAATCGCACGTTGGATTTTGTATTTACCGTCGTAGCTATAAAGCGTGATATTGCCTTTACTACCGCCCACTTTTGCATTGTATTTTTCAGCCGAAAGTTCAATAAACGCCTGAATATCGCCGAAAATGCCATCTTTAAAATTGCGCATCTCCTTATTTAAGGACACGCCTTTTTCCACCCATTCACGCACAAGCACATCACGTGCTTTGTCGATGTCTTTCACCAATTCAGCTGGCGTTAAATTTCCTCTTGCATCACGCCAGTATTCTTTCCCCTCAATCATCACCTTCATTTAGAGTTCCTCTTTATCTAACTTAATCACCACAAGTCGCTTACCTTTATCACGTTTACATCGGGCGACTGTTGCCGAGCTGTAAATCGTTTTTTCGCTCACATTGAGTTTCTTTGCTAATTCTTCCGCAGTCCCGTCACCCAAATTCTCTTCGCCACGATAGACTGCATAAATTTGCCGACGCGTTGCCATTCCTCCTCCTATTTCAAATATTTCCGCCACACCACACGAATACCTTCCACCGTAAATTGCGCTTCTTGGTATCGAGCCACATCACGCCCCACGTGATACACATAAGCCCATTGGTCTTTCTCTAACTGTTCTGTTACCGCATTATTCATCACACGCACCGTTGGTCTTATCTTCTCAAAGTGCACATTAATTACCGTAAGCCCCATTTCATTTAAGCGTCTCACGGCTTTTTCCACTTGTTCTAAATAAGCCAACATCACGGCATTGTTTTTGTTTAATTGTTTATTTTTTCTTGCTTGTAACATGGTCATCTCCTTAACTAATTAACATTTTGCTGTATTGTTCGATCATCTCTGCGCTAATTTCGGTTTCGTTAATCTCTGCCGAACGCACAACACCTCGCATTAACTTACTCAATCGGTGTGCGTTGCCTTTACAGGCCTTCAATAAAGGGGCATTAAATTCACTTGTATTAAGTGCACTTTCCGCTAACATGGCTAAATCGTCATCAGGTAGGGCATTACCAAGGTCACAAGCAAATCCCACTCGACTATAAAGCTGTGCCAGTTCATTATTTTTCCCTTTTAAATTCACCAACAAGCGAGGCATACCCGCTAAAATCACGCCACAATTCGTTAAATCGTGAATGCGTCGGATAAAATCCAAAGAGCGGGTAGAAAGTAATTCGGCTTCATCAATCATTAACAAACGTTCCGCACCATTTACTTTTTCCACAATTCCTGAAAGTACATCGTTATTTACCCCTCGACTGGTTGAACCAACATTTTCTGCAATCTTGCGTAGTAACACTTTCGGTGTGCAACTTGGATCAACCTCAATCAAAATGGCTGAACTATGTTCTTTCGCATATTGTTTTAGCATTTGTGTTTTGCCTAAGCCTGCCGCGCCATAAATCACATTAATTTCGCCATCAGCGTGGGCAAAGTGCATAATTTCCATACCGCGCTTTGCTGTTTGAGTGGGGACAAATGCATTGTTGTATTTCGCTTCAACCACTTTCGCCTTATGGCGTGCTAACAACTCATCCACTTTTTCATCGAGCCACTTGGTATCGGTTGGATATTTACTGTTTAAATATTGGCTCACTGTTGTAATGGACACATCAAACAAAGTTGCCACTTGTTTTTGGCTCATCTTGTGCGCATCCATAAACGCTTTTAATTCTTGTGCTTTCATTGCTGCTCTCCTTACTCATTCACTAACTTTTTTCTTTGTTCCCACGCTTCTTTGTCCGCTTTGGTTAAGAAAATTGGGGTAGCTTCCTGTTTGGCTTTCGGTTTTGTGCGTAACAATTCAAAACCTTGCTGATGCTCAATCGTAACAACTGGATTGCGCTCCGCCTGAATTTCATCTGCTTTTTCCAATACATTCTTCAAGCGTCTATCACTACGCTCTTGGCGTGTTTTCTCAACAAACGGCATTGGGAAGGCATCACGTTTATTGCCATCTAATTCGGCATAACACACAAAAGTGCCGTCTTGCTTTCTCACAATCACTTGGCTTGGATCGTGAATATCAAACATCACTTGCACCTTTTGCCCATCAACATCGAGCAATTTCGCGCTAAAGTAATAATTATTGAAAAGTTGTAACCAACCACGTTGTGCCACACGTAATGTACTTGGGCGGAATAAATCCCTTGCTTCCACTGGTGTAATAAAGACCACATCATCAGGGTTCATTTTTTCCATCAATTGACGGCGTTTTTGTGCAGGTGTCATCCCCCCTAGTTCTCTGTGCTCGTGTTTATTGTTGTATTCATCAATGCCTTCTTGGCAGGCTTGTAAAAACTGATTCCAGCTTGGCAATTTACCCACAGCCCATTGTTGTTTTGGCGTTAGCTGTGTCGCACCTTTACGTTTTGCTTTATCCAGTGAAATCACTGCTGTGCTCACTTGTCGAATAGTGTCACGGTCTGCCCCTGTGCCGTGATAAGTTTCAAACTGGCGAGCGATTTTGTATAAAATCGTTTGGTGTACCCGCTCAATAATCCCACGGCCTTGTGGATTGCCTGGAATCCCTGTTTGGTGATTAATCCCTAAACGTGGCAACATCCCCGTAATATCCCCATCAAGCATCCAGTTTTTCTCGCCACCACCGTTATCAGAGTAATAAATTGCGGGTATGCCGTAGCGTTCCACGCCATAACGCAAAGCATCTGCCACTGCGAGAACGTTTTCCGCCAAACTTGCCGACCAACCCACAATAAAACGGCTCGCGGCATCCATAATCAACGTTACTTCAGGAATAAAAGGGCGACCGTGTTCAGGATGGGCGACTTTCAATTTCATCGCATGGCCATCACCCACCCACACATCATTCACCTGCAACACGCTCCAATCGCGTTTCACATAAGTGTTAAGGGCGCGGAGTTCAGAACCCGTCTTACGACCAATTTCCTTAATGTGTTTCGGCAATTTCGCTAATGCAGCGCGAACTTGGTCAATACTCGGTTTCATTTCTAAACGTAACGGCTCGTCTGCAAAACGTGCATCCCATTCAGCCGAAAAATAGTGATAGGCTTCTGCCACATTGATGCCATTGGTTTGGCGATATATCGCCAAAAAGTCAGGCAACCACACAATTTCTTCAGCCTTTTTCGCCACCCGTTGCATTGGTGCGAGGGCTTTTAATCGTTCTTCAGGGGTATCTGCCTTTTCATAATCCAACACCCATTGATTCAAAGTGCGGTCAGATAAAGTGCGATTTTTCCCTTTCTTGTTATTGGCGGTTTCCACCAATCTCATCAAATCAGAAGAAATGCCACCATGTTTGATTTGTTCACAAAAAAACTTAATCGCCTTGTAACGAGGTTGGGCTTGTTCAAGCTGTGCCACTTGGGCAACTAACGCCATTCTTGCCCCTGCTACTTCACGTTGTTTTTCCGTTAAAGTTTTTAATTCCACCTGACGGAGATCGGCGGGAAGAGATTTGGGTTTGGCTTTCACGATAGAAACTGCGAATTTAGTGCGAATCTCAGTTTGAATTTCTTGCGGTAAAGATGCCAAGGCATATTCTTTTCCACCACCTTTGCCAACGCGCTTGCGGGATTCCCAATTTTCACGTTCTGCTTTATCTTTAATTCTCCGAATGCTACTTGGAAGATATTGTGAATGAAATTCAAATAACTCCTGAACACTGTAAAAGTCCTTAAGTTTCAACATTATTTACTCCTACATTTGAGCAAATTGACGTCTTAATTGGCTAACTTTTTCCGCTCGAAGAACTTTTTTCTGTTGGTGTTTGGCGTAGTATGGAAAAACCTGATCCAGTGGTTTTTCAATCGCAAGACAAATGGCTTTTGCAATTCTCTGACTGCTTTTGCCTTGTTTGATCACCGTTGATACGGCTTGATTAGATACGCCCAATGATTCAGCAACCATTGCAACGTTTAGATTTTTGATTTTTAACGCTTGATAAATTTCATTCGGACTCATAAAATCCCCCTAGAACAACCAATTTATTCAACTGGTTGTTTCAACTAATTAACTCAACGGCTTTATTATATGCCAATATTTTTTGGCATGTCAAATAAATTTTGTAATTATTTGAGGTTTTTTTATGGAACTATTGATCACACGTGAAGATATGGGCATTCGCCTAATAGAAGAAAGAACAAGATTAGGCTATTCGCAAGCTAATTTTGCCCATCAAACAGATGTAAGCCGCGAAGCATTACGACTTAATGAGATTGGAAAAAGTGGTATTTCTGCTGAATTTTTAGGAAGAGCTGCGCAATTAGGCGTAGATGTTCAATATGTGATTATAGGGATTCGTTCTGCTAATAACGTTGATTGCACAGATAATGTAGATAAAGCTGCCAATAATTCTTCTGTACTCGGTGATAACAACAATGTTGTTTATGGCAGTGGCATAATTAATAACATCAAAACAGAAAAGGTTGTAACGCGTACAAAAGCAACCGTTGAGCCAGATAAAACACATATTAATGAAAAAATGGCTAGAACATTGCACGATCTTGTCGATGAAATTGTTAAGCTAGAAAAAGCCGTTAAACAAAAACCAAAGAGCTTTCAAGCCGTATGGAGCTCGCTGAATCGCCATTGCGGTGTAACTGCTTATCGCTTGATTGCACTACAAGACTATGAGAAAGCAGAGCTATACTTAAGAAAATGGGTTGGCAGATTAAATTCTTCAAAATCTGCACCGAAGAAAGTGGGCAATCAATGGCGAAAAACGAAGTACAGCTACATTCATACAAATGTGAAACAAATGGGTATTGAACCACTACTACGTCAACATCTTCAAGAAAAATACTCGGCAGGTAGCTTAACTGACTTAAGCGATGATCAACTTATGAAAGTTTACCAATTTATTGCAGGTAAAAAGCGTACATTACTTAAATAAAGTTGGACAGTAAGCGTCCAAGTTTAAAATAAACAAAAAATAGGCAGTTCAGGAATAATTTAATTGAATATCAATCAGTTATACTTAACTTGGACATTTTATTCTGTTTATGTTAAACGTCCAAGTTTAAGATAATAAACTTGGACGTTAAATTGCTATTAGGCAAGTAGTACGTGGCTATCGTGACTTCTAATATATCTCCGACATCAATGTTGGTAACATCCGCAAAAACCGCATCACAAGCGCTTTCTTAATATTTTAAGGCACAAAGGCAAGGATGCCAGTGTTCCTTTCAAATACCGCTAAATAATGGCGCATTTTCGCAAATTCTACCCATAATCACACACAACAAACCGCTAGATTTCATCTAAACGCACCAAAAACCAACAAAAAATGCGATTTCTACCACTGAAACCGCCTTTTCTCCTAGCTTTTACCAAAACAACCATAAAAAACCTCACTTAAATACACCACCTCTATTTCATCTTCCTGCAATTTCCACCCCGATTTTAAAGCTGAATTTAAACCCTTTTAAACCCACTTTAAAACGAACTTTAAAATTTTAAAAATGTTTAAAACCTAACAATTCACCGCCAACTTTTATGCAAAATAAAACCCAATTTTCGACCATTTTCCCCCAATCCCCACCATTTTCCATTTTTGCATAAATCCCCCCCTAAAAACGCCAAAGCCCCACAAACAGTGGCTCCAGCCAATTTTTTTCCACCAAATTTTTTCTTTTTCCTTATGCAAATATTGTCACTACCCCATACTAAATCTTTCGATCATCAATTCCTTTAATAAGATAATTTCCTTCAAGATCACATAAACTTCTAAATCCTACATTGGTGGTTTTGAATGTAGATTGGGGAAATGGTGAATAGTCAAAATTTTCATGATGATGGCCATGAAATATATGTTTAACTTGCATTTTTTCAGCTAATTGATTAAGTATTGCGAAGCCTGATGGATGAGGTTTTGGTGCTTCATGACAGATCAATATATCTGCTTGTTCTACACTTAAGCCCTCAATATCAGATGGGAATATGGATGAACGATGACGCAATGGTATGCCACCTCGCCAAATTTTTTCTTGTGGACAATATTGGCAGAAATGAATCGGATCAAAAAAGAGTGGTCTATTAGGTGGCATCCAGATTTGTCCTCTGAATACCCCTCCTAACCCTGCTATTTTTTGACCTTCTATTTCAACAATTCTACCATGTAGGTTTCTTGTTTTCCATTCTGTCCCCCATAAGGTTTCAAATGCTGAAATAGTTTTACTGTCATGGTTACCATGGATATACCAAACATCACAATTTTTAGCGAGCTTTTCTAATTCACTAGTAGAAGAGAGCTGTAGGTCTCCTAAAATAATCAAAGAGATATCTTTTTTATCACACAGAAAATTATGAATATGTTCAAAACTTCCATGTGGGTCACCTGCAAATAAGATCATATATCCCCTTATTCATTTGTGTTTACATGTATCAGTTCGGGAATTTCTTCATCATTAAGAACTTTTTCTACTATCAATTTTGTCTGATTATATCGTTCTAGATAACTAGGTGAATCAATTGCGATATAAGGAACTTTATATTTATCTAACAATTTTTTAAGTAATTGCTGAAAGCGTTGGCGTTGCTTTCGATCGCCCAAACTACGTAAACCATCGTCTACCCATTTTGTATTGTTATTGAGTAAAATAGTTACATCAAATGGATATTCTCTAATCATTGAATCTAGAAATGGGTGAGGTTTTCCTTCATATTGAATGCAAAATGCCTGGGTAGTAATGAAATCAGTATCAATAAATGCTACTTTATGGGCATGCCGTACTGCATAATCCACATAATGCTGATGTC
Organism: Mannheimia massilioguelmaensis; assembly: GCF_000940515.1. Taxonomy (NCBI): domain Bacteria; kingdom Pseudomonadati; phylum Pseudomonadota; class Gammaproteobacteria; order Pasteurellales; family Pasteurellaceae; genus Mannheimia; species Mannheimia massilioguelmaensis. Next base: position 210,540 of record NZ_CDQL01000003.1, read on the forward strand.
CTAATGCCATTTTAGGATAATCAGAATATTGCATAGCCTGTTCATTTCCTCCTAATTTATCAAATACGTAATCACGACCGTATTCCCAAGCGGAAGTTGTATTAAATACAGTTGCAAGTTTATTCACTAGTACAGATTTTCCGCTACTTTCTCCACCTAATATAGCAATTGTTTTAGCAAAGAAAGGACGTACTTCCTTAGGAATAAATTTCCAATATTTAAAAGGTTGAGTGCGTATTTTGGTAGCTGAAACATTAAAAAATTCTCGTTTGGGATCGACTAGGTAGACATCTAGTTGAAGATAAGTTTCATAAGGTTTTTTATCTTGTACTTCGCTAGTAAATACAACACTTGGTTTAATACCTTTATCTTTAAAAAGTTGTTTAACCGCATCAGACCAACTTTGCCAACCATTAGGGTAGCTAGGAATACCATCTTCTACTAAGTTATGAATAAAAATTTGATCTTTTTGGTATTTAAAGATTTGCTGCATCCAACGTAACCGATCTTGGACCGTTGGCATACGTTTCATCTTGCTATCATAGAATAGTTTTAAATCACGTTCAGTATCACTGCAGACAATTACATGTAATTCATCTACTTTACTGAACGCTTCATAGATCATGTTGATATGCCCTGTATGTACAGGATAAAACTTACCAAAAATGACGCCAATTTTTTTATCTTCTTGTTCAGTAATTTGCAGTGCTTTATGTAGTGCTGTTAATTTTGTTGCACTTGGATTTTTAATTTTTCCGCTTACTAGTTGATTAAAATAAGCTCGGGTTACGTTGGCTTGTAAACATATATCATTTACTTTTAAATTCAATTGTTTACGTTTATGCTGAAGATAAGAAAAGTTGGACATTGATTATTCCTTATAATTTTGTATTTAAAAATACAACAATTCAACTACAATTTTGTAGTATATCATGCTATTTTTTATTAATTTATTTGCCTATTGTATGTAATTCTTGCTACAAAGAAAATTATTTTTTCATTCTCTGCTTTGCGATATACTATATATGCATTCTCAGGGCAGGGTGAAATTCCCTACTGGTGGTATATGTATATTTACATGAGCCCACGAGCGCTTAATATTTAAGGTCAGCAGATTTGGTGTGATGCCAAAGCCAACAGTTAAAGTCTGGATGAAAGAGAATAAAAGACAACACAGGTTTTATGGCTTGTGTTGAGTTATTTTTATAATCAGCCCTGATTCTGGTATTGAATATTAATTAATCAAGGAATTTACTATGAATCAGTCATTATTATCTTCATTTGGCACATCTGAAGCACGTGTAATTGCAGCATTAGAAGCCTTTAAAAAAGGGAATGGTGTATTAGTATTAGACGACGAAGATCGAGAAAATGAAGGTGATCTTATTTTCCCAGCAGAAACGATTACGCCAGCTCAAATGGCGAAATTAATTCGCTATGGTAGTGGTATCGTATGTTTGTGCATGAGCGATCAACTTTGTCAACAATTAGATTTGCCACCAATGGTGACACATAATACGATGGTTAATCAAACGGCATTTACTGTTAGTATTGAAGCTGCAAAAGGAGTCACCACTGGGGTATCTGCATCTGATCGTGTTACAACAATTAAAGCTGCAGTCGCTGATGGCGCAAAGCCGACAGATTTAAACCGTCCTGGACATATTTATCCATTACGTGCCAAAGATAATGGCGTATTAGAACGTCGAGGTCATACAGAAGCTTCAGTTGATCTTGCTAAATTATCAGGCTATAAGGCCGCAGGAGTTATTTGCGAAATTACAAATGATGATGGTTCAATGGCTCGAACTCCAGAAATTATTGCTTTTGGACAGCAATTTGGCTATCCAGTAGTCACAATTGAAGATTTAGTCGAATATAGAATAAAATATAATAAATAGCGCTATTCGTTGATATAAAAGTGCGGTAAAAATTTTAAAAATTTCTACCGCACTTTTTATACGCCTTTTTTCACCCAATATCTAAAAGGGATACTTTCTATTTCGCTATGTAGTAGCGTATGATCCATAAATTGACAGAAGCTAGGAATATCTCTTGTGCTGGCAGGATCATCTGCCACAATTAATAGTACTTCCCCTTCTTGCATATCACGGATTTGTTTACGTACTAACATAACTGGCTCTGGACAGCGTAATCCTTGCGCATCAAGAGTATAATGATTCGTTAATTTATTCATTATGTTATACTTCGTAAAATTAATTTAGGTGTATGATACAACCCTAAGTAAATATGGTCAAAATAAAACATAAATACGAATAGGTTGAAATGGAATATTTAATCCCCAAAAGTGCGGTTGTTTTTGAAGAAGAAATTAAAAAAAGCCATTTCATTACTTACTTAAAACATACTGAAGGATTAGTAGAAGCTAAAAATTTTTGGCAATCTATTCGAGATTTGCACCCGAGAGCTCGTCATCATTGTTGGGCAGCTGTTGCAGGAGCCCCGAATAATTTTCAGGAATTGGGGTTTTCTGATGATCAAGAACCGCCAGGAACTGCTGGTAAGCCAATGCTTAACATGCTTCAAGCAAGTCAGATTGGGGAAATTAGTGCTGTGGTGGTTCGTTATTATGGTGGAGTGTTACTCGGTACAGGAGGGTTGGTTCGAGCTTATGGAAATGGTGTACAACAAGCTTTAAAATTACTTGAGACAACATTAAAAATTGAGTGTACTCGCTATTTATTGATTTGTGATTATTCACAAGTAAATTGGTTGCAAATGTTATGTGATAAATATTCTATTATGATCAATCATCAACTTTTCGAGGCTAATGTGATATTTGAGTTAGGCATTAGTGATGATAAACTTAGACCCTTTGAACAAGAACTAATAGAACGCTCCGCAGGGCAACTTCATTTAACGCCTGTGGAATAAGTGAGATAATCGTGCATATTTTATCTATTCTCCGCATTGTTGGAATCCTCGTCATGTGTTTTTCTGTGACGATGCTGGCACCTGCTTTCGTCGCCTTAATTTACGGCGATGGTGGCGGTAAAGCATTTATGCAATCATTTATGATTAGCCTAATTGTTGGTGCTATTCTTTGGTGGAGCTGCCATACCCATAAGCAAGAATTACGTTCGCGGGAAGGTTTCATTATTGTTGTGGCATTTTGGGTTGTTTTAGGCAGTTTAGCAACAATTCCATTTATTTTATTTGATAATCCAGATCTCAGTGTTGCATCATCTTTTTTTGAGGCTTTCTCCGGTTTAACTACAACAGGTGCTACAACAATTGTCGGCTTAGACAATTTACCGAAAGCGATTTTATTCTATCGTCAATTTTTAGAATGGTTAGGCGGTATGGGAGTTATTGTGCTTGCAGTGGCAATTATTCCTCTTTTGGGTATTGGGGGAATGTCTTTATACCGTGTTGAAAGATCTGGTTCAATTAAAGAACAAAAAATGCGACCTCGAATTGCTGAAATTGCGAAACTTCTATGGTTTATCTATTCATCACTTACTATTTTATGTGCTTTGGCATATTATGCCGCAGGAATGACAGCGTTTGATGCAATTAGTCATAGTTTTGCAACAGTTTCTATTGGTGGTTTTTCAACCCATGATGCGAGTATTGGCTATTTTAATAACAGCTGGATTAATATCATTACCATTATTTTCCTATGGATCTCAGCATGTAATTTTGGATTACATTTTCGAGCATTTTCTGAAATCAATAAAGGGCATTTCTTTAGAACTTATCTTAGGGATCCAGAATTTAAGTTTTTTGTAAAAATTCAATTATTATTAATCTTAATATGCGCATTAGTCATGATTAATAGTCAGTATTTTGAAACAAATTGGCAAAATTTTGAACAAATCATTTTCCAAACTGTTTCAATGTCGACTACTACAGGTTATACCACATCAGATTTTTTTTCATGGCCATCGTTTATCCCAACCTTGCTCATTATTGCTTCATTTATTGGTGGCTGTTCAGGATCAGTGGCTGGAGGAGTGCGTGTAGCACGTGTTCTCGTTTTATATTTACAAGGCCGTCGAGAACTAAAATTATTTGTCCACCCAAATCTTGTTTATCCAATTAAATGGGGAAAACATATTTTGGATGAGCGAGTTATAGGGAGTATTTGGGCTTTCTTCTCAGCTTACTTACTAGTATTTGTGGTTTGCTTGTTAGGTGTCATTGCTTGTGGTGTTGATACATTTGATGCATTCAGTGCAGTATCCGCTTGTATTAATAATTTTGGACTAGGCATGGGAATCGTAAGTAGTAATATGGTTGAAATTCCTGATAGTGCAAAATGTATCTTAACTGTAGCAATGGTTTGTGGTCGTTTAGAAATTTTTACATTATTGGCTTTATTTAGCCCGACTTTTTGGAAAGCATAATGCAAACAATTATTCTTTATTCAACACATGATGGGCAGACTAAAAAGATTGCCGATTATTTATCAACATATCTCGAAGGAGAGATTAAGGTTGCTTCAATTACAGATGCAAATGTCATTCTAAATCAAGCAGATCGAATTATTATTGGTGCATCTATCCGTTACGGGCATTTTGATAAAAAGCTCTATCAATTTATTGAAAATCATACCGCACTTTTACAGAGTAAATTTAGCTATTTTTATGGTGTAAATTTAACTGCCAGAAAAGCAGGAAAAGATACACCTGAAAGTAATGTATATGTTCGTAAATTTCTAAAGCGTATCAATTGGAAACCAACTATGTCTGCTGTTTTTGCTGGAGCGCTCTTATATCCTCGCTACAAATGGTTTGATCGTATTATGATCCAATTAATTATGAAAATTACTGGTGGAGAAACTGATACCACACAAGAAATTGAGTTTACTAATTGGAATCAAGTTGTCTATTTTGCTAATCAAATAAATAAGATTAAGTAATAGGCTAAAATAGTATTGTTTTTAGGCTTTAAAATAAAGATCGCTTAATAAAAGAGCAATTAAAAATATTTTTAAAAAAAGATCTTGCAAGCCAATTGAATATCTCTATAATACGCCTCCGCACCGCAAGGAAAGCAAAGATTAGAAAGAAAAGTTTAAAATAAATTTTCTAATAATACTTGACGTAAGCATGATAATTAAATATCATAAAAAACCTTGCTAAATGCAACAGCTCTTTAACAATTTATCAGACAATCTGTGTGGGCACTTGTAAGATTTGGTTTTGAAAAAAATAAAGTCTTAAGGTGCTGAACAAAGTTAATTTAATTAGCGATTAAAGTCAGTATTTTGAGCGATT
>NZ_CDQL01000004.1:0-349661 GCF_000940515.1 Mannheimia massilioguelmaensis
CAAATCGAAAGAGCGTACTACTATGAAAAAGTCTGAGTAAAAAAACGCGATTAACTGAGAAAAGGCAGTTAATTGTTGAGTTGTTTAACGAAGCGTACAACAAAAGGAAAGCTTTGCAAAAAGAATACTTGAGGTTGTATGGTTAAGTGACGAAGCGCACAAGGTGGATGCCTTGGCAATCAGAGGCGAAGAAGGACGTGCAAATCTGCGAAAAGCTTGGATGAGTTGATAAGAAGCGAATAATCCAAGATATCCGAATGGGGAAACCCAGTAGATGAAGAATCTACTATTTATTACTGAATCCATAGGTAATAAAGGCAAACCGGGAGAACTGAAACATCTAAGTACCCCGAGGAAAAGAAATCAACCGAGATTCTGTGAGTAGCGGCGAGCGAAAGCGGAGGAGCCAGTTAGTAATAGTTATTATGTTAGGAGAATGTGCTGGGAAGCAGAATCGTAGAGGGTGATAATCCCGTATCCGAAGGCAGAATAATGGTACTAAGCTAACGAGAAGTAGGGCGGGACACGAGAAATCCTGTTTGAAGAAGGGGGGACCATCCTCCAAGGCTAAATACTCCTGATTGACCGATAGTGAACCAGTACTGTGAAGGAAAGGCGAAAAGAACCCCGGTGAGGGGAGTGAAATAGAACCTGAAACCTTGTGCGTACAAGCAGTGGGAGCGGAATAATTCTGTGACTGCGTACCTTTTGTATAATGGGTCAGCGACTTATATTATGTAGCGAGGTTAACTGAATAAGGGAGCCGAAGGGAAACCGAGTCTTAACTGGGCGAAGAGTTGCATGATATAGACCCGAAACCCGGTGATCTAGCCATGGGCAGGTTGAAGGTTGGGTAACACTAACTGGAGGACCGAACCGACTAATGTTGAAAAATTAGCGGATGACCTGTGGCTGGGGGTGAAAGGCCAATCAAACCGGGAGATAGCTGGTTCTCCCCGAAATCTATTTAGGTAGAGCCTTGAGCGGACACCTTCGGGGGTAGAGCACTGTTTCGGCTAGGGGTCCATCCCGGATTACCAACCCGATGCAAACTACGAATACCGAAGAGTGATACTCAGGAGACACACGGCGGGTGCTAACGTTCGTCGTGGAGAGGGAAACAACCCAGACCGCCAGCTAAGGTCCCAAAGTTTATGTTAAGTGGGAAACGAAGTGGGAAGGCTTAGACAGCTAGGATGTTGGCTTAGAAGCAGCCATCATTTAAAGAAAGCGTAATAGCTCACTAGTCGAGTCGGCCTGCGCGGAAGATGTAACGGGGCTCAAACATAGCACCGAAGCTGCGGCATCAGTCGTAAGACTGTTGGGTAGGGGAGCGTTGTGTAAGCGGAAGAAGGTGAGTTGAGAGGCTTGCTGGACGTATCACAAGTGCGAATGCTGACATAAGTAACGATAAAACGAGTGAAAAACTCGTTCGCCGGAAGACCAAGGGTTCCTGTCCAACGTTAATCGGGGCAGGGTGAGTCGGCCCCTAAGGCGAGGCTGAAGAGCGTAGTCGATGGGAAACGGGTTAATATTCCCGTACTTGGTGTAATTGCGATGTGGGGACGGAGAAGGTTAGGTTATCAGGGTGTTGGAAATCCCTGTTTAAGTTAGTAGGTGGGTGAATTAGGCAAATCCGGTTCACTATAAACACTGAGAGATGATGACGAGGCACCACGGTGCTGAAGTAACTGATACCACGCTTCCAGGAAAAGCCACTAAGCTGTAGGTTACACTAAACCGTACTATAAACCGACACAGGTGGTCAGGTAGAGAATACTCAGGCGCTTGAGAGAACTCGGGTGAAGGAACTAGGCAAAATAGCACCGTAACTTCGGGAGAAGGTGCGCCGGCGTAGATTGTAATCCCTCGCGGATGAAGGTTGAACCGGTCGAAGATACCAGCTGGCTGCAACTGTTTATTAAAAACACAGCACTCTGCAAACACGAAAGTGGACGTATAGGGTGTGATGCCTGCCCGGTGCTGGAAGGTTAATTGATGGAGTTATCGCAAGAGAAGCTCCTGATCGAAGCCCCAGTAAACGGCGGCCGTAACTATAACGGTCCTAAGGTAGCGAAATTCCTTGTCGGGTAAGTTCCGACCTGCACGAATGGCATAATGATGGCCAGGCTGTCTCCACCCGAGACTCAGTGAAATTGAAATCGCCGTGAAGATGCGGTGTACCCGCGGCTAGACGGAAAGACCCCGTGAACCTTTACTATAGCTTGACACTGAACATTGAATTTTGATGTGTAGGATAGGTGGGAGACTTAGAAGCGGTCACGCCAGTGATTGTGGAGTCGACCTTGAAATACCACCCTTTAACGTTTGATGTTCTAACGAAGTATTCGGAACGAGTACTCGGACAGTGTCTGGTGGGTAGTTTGACTGGGGCGGTCTCCTCCCAAAGAGTAACGGAGGAGCACGAAGGTTTGCTAATCACGGTCGGACATCGTGAGGTTAGTGCAATGGTATAAGCAAGCTTAACTGCGAGACAGACAAGTCGAGCAGGTGCGAAAGCAGGTCATAGTGATCCGGTGGTTCTGAATGGAAGGGCCATCGCTCAACGGATAAAAGGTACTCCGGGGATAACAGGCTGATACCGCCCAAGAGTTCATATCGACGGCGGTGTTTGGCACCTCGATGTCGGCTCATCACATCCTGGGGCTGAAGTAGGTCCCAAGGGTATGGCTGTTCGCCATTTAAAGTGGTACGCGAGCTGGGTTTAAAACGTCGTGAGACAGTTTGGTCCCTATCTGCCGTGGGCGTTGGAGAATTGAAAGGGGCTGCTCCTAGTACGAGAGGACCGGAGTGGACGCATCACTGGTGTTCCAGTTGTCTCGCCAGAGGCATTGCTGGGTAGCTAAATGCGGGAGAGATAAGTGCTGAAAGCATCTAAGCACGAAACTTGCCTTAAGATGAGTTCTCCCTAGTATAAACTAGTAAGGGTTGTTGAAGACGACGACGTAGATAGGTCTGATGTGTAAGTGGTGTGAGCCATTGAGCTAACAGATACTAATTGCCCGAGAGGCTTAGCCATACAACGCTCAAGTGTTTTTTTTATGAAGTGGAAGGCTTGTTTTTTATTTAGATGAAGGATGATTAGTGTAGACGAAGTGTAGACTAATAAGGAATAGAGATAAGAATAGAAGGATAATCTTGGCGGCGAAAGTGCGGTGGTCCCACCTGACCCCATGCCGAACTCAGAAGTGAAACGCCGAAACGCCGATGGTAGTGTGGGGGATCCCCATGTGAGAGTAGGTCACCGCCAGGTCATAATTAGGCAAATAGCCGAAGGAAACCGTTAATCGAGGGATTAACGGTTTTTTTATTTTTGGGAGATGCTAAAAGTGCGGTTAGAAATTTAAAAATTTTTGATTTGTAACTTATGCAGGTTTAGTAAAAGCATATCTGTTATTTCCCCTTATCTTTCATTAAAAAACTCTATGTAAGTATGTATAAAATAGACAAAATATAACCAAACCCCATTTTAATTCTATTTCTATTTTTATTTTCTCTTTGATATTACCAATACCAGTCCATAGAAAAATCATATTTAAATGTAACACTTTTTTGTGATTATCAAGTTTTGAATATTGCTCAATTGTTTTTTTTGTACAATTCGGATGTTTTTTATATTCATATTGGAGTGTTTAAATGGCGAAAAAGCGTTTCCCTTGGGAAGCTAAAATAGGCCGTAGAGCAGGGATGAAAACACAGGTAGGAAGAGTGTTTTATATAATCAAAGGCGTTTTCATATTCGTTATTGTTTATGAAATATTACATAAATTAGGGGTTTTACAATAAAAAAGGACATTTATGATGGAAATCGCGATTCTTGTTGTATTAGCGTTTGTAACAATTTGGCTTGTTTATTTGGTGGGGAATATTTTATTAGAGAAAACCTATTCCATTGTTTTTCCTATTTTAGCTTTCTTTTTGCAACCTTTTGTTCTTATTGGCGTTTTAAAGCTCTATATCTATATATTAGATAATCAATTTGGTTTTACGGCATCATATATTAAGGACATTTTACAAACAGCGTTTTGGTGGTTTATTGGGTTATCTGTGTTCTTTATTTGGGTTGGTTTTAGTCACAAGCACGAAACTAAAAGCGGTAAACGCGATAAACGATATAAAGATAATCCTCAAACTGCTCCTAATCTGTCGTTATATTTAATCGGATTATTTATCTATGTTGGTGTCGCTTTATTTGTGGTCAATTATTATTTTAAAGGTTGGATTCAAGGTTTACTATGAGTATAAATTTTCTTACAGCGGTTAAACAATTTCATAAAGATAAGCAGGAGCCGAATAGCAGATACCTTTCTTGGGAATATTGTTATACCGCATTTTATCAGGCAAGAAAAACAAAAAATCCTGACTACGATTATTTGAGTTTGCAGCTTTATCAATATCTTGCAAGCTGGGGAATGTTGCGTGGTTCATCTTTTTTATTATGGAAAGATTATAAAATTCATATTCCAGTTATTAAAGAAATGTTGAAGCCTGAATATGACTGTTTGCAAGGGGCAAGTTGCCAAAATTTTCTAAATGAAAAAATACTGGTAGCTTGGAAAAAATTAGATGACTGGCTGATAGCGTATTACAGCAAAGTGCGTGATAGCGTACGGGATAGTGTAAAACAAGATATTTCAACCGTATTACGCAGCAAAATTTTACTCGGTACATTAGGTTGTACGCCTGCTTATGACCGCTTCTTTAAAGAAAAAGTGAGAGCTTATGGCATTAGCAGCATATATGGCAAAAATTCCTTTAAACAATTAGCTGAATTTTATGAAAAACATCATTCAGAATTTGAAGTGTGCCGCCAAACTTTAAAAGTTGATAATAGTGACTTGATTTATCCGCAAATGAAATTGTTGGATATGGGATTTTGGCAACTTGGTTTTAACGAGCAAAATATAGAATAATACTAATGCAGCTTTCTCTGATGAGTGTTGCTATTTAAATATAAAAAGGCTATCGTCAGAGACAAATGGCATGGGGTATTGCTGTTTTTGGGCTGATGAACACAAATAAAGGCTGAAGTGAAAGCGAAAAGCAATAAAAATAAGCAAGTAAAATAGGCAAAGTGCGGTATATTTTTAGAGAATTTTAACCAAATGAAATACTGGAAAACGCTAATATCCCTCTCGGTATGATTAATAAAAATTTTAGAATATGATACCGCACTTTCGTCAATTAAAAAGAGAGCATAAGCTCTCTTTTATCGTTTTAGTGTAGTTTTAACGATGGGCGGATAAAACGATTTAAACGACCAATAAGAATAATAAGACCCGTTTTAAAGCAACCATGTAGTTTTTGTTGATGTAAGCGATAGAGAGATATATAGGCTAATCTAGCAAGGCGCCCCTCAATTGTTAAAGAGCTTTTTTTGCCCGTAGTAATATTGCCTAGTGCTGTGAATTTTGATAAGGATACTAGTGACCCCTTATCAAAGTATTGAAAATCTTTAAGTGGTTTATTATTGAATATAGCTACAATATTTTGTCCACAGATAGTTGCCATTTGGTTGGCAGCTTGTCCTCTAGGTGGAACAGGTTTTCCATCCTTTTGTAGTAGATATGCACAGTCACCAATGGCAAAAATGCTTTCATCTACTGTAGTTTGTAGAGAGTTTTTTACACATATTTGATTAATACGATTAATTTCTAATCCATCAAATTGTTGGGTAATTTTTGAAACACGAATTCCAGCAGCCCATACCATAAGATCTGCTGAAATTTCTTTTCCCTCTTTTGTTAATAAGGTATTTTTAGTTGCTTCAGTGATCATTGTCGATGTTTGTACTTTTACCCCAAGGTTTTCTAGTTCTTGTTGTACTGATGAAGATATGCGTTCTGGTAAAGCCGGCAGAATTCGGTCTCCAGCTTCAATTAAAGTGACTTGTAAGTGACCACTTTTTATTTTTCCATATCCATAAGATGATAAATGTTGTGCTGCATTGAAGAGCTCGGCAGAGAGCTCAACGCCTGTGGCTCCACCACCAACAATTGCAATATTTACTTTGCCATCTTGAACAAGTTTTTGTTTACTTTCATCTTCACCGATTTCTTCTAATGCATTGTTCTCTGCGAATTTTAAGAACAGCTCTAGCATCTTATGTTGGAATCGTATTGCTTGATCAGGGCTATCAAGAAAAATACAATGTTCAGCTACACCTTTGGTGTTGAAATCATTAGATTGACTGCCAATTGCAAGGACTAAATAGTCATAAGGAATGCGGCGAGCAACGACTAATATATCACCTTCTTGACCTGTTATAGGTGCTAATTCAACATATTTATTAGTGCGATCAATACGGGTAATAGAGCCTTGTTCAAAATTAAAGTGATGATTATGTGCATGAGCACGATAACTTACTGCATCGGTTTCAGAATCTAATACGCCAGTAGCTACTTCGTGTAATAAGGGTTTCCAAAGGTGAGTTTGATTACGATCGACCAGAGTCACATTAGCTCTCTGCTTTTTACCTAGCTTATTGCCTAAATAAGTTGCTAATTCTAATCCGCCAGCGCCTCCACCAACGATTAAAATATTTTTCATAAATGCTCCTAAAATCAAAATATTAAATTTACAAAACTTTAACAATTATAATAAAAATTTAAAATTTTATCTATAAAGGCGATGGCTATAAGGAATAAAGCAGTTAAGAAAATGAGCAAGTTCGTTTATAATATTTAAATTATATATATGATTTTTCTCTATTCACAATATATGAGGCCCTCATATGAAAACGATTCAGCCTTCAGATAATGGTTTTTGGATGTTAACTCAAGATTCTGCCGTCTACTTCCCGAATGACCAGCTTCTGTATGGAAATGCTAAGGATTTAGGTTTCACTGGATTAAAAGGTATGAGAATTGGCGATTGGGAACAACGCCCTTTATATTTATTAGAAGAGCAGAATGATGAATATAGATATACTAATTTGCGTGACTTATTAGTTTTACCTGAAGTTAAATTCAACTTACTTAGTCGTGGTGTTGAACTTAATCATTTTATGAAAACACACCAGTTTTGCGGTAAATGTGGTTACCATAATCATATGGCAGAAGATGAATGGGCAATGCAATGTTCAAATGAGCACTGTAATTACCGCACTTATCCTGTGATTTGTCCTTCTATTATTGTGGCAGTACGACGTGGCGACGAAATTTTGTTGGCTAATCATAAACGTCACTCGTCACCTATAGATAAAAAGGATCGTATGTACACTACTTTAGCTGGTTTCGTAGAAGTCGGCGAAAGTTTTGAACAAACTGTACAACGTGAAGTATTTGAGGAAACAGGCATTAAGATTAAAAATATTCGCTATTTTGGTAGCCAACCTTGGGCATTTCCTAATTCACAAATGGTTGGTTTTTTAGCGGATTATGAGAGTGGTGATATAAAACTACAAGAAGCGGAAATTGTTGATGCAAAATGGTTCAAGTTTAATGAACAATTACCCAATTTGCCACCAGAAGGAACAATTGCATTAAAATTGATTAAAGCAACTTTAGATCTGTGTGCAAAAGAATAAGTGTTTATTATTTCTACTTTACTTAAATATACATTCTAAAAATATCTAGAATAACTTAGGAAATATCAATGACAATATTAAAGAACGATCGTTATTTGAAAGCATTATTACGTGAACCTGTAGATATGACTCCAGTATGGATGATGCGTCAAGCAGGTCGTTATTTGCCAGAATATAAAGCTACAAGAGCTGAAGCAGGTGATTTTATGTCATTATGCCGTAATGCAGATTTAGCCTGTGAAGTCACACTTCAGCCTTTACGTCGTTATGATTTAGATGCTGCGATCTTATTCTCTGATATTTTAACTATTCCAGATGCAATGGGATTAGGTTTAAGCTTTGGTCCAGGTGAAGGACCTAAATTTACATATTCTGTAGAAACTAAAAGTGCGGTAGAAAATTTACCAATTCCGGATCCTGAACAAGAATTACAATATGTGATGAATGCTGTGAGAACTATTCGCCGTGAACTTAAAGGTGAAGTACCTTTGATTGGTTTTTCAGGTAGCCCTTGGACGCTTTCAACTTATATGGTTGAAGGGGGAAGTAGTAAAGCATTTACTAAAATAAAAAAAATGATGTATAGAGAACCGCAGTTATTACATCAGTTATTAGATAAAGTGGCTGATTCTGTCATTTTATATTTGAATGCTCAAATTAAAGCAGGAGCTCAAGCAGTAATGATTTTTGACACTTGGGGAGGCACTTTAGCACATCGTGAATATTTAGATTTTTCATTGCAATATATGCATAAAATTGTTGATGGATTAATTCGTGAAAATGATGGGCGAAAAGTACCCGTCACCTTATTTACCAAAGGTGGCGGGTTATGGTTAGAAGCTATGGCTAATACAGGTTGTGATGCAGTTGGTTTAGATTGGACTGTCGATCTTGCTCAAGCTAAACGATTAATTGGGCATAAAGTTGCATTACAAGGTAATATGGATCCATCTGTACTTTATGCTTCAGCAGAATATATTCAACAAGAAGTGAAATCTATTTTAGCTGACTTTGGTCATGGAACAGGGCATGTATTTAATTTAGGGCATGGTATTCATCAAGATGTGCCAGTTGAGAACCCGAGAGTATTTGTTGATGCGATTCACAATTTTTCAAAACCTTATCATAAATAATATTAAAGGAATAATTTATGCGTAATCCCATTCATAAACGTTTAGAACATTTTGAAACTTGGCAACACTTAACTTTTATGGTTTGTCTATGTGAACGTATGTATCCAAATTATCAGTTATTCTGCCAAGTTACAGAACAACCTGATAACGCTAAGATTTATCAAAATATCTTAAATTTAATATGGGAAAGTTTAACGATTAAAGGCGCAAAAATTAATTTTGAGAATCAGCTTGAAAAATTTGAGAATATTATTCCTGACGTTAATAATTATAATTTTTTTGGTGTGGTTCCTGCGATAGATGCCTGTGAAGCACTTTCTGAGCTATTACATGCAATTATCGCTGGTTCTACGTTAGAACAGTCTATTAAAATTAGTAGACTTTCTTTACAAACGGTTGCAACCTTATTAGAAACACAATTAGATTGTAATTTAAATGAAAAAGACTTAAAAGAAAGCGAAGAAATACAACAAGAGCTAGATGTTCAATGGGAATTGTATAGAGCTTTGAATAGTACCGAAGAACGTGACGTAGATCTCATTTTACAACTTAAAAGTGAGCTTAGAGCGTCTGGAATCTCAAATATTGGCATTGAATGTTCATAAAAGTGTAAATTTTTCACAAATTTTGCAGATAATACTTTGCTTTATGTTCAACTTAGATTAAGCTTTATCGTACTGTTTTAAACAGTTATCTAAAATATCGGTAAAACAATATTTAGCTTTATCCGAAGACATAACAAAGTGTAATAAAACAAACAAAGAAGGTACTAATTTATGAACAAAACGGATTTAATTGATGCGATTGCTGGTGCAGCAGATTTAAACAAAAAACAAGCTAAAGCAGCATTAGAAGCAACTTTAGATGCAATCACAAAAAGCTTAAAAGCGGGTGATCCAGTGCAATTAATCGGCTTTGGTACATTCAAAGTGAGCGCACGTAAAGCTCGTACTGGCCGTAATCCACAAACTGGTGCTGAAATTAAAATTGCTGCATCAAAAGTTCCAGCATTTGTATCTGGTAAAGCCTTAAAAGATGCTGTAAACAGTTAATTAAACCTTTCTAATTTTAAAACCCTGCTATTTTAGCAGGGTTTTTTATTTTTAGGATTAAATAAAACCTATTTACATTCCTTATAACATTTCATAAAATTACGAATCGAAACTTATAATGATTATTATGTTATGAAACGAAAACCTCAACAACGTAATACACAACAACGTCGCTATTCCATTATGCAGTTATTACAGCAGCATGGTGAAGTGAGTGTAGAACAATTAGTAAAACTATTTGATACATCTGAAGTGACTATTCGTAAAGATTTAGCTGCATTAGAATCAAATGGTTTTTTATTGCGTCGATATGGTGGGGCAATTTTAATGCCTCAGGATTTAATAGATGACTCTCAAGAAGAGGCGTTGTCAAAGCAAAAATTGCAGATTGCTAAAGTAGCCTCTGAAAGAATTCGAGAGCATAACCGTATTATTGTAGATAGTGGCCGTACAACAACCGCACTTATTAAGCAGCTAAATGGTAAGCCTGGATTAGTGGTCATGACTAACTCACTTTCAGTAGCAACAGAATTACGGGTATTAGAACAAGAACCAACCTTATTGATGACGGGAGGAATTTGGGATCCTATTTCAGAATCTTTTCAAGGAAAAATTGCTGAACAGGTTTTACGTTCTTATGATTTTGATCAGCTGTTTATTGGTGCAGATGGTATTGATTTAGAACGAGGAACAACAACTTTTAATGAATTAGTTGGGCTAAGTAGAGTGATGTCTGAAGTTTCTCGTGAAGTCATTGTGATGGTGGAGTCTCATAAGATTGGCAGAAAAATGCCTAATATAGAGCTGACTTGGGAACAGATTGATGTTTTAGTTACTGATGATTTGTTACCAAAGGATATTAAAAACATGATTGAAGCACATAATGTAGAAGTTATTTGCGTAAGTGCTTGATCATAGATTGTATAAATAACATAAATAAAGGAAAAATATTATGTGTGGTATTGTAGGTGCGGTAGCACAACGCGATGTGGCTGAGATTTTAATAGATGGGTTACATCGTCTAGAATATCGCGGTTACGATTCAGCAGGTGTTGCGGTAATTAGTCCCGTTGATAAACAAATGCATATTTTGCGTAGAGTGGGAAAAGTAAAGGCCTTAGATGATGCTTTAGTTTCTGAACCATTATTAGGAGGTACTGGTATTGCTCATACTCGTTGGGCAACGCATGGTGAACCTTCAGAAAAGAATGCTCATCCTCACCGTTCAGGTAAAATTGCGGTGGTACATAATGGCATTATTGAAAATTATGCTGAATTAAAAGTAATTCTACAAGAACGAGGATTTGTTTTTCAATCGCAAACTGATACTGAGGTAATAGCCCATTTAGTTGCTTGGGAATTACGTACAGCCTCTTCATTATTGGAAGCTGTACAGAAAACAGTAGTGCAATTACGTGGTGCTTATGGCACCGTGGTGATGAATGAAGAAGAACCTGAACATTTAATTGTTGCGCGTTCTGGTAGCCCATTGGTGATTGGTTATGGTATGGGAGAAAACTTCTTAGCCTCAGATCCTTTAGCATTATTAAGTGTGACACGCCGATTCTCATACTTAGAAGAAGGCGATGTTGCTGAAATTTCACGTCGTGAAGTTCACATTTATAATCGTATGGGCGAGCTAGTTGAACGTGAAATTAAAGAGGGGCATTTTGAAGCAGATGCTGCAGATAAAGGTCAATATCGTCATTATATGCAGAAAGAAATTTTTGAACAGCCAGTTGCTATTATGAATACCCTAGATGGTCGCATTGTTAATGGCAAAGTTAATCTAGCTGCATTAGGTGAAAACGCACAAGATGTTCTAAAAAATGTTCAACATATTCAAATTGTTGCTTGTGGAACCTCTTATAATGCAGGTGTAGTAGCTCGTTATTGGTTTGAGTCTATTGCAGGAATCGCTTGTGATGTAGAAATTGCTTCTGAGTTCCGTTACCGTAAATTTGTTGCCCGACCAAATAGTTTATTAGTGACTATTTCTCAATCTGGAGAAACTGCGGATACATTAGCTGCATTACGTTTAGCTAAAGAATCTGGTTTTATGTCAGCAATGACAATTTGTAATGTAATTACTTCGTCTCTTGTAAGAGAATCCGATTTTGCTTTTATGACGAGAGCTGGCGTTGAAGTTGGTGTGGCTTCTACTAAAGCCTTTACTACCCAACTAACATGTTTATTGTTATTAACTGTAGCAATGGGACGTATCAAAGGGACAGTTAGTGAAGCGGTGGAATCGCAAATTGTTCATTCATTACAGCGTTTACCTGCTCAAATTGAAAGCGCATTAGTAATGGATAAAACGATTGAAAGTTTATCTGAAGATTTTGCAGATAAAAACCATGCGTTATTTTTAGGTCGTGGAGAATTCTATCCTATTGCTATGGAATCTGCATTAAAACTAAAAGAGATCTCATATATTCATGCAGAGGCGTATGCTGCAGGAGAATTAAAACACGGTCCTCTCGCTCTAATTGATGGAGATATGCCTGTTATTGTGGTGGCACCAGAAAATGATTTATTAGAAAAAGTAAAATCTAATATTGAAGAAGTACGTGCACGAGGTGGTCAATTATATGTATTTGCTGACCAAGATGCGGGTTTTGCAGATACAGATGGGTTTAAAACATTAATTTTTCCTAAAGTTGATGAAGTAACTGCACCAATTTTTTATGCTGTACCATTACAGTTGTTAGCGTATTATGTTGCCTTAATTAAAGGTACTGATGTTGACCAACCACGTAATTTAGCAAAATCGGTTACCGTAGAATAATTTTCTAAAAATTTTTTATAATTACACCGCACTTTGAATTAATCTCATTTAAAGTGCGGTTATTTTTTTGATAAATTTCCTGAATAGCTTGCTAAAGAAAAATAGATAGCCTAAACTAGCCCACGATTTCCCTATGGGGAAATAATCTACATCTCCTTTCACTTTTAAAGGTTGCCTGTGAGCAACAAAAGGACTTTTCAATGAAAAATAAAGTAAACAGTTACGGCTGGAAAGCGTTAATTGGTTCTGCGGTCGGCTATGCAATGGATGGCTTCGATCTTCTTATTCTTGGTTTTATGCTATCGGCTATTTCAGCTGATCTCGCTCTTTCACCTGCACAGGCAGGTTCATTAGTCACTTGGACATTAATTGGTGCGGTTGCGGGTGGTATTATTTTTGGCGCATTAAGTGATAAATATGGGCGTGTACGAGTTTTAACTTGGACCATTGTGCTTTTTGCAGTCTTTACTGGCTTATGCGCTTTTGCACAAGGATATTGGGATTTGCTGATTTATCGAACTATTGCAGGAATTGGGCTTGGTGGTGAGTTTGGTATAGGTATGGCACTTGCGGCAGAAGCTTGGCCAGCCCATCACCGAGCTAAAGCCTCTTCTTACGTGGCATTAGGGTGGCAAGTCGGCGTGTTAGCCGCAGCATTATTAACCCCCTTATTATTACCTATTATTGGCTGGCGAGGTATGTTCTTAGTGGGAATTTTCCCTGCATTAGTGGCTTGGTATTTACGTGCTAAATTACATGAGCCAGAATTATTTGTAAAAAAACAAGAATCAACAATCCCCACTAAATCCCCATTTAAATTATTAGTGAAAGATGTACAAACCACGAAAGTTAGTATTGGTGTTGTAGTGTTAACCTCAGTACAGAATTTTGGTTACTATGGGATTATGATTTGGTTACCTAATTTTTTATCAAAACAATTAGGTTTCAGTTTAACAAAATCTGGTATTTGGACCGCAGTTACAGTGTGTGGAATGATGTTTGGAATTTGGGTATTCGGCCGTTTAGCTGATCGGATTGGTCGTAAACCAAGCTTCTTGTTATTCCAACTAGGCGCTGTTATCAGTATTTTTGCCTATTCACAATTAACCGATCCAACTGCCATGTTATTTGCTGGTGCGGCATTAGGTATGTTTGTGAATGGTATGATGGGTGGTTATGGTGCATTAATGTCGGAAGCTTATCCAACGGAAGCTCGAGCAACAGCTCAAAATCTATTGTTTAATTTAGGTAGAGCTGTAGGTGGTTTTGGTCCTGTGGTGGTTGGTGCGATCGTTTCGCTGTATTCCTTTAAAATTGCGATTGCCTTATTAGCCCTAATTTACATTATAGATATGTTAGCGACAATATTTTTAATCCCTGAATTAAAAGGCAAGGAACTTGAATAGTTAGAGCTTTTTATTCAAGTTATTTAAAAGCTTTTCTATATCATTTATAGATAAACCGCGCTTGTTAAAGTGCGGTTTATTTTTTTAAATTTACATTGTTTGATGTTTTTTCACTAATTTAGTCCAATTGTAATACCCATAAATTGAATTACATAGGTACATAATATACATCACTAATAAAGGTAAACTGGTTTCTCCGTTTTGGAGATACATCCCTGTCCAAAGTGAAATAGTCAGAGCATTGACAATAATCCATAATGACCATTGTTCACGATAACGTAAAATCATGAGGATTTGTGCCACGATTGAAACACCCACGGTAACTCCATCTAATGCTGGCAATGCACTACCTAAATGGCGTAACCACTCAATATATGCATAAGTTACCGCAGCAGCTGCAATGCCAACAATAATCCATTGGGTTAAGGTAAGTGATTTTGCAATTACTTCTTCTACGCCAGCATCATTAACTGTATTTTGGCTTGTCATATGTTTACGCCACATGTAAAAACCAATAAATTGTACTGGAACATATACGAGGAGATTTAACATCATTTCACCATACAGTTCGAAAGTATAGGAAGTATATGCATAAAGTGAAACACTAATAAGGCCAAATAAATAGTTACTAATTTTTCCTTTACCGACAAAGACAACACAAAGTATACCTGTAATGGCGGCAATGGTAGCTATCCAACTATCAGGTTGATAAATAAAAATAGCAATTTGAATAACGAGAAAAAGAGTCAGCCAAAATGCTTCAAATTTTGTCCAGCCTCCGAAAAACTCATTTTTTAAATTTGTTGATAAACTCATAATGATTTCCTTTGAGTATAATAATGGTGTTGGGATTCTTGCATTGCCCTTGTTAATTGTCAATAAAGCTAATCTGAAATTAGAATAGTTTATTCTATACTTGATTAATAATAAGGCTAATAAGCGGTTATCTTCAACAGAGGATTCCTTTTTTTGTTGAAGCTCGTTAGAATACGCCCCTTTACATATTTTATTGTTTTTGTGTAGGTTAAAGCATGATGTCCTTTGCAGTTGGTCAACGTTGGGTAAGTGAAAGTGAGAGTGATCTCGGTTTAGGAATAATAACTGCGGTAGATAATCGTACGATTTCGATTATGTTTCCCGCAGTTGATGAGCAACGTATTTACTCCGTGGCTAATGCCCCTCTTATAAGAGTGATATTTCAGAAAAATGATATTGTTAGCCATCACCAAGGCTGGCAAGGAAAAGTGTTAGATGTGTTAGAAGAGGATGGACTATTAAGCTATTTAGTTATGCCAGAGGATAGTCAACAAGAAAGATTATTTAAAGAAATCGCCCTTGCTCATCAGATTACTTTCAGTAAACCTCAAGATCGTTTATTTACTGCACAAATTGATCGCAGTGATCGTTTTGCATTGCGTTATCAGGCATTGTTACAACAACAGGCTCAATTTTTGTCTCCTTTACGTGGATTACGAGGGGTTCGTGCGGGATTAATTCCTCATCAATTACATATTGCTAAAGAAGTGGGACAGCGTATTCATCCTCGCGTATTACTTGCTGATGAAGTTGGTTTAGGAAAAACTATTGAAGCAGGTATGATTCTGCAACAGCAACTTTTTTCAGGTAAAGTTGAACGTGTTTTAATTATTGTGCCTGAAAGCTTACAGCATCAATGGCTGGTAGAGATGTTACGTCGTTTTAACTTACATTTCTCGCTATTTGATGAAGAACGAGCGAGTGATTTTAGCGCAAATGAATATGATGAAGAATCTAATCCTTTTGAAAGCGAAAATTTTATTATTTGTTCTTTAGATTGGCTTATTTCTCAACCTAAACGTGTTTCACAAATTTTAGCAAGCCATTTTGATATGCTGATTGTGGATGAAGCACATCATTTAGCATGTTCTGAACAACAAGCCAGTTTACCTTATCAGTTGGTTGCACAACTGACCCATAATATTCCTGCCGTGCTTTTATTAACTGCCACCCCTGAACAATTGGGGCCAGAAAGCCATTTTGCCCGTTTAGCATTGTTAGATCCAGCTCGCTTTCATGATTATCAGACTTTTTTAGTTGAACAACAGCAATATCAACCTGTGGCAGATATTGTGCAAGCTTTATTGACCAATGCAGAATTAACCACCCAGCAACAGAAGTATATTATTGATGTATTAGATGAGCCATGTGAATTATTAATGACTCGTATTCACTCACAAAATAATCCACAACAATGTTTTATTGCGAGACAAGAGTTAATCAATCAGCTTATTGATCGCCATGGTACTAGTCGAGTGTTATTCCGTAATACTCGTCAAAGTATAAAAGGTTTTCCGCATCGTCAATATCATCAAGTCGCATTAGAGATGCCAGCGCAATATAGCAACGCTATTAAGGTTCTCAAAATGTTAGGTGAGAAAATGGATGATGGTTTGTTTTACCCAGAACAGTTATTCCAAAAAATGAATTCAGAGGCTAAATGGTGGGAATTTGATCCCCGCTTATCGTGGTTAATTCATTTTTTGAAAAATCATCGTGAAGAAAAGGTATTAGTGATTTGTCAGCATGCACATACTGCTATGCAATTAGAACAAGCTTTACGTGAGAAAGAAGGCATTTATAGTGCGGTCTTCCACGAAAAAATGTCTATTGTTGAACGAGATCGTGCAGCAGCTTATTTTGCACAAGTTGATGGTGCTCAAGTATTATTAAGCTCAAGTATTGGATCTGAAGGGAGGAATTTCCAGTTCGCTTGTCATTTGGTGTTATTTAATTTGCCTGCTGATCCTGATTTGTTAGAACAATGCATCGGGCGCTTAGATCGAATTGGACAGTCTCGAGATATTCAAATTCATGTGCCATGTTTTATAGATTCTCCACAAATGGTCTTAGCTCGTTGGTATCATCAAGGTTTAAATGCTTTTGAAGAAACTTGCCCAATGGGAATGGCAATTTTTGAACAGTGCGGTAAGAAATTATCAAATTTTTTAAATCATCCCACTGATTTGACTGGTTTTGATGAATTTCTTATGGAAACACGCCAGCAACAGCAAACCTTAAAACAAGCCTTAGAAAAAGGCCGGGATCGTTTATTAGAATTACATTCTCGAGGTGGAGAGCAAGCACAGCAATTGGCAGAAGAGATTGAGAAGGAAGATTATTCCACTGAACTGGTCAATTTTACCTTAAATTTATTTGATGTAATTGGTGTAGAACAAGAGGATTTAGGGGAAAAATCTATTGTGATTACGCCAACTAGCACAATGTTAGTTCCCGATTTTCCAGGTTTAAAAGAAGAGGGGGTTACGGTTACCTTTGACCGACAGTTAGCTTTGGTTAGAGAAGAATTTGAATTTCTAACTTGGGATCATCCTATGATACAACATGGTATTGATTTGATTGCTTCAGGTAATCTTGGTAAAACCGCCGTATCATTATTGCCACATAAATCCCTTCCTGAAGGAACATTATTAGTAGAACTTATTTATGTGGTGGAAGCTCAAGCGCCGAAAGCACTACAGCTGAGTCGTTTTTTACCACCAACACCAGTACGTTTATTGTTAGATCGTCAAGGTAATAATCTTGCACCACAGGTTGCTTGGTCAGCGCTAGAAAAACAATTACGTCAAATTAAGAAGAGTATGGCTAACAATGTGGTAAAAATGGCTCGTACGAATATTGAATTGATGATTAAGATGGGGGATAAACATATTGCTGAACAGGCACAAAATCTTATTCATCAAGCGCAACAAACTGCACAGCATCAATTAACAAGTGAACTTGATCGCCTTCATGCTTTAAAACGAGTTAATAAGAATATTCGCCAAGATGAAATTGATACACTTGAGTACATTCGTCAACAATCACTCATACAAATTCAACAAGCCACTTGGCGTTTGGATAGTTTGCGTGTAATAGTCAGTCATCGAGCATAACTTTAACGTTTATCTTCAGACTTGATTAAAGCTATCTCTTGAAATTCAAGAGGTAGCTTTTTTGTATAAAACGATAGTTTAAACTCTTGCTGATTTTCTGATTACTGTGGGAAAAAATTTATTGATTATATATTTTTTAAAAATAATGAATTTTATTATATTTTATTTACTCATTTATAAAAAATGATAATTTTTTGATAAATTAATTGTGTTTCTATTAATTTTTATTGCATATTATTTATAACTTCATTTATTTATATAAAAAAGCAAACACAACAAGGAGTTTATCATGTCTCAAGTCGTATCATCATTAGAGGTATTTTTGGCTAATGTTGCTCAAAAAGATCCTCACCAACCTGAATTTTTACAAGCTGTACGGGAAGTATTTACATCCATTTGGCCGTTTTTGGAAGAGAACCCTAAATATCGTTCAGAAGCATTATTAGAACGATTAGTCGAGCCAGAACGTGCATTTCAATTTCGTGTGGCATGGACGGATGATAAAGGAAATGTCCAAGTTAATCGTGCATTTCGAGTGCAATATAACAGTGCTATTGGTCCTTATAAAGGTGGAATGCGTTTTCATCCTTCTGTTAATCTTTCAATTTTAAAATTTTTAGGTTTTGAACAAACCTTTAAAAACGCACTCACTACATTGCCTATTGGTGGTGGGAAAGGTGGTTCAGATTTCGATCCAAAAGGTAAATCAGATGCGGAAGTAATGCGTTTCTGCCAAGCATTAATTGCAGAATTATACCGTCATATTGGTGCTGATACTGATGTCCCTGCAGGCGATATTGGCGTAGGTGCTCGAGAAGTCGGTTATCTTGCAGGCTATATGAAAAAATTATCTAATCAAGCAGCCTGTGTGTTTACTGGTCGTGGGTTGTCATTTGGTGGTAGCTTAATTCGTCCCGAAGCTACAGGTTATGGCTTAGTCTATTTTGCACAAGCGATGTTGGGGGAAAAATCGGATAGCTTTAAAGATAAACTTGTTGCAATTTCAGGTTCTGGTAATGTTGCACAATATGCTATAGAGAAAGCCATGCAATTAGGTGCCAGAGTAGTAACCTGTTCCGATTCGCTCGGCTATGTATATGATGAAGCAGGTTTCACGCCTGAAAAATTGGCAACATTAATGGAAATCAAAAATGTAAAACGTGGTCGAGTTAAAGAATACGCAGAACAATTCGGTTTAAAATATGTTGAAGGTAAACGCCCTTGGGAAGTAAAAGTAGATATTGCACTCCCATGCGCCACTCAAAATGAATTAGAGATTGCTGATGCTAAATTATTAATTAGCAATGGTGTGAAATTGGTCGCAGAAGGGGCTAATATGCCAACTTCAATTGAAGCAACAGAGGCTTTGCAAACAGCAGGAGTATTATTTGGACCAGGTAAAGCGGCTAATGCTGGTGGGGTGGCAACCTCTGGTTTAGAAATGGCGCAAAGTTCACAACGTTTATATTGGACAGCAGAAGAGGTTGATCAAAAACTTCATCGTATTATGTTAGATATTCATGAAAATTGTAAAAAATATGGCTCAGATGGTCAGGGTAATATTAACTATGTGGCAGGCGCTAATATTGCAGGGTTCGTGAAAGTGGCAGATGCGATGTTAGCACAAGGTGTATTTTAATGCCTAAACTTTAAATTTTTTTAAATTAAACCGCACTTTGAAAAGCATAAATCTGTTGAGAAGCCTTGAAAAAGTTAAACTTTTTACAGTTTTTAAAGTCAAAGTGCGGTATATTTAAGAAATGATAAAAAGTTAAAAGGATTATTTATGAAAAAATGGCTCTTATCTGTTGCAATTATCACCGCTTTAACAGCATGCTCAAGTGATGAAACTCGTCAATATGCGAATGATAGCTATGAAAAACATGCAGAATCTCAGATTCATTTTTCCCCATTAGAAACGGGCGGTGTCACCATCGTTGGTCAAAATAATCAATATCAATTACCCACTACAAATATTAGTAAGGGTTCTGCAGTAGATATTCGCCCACCTTCAATGCCAATGTCAATTATTGGAAATTCTGTTGCACAATTTAATGGAGAACAAGCTTCCATTGTTTATCCTGCTAATAAAAACACGGTATATAACTTAAAACAAATAGAGCGTTTGTTATCAGAAGAGAATATTACTTTTACCTCAAAAGAGAATCAAATTGTCACAGATTGGACGCCTTCTCAAGATAAGGATGTACAATTACGTTATCAAATTGAACAATTAGGAAATAAAGAGGCCAATGCATTAACAGTCGCAATTCTGGCAGCAAAACGTAAAGAGATTATTTTTACGCCATCAGTGCCTGAGAAACAACGTTATACATCCGATCGTTTAAATGCTTTTATTGGTAAATTGAACCAAGCCTATACTACGCAGATGGAACAAACTGCACCGCCTGTTACTGCTCCTTCTACAGGGCCTATTTCTGCGGATATCATAACAGATGTTAATAGACATACCGCATTAGGTTTAACTTCTAATTTTCAACAATCTTGGGATAAATTAGGTTCGGTTTTACCCGAATTAGGTTTTGAAATAAAACAAGAAATTGTTGGACGCGGTTATAGAGAGCTAAAATATAAAGAAGTAGATGACCAAATTTGGGCACGTTTAGGCCTCTCTAAACCTTCACTTGAAAGTGGCAAATATCATATGCAATTAAGTGCATATGGTCATCAAAGTGCGGTTGTGTTATCTGATGAAGATAAGCAAGCTTTATCTGGCGATAAAGCCCAAGTGGTATATCAAGCTTTAAAACTACTAGTCACAAAATAATATTTTCATAAAATGCACATTCTTTGCCATTAAGCAAGGAATGTGCTTTATTGCCTTGTTCTTAAAAAGTTAATCTATTTCCTTTCTAATTTTTATCTCTGTCTATCAAAGTCAATTATTAAATGAATTTTCATTTATGTTAGCTTGAAAAGCTTAAATTCAGCCCCATTTTAAAAGAAATCATCAAATAATAAAGGAAAGAATATGACTACAATTGTGTGCGTTCGTAAGAATGGTAAAGTCGCTATTGGTGGTGACGGTCAAGCAACCTTAGGTAATTGTGTCGAAAAAGGTACGGTTCGTAAAGTCCGCCGTTTATATAAAGATAAAGTTGTTACAGGTTTTGCTGGTTCAACTGCTGATGCTTTTATTTTACGTGACTTATTTGAAAAAAAATTAGAATTACACCAGGGGCATTTGGTTAAAGCAGCCGTAGAATTGGCAAAAGAATGGCGTACAGAACGTGCTTTACGTCGTTTAGAAGCGATGATGATTGTTGCTAATGAAAGTGAGTTTTTATTAGTTTCAGGCAGTGGCGATGTTATTGAGCCTGAATTTGATGTTTTGGCGATTGGCTCTGGCGGTAACTATGCAAAATCTGCAGCGCTTGCATTACTTCGCACTGATAATACGTTAACCGCAGCTGAAATTGTTAAACAAGCTTTAGTCATTGCTGGTGATATTGATATTTATACCAATCATAACCATGTTATTGAAGAACTTTAAAATAACATTTCCGTACGAAAGTGCGGTCAGATTTTAAAAAATTTTTGAATTAGGAAGATAAATTATGTCTATGACTCCACGAGAGATTGTCTCTGAATTAGATGCTCATATTATTGGTCAGAATGAAGCAAAACGAGCGGTAGCTATTGCATTACGTAATCGTTGGCGTCGTATGCAGTTACCTGAAGATCTACGCCAAGAAGTTACGCCTAAAAATATTCTTATGATTGGTCCAACAGGTGTGGGAAAAACTGAAATTGCTCGTCGTTTAGCAAAATTAGCTAATGCGCCATTTATTAAAGTTGAAGCAACTAAATTTACTGAAGTGGGCTATGTTGGAAAAGAAGTCGATTCCATTATCCGTGATCTTGCGGATATATCCATGAAATTAGTCCGTCAACATGAAGTTGAAAAAAATCGTATGAAAGCTCGAGATGCCGCTGAAGAGCGGATTTTAGATGTATTACTTCCACCTGCTAAAGATCAATGGGGTAATACAGAAGAGCATAATAATGAAAGCACTCGCCAAGTTTTTCGTAAAAAGCTGCGTGAAGGGCAATTAGATGATCGTGAAATTGAAATCGATGTTGCTACACCCGTGAGTGTTGAAATTATGACACCTCCAGGCATGGAAGAAATGACTTCTCAACTTCAATCTTTATTTGAAGGAATGTCGCCAAATAAAAGTAAAAAACGCAAAATGAAAATTAAAGATGCGTTAAAAGTGATGATTGATGAAGAAGCCACAAAATTAGTCAATACTGAAGAACTTAAACAGAAAGCTATTGAAGCGGTTGAACAACATGGCATAGTGTTTATTGATGAAATTGATAAGATTTGTAAAAAAGGTGAGCATGGTGGTGCCGATGTTTCTCGTGAAGGGGTACAACGTGATTTACTGCCAATTATCGAAGGTTCTACAGTGAATACCAAACATGGTATGGTAAAAACGGATCATATTCTGTTTATCTGTTCAGGTGCATTCCAAGTAGCGCGTCCATCAGATCTATTACCTGAATTACAAGGTCGTTTACCAATTCGTGTAGAATTAAAATCTCTCACTAAGGAAGATTTTGAACAAATTCTTACCGAGCCAAATGCTTCATTAACTTTACAATATCGTGAATTAATGAAAACTGAAGGGGTGGATATTGAATTTACACAAGATGGTATTAGTAAAATTGCAGAATCAGCCTTCCGTGTTAATGAGAAAACTGAAAACATTGGTGCACGTCGTTTACATACAGTGTTAGAACGTTTAATGGATGGTATTTCATTTGATGCGAGTGAACGCTCGGGTGAGAAAGTCGTTATTGATGAAAAATATGTTTCTGATGCTTTAAATGATGTTGTAGAAAATGAAGACTTAAGCCGTTTTATTCTATAAACGGTTATTATCTCAATGTAAAAGTGCGGTCAGATAATCAAAAATTTTTCTGAATTGAACCGCACTTTGATATAAAAAATGCCAGTGTCAAGCTGGCATTTTGTTTATATGTTAATTTACTTACTTACCCATTGAGCGGTTTTCACTGTTTCTTGAGGTTTATTTTCCACCGATTCAGGTAAGAATGCAGGAGGCTCTAAAACAATTTCTTCCGTTTTTAGGTTATCCACCGCCATAGCCGTTTTTAAGCTTGTTTCGCGTACTGATTTAGCCGCATCAAAATCTTGTACCTGTTCAAATACGTAAGCTGCCATAGTCGCATCATTCGGATCCAGTTTTTCTGAACAAGCAATTACCTTTTTAAAGGCTTCAGTGGCTTTTAAGAAGTTATCATTACGTACATATAAATAACCTAAAGCTCGATTTAATGCACATAGATTTTCTGATGAGGTTGAAGATGCACGTTTTTCAAGAAGTTTCATGAGTTTACTGCTATCAGTTGCTTGTAAGCGAGTAATCACATTAAATAATTCTCCACTTAAATCACGATTATCATCTATTTTTTTCACCGCATCTAAGGTCAATTCATAAGCTGAATCATGATCATTACAATCAATTAAACGTTTAATCAGACCTAATCTCGCATAAAAATTATTACGGCGTTTACGAGATTGATCATTCCACCATGCTAATAGGCCATCAGCTCCATCTTCATTCATAATTTCATCAAGTAAGCCATCTTCAACTTGATGTTGTAATTTAATAAATTCTTGTTGTGAATATAAACCACTATTTTCTAAATTATTTAGAATGTTATCTAATGCAGCAAATGCTTTTGAACGTGAGTAAATTTCAGTAGCTAATTTTAAGACTTCTGGATTGCGTGGCGCCATTTCTAGCACACTATCTACCGCACTTCGAGCCGCAGGTAATTTGTTTTGTTGTAATAAAATTCGAGTTCTTGCTAATTCAACGAGTAAATTATCTGAACCTGCTAATTCTGTGGCTTCAATGAGGTAACGGTTAGCACTGAATTCATCACCTCGTTGTTGAGCTGCTTCTGCCGCTTTAATAAAATTAAGGATAGGTTCTGCAGAATGTTTTGCATTTTTACCAATGAGTTTTTCTGCTTTAGAATAGTCTCCTTCATTCATTCGCATTAGACCTTCAAGGGTCTGTTGTTGTGCTTTTATGCGTTTTCTTTTAGAAAAAAAGTTATAGCTGTTATTGCTCCATTTAAAGAAAAGACTTACTAGCCATTCTAAAAGATATACAATAGCCATTGCCATCACAAAGAAAATGATCAATGTGGTAATTGACATTTCAATATTGTGTGAACTGGTTGCAATTAATACATAGCCTTGTTTGCCTGAAAGATATGGACCTGCAATCAAACCAGCTAATAAGGCAAGCATTAAAAATAATACTTTAAACATAATTTTGTTCCTTATTGTTTAGGCTCTTCACTGCTTTTCTCAGCAGGAGTTCCATTTTCTGTTTGTGGCATATTGGGTGTTGCTTCTGTTTTTTCAGTGAGATCTTTATCTACTGATAACTCCACCTTTTTTACCTCATGTACTTGTTTATTTAATAATTTATCTAATGCAGTTAGACTGTTTAAATGATCTGGTACATCCACATAAATAGATTGTTCAGCTAATTCATCTAAGCTCTTTAAAAAGTTTTTCGCTATTTCTGTATTGGTATCAAAATAACTTCTTACCCAAGAGCTTACCGCTTCAATAGATTGTTTATATAAGTCATTTTGCTGACGAGGAACCGCCAAAATTGCCATTTGTAAGCGTAAACGGATATTTTCACGTAGATAAATATCTTGGTTTGGTGCTAATAGCTCTTTTTTACTAGAATTGATTGGCGTTACCCGAACAAAGTGATTTAAAAAAGAAGAAGCACTTTTCTTTAAGTTGCTTTCCCAATCATTAACTGAATCTGATACGTTGGTATCATTTTGTTGGTTATCGAAATCAACATTTAACACCGTTAATTCATCAACACTATTGGCTAATTGTGACAAATGTTGCATGATTGCATTTTGGTCAATATTATTTACTGCGAGTAGCTGTTTTAAGTCATTATTCAGAGCCGTTCTTACTGCTGAAACCTGTGCAGTGCCAACTTTCTCTAATGCTTCATCCGCTAATTTTAATAGTGAGATACTGGTATCAACATCACTATCAAGAACCAGTTTACACAATGCATTTCCTAATAGAAAATCTGCTTCGGACAACAGCCAATCATTTGGTTGCTGAGCATTTACAGTATTTTTTATATGATTAATTTGAGTTTGTAGGTCCAAAAGGGCTTGGTTTTTTTCTGTTAGCGCTTGTTGTAGAGCGGTAATTTTATCCGCATTATCCTGATAGCCTTGACGAATTAAATTGGTCATTTCAGATTTTGTTTGATCTAAGTTAGGTAATTCAGCTACAGCGACTGATTTCTGACCTTCTAGTGAATTGAGTTTTTGGTGAATTTGCTCAACTTGCTGTTGACCAAAGTAATAACCAGCACCGCCTACGCCTAAAGCGACTAATAATGCAAGGAAGCCTAAACCAGCCCCACCTTTTTTGACAACGACAGGCTCTGGAGTGCGGTTGTTTTTCGCTATTTTTTCGGAACTTTCAGCTTTGATTTGTTCCTTTTCATCCTGAACGGTTACGCTTTCCACGTCTTCCACAGTTTCAGTTTGCTTATCTGTCATAGTTATAACCTTTTATTTCAAGAAATTAACGTTAGTAGGGTTTGTAATAAAGTATGATTATCAGCCTTTGGTGACACCACAACGTCTGTCCAACCAAAGTGGCGAGCCATTTTCTCAATTCTTGCACTCACTACAATTAATTGACAACTTTTTAACCAATTTTGCTCTGAGGCTGGCACAAATTCAATTAGTGATTTTAAAAGTTCTCCACTGCTTACAACAATAGTTTGAATTCCAGAACGTTTACAAATACTCGTTTGTTCTAAATTATCATAGATAATTGCTTGGCGTTGATAACATTCAATAATTTCAACCTGACCACCACGAGCTTGTAC
This sequence comes from Mannheimia massilioguelmaensis, assembly GCF_000940515.1. Lineage (NCBI taxonomy): Bacteria > Pseudomonadati > Pseudomonadota > Gammaproteobacteria > Pasteurellales > Pasteurellaceae > Mannheimia > Mannheimia massilioguelmaensis. The sequence goes on from NZ_CDQL01000004.1 coordinate 25,816, forward strand.
TTGTTCAGGAAATAATTCACGTCCACTATTACCTCGTAGTAATAATACCGTCTTACCTTTCAAAATATGCATTTCAGGTAAAGCGAGTAAACCTTCACTATTTTCTTGCTGAAAAGGATAATGAACGGCTTGTCCGCTTAGACTTGAAAAATGCATAGCTGTTTGTTGGCCAATTGCAAAGTATTGTAAATCTGCACGCCAGTGAAATCCTGTATTGTGCAAGGTTTCTGTTGCATATTCTACCGCATTTTGAGAAACCGCCATGACATAATCATTTGCTTTTAGTTGGATAAGTTTATTTGGCAGTTCATTTAATTCTCGACCTGCGGTGATGGTAAAAAAAGGCAGATGTAATGCGGCAACACCTGATTTATTTAACATTTCAACTAATTGTGTTCCTTTTTCACCAGGACGAGTCACGAGTACTGCCATAATTTACCCTTGGTAAACTTCTTCTAAAATTTTATCTGCACCTTGTGCCAAAAGTTGTTCAGCAATTTGCACACCTAAATTTTCTGCATTTTCTACCGCACTTTTGCCTTCAGCTCTGATGATTTGAGAACCATCTAATGCGCCAACTAAAGCACGTAGATAAACTTGATTATTTTGTATTTGAGCAAAACCACCAATAGGTACTTGGCAACCGCCCTGTAAATGATTATTCATGGCTCGTTCAGCAAGTACACAAATTGTTGTTTCTTGGTCTGCTAATGGTGCCAATAATTTTTTCACTCGGCTGTCATCTGCTCGACTTTCAATGCCTACTGCACCTTGACCTGCCGCCGGTAGCGACTGCTCTATTTCAATAAATGAGGCAATACGTTCTGACAAGCCTAAACGAATTAATCCTGCAGAAGCTAAAATAATTGCATCATATTCACCATTGTCTAATTTATTTAAACGTGTTCCAACATTACCTCGTAATGAACGAATTTCTAAATCAGGGCGTAATTTTTTTAGCTGACATTGTCGGCGTAAACTTGAGGTACCTACAATTGAACCTTTAGGCAATTCATCTAGATGATGATATTTATTAGAGACTAACGCATCACGAGGATCTTCACGCTTACAAATCACAGATAATTCTAATCCTGCTGGGAATTGCATCGGTACGTCTTTCATTGAATGCACAGCGATATCCGCTTCATGATTTAATAAAGCATGTTCAAGTTCTTTGACAAATAATCCTTTTCCACCAATTTTAGCTAAAGGGGTATCTAAAATTACATCGCCTTTAGTCACCATGGTAACTAATTTCACTTGCAAATCTGGATATAAGTTTGTTAAACGATTTTTAACATAATTTGCTTGCCATAAGGCTAAAGGGCTTTGGCGTGTTGCTATTTTTAAACTCTGTTTTTCATTCATAAAATAAGATTATTATTGTCGATATTTCAAATGAGTATATCCTATCACTGTTGTTTTAAAATGTCAGTCTATTTGATAGATTTACAGGATCCAGTTTGATTTAAATTATAAGCAGTGATAGAGTAGCAAGTCGTCTATTCCCTTTAGGATATATTTTGAAATACGATCTTGAGTTTGCCAAAAAACAAGTATTAAGTTTGCATGAGTTACGCATTGAACGAGCACTTGCGGGCTCAACGACAGACTTCCAACATGTTTTCCAATTAATTAGCTTACTGTTGCATCTTAACCATCCTGATTTACCAGGTTATGTCGTAGATGCACCTGCGGGTGTGGCTAACTTTGAAATTTCCGATTATCAAAAAAGCTTTCTTACAGATTATTCGTTTTATCCAGAATTTTTTACTCAATTAGAACAGCTTTCACAACTCCATCAAAGTGAAAAAACGCCTATTTATGGTATTTATGTGATGGGTAGTATTGCTTCTATTTCACAGACTACGAAATCAGACTTAGATACGTGGATATGTCATAGCCCAATGTTATCGCCTTATGCTCTCAGTAAGTTGCGTCAAAAAGCAACGTTATTAAAATTGTGGGCAAAACAATTGAACACCGATATTAACTTTTTCCTGATGGATGAATCTCGTTTCCATAGTTATCGTTATGCAAATGAATTATCCGCTGAAAATAGTGGTTCAGCACAATATATGTTGCTGTTAGACGAATTTTATCGTTCTGCTATTCGTTTAGCGGGAAAACCGTTATTGTGGTTGCATTTAAATGTAGAAAATGAAAAAGAATATGAGCAGGAAGTAAGAAATTTAGTCGTAACAAAACAAATTAATCGTTCCGAATGGGTTGATTTCGGTGGGCTAGGTTCTTTTTCTGCTAATGAATATTTTGGTGCAAGTTTATGGCAGTTATATAAAGGAATTGACTCTCCGTATAAATCTGTCCTAAAAATTCTATTGCTTGAAGCATATTCCTGGGAATACCCAAATACACAATTAATTTCCCGAGAATTTAAACAAAAACTTTTTACTTCAGACAATATTAAAGAACAATGTTTTGATGCTTATATGGCAATGCTTCATCGAGTAACAGATTATTTGACTAATCTGAAAGATGAGAAACGGCTAGATTTTGTACGTCGTTGTTTTTATATAAAAGTGACAGAAACCATTCGTATTCGACCTCTTGCACCTTGGCGTGCTCAATTATTAAAAAAATTGACAGAACAATGGCATTGGAATGAAGAGACGATTAAGTACTTAAATGCGGTACCTGATTGGAAAATTCGTCAAGCTAAAGAAACTCATAATAAATTAATTCGTGTGTTGATGTTAAGCTACCGTAATTTAGTCAATTTTGCACGTAAACATAATGTAGATGCGAGTATTGCTCCTCAAGATATTAGTATTTTGACACGTAAATTATATAGTGCTTTTGAAGTCTTGCCAGGCAAGGTAACATTAATGAATCCTAAATTAGCCTGGAATTTATCAGAAGAGCATTTAACTTTTATTGAGGTGAATGAAGATAATGGTGTGAAACCTGGTTGGTATGTGGTTAATCAAATGCCATCAGTAGTGTTAACATCACAGCAACGTTATAGTGAATATAATGTTATGTTGATTAAACTAGTTGCATGGGCTTATTTTAATCGACTACTTACCAAGACTTCTACTATTCATATTTCTAGTGAATCAGTAAGTCTTAGCAAGTTGAAGCAGTGTATTGAAGATCTTCATGAGTCTTTTCCTGTTTGTGTTCCACCAGCTACTAATGAAGAATTAAATCACCCTTGTGAGATCCGCAGTTTAGCTGTTATGGTTAATTTGACTGATGATCCAACCAAACGAATCGGTTTACAGAAATCAGAAATTCAACAAAGTGATTTGTTTAGTTTAGATGGTGAAAATGACAGTTTAATTGGCAGTGTTGACCTGATTTATCGAAATAAATGGAATGAAATTAAAACCCTACACTTTGAGGGAAATAAAGCCATTTTATCCACATTAAAATTACTTTCTAGTAAAATTCATCGAGCTTCCACTACGCCTGAACTCATTAATGTCTTTTGTTATAGCCAGTACTATCAAAATGAGTTAACAGAACTCGTTTCTAATTTAATCAATAAATGTATTAGTATTCAGTTAGGAACAACCAATATTACGAAAACAAATAATCATGTGTTACGTGTTGCAGGTAAAAATTGGCAATTTTTCTTTCAAGAACGCTCATTATTAGCTGATCATTTACAAGATCCCAATGTAATTATTGATCAGGCTCTAGAAGATAAAACACAATCATCGGTTAAAAAAATCGAACAGCCTCCATATTACCCACATCAAATAGAAGCATTTGCCAGTGAAGGTTTTTTACAATTTTTCTTTGAAGATAATGAAGATAATTCATTTAATGTTTATATTTTAGATGAAAATAATCGTATTGAAGTGTACTTTGAGTGTGAGGGCGATAAAGCACAAAAAATCAGAGAAATTAGCCAAATTTACAACGCTTCAGGCTTTGATAATAAAGGTAACTATTACAAAATAATAAAACGAGATTTTAATTATCCTCAATTTTATCAATTAAAAATGCAACATAATAAACTCCTTATTCTGCCGTTTAGTCATTCACATACAGTATAGAATCTTAATTAATATTGTTTTATAATCAAATGAAATGACTTAAATAATATTTGGATATTAATATGAGTGAAAAAACAAAAGTTATTGTAATTGATGACCATCCGCTTATTCGTCGTGGTATCAAACAACTTATTGAACTGGATGATCAATTTGAAGTTGTCGGTGATGCAGGAAGTGGTAATGATGGTGTCGAGCTTGCGATGAAAACATTGCCTGATCTCATTATTCTTGATTTAAATATGAAAGGTCTGTCAGGTTTAGATACATTAAAAGTCTTACGTCAAGAAGGGGTTGATGCTCGTATCGTTATTTTAACTGTATCTGATTCTAAAGCGGATATTTATGCTTTAATTGATGCGGGTGCAGATGGCTATTTATTAAAAGATACTGAGCCTGAAGTTTTATTAACGCAAATTAAAAAAATTGCTCAAGGTGAGATTATCCTGAGTGATTCAATTAAGAGTTTATTGGTTGAGCGTCATCCAGCCCATGAGCCTATTCATTCTTTAACAGATCGTGAAATGGATGTTCTACAATTGATTGCAACGGGTCTTTCAAACAAGCAAATTGCTACCCAATTATTTATTTCAGAAGAAACAGTGAAAGTGCATATTCGTAATTTATTACGTAAATTAAATGTACATTCACGTGTGGCTGCCACGGTTCTTTACCTGGAATATAAAGGTTCATAATGTCGTATTTATAAAAAAGCTAATTGAAATTGCAATTAGCTTTTTTATTTCCCTATTTTTTACCGCACTTTTTAATTGAACGATTGTCTGTAATTGAGTAAGTTAATTATTAATTCGTAATTTTAATAAGAACTCCCCAAATAAATTAACAAAAAATATGAGAATTTGTCGAAAAATCATATATTTTCGCATTGCTAAACTTTTAGTTTACCGAGTAAACTAGAGTAGTTTATTATCAAGGGAAGTGTGACACATTTTGGCTATATTATGAACCGTTTAACTCAACATTTATCTCTAGTTATTAGGATTATTTTTTTTGCATTTATTTGCAATTCTAGCTTTGCTGAGCAGACAGTTGAACTGAGTGTTCAAGGTATTAAGAATAAAGAATTAAAAGAAAATGTTCGTCTTTATTTAGACACATTAGATAAAGACACTGCTGATGGTTCTGAACGCTATCAAAATAATGTAAAGGAATATATTGATAAAGCTTTACGTGTTTATGGTTACTATGATAGTTCCGTAGTATTTGATCTGCAACCTCGTAAAAATGTAAAAGATCTATTAGTTGCACATGTAGATATTGGTGAGCCAACACTTCTTACAGGAACAGATATTCGGATCACTGGAGACGCTGTAGATGATGATTATTTTAAAAAATTAAATAGTAAAATTCCTGAAAATGGTACCGCACTTAATCATGAAGCCTATGAAAATTATAAATCGTCATTAGAAAAATTAGCTATCCAACGAGGCTATTTTGATGCTCAATTCCCTGTTCATCAACTACAAGTTATGCCATCAAAACGACAAGCTTGGTGGGTAATGGATTTTAATAGTGGCGTTCGATACCGCTATGGCAACATTACTTTTGAACATTCTCAAATTCGTGAAGATTATCTGCGTAATATGTTAGAAATTCAATCAGGTGATAAATACTTGATTAATGATGTTTCTGAAATGACTAACAATTACACTTCTAGCGGTTGGTTTCAATCTGTGATGGTGAGTCCTGAATTACATGAAGATAGCAAAACTGTGGATTTGCATGTATTAATGTACCCTAAACGTAAAAATGCAATGGAAGTCGGGTTAGGTTATTCCTCAGATGTAGGGCCTCGTGCAAAAATCGGTTGGACTCGTCCTTGGATCAATAGCCGAGGTCATAGTTTACATTCTAATCTTTATGTTTCATCTCCAAAGCAAACCTTTGAAATTACATATAAAATGCCATTATTGAAAAACCCAAGATTATATTATTATGAATATTCTGCGGGTGTTGAAAACGAAAATGATAATGATACGGATACCAAATCATTAGCGGCGACTTTTGCTGGATTACGTTATTGGAATAATCCGACAGGATGGCAATATTCACTAGGGTTAAGAATGCGTTATGATAAATTTACCCAAGCTGCGGAGAAAGAAGAAAAAACCTTATTAGTTTATCCCACAGCATCTGTTAGCCGTGCAAGAACTTCTGGGGGATTATTTGCCACCCGAGCCGATACGATTAGCTTAACCGCTGATTTTGGACATAAAATCTGGATGTCTGATGTAGACTTTTTTAGTATTAGAGCTAAAGCAGGATGGATAAAAACCTTTGCCGTTAATCATCGTTTTTTAACTCGAGGTGAAGTTGGCTATCTCCATACTAATCATTTAGAACGAATTCCTCCTGCATTACGTTTTTTTGCTGGTGGCGATCGTAGTATTCGTGGATATGGCTATAAAAAAGTGTCACCTAAAAATAGTAAAGGCAAACTGGTTGGTGCTTCTCGTTTAGCTTCAGGAACTTTAGAATATCAATATCAAGTAGTTTCTGATTGGTGGTTAGCAACTTTTGCTGATGCTGGTTTAGCCGCTAATTCTTATAATGTCGGTGAGTTGCATTATGGCGCAGGTATGGGTGTTCGTTGGGCATCACCAGTAGGTGCAATTAAATTTGATATTGCGACTCCGATTAGAGATAAAAATAACAGTAAAAATATTCAATTCTATATTGGTTTAGGTACAGAACTATAATGCTTTTTTTCAATTTATGTTAGATTGAATGACTATGGATTTTATATGACAGAGAATATTGAGAATACAACTACAATAGAACCATCTCCACCAGAAAAAACACCAACTAACAAGAAAAAATGGTGTTATCGTATTTTCTGTATTGTAAGTGTAATAATTTTAGTTCCTATTATTGGTGTAATAGGTGCATTATCCAATCAATCTGGTCAACAAGAGTTATTAAAACTCACTGATAAAATGATGGATAATTTATCTTTTGAACAGATTACAGGTAACTTGCAAGAGGGATTAGAATTACATAATGTTCGTTTTCAATCTCCAGGTATTGATACTCTTGTAGAAAACGCCCATATAAAACTAGACTTTAGTTGTTTTTGGCATGGTGAAGTTTGCGTAGAAGACATTAGTATTCAAAAACCAATCATCAATATTGATACTTCACTCTTACCCCCTTCAGAAGATGAGCCTGAAAAAGAATCAGAGCCAATGAAGCGTATTCATTTACCCGTCTCCATTTCAGTAAAAAATGTTTCAGTAGATGAACTTGCTTTAGGGATCGATGCTAATCAGCTTATTCTAGGACATTTTAAAACCGCAGCTAGTCTCGATAATGAAAAAGGTCTAATTCTTTTCCCAACAGAAATTAATGACTTTAGTTTTGTTACTAAAACGACTAAGGCTGAGTTAGAAAAAGCAGAAAAACAAATAGCAGAAGAGGCTAAACAGGTTCAGCCTGTGGATTGGGCGAAAATTGAAGAAACGTTAACTCCACCTTTATTAGGTGATGTAATGCAAGTGATATTACCTTTTGATATGCACATTGAAGATATCCAAGGTAACAATTGGAAATATGAAAGCTTTATTGACGATAAGTCACAACAAGTTATTACTGTTCCTCATATGCAATTACAAGCAGATGCTACGGATTATCATGTTCAATTAAAAACCTTAAGTCTCAACAGTAATCTTGGCAATCTTACAGGTAGCGGTGAATTACAACTAAATGAAGATTTCCCATTGGATATAACCATTCATACTGATATTAATCAGATGAAGCAAGGAAAAGTCATCCTTTTGCCAGACAGTCAACTTGAACTCAAGTTGTCTGGAAATTTGAAAAAACAGACCGCACTTTCTCTCACTACTAGTGGGGCAATGGAGGCACTTTTAACTGGGAAGTTTGAGCTTAATGAGGAGAAAACACCTTTCGATTTACAATTAATTGGTAAGAAAGCACAGTATCCATTTAGTCTCTCTGATGGTTCTATGCCTTTACAACTGCAAGATATTAATTTAAATGTGAGTGGAAATTTACTTGATTATAAAGGGCAATTAAGTGCTCAAGTAGAAGGAATGGGGATACCTAAAACTCAAGTTGATTTTGATGGACAAGGTAAATTATATGAAGCGACTATAGAAAGATTACAGTTTCTTACTTTTGACGGAAGCCTTAATTTAGTTGGGCATATAAATTGGAAACAGGGCGTAGAATGGAAAACGGATGCAGTCTTGAATAAGATTAATATGGGCGGTTATATTAAAGATTTCCCTGCAATTCTTTCAGGAAATATTTCTAGCTCAGGATTGGCAAATAATCAAACTTGGAAAGTGGAAATTCCTACGTTAGATGTCAAAGGAACTGTCAGCCAGCGCCCACTTAGCTTAAAAGGTAACCTCACAGCAAGCCAAGAGACACTATTAAATATACCTGATTTATTGCTGACTTATGGAGATAATAAAATTTCAGCAAAAGGTATATTAAGTGATAAATCAGATTTCAATCTTGATATTAATGCACCTAATTTAAAAGGGTTAGTTCCCGATTTATCTGCTTCAGTAAACGGTAAAATGGTATTAACTGGCAACATTGCTGAACCTCATTTGGATCTTGATCTAAAAGGAAATCAAATTCAATATCAGAATTTCCATCTTGGTAAGTTTAATGCACAAGGTAAAGTCAATTCAGAATCGCAAATAGAAGGCAATTTAAATATTGCTCTTGAGGGATTTAACTATGGCGATATCAAGCTAAATAATGCAACTTTAACTGCTCAAGGTGATGAGAAAAACCATCAACTACATTTACGTAGTCATGGTGAACCTGTTGCTGCACAGTTAAATTTAACAGGATCTTTTGATCGTAGTACACAAGTGTGGAAAGGTTCGATTAGTCAAACAGATATCAAATCTCCTATTGGTAATATTACCAATAATCAATTTACCGTAAATTATGATAATAAAGAAAGTAAAACAACAATTTCATCTCACTGCTGGCATAATCCGAGCATTGAACTTTGTTTTCCTGAAAATTTAGTTGTCGGCTCCACAGGAGAAATCCCATTTGAGATTAAAAAAGTTGATTTAGCTTTAGTGAATAAATTGACTGAAAAAGAAAATTTACTTTCAGGTCAATTAAATAGTAAAGGAAAAGTTGCTTGGTTTACTGATAAGCCAATGAAGCTTGATGCTGAAATTAAAAGTGATGGGATTAAATTTGCACAAAAAATAGAAGGAAGAGAATTTAAATTAGGGGTTTCAAAACTCAATCTTACTGCCAATATGGAAAATAATAATTTAGCAGTGAAATCAGTGATTAACTTACAAAATCAAGGTAATCTTAATGCAGATTTGAAGTTGCAAGATTTATCTAAATCCCGAAAACTAAGTGGTTCATTAAAAATAGCTGGATTAAATTTAAATCTTGCTAATCAACTGTTGGCTAATACAGAACATATTTCTGGTGACGTAGGGGCTAACTTAACCTTTGCTGGTGATCTGAATAGTCCGTTGATTAATGGTAATTTTGATGTAAAAAACATGAAAGCTGCAATGAGAGCTTTACCTTTTGATTTAACGGGTGGCGATCTAACATTAAGATTTAACGGTAATCATTCTGTTCTACGTGGAAATTTACAAACATCTGAAAGTCGATTAGAAGTCGATGGCGATGCAAGTTGGAAAGATATTGATCACTGGACGGCTCGAGTACATGCTAAAGGCAATGAATTTAAACTAGATATTCCTACCATGGCAAAACTTAAAGTTAGTCCAAATGTAGAAATGAAAGCTTCACCTAAGTTATTAGAGTTAACTGGAAATGTTGATATTCCTTGGGGACGTATTATTGTTGAGAGTTTACCTGAACATGCAGTATCTGTTAGTAAAGATGAAATTATTTTAGATGATACTAAACCTCGCACAAGAGTCGTGCAATTCCCTGCTGAAGCAGAAGGCATGGCGATTAAATCTGATTTAAAAATTAATATTGGCGATGATGTTTTTCTTGATGCTTATGGTTTGAAAACTGAACTTGTTGGAAACCTAATGGTAAAACAAGAAAAAGGAAAACTTGGCTTATATGGACAAATTGATTTGAAAAAAGGTCGTTATGCTTCTTTCGGACAAGACTTGTTGATTCGTAAAGGATACATTAGTTTCAACGGATTACCTTCACAACCGATGCTAAATATTGAAGCTATTCGTAATCCTGAAGCCATGGAAGATAGCAATATTACCGCAGGTGTAAATGTGACAGGTTTAGCAGATGCTCCAACGGTGCAAGTCTTTTCTGAACCGGGTTTACCACAGGATCAAGCATTATCTTACTTACTTACAGGTCGTTCTCTTGAAAATAGTGGCGAAGCGGGGTCTAGTGGTTCTGTCGGCGCGGCATTATTAGGTATAGGATTAGCTAAGTCAGGTAAGTTAGTTGGTGGCATAGGCGAGGCTTTTGGTATTCAAGATCTAAATTTAGGTACTTCAGGTGTCGGCGATAGCTCTAAAGTGGTGGTTAGTGGTAATATAACGCCAAGATTACAATTGAAATATGGGGTTGGCTTATTTGATGGGTTAGCTGAGTTTACATTACGCTATAGATTATGCCCACAACTTTATTTGCAATCTGTTTCTGGTGTTAACCAAGCGGTTGACATTCTCTATCAATTTGAGTTTTAACTTTGGAGTTTTATGAAGAACGATACTTTACGAGTAAAAGCCACCGCACTAAGCCATAGTTCTTTTCATGGAATATCAGAAGCAAAAGAAATTGCGGCTATTGATCTCGGCTCAAATAGCTTTCATATGATAGTTGCTCGTATTGTTAATGGCTCTATTCAAGTGCTTTCACGTTTAAAACGGAAAGTACAATTAGCCGCAGGATTAGATGAAAATAATTTGCTTGATCAAGCTGCAATTACGCGAGGAGTAAATTGTCTTTCCTTATTTGCTGAACGTTTACAAGGATTTTCTCCTGAAAATGTGAATGTAGTAGGGACTTATACTCTTCGAAGTGCGGTCAATAATCAGGAATTTTTACGTCAAGCCCAAGCTGTATTTCCTTATCCTATTCGAATTATATCAGGTGAAACTGAAGCTGAAATGATCTATGCAGGCGTCTCACATACCCAGCCAGAACAAGGTCGTAAACTGGTGATTGATATTGGTGGAGGATCTACGGAAATGATCATCGGTGATAATTTTACTCCCCTTTTAGTGAATAGCCGTAATATGGGGTGTGTCAGCTTTGCTCAACAATTTTTTCCCCATGGAGAGATTTCTGAGGAAAATTTTTATCAAGCGAGAGAGACTGCCTTAAGTCGCATTCAAGATCTGGCTGTTGAATATAAACAGCACGGTTGGAAACATGTTTTAGGTTCCTCAGGTACAATTAAAACAGTACACCAAGTAATTATGGGGAATATTGATAGTGATGGCATTATTACCGCAGGTCGTCTTGATCTCCTAATAGAAAGAACCTTAAAGTCTCAGCATTTTAATCAGTTAAAACTCATAGGTTTAAATGAAGAGCGAGTGGATGTTTTTGTACCTGGACTGGCTATTTTAAGTGCGGTTTTTGATACCTTTGATATTGAACAAATGCGTTATTCTGATGGCGCTTTACGTGAAGGCGTCATGTATAGTTTGGAATCGAATTTTCAAGTTAGTAATATTCGTGAACGTACCGCTGAAGGATTGGCAGAACAGTTTGATATTGATCGAGAACAAGCACAACGAGTAACAGAAAGTGCAATTTTATTGGTGAAACAATTTACCAACTGGCAAGTTCCAGAACAAGTAGACGAGCTTAAAGAAATCTTATTATGGGCAGCATTATTGCACGAAGTTGGATTGGTCATTAATCATAAAAATTTACAACGTCATTCAGCGTATATCCTTGCAAATATTGAATTACCTGGTTTTGATAAAGAGCAACAAAATTTATTAGCGACTTTAGTACGATATCAAATAAATTATTTTAAATTAGAGGAAATTGGAAATTTCTCACGTTATCATTTCCAAGACATATTTAATCTCATTAGATTATTGCGTATTGCAATTGCCTTAAATAAATCTCGACAAGCGACTGAATGTGCAGAAAGTATAACTCTCACTATTGAGCCTCATTCAAACGCTTGGTTCTTAAGCTTTAATGAAAATTATTTACGAGATAATCCCTTAGTAGAAAACGATTTAGCCTATGAGCGATTGCAAATGAAAGAGCAAGGAGCTGAATTTGACTTTAAATAATACATAAATTTTTGTAAAAAACACCGCACTTTAAACCCTAAAGACTATTTATGTTGCTATGGTGTAATGCCGATAAACAAAAAGTGCGGTCTGAATTAGAAAAATTCTACCGCACTTTTTAAAGCCTAGTAACTGCTAACAATTAAGCATAATACATTTCAAATTCCACTGGGTGTGGAATCATATTTACACGTTCCACTTCTTTACGTTTGATATTGATAAAGGCTTCAATAAAATCCTTAGTAAATACATTACCTTGAACTAAGAATTCATGATCTGAAGCTAATGCATCTAATGCTTCACTTAATGAAGAGGCTACCGCAGGAATATCTTTTAATTCTTCAGGTGGTAAATCATATAAGTTTTTATCCATTGCATCACCAGGGTGGATTTTATTAGTAATACCATCAAGTCCAGCCATTAATAATGAAGCAAATGCTAAATATGGATTTGCTAATGGATCAGGAAAGCGAGCTTCAATACGAATCGCTTTTGGATTTGTCACCGCTGGAATACGAATTGATGCACTACGGTTACTTGCTGAGTAAGCTAATAACACAGGCGCTTCAAATCCAGGGACTAAACGTTTATATGAGTTAGTTGTTGGATTCGTAAAGGCATTTAATGCTTTTGCATGTTTAATGATACCACCGATAAAATAAAGGGCAGTATCAGATAAGCCCGCATATTTATCGCCTTGGAATACATTTTTTCCATCTTTACTTAATGAAATATTACAATGCATTCCTGAACCGTTATCGCCAGCAAATGGTTTTGGCATGAAGCAGGCTGTTTTACCATGTTTTAATGCGACATTTTGAACCACATATTTATAGATTTGTGTTTCATCTGCTTTTAAGGTTAAGGTATTAAATCTAGAGGCAATTTCATTTTGTCCCGCGGTTGCAACTTCATGATGATGAGCTTCAATGACTAAGCCCATTTCTTCTAAAATTAAGCACATTTCAGAACGAATATCATGAGAGCTATCTATTGGTGATACTGCACAATAGCCACCTTTTTTTAGTGGGCGATAACCATTATTACCATCTTCATAACGTCGATTAGTATTCCATACCGCTTCCGCATCATCAATTTTATAAGATACATTGTTTATATCTGTACTAAAACGAACATCATCAAATAAGAAGAATTCTGGTTCAGGCCCTAATAAAGCAGCATCAGCAATACCTGTTGATTTTAGATAGTTTTCTGCTCGAGTAGCAATAGAGCGAGGGTCACGATCATAACTTTGCATCGTATTTGGATCATATACACTGCAACGAATAGAAAGTGTAGTAATTTGAGCAAAAGGATCTATGACCGCTGTCTCTGGCATTGGCATTAAAAGCATATCCGCTTTGTTAATTGCTTTCCAACCTTCAACTGATGAGCCATCAAACATTTTTCCTTCTTCAAATAAATCTTCTAAATCATCAATGACTAAATTAACTGGCAAAGACACACCATGTTCTTTTCCCTTGATATCAGTAAAACGAAGAAGAACGAATTTTACATCGTTATCTTTGATGAGTTTTGCAACGTTTGAGATTGCACTCGTGTTTGCCATAGAATAGCTCCTATCTTGCTTATCTTGAGTAATGAAATACAATTAAAATTTTATTGGCTAAAATAGCATATTTTGCACAAAATACAATCGTTTGCAAAAAATAAATTTAATGAAGTTATTAATTATTTGAAAAATATTTATTATTATTTTATTTTTTTATAAAAATTAATATTAATTAACTATTTTTATTAAAATAAATATTGTTTTTATGTTGATTTATATGGAAAATTATCAATCACTAGCTAGTGGCTTAAAATATGCTTATTTTCAGTAACTACATTATTTAATAGCTCATTTAGGGAAAAAGTTGTATAATCTGCGACCTTTCGTAATTTATATCCTTTTTATATATAAGCAAGATACGAAATTCTTCGGATAAATTTCTTTATATTTTATACACATTAAGAACTCTCAAATGGCAGAATTAGATATTAATAAATTGCGTAATATCGCAATTATTGCTCACGTTGACCATGGTAAAACTACTCTCGTTGACAAGCTTTTACAACAATCAGGCACTTTAGACTCTACTCGTGGTGATTCAGATGAACGAGTGATGGACTCCAACGATCTTGAAAAAGAACGTGGTATCACAATTTTAGCAAAAAATACAGCAATCAATTGGAATGACTATCGTATCAACATCGTAGATACTCCGGGACATGCAGACTTCGGTGGTGAAGTAGAACGAGTATTATCAATGGTTGACTCAGTGTTATTAGTTGTAGATGCGTTTGATGGCCCAATGCCACAAACTCGTTTCGTCACCCAAAAAGCATTTGCTCATGGTTTAAAACCAATCGTTGTGATCAATAAAGTCGATCGTCCAGGTGCTCGTCCAGACTGGGTGGTTGACCAAGTTTTTGATTTATTTGTAAATTTAGGTGCAACGGATGAGCAATTAGACTTTCCTATCGTGTACGCTTCAGCATTAATGGGCGTCGCTGGTCCAGATCACGATCAACTGGCGGAAGATATGACACCATTGTTCGAAGCTATTGTAGAACATGTTGCACCGCCAGCGGTTGAATTAAATGCACCATTCCAAATGCAAATATCACAATTGGACTATAACAACTATGTTGGTGTTATTGGTATCGGTCGAATTAAACGTGGTACAGTAAAACCTAACCAATCAGTGACTATAATTGATAGTTTTGGTAAGACTCGTAACGGTAAAATTGGTCAAGTTCTAGGTCATTTAGGTTTACAACGTTATGAAGAAGATCTTGCTCAAGCAGGTGATATCGTTGCAATTACCGGTTTAGGTGAATTAAATATTTCAGATACTATTTGTGATATTAATGCCGTTGAAGCATTACCTGCATTAAGTGTTGATGAACCAACGGTAACGATGTTCTTCTGCGTAAATACCTCGCCATTCTGCGGTCAGGAAGGAAAATTTGTGACTTCTCGTCAAATTCTTGAACGTTTAAATAAAGAATTAGTACATAACGTAGCATTACGTGTTGAAGAAACCCCGAACCCAGATGAATTCCGTGTGTCTGGTCGTGGTGAATTGCATTTATCGGTATTAATCGAAAATATGCGTCGTGAAGGTTATGAATTAGCGGTATCACGCCCGAAAGTAATTTTCAAAGAAGAAAATGGTCATAAGCAAGAGCCGTTTGAACAAGTCACTATTGATATCGAAGAACAGCACCAAGGCGCCGTAATGGAAGCATTAGGTATTCGTAAAGGTGAAGTGAAAGATATGAGCCCTGATGGTAAAGGCCGTACTCGTTTAGAATATATTATTCCTGCACGTGGTTTAATTGGCTTCCGTAATGAATTTATGACAATGACTTCAGGTACTGGATTACTTTATTCAAGTTTCAGCCATTATGATGATGTAAAACCTGGTGAAATTGGTCAACGTAAAAACGGTGTATTAATTTCTAATGCAACAGGTAAAGCTCTTGCCTATGCATTATGGGGTTTACAAGAACGTGGTAAGTTAATGGCTGAACATGGTCAAGAAGTGTATGAGGGACAAATTATTGGTATTCATGCACGTTCAAATGACTTAACGGTTAACTGTTTACAAGGCAAAAAATTAACTAATATGCGCGCATCTGGTAAAGATGACGCTATCCAGTTAACTACACCAATTAAGTTAACTCTTGAGCAAGCGATTGAATTTATCGATGACGATGAATTAGTCGAGGTCACACCACAATCTATCCGTATTCGTAAAAAATTATTAACGGAATTAGATCGCCGTCGCTCAGTACGTACAACAACCAGTACAAGTACACATTAAGTTAAAATTTTAAGAAAAAATACCGCAGTTTAAAGTGCGGTATTTTTTTAGCTATTTTTGTTCTAAATAATTCAGAACTACTTCATGATGGTCTTTGGTTTTGAATTTATCAAAAACTTGCTCAATTCGACCTTGTTCATCAATTAAAAAACTAATACGGTGAATACCATCATAGACTTTTCCCATAAAGTTTTTTTCACCCCATACACCAAACTGCTCTGCTACTTGGTGATCTACATCAGATAATAATGTGAAATTTAATGCTTTTTTTTCAATAAAACGGGTTAATTGGCTTGGGGTATCAGGGCTGATTCCTAAAATGACTACGCCTAATTGCTCTAACTTGATTTTCGCATCACGTAGCCCACAAGCTTGAGTTGTACAGCCTGGAGTTAAAGCTTTTGGATAAAAATATACTAATACTTTTTTACCTTTAAGGGTTGATAAAGAAACTAGCTCATTATCTTGATTAGGTAGCGTAAACTGCGGTGCAAAATCCCCTATTTTTAAATGATTCATAATATTTATCCTAGAAATTTGATATGTGATATAAAATTACAAAAAATTACTTGCAAATTGTAACGATTTTGGAGAATCTAAACAAATAATAAAAAGCCTAAAACACAGTCGGAGAGATATTATGTCAGCAACACGTCCTTTATTTCATGGTAGTATCGTCGCATTAATTACGCCAATGAATAGCCATGGTGCTATTAATTATGATGAACTAAAAAATTTAGTTGAATATCACATAGCAAATGGTACACATGCGATTGTTTCTGTGGGAACAACGGGAGAGTCAGCTACATTAAGTGTTGATGAAAATATCAAAACTATCTTGAAAACAGTTGAGTTTGCAGCAGGTCGTATTCCAGTGATTGCTGGTGCAGGTGCAAATGCTACAAGTGAAGCCATCACGATGACTAAATTATTAAACGGTAGCGGAGTTGCAGGTTGCTTGTCTGTAGTACCTTATTACAATAAACCTACTCAAGAAGGTATGTATCAACATTTTAAAGCTATTGCTGAATCTACAGATCTTCCACAAATTTTGTATAACGTCCCAGGCCGTACAGGGAGCGATATGAAACCAGAGACGATAGCCCGTTTAGCAAAAATTAAAAATATCGTTGCTGTCAAAGAAGCCACAGGTGATGTTAGCCGTGTTAAGCAAATTAAAGAATTAGCTGGTGATGATTTTATTTTCTTAAGTGGCGATGATGCGACAGGATTAGAAAGTATAAAATTAGGTGGACAGGGTGTAATTTCTGTGACAAATAATATTGCTGCTCGTGATATGTCCAGAATGTGTGAACTAGCAATGGCAGGCAATTTTACTGAAGCAGAAATGATCAATCAACGTTTAAGCCCGTTACATAAAGATCTATTTATAGAGGGCAACCCAATTCCTGTCAAATGGGCTGCTTATAAATTAGGTCTAATCAAAACTCCAACACTACGTTTACCATTAACTACATTAAGCGAATCAGCACAGCCTACGGTATTATCCGCATTAAAATCTGCTGGCTTACTTTAGTCATTAATGATCTTAATTTAATGATTATTTACATAGTTTAAATGGGCTGATTTTTTGTACTAAATAACAGCCCTTTTTATTTTAATACGATATCAAGATTACATTGTTGTAATATTCTTTTCCATTCCATTAGAAATAGAATTACCATTTTCAGCTAGTTTGGGGCTGTGTTAAGTTATTATCTTATTTGAGATTGATAGGAAAAAATGAATATAAGAAAATTAACAACAAAATTTCCATTGTTAAAAAAATTAATTAATCTAGAAGAAGTAACTTGGTTTAATCCTAATATTACTTCATATGCAGAAGGTTTGCCTTTTGTCACTTTAACACAAGAGGATAGTAATGATGCAGCCAAACGTTTAAAACGTTTTGCTCCATATATTTGCGAGGCTTTTCCTGAAACAAAAATAACCAATGGGATTATTGAATCAGAAATTGTTGAAATTCCACAAATGAAGCTAGCACTTGAACAACGTTATAACACGCCTATTACAGGGCGATTAATGTTGAAGAAGGATAGCCATTTACCTATTTCTGGCTCTATAAAAGCAAGAGGGGGTATTTATGAAGTGCTAGCTCATGCTGAAAAATTAGCGATAGAGCATGGATTACTTTCTAAATCAGATGATTATGCTATTTTATTTTCAGAGAAGTTTAAAACCTTCTTTAGTCAATTTAGTATTGCTGTGGGGTCAACAGGAAATTTAGGTTTATCTATTGGCATTATGAGTGCAAAACTTGGTTTTAAGGTGAGTGTTCATATGTCAGCCGATGCTCGAGAATGGAAAAAACAACGACTACGTGAAAATGGTGTCAATGTTGTTGAATATGCACAAGATTATAGTGTAGCAGTTGCACAAGGGCGTGAGGCAGCAAAAAATGATCCAACTTGTTTCTTCATTGATGATGAAAACTCTAAAACTTTATTTCTCGGTTATTCTGTAGCGGGTCAGAGATTAAAGCAACAATTTGCAGAAAAAGCGATTGTTGTTGATAAACAGCACCCATTATTTGTGTATTTACCTTGTGGTGTAGGTGGTGGACCTGGAGGCGTTGCGTTTGGTTTGAAGCTTGCTTTTGGTGATAATGTACATTGTATTTTTGCTGAACCTACTCATTCTCCTTGCATGCTATTAGGTGTTTATACTGGATTACATGATCAAATTTCTGTACAAGATATTGGTATTGATAATATTACGGCAGCTGATGGTTTAGCCGTTGGACGAGCTTCAGGATTTGTCGGGCGTGCGATGGAAAGACTAATTGATGGCTATTATACTATTAGCGATCAAGAAATGTATGATTTACTTAGTTTATTAAATAAAACAGAAAATATTAAGTTAGAGCCATCGGCATTATCAGCTATGGTAGGTGCTGTTCGTATGCAAAATAAAGAATATTTACAGCGGATGCAATTTTCTGAATCTCAATTAAAGAATGGGACTCATGTTGTTTGGGCAACTGGTGGTGGAATGGTCCCTGAGGATGAAATGGAAAAATATTTAAGTTTGGGAAACTAAAAATTTTCTAAAAACTAACCGCACTTTAGCTGAAATTGAGGAAAATAAGGTGCGGTTTTTATTAAAATTTTAAGTAAAACGCTTTAGTGAGCTGAATAAACTCCTCTGTATATTGATTTTGTTCATCATAAATAGTCAATTGACTCATTTTGGTTTCACAAGGTTGCGGAGTAAAGGATAGTAGTAATCGATTTGGCTTTTTCCCTTTTTTAGTAATTACTTCACAACAAGCCGCACAATAAAGTGCGGTTTGTTTTTGTAAAATTTTTCCTTCTGTATAAGGTAATATAAAATGAATCAGCCCATTTTCATTTAATAAGTTATGACAATGTTCTAACCAACTAAGATGATTGAGTGTTGATGTATAACGGGCAGTCTTACGTTGTTGATCACGACAGTTTACACCTTGTTTAAAGTACGGTGGATTAGAAACAATAACATCAAATTTTTGTGAACAGGTTTTATCAAAATAGATGAGATCTTGATGGAAAACTTGAATTTTTTCATGCCAAGGCGAATTCTGAACATTTTCTATTGCTTGTAAATAAGCTGCTTTATCGATTTCAATTGCAGTAACTTGAGCGTCTTTGGAGCTACGTTGAGCAAGCATAATCGCCACCAATCCAGTACCAGTTCCTACATCAAGAAATTGTGTTCCTGATAATTTTGCCCATGCACCTAATAAAATGCCATCGGTACCGACTTTCATGGCACAATGATCATGATTGATATAAAATTGTTTAAAAGTGAAATCTGGTTTTTTTGTCATCATCGGGATTAGTTATTAAAACAGAAAAGTTATTTTAAAAGATTATTGTCTGAGTACCAAATTCTTATTTATTCCGTAAAAAATCTACTGTTAACTGCATAATTTAATATGAAAGATCAAAATTAAATGCTACAATCACGCGTTCAAAAAGATGTCCTAAATTTTTAAATTGGATTTATGAGTTAATTATGGCTTTAGAAATCGAGAAAAATAAGAAAAATGCTCCTGAACAAGTTGAGCAACAATCAAAAGGGTTAAATACTCTTTTATGGGTGGCTGTAGTTGTTGTAATTATCGCAGCGGCAATCGGTAATGTTTACTTTGCAGAACAATTTTCAACAGCAGTACGTGTGGTTGGTGTGGTTGTTTTATTAGCGGTTGCATTAGGTTTAGCTGCGTTAACCAGCCAAGGTAAAAAAGCATTAGCATTCTTCAGCGAGTCACGAACAGAATTAAGAAGAATTGTGTGGCCTACGCGTCCAGAAGCAATGCAAACAACATTAATTGTGATTGGTGTTACGGTATTAACTTCACTAATTTTATGGGGATTCGATAGTATTATCGTATCAATCATTAATTTCTTAACAGATTTGAGATTCTAAGATGACAGAAACAGCTGCACCTAAAAAACGTTGGTATGTGTTGCAAGCGTTTTCAGGCTTTGAAGGTCGTGTTGCAACCACATTACGTGAATATATCAAGCTAAACCAAATGGAAGATCAATTTGGCGAAGTATTAGTTCCAACTGAAGAAGTTGTTGAAAATGTTGCTGGTAAGCGCCGTAAAAGTGAACGTAAGTATTTCCCAGGCTATGTTTTGGTTGAAATGGAAATGAATGATGATACATGGCATTTAGTGCGTAGTGTTCCTCGTGTTATGGGCTTTATTGGTGGTACACCAGATAAACCAGCGCCAATTACAAAGCGTGAAGCTGATATGATTTTAAATCGCTTAGAACAAAATAGCGATAAGCCACGTCCAAAAACTACTTTTCAGCCTGGTGAAGAAGTTCGCGTTACTGAAGGTCCATTTGCAGACTTTAATGGTACGGTTGAAGAAGTTGATTACGAGAAAAGCCGTGTTAAAGTGTCAGTTTCAATTTTTGGTCGAGCAACGCCAGTTGAGCTTGAATTTGGTCAAGTTGAAAAAGCAAATTAATTTTGTGACGTACTATGTATGATATTTCATATAAAGTGCGGTGAAAAATTTTGAAGTTTTGAATATTCAAAGCTTGAAAAATAGGCAGTATTTAATTAAAATGCAGCCCTTTTTATACGAAAGTAAACAGGGGAGCTAGATTTCTAGCGATACTACCCATTCATTAAGGAAACTAAAATGGCAAAAAAAGTACAAGCCTACGTTAAGTTGCAAGTTGCAGCGGGTATGGCTAACCCATCACCACCAGTTGGTCCTGCATTAGGTCAACAAGGTGTGAATATCATGGAATTCTGTAAAGCATTCAACGCAAAAACTGAAAGCATTGAAAAAGGTTTACCAATTCCTGTAGTTATCACAGTTTATGCTGACCGTTCATTCACATTTGTGACTAAAACTCCTCCTGCAGCTGTATTATTGAAAAAAGCAGCGGGTGTTAAATCTGGTTCAGGTAAACCTAACAAAGATAAAGTGGGTAAAGTAACTCGTGACCAAGTTCGTCAAATTGCTGAAACTAAAGCAGCTGACATGACTGGTGCAACTATCGAAACTAAAATGAAATCTATTGAAGGTACTGCGCGTTCAATGGGTTTGGTAGTGGAGGACTAATCAATGGCTAAACTTACCAAACGTATGAAAGCAATCCAAGCTGGTGTTGATTCAACTAAAGCATATGAAATCAATGAAGCTATTGCAGTATTAAAACAATTTGCAACAGCGAAATTTGACGAAAGCGTAGATGTAGCGGTTAACTTAGGTATTGATCCTCGTAAATCAGACCAAAACGTTCGTGGTGCAACAGTGCTACCAAACGGTACAGGTCGTACAGTACGTGTTGCGGTATTTACACAAGGTGCTAATGCAGATGCTGCTAAAGAAGCTGGTGCTGATTTAGTCGGTATGGAAGACTTAGCTGAACAAGTTAAGAAAGGTGAAATGAACTTCGACGTTGTTATTGCCTCTCCAGATGCAATGCGTGTTGTTGGTCAATTAGGTCAAGTATTAGGTCCACGTGGTTTAATGCCAAACCCTAAAGTTGGTACAGTAACTCCAAACGTTGCAGATGCAGTTAAAAATGCTAAATCAGGTCAGATCCGTTACCGTAATGATAAAAATGGTATCATCCATACTACTATCGGTAAAGCAAGTTTCTCAGCTGAAGCATTAACGCAAAACTTACAAGCGTTATTAGTAGCATTAAATAAAGCTAAACCAACGACAGCTAAAGGTATTTTCATCAAGAAAGTAAGCATCTCTACTACTATGGGTGCTGGCGTACAAGTTGATCAAAGCAGCTTATAATTTACGTTAAACCTTTACAAAGGCATAGATTATACTTATAATTCTGTGCCTTATTTTGCGAAACTTCGCAAAACAATTTTCTGGTTGGTGCTTGACCTTATTCAAGCCCCGTCCAAGACCGTAGGGGAATGTAGTCGTTCTTAATTATCCTACGTAGATGGTGAACAGACAGAGTAAGAAATTTTCTGCTTCTGTACACCGAAGTCGTCCTAATATGCAGTTTATATTAGGTAATTTAATTCTGAGAAATCAGAGTGTATTCAGGAGCTAAAAGCCAATGGCATTAAATCTTCAAGACAAACAAGCAATTGTTGCTGAAGTAAATGAAGCAGCCAAAGGTGCCCTTTCAGCAGTAATCGCAGATTCTCGCGGTGTGACTGTTGATAAAATGACTGAGTTACGTAAAACAGCTCGTGAAGCTGGCGTTTCAATGCGCGTTGTTCGTAATACTTTATTACGTCGTGCAGTTGAAGGTACAGAATTCGAATGTTTAAAAGATGCGTTTACTGGTCCAACACTTATCGCATTCTCTAACGAACACCCAGGTGCAGCAGCACGTTTATTATCTGCGTTCGCTAAAGAAAACGATTTGTTTGAAATTAAAGGTGCAGCCTTTGAAGGTAAAATCCAAGATGTTAATTTCTTGGCTACATTACCAACTTACGACGAAGCGATTGCACGTTTAATGGGTACAATGAAAGAAGCTGCGGCTGGCAAACTTGTACGCACTATTGCGGCATTACGCGACAAATTACAAGAAGCTGCTTAATTTTTAATAAGCACTTCTTAACTCGTTTAACTTTATTTACATTAGGAATTGATTGTCATGTCATTAACTAACGAACAAATCATTGAAGCAATTGCTTCTAAATCAGTGTCAGAAATCGTTGAATTAATTACAGCGATGGAAGAAAAATTCGGTGTTTCAGCAGCAGCATTAGCAGCAGCTCCAGCAGCAGGTGGCGCAGCAGCAGAAGAAGAAAAAACTGAATTCAACGTAGTTCTTAAAGCCGCTGGTGCTAACAAAGTTGCTGTAATCAAAGCAGTACGTGGTGCAACAGGCTTAGGCTTAAAAGAAGCTAAAGATTTAGTTGAATCAGCTCCAGCTAACTTAAAAGAAGGCGTTTCTAAAGAAGAAGCTGAAGCATTGAAAAAAGAATTAGAAGAAGCTGGTGCAGAAGTAGAAATCAAATAATTTTTGATTTAGCTTTTTGCCTAATTTCAGGTCTAAATAAGCCCCGATGGAGACATTGGGGCTCATTTTTTAATGTATTTGCTTTTGCAAAAAATTCTGGTTTTTTATTGATAAAAATTAACCAAAACGTTATAATTAACGACCATTTAAAAAATGATGCTGATAATGGAATATTATCGGCATTTTGTGTTCTCTTAAAAACACAAAATCACCGTTTGATTGCAAAAAAATTAAGCTAAATTAAGCTGTTAGCTTAATGCAATCCGCTCATCAGAAGTAAGGTTCAGAGTGCGGTATCTAGCAAACGGATCAAAACATTGATATAAAATTTTCTGAATTTAGACCGCACTTCTTTTGTGTGGTGGAAAATTTGTGTCAAATCGGTCTCACTAAAAATTACAGAGGAAAACCAATGGGTTACTCCTATACTGAGAAAAAACGTATCCGTAAAGACTTTGGTAAACGTCCACAAGTTTTGAACGTACCTTATTTATTAACAATTCAATTAGATTCTTTTGAAAAATTTATTCAAAGAGATCCTGAAGGTCAGCAGGGTTTAGAAGCTGCATTTCGTTCAGTTTTTCCTATCGTCAGTAATAACGGTAGTACTGAATTACAATATGTGAGCTATAAGCTTGGCGAGCCTGTATTTGATGTTCGTGAATGCCAAATTCGTGGCACAACATATGCTGCACCATTGCGTGTTAACTTGCGTTTAGTAAGTTATGATCGTGATGCTGCACCTGGTACCATTAAAGATATTAAAGAACAAGATGTTTATATGGGTGAAATCCCATTAATGACAGATAATGGTACTTTTGTGATCAATGGTACTGAGCGAGTTATCGTATCACAATTACATCGTAGTCCTGGTGTATTCTTCGATTCTGACAAAGGTAAAACCCACTCTTCTGGTAAAGTGCTTTATAACGCACGTATCATTCCTTATCGTGGTTCTTGGTTAGACTTTGAATTTGATCCGAAAGATAACTTATTTGCTCGTATCGACCGCCGTCGTAAATTACCTGCAACTATTATTTTACGTGCTTTAGGCTATACGACTGAAGAAATTTTAGATTTATTCTTCGAAAAAATTTCATTTGAAATTCAAGATAACAAATTATTAATGGCATTAGTGCCTGAGCGTTTACGTGGTGAAACCGCATCATTTGATATTGAAGCAAATGGTAAAGTTTATGTAGAACGTGGTCGCCGTATTACTGCGCGTCATATTCGTGCATTAGAAAAAGATAATGTTACGCAAATTGATGTGCCAACTGAATATATCGTTGGTAAAGTATCTGCTAAAGATTATGTTGATTTAGAATCAGGTGAATTGATTTGCCCTGCTAATATGGAGATTTCTTTAGAAATTTTAGCAAAATTAGCACAAGCTGGTTATACATCAATCGAAACATTATTCACGAATGATTTAGATTTTGGTCCGTACATTTCTGAAACTTTACGTGTGGATCCATCTAATGACCGCTTAAGTGCACTAGTTGAAATCTATCGTATGATGCGTCCTGGTGAACCACCTACGAAAGAAGCTGCAGAAGCATTATTTGATAACTTATTCTTCTCTCAAGAACGTTATGATTTATCTGCGGTAGGTCGTATGAAATTTAATCGCTCTTTAGATATTGATGAAGTTGCTGGATCAGGCGTGCTAAGTAAAGAAGATATCGTAAGTGTGATGAAAAAACTTATTGATATTCGTAATGGTCGTGGAGAAGTGGATGATATCGACCATTTAGGTAACCGTCGTATTCGTTCTGTTGGTGAAATGGCAGAGAACCAATTCCGTATTGGTTTAGTTCGTGTTGAACGAGCGGTTAAAGAACGTTTATCTTTAGGTGATTTAGATGCAATTACACCGCAAGATTTAATCAATGCGAAACCTGTTTCAGCTGCCGTGAAAGAATTCTTTGGTTCTTCACAACTTTCACAATTCATGGATCAAAATAACCCATTATCAGAAGTAACACATAAACGTCGTATTTCTGCATTAGGTCCTGGTGGTTTAACTCGTGAGCGTGCGGGTTTTGAAGTTCGAGATGTACACCCAACTCATTATGGTCGTGTGTGTCCAATCGAAACGCCTGAAGGTCCAAATATCGGTTTGATTAACTCACTTTCTGTGTATGCGCGTACCAATAACTATGGTTTCTTAGAAACACCATATCGTAAAGTGGTGAATGGTCAAGTTACAGAAGAAATTGAGTATTTGTCTGCAATTGAAGAAGGTAACTATGTAATTGCACAGGCAAATTCAAGTTTAGATGACGAGCTTCGTTTTACTGATGCGTTTGTTACTTGTCGTGGTGAACATGGTGAGTCAGGTTTATACCGACCAGAAGAAATCCATTATATGGATGTTTCTCCACAACAGGTTGTGTCTGTTGCCGCAGCGTTAATTCCGTTCTTAGAACATGACGATGCTAACCGTGCGTTAATGGGTGCGAACATGCAACGTCAAGCAGTTCCAACATTACGTTCGGATAAACCATTAGTTGGTACTGGTATGGAAAAACCAATTGCACTTGACTCAGGTGTAGCGGTTGTTGCTAAACGTGGCGGTACTATTCAGTATGTTGATGCATCACGCATTGTAGTTAAAGTTAATGAAGACGAGACTATCCCAGGTGAAGCAGGTATTGATATTTATAACTTAATTAAATATACCCGTTCAAACCAAAATACTTGTATCAACCAAATTCCTTGTGTGAACTTGGGTGAGCCGATTGGACGTGGGGAAGTACTTGCTGATGGACCATCAACAGACTTAGGTGAACTTGCACTTGGTCAAAATATCCGCGTAGCATTCATGCCTTGGAATGGTTATAACTTTGAAGACTCAATGTTAGTGTCAGAACGTGTTGTACAACAAGACCGTTTTACCACCATTCATATTCAAGAATTATCTTGTGTAGCTCGTGATACTAAACTTGGTGCAGAAGAAATTACCGCAGATATTCCTAACGTGGGAGAAACTGCATTAAGCAAACTTGATGAATCAGGTATTGTGTATGTAGGTGCTGAAGTAAAAGGTGGGGATATTCTTGTAGGTAAAGTTACTCCTAAAGGTGAAACACAATTAACACCAGAAGAAAAATTATTACGTGCAATCTTTGGTGAAAAAGCATCTGATGTAAAAGATTCTTCATTACGTGTACCAAATAGTGTTTCAGGTACAGTTATTGATGTTCAAGTGTTTACTCGTGATGGCGTAGAAAAAGATAAACGCGCGCTAGAAATCGAAGAAATGCAATTAAAAGAAGCGAAGAAAGACATTGCTGAAGAGTTAGAAATCTTAGAAGCTGGTTTGTTCTCTCGTGTTCGTAATCTTTTAATTGATAGCGGCATTGATGCTAAAAACTTAGATAATATGGCTCGTGTACAATGGTTAGAACAATCATTATCAGATGAAGCTAAACAAAATCAATTAGAACAACTTGCAGAACAATACGAAGAATTACGTAAAGACTTCGAACATAAATTAGAAGTTAAACGTGGCAAGATCATTCAAGGTGATGATTTAGCACCAGGTGTATTAAAAGTTGTTAAAGTGTATCTTGCGGTGAAACGTCGTATTCAACCAGGGGATAAAATGGCAGGTCGTCATGGTAACAAAGGGGTTATCTCAAAAATTAACCCTGTTGAAGACATGCCATACGATGAAAATGGTCAACCAGTTGAAATCGTATTAAACCCATTGGGCGTACCTTCTCGTATGAATATCGGTCAGATCCTAGAAACTCACTTAGGTTTAGCTGCTAAAGGTATCGGTGAACAAATTAACCGTATGCTGAAAGAAAAACAAGAGATTGAGAAACTTCGTGGATACATCCAAAAAGCATATGACTTAGGTGGCGGTTCACAAAAAGTTGATTTAAATACCTTCACAGATGAAGAAGTAATGCGTTTAGCACAAAACTTACGTAAAGGTATGCCTCTTGCAACACCTGTATTTGATGGTGCAGAAGAGCAAGAAATTAAAGGCTTATTAGAATTAGGTGGCTTACCGACTTCAGGTCAAATTACCTTATATGATGGCCGTACAGGTGAAAAATTTGAACGTCCTGTAACTGTTGGTTACATGTATATGCTCAAATTAAATCACTTAGTTGATGACAAAATGCATGCTCGTTCAACTGGCTCTTATAGTCTTGTTACACAACAACCATTGGGTGGTAAAGCACAATTCGGTGGTCAACGTTTCGGTGAGATGGAGGTATGGGCATTAGAAGCATATGGTGCTGCATATACGTTACAAGAAATGTTAACTGTAAAATCCGATGATGTGAACGGCCGTACGAAGATGTATAAGAACATTGTGAGCGGTACTCACCAAATGGATCCAGGTACTCCAGAATCCTTCAATGTAATCATGAAAGAGATTCGTTCATTGGGTATCAATATTGACTTAGATGAAGATTAATTCACCTCTAAATCAATAAGTGAAAGTAAGTGCAAGTGCGGTAAAATTTTCTTAATTTTCTACCGCACTTGAATAAGTTTAACTCCGACAGGAGCAAATCTGTGAAAGACTTAGTTAAGTTCTTAAAAGCACAATCAAAAACTTCAGAAGATTTTGATGTGATTAAAATTGGTTTAGCATCACCAGATATGATTCGTTCATGGTCTTTTGGTGAGGTTAAAAAGCCAGAAACTATCAACTACCGTACATTCAAACCTGAACGTGACGGGCTTTTCTGTGCACGTATTTTCGGGCCAGTAAAAGACTATGAATGTTTATGTGGTAAATATAAACGTTTAAAACATCGTGGTGTAATTTGTGAAAAATGTGGCGTTGAAGTCACTCAAACCAAAGTACGTCGTGAACGTATGGGACATATTGAATTAGCTTCACCTGTAGCTCATATTTGGTTCTTAAAATCACTTCCATCCCGTATTGGTCTATTATTAGATATGCCGTTACGTGATATTGAGCGTGTTTTATATTTTGAATCATATATTGTTATCGAACCAGGAATGACTGATCTTGAAAAAGGTCAATTATTAACTGAAGAACAGTTCATGGATGCCGAAGATCGTTGGGCAGATGAGTTCGATGCAAAAATGGGTGCCGAAGCAATCCAAGCGTTATTACGTGACATGGATTTAGCACATGAATGTGAAACATTACGTGAAGAATTACAAGAAACCAATTCTGAAACTAAACGTAAAAAAATCACTAAACGCTTAAAATTATTAGAAGCATTTTTACAATCTGGTAATAAACCAGAATGGATGGTGATGACTGTATTACCAGTATTACCACCAGATTTACGTCCATTAGTACCATTAGATGGTGGTCGTTTTGCAACTTCTGATTTAAATGACTTATATCGTCGTGTAATTAACCGTAATAACCGTTTAAAACGTTTATTAGATTTAGTTGCACCAGATATTATCGTACGTAATGAAAAACGTATGTTACAAGAATCTGTAGATGCATTATTAGATAATGGTCGCCGTGGTCGTGCGATTACAGGTTCTAACCGTCGTCCATTAAAATCTTTGGCTGATATGATCAAAGGTAAACAAGGTCGTTTCCGTCAAAACTTGCTTGGTAAACGTGTTGACTATTCAGGTCGTTCAGTAATCACTGTAGGTCCATACTTACACCTACATCAATGTGGTTTACCGAAAAAAATGGCATTGGAATTATTCCGCCCATTTATCTATGCTAAATTAGAAAGCCGTGGCTTTGCTTCAACAATTAAAGCTGCGAAGAAGATGGTTGAGCGTGAAGATGCCATCGTATGGGATATCTTAGCTGAAGTTATCCGCGAACATCCAATTTTATTAAACCGTGCACCAACACTTCACCGTTTAGGTATTCAAGCGTTTGAACCTATCCTAATCGAAGGTAAAGCAATGCAATTACACCCACTTGTTTGTGCGGCGTTCAATGCGGACTTCGATGGTGACCAAATGGCGGTTCACGTACCATTAACACTTGAAGCTCAATTAGAAGCTCGTGCGTTAATGATGTCAACTAATAACGTATTATCTCCTGCGAATGGTGATCCAATCATCGTTCCATCACAAGACGTGGTATTAGGTATCTATTACATGACACGTGAAAAAGTGAATGGTCGTGGTGAAGGTATGTTATTACAAGATCCACGTGAAGCGGAAAAAGCTTATCGTACAGGTCGTGCAGAATTACATTCACGTGTAAAAGTTCGTATTACTGAATATGTGAAAAATGTAGCAGGTGAGTTTGAATCTCAAACTACCTTAACGGATACTACTATTGGTCGTGCAATCTTATGGATGATCGCACCAAAAGGCATGCCATTTAGTTTATTCAACCAAACACTTGGTAAAAAAGCGATTTCTAAATTAATCAACGAATGTTACCGTCGTTTAGGCGTGAAAGCGAGTGTTATGTTTGCTGACCAAATTATGTATACTGGTTTCGCTTATGCTGCTCGTTCAGGTTCATCTGTTGGTATTGATGATATGGTTATCCCAGAGAAGAAATATGAAATTATTTCTGCTGCGGAAGCTGAAGTTGCTGAAATTCAAGAACAGTTCCAATCTGGTTTGGTAACTGCTGGTGAACGTTATAATAAAGTGATCGATATTTGGGCAACGGCTAATGAACGCGTTGCAAAAGCCATGATGGAAAATCTTTCTACGGAAGAAGTTATCAACCGTGAAGGCAATCCAGAAAAACAAGCATCATTTAATAGCATCTTTATGATGGCAGACTCTGGTGCTCGTGGTTCTGCAGCTCAGATTCGTCAGTTAGCAGGTATGCGTGGTTTGATGGCTCGTCCAGATGGTTCAATCATTGAAACACCAATTACTGCAAACTTCCGTGAAGGTTTGAACGTTCTTCAGTACTTTATTTCAACCCATGGTGCTCGTAAAGGTTTGGCGGATACCGCATTAAAAACAGCGAACTCAGGTTACTTAACTCGTCGTTTAGTTGACGTTGCACAAGACTTAGTGATTATTGAAGATGACTGTGGTACACACGAAGGTATCGTGATGACTCCACTTATCGAAGGTGGTGATGAAAAAGTTTCACTCCGTGAATTAGTATTAGGTCGTGTGGCGGCAGAAGACATTTTAAAACCAGGTACAGAAGAAGTATTGATCCCTCGTAACACTTTATTAGATGAAAAAGTGTGTGACATCCTTGACGATAATTCAGTGGATAGTGTGAAAGTACGTTCTGTTGTAACTTGTGATACAGATTTTGGTGTATGTGCGAAATGTTATGGTCGTGATTTAGCTCGTGGTCACTTGATTAACCAAGGTGAAGCGGTAGGTGTTATTGCTGCACAATCAATCGGTGAACCAGGTACTCAGTTAACCATGCGTACATTCCACATCGGTGGTGCAGCATCTGCAGCAGCAAAAGAATCAGGTATCCAAGTTAAAACAACAGGTACTGTACATTTAACTAATGCTAAATTCGTTACTAATACTGAAGGTAAATTAGTATTAACTTCTCGTAACACAGAATTAACGGTAACAGATACTTTTGGTCGTACCAAAGAGCATTATAAAGTCCCTTATGGCGCGATATTAACCAAAGGTGATGAAGCTCAGGTGAGTGCAGGAGAAACCATTGCAAATTGGGATCCACATACTATGCCTGTTGTGTCTGAAGTTGCTGGTTTTGTGAAATTTGTTGATATTGTTGATGGCTTGACAGTTACTCGTCAAACTGATGAATTAACAGGTTTATCTTCAATTGTGGTACAAGACGTGGGTGAACGTGCAACGGCAGGTAAGGATTTACGTCCAGCAATCAAATTAGTTGATGCGAAAGGTAATGACATTATCGTTCCTGAAATTGAAGTGGCTGCACAATACTTCTTACCAGGTAAAGCAATTGTAACTTTAGATGATGGTGCTGAAATTCATGTCGGTGAGCCATTAGCTCGTATTCCACAAGAATCTGTAGGTACGAAAGATATCACCGGTGGTCTTCCACGTGTTGCTGATTTATTCGAAGCTCGTAAACCTAAAGAACCTGCAATTCTTGCAGAAATCACAGGTATCGTATCATTCGGTAAAGAAACGAAAGGTAAACGTCGTCTTGTAATCACCCCAACTGAAGGTGAAGCATACGAGGAAATGATTCCTAAATGGCGTCAATTGAACGTATTCGAAGGCGAAATGGTTCAACGTGGTGATGTGATTTCTGATGGTGCAGAAACACCACATGATATCTTACGCTTACGTGGTGTTCGTGCAGTAACTGAGTATATTGTGAATGAAGTTCAAGATGTTTACCGCTTACAAGGGGTAAAAATCAATGATAAACACATCGAAGTTATCGTACGTCAAATGCTACGTAAATGTGTGATCACTAAAGCTTATGATTCAGAATTCTTAGAAGGCGAACAAGCTGAAGTAGCACGTGTGAAAATTGTGAACCGTAAACGTGCAGAAGAAGGTAAACCATTAGTAGAGTTCGAACGCGAATTACTTGGTATTACTAAAGCTTCATTAGCAACTGAGTCATTTATCTCAGCCGCATCGTTCCAAGAAACCACTCGTGTGTTAACTGAAGCGGCGGTTGCAGGTAAACGTGACGAATTACGTGGCTTAAAAGAAAATGTCATCGTTGGTCGCTTAATTCCAGCTGGTACAGGTTTTGCATACCATCAGAATCGTGTGAAAAACCGTAATCTTGTGCAATCAGAAGAAGTTGCAGTAAAATTCTCGGCAGCAGATGAAGCTGAAATTGAAGCGGAATTTAATATTGTAGCTGAAGATCCAACTGCAAGTTTAGCTGAAATGTTAAATATGGCAGATGAAGCAGAATAAGCACTAGATTAGTGAATTAAATTTAAAACCCTTGATGTAAAAACATTAAGGGTTTTTTATTGGAAATTTTCTGAAATTCCACCGCAGTTTTAGGATTAATTAGATTAATAGCCCTCGCTCATTTAAATAACTGATATAATGTTTTATATCGCTAAGATTCAATAATTATTTTGGCAGAGACCAAGTGACGGATAAAGATGACACAAAACTATTTCAATTTAGATATCCCTTCTCAAGCAAATGATCATAAAATTATTGGTAATGTGATAGCGGGTTCAGACGGTTTAGCTATTGCAGAAATTGCCCGTGAGCATAAAGGTCTCACACTAGTGGTCACTAACGATACTAAAAGTGCGGTAAAATTAGAGAAAATTTTACAGGATATTAGTCCTCATGAAGTGCGTTATTTCCCTGACTGGGAAACCTTGCCTTATGATAGTTTTTCGCCTCATCAAGACATTATTTCTACTCGTTTAAGTACCTTATTTTACTTACAAAATGCAAAACAAGGGATAGTGCTATTGCCAATGACCACTTTGATGCAACGAGTGTGCCCTCCAAGTTATTTGCAACATAATGTTTTGTTAATTAAAAAAGGCGATCGTTTAGTTATTGATAAATTACGTCTGCAATTAGAGAATGCAGGTTATCGTGCTGTAGAACAAGTATTGGAACATGGCGAATATGCTGTTCGAGGTGCTTTACTTGATTTATTTCCAATGGGAAGCAATGAACCTTATCGTTTAGATTTCTTTGATGATGAAATTGATACTATTCGTACCTTTGATGTGGATACGCAGCGGACTATCGCAGATATTAATTCTATTAATTTATTACCTGCACATGAATTTCCAACAGATGATAAGAGTATTGAATTCTTTCGTAGCCAATTCCGCGAAACTTTTGGTGAAATCCGTCGTGATCCAGAACATATTTATCAACAAGTGAGTAAAGGCACACTGGTCTCTGGCATTGAATATTGGCAGCCACTTTTCTTTGAAGAAATGGCGACTTTATTTGATTATTTACCTGCGAATACACTATTTGTGGATATGGAACAAACACAAATCCAAGCAGAACGTTTTTATCAAGATGCTAGCCAGCGTTTTGAAAGTCGTCGCGTGGATCCTATGCGTCCATTGTTACCACCAGAGCGTTTATGGTTACGAATTAATGAAATCAATAAAGCTTTAAAAAATTATCCTCGTATAAGTTTTAAAGTTGAAAAAGTACGGTCATCTGCGAGACAAAAAAATCTATTAGTACAAGCTTTACCTGAATTACAGATCCAATCACAACAAAAAGAACCTTTGCAAAACCTTCGTCAGTTTATTGAGAGTTTCAAAGGACATATTGTCTTTTCTGTGGAAACGGAAGGTCGTCGTGAGACTTTATTAGATTTATTATCACCAATTAAATTACGTCCGCAGCAGATAGAAAATCTCTCACAAATAGAAGGATTAAATTACAGTTTACAAATTAGTTCATTAGATAATGGTTTTATTATTGAAAGTGAAAATAATGAAGCTATTGCGATTATTTGTGAGACAGAATTATTAGGTGAACGAGTTCAACAACGTAGCCGTGATAAACGTAAATCAGTGAATCCAGATACACTGATTCGTAATTTGGCGGAACTCAAAATTGGTCAAGCGGTTGTTCATCTAGAACATGGTGTGGGGCGCTATGGTGGATTAGTGAGCTTAGAAAATGGGGGCATTAAAGCTGAGTACTTACTACTGACTTATGCGAATGAAGCGAAATTATATGTCCCCGTTGCTTCATTACATTTAATTAGTCGTTATGTAGGTGGTTCAGATGAAACCGCACCATTACATAAATTAGGCAGTGATGCATGGGTAAAAGCTCGTCATAAAGCGGCTGAAAAAATTCGTGATGTGGCAGCAGAATTGTTAGATGTCTATGCTCAACGAGAAGCACAGAAAGGTTTTGCTTTTAAATATGATCGTGATGAATTTATGCAATTCTCTGCAACTTTTCCATTTGAAGAGACTTATGATCAAGAACTTGCAATTAATGCAGTTATTTCTGATATGTGTCAGCCAAAAGCCATGGATCGTTTAGTTTGTGGCGATGTGGGATTTGGTAAAACTGAAGTAGCGATGCGAGCCGCATTTTTATCTGTTATGAATCATAAGCAAGTAGCGGTATTAGTGCCTACCACTTTACTTGCTCAACAGCATTATGAAAATTTCCGTGATCGTTTTGCTAATTTGCCGGTGAATGTGGAAATGGTTTCACGTTTTAGAACGGCAAAAGAACAAAAGCAAATTTTAATGGATTTAGCTGAAGGTAAAGTGGATATCTTAATAGGTACACATAAGCTGATTCAGTCCGATGTAAGATTCAAAGATTTAGGGTTGCTAGTGATCGATGAAGAACATCGTTTTGGCGTACGTCAGAAAGAAAAAATTAAACAATTACGTGCGAATATCGATATTCTTACGTTAACAGCAACACCCATTCCTCGTACTTTAAATATGGCGATGAATGGTATTCGTGATTTATCTATTATTTCAACGCCACCTGCGCGCCGACTTACGATTAAAACTTTTGTTCGTCAGAATGATGATTTGGTGGTACGTGAGGCTATCCTGCGTGAAATTTTACGTGGTGGACAGGTATATTATTTACATAATGATGTGGCAACTATCGATCGTTGTGCCGAAAAATTAGCTGAGCTTGTCCCTGAAGCTCGAATAGTAGTAGGGCATGGACAAATGCATGAACGTGAGCTAGAGCGTGTAATGACGGATTTTTATCATCAACGTTTTAATGTATTAGTTTGCTCAACCATTATTGAAACGGGGATTGATGTACCTACCGCCAATACGATTATTATTGAACGAGCGGATAATTTTGGTTTAGCACAATTACATCAATTACGTGGACGTGTTGGTCGTTCACATCATCAAGCTTATGCTTATTTATTGACACCACCGCCGAAATTAATGACTAAAGATGCTCAGAAACGTTTAGAGGCGTTAGAAAGTTTAGATAATCTTGGAGCAGGCTTTATTCTTGCTACTCATGATTTAGAAATTCGTGGTGCAGGAGAATTATTAGGGAGTGAACAAAGTGGACAAATTGAAAGCATTGGTTTCTCCTTGTATATGGAATTGCTAGAAAGTGCAGTGAAGGCGATGAAAGAAGGGCGTGAGCCATCTTTAGATGAACTAACTCAACAGCAAGTAGAAATTGATTTACGTATGCCAGCATTATTACCTGAAGATTACTTGGGCGATGTGAATATGCGTTT
The DNA here is from genome assembly GCF_000940515.1 of Mannheimia massilioguelmaensis. Lineage (NCBI taxonomy): Bacteria > Pseudomonadati > Pseudomonadota > Gammaproteobacteria > Pasteurellales > Pasteurellaceae > Mannheimia > Mannheimia massilioguelmaensis. The sequence continues at coordinate 61,480 of NZ_CDQL01000004.1, forward strand.
ATCTTTTTATAAACGTATTGCAGGTGCAGAAAATAAAGCTGCCTTAGATGAATTAAAAGTAGAATTAATCGATCGCTTTGGTTTATTACCTGAAGCAACAAAAAATTTAATGCAAATTGCCGAGCTACGTCTTATGGCAAAACAACTGGGTATTATCCGTATAGATGGTACTTTACATGGTGGCTTTATTGAATTTTCCCCAGCCGCAGATTTAGATCCGATAAAATTCCTTAATCTGATTAAACAACAGCCTGCGGTGTTTAAATTTGATGGACCTACTAAGTTCAGATTTACTTGCAATTTAGAAGAAAATACTAAACGCCTTGAGTTTATAAGCCAGTTGATTGAATCCTTACTAAACTAAACATAAGTAAAAGTGCGGTAATAAAATATTTATTTTTGAATATTGGTTATATCAATCGCCCTAATTGAATGCACAATTTGTTATATGAGTTGTGAATACTTTTTACAATAATTATTGTCTAAATGTTACTTGATTGGATATTTGGCATAGATTAAATAGATATGATGTTATACAATCAATCTTACGACTTTTAACTAAAGTACGTTGATTTTTTTACGTATTTTCAAAGAGGAACATATTCATGTACTTAGAACAAATTAAAGCTGAATTAAATGAAGCGGCAGATGTATTAGATAAATTCATTAAAGATGAAAACAATATCAAATTAATTCAAGAAGCAGCGTTAATTTTAGCGAATAGCTTCAAACAAGGAGGAAAAGTACTTTCTTGTGGTAATGGTGGTTCACATTGTGATGCAATGCATTTTGCAGAAGAATTAACAGGTCGTTATCGTGAAAATCGCCCAGGTTATCCTGCTATCGCAATTTCAGATGTGAGTCATTTAAGTTGTGTAAGTAATGACTTTGGCTATGACTATGTGTTCTCCCGCTATGTTGAGGCTGTAGGGCAAAAAGGTGATGTGCTATTTGGTTTATCTACTTCAGGTAATTCAAAAAATATCTTAAATGCAATTAAAGCAGCTAAAGAAAAGGGCATGAAAGTGATTGCGATGACGGGTAAAGATGGCGGTAAAATGGCGGGTCTTGCGGATGTTGAGATTCGTGTACCCCATTTCCGTTATGCAGACCGAATTCAGGAAGTGCATATTAAAGTGATTCATATTTTAATGATGTTAGTTGAATTTGAAATGGCTAAAGAAGCTTAACTATTTATAGTTTGTATAAAGTGCGGTTAGAATTTTAGAAATTTTAACCGCACTTTTTTTATTCGTTATTCTCACAAATATAATTGCATAATTATGCAAAAAATATTAATATTATTTCAATATTTGGCAAATATAGAGATTTTATTAAAAATGACCCTTAGTGTTAAAAACTTAAATTTCTTTTATGGATCATCTCAAGCATTATTTGATATCAATTTAACCGCTGAAGATGGCGATACTGTAGTTTTGCTTGGACCAAGCGGTGCAGGTAAAAGTACGTTAATTCGTACCTTTAATTTACTTGAAATACCACAATCAGGTGAATTAAATGTCACGGGTAACCAATTTGATTTATCACAAACTGCTGATGCAAAAAAAATGCGTCAGTTACGTCAGGATGTTGGAATGGTGTTCCAACAATATAATTTATGGCCACATTTTACTGTGGTGGAAAACCTCATTGAATCACCAATGAAAGTGCTTGGTTTAAGCGAATCAGAAGCTAAGAAAGAAGCGATGGAATTATTAGTTCGTTTACGCTTAGAAGAACACGCAGATCGTTTTCCACTACAGCTTTCAGGTGGTCAGCAGCAACGTGTAGCAATTGCTCGAGCACTCATGATGAAACCAAAGGTTTTGTTATTTGATGAGCCAACAGCGGCGTTAGACCCTGAGATTACTGCACAAGTCGTTGCGATTATTCAAGAATTACAGGAAACTGGCATAACTCAAGTGATCGTAACTCACGAAGTTGGTGTAGCACGTAAAGTGGCAACTAAAGTGGTTTATATGGAAAGTGGTCGTATTGTGGAAATGGGGAATGCAAGTTGTTTTGAAAACCCACAGACAGAAGAATTTAGACAATATCTGTCACATGACTAATAAAGGTGAACACAATGAAAAAATTACTTTTAGCAACGCTTTTTGCAAGCACAACATTTGCCACACAAGCACAAGATATTACTTTTGCCTGTGAACCATCATATCCACCCTTTGAATTAACTAATGCAAATGGTGAAATCGTAGGTTTTGATGTGGATATCGCACAAGCAGTTTGTAAACAAATTAATGCAAATTGTACTTTCAAAAATCAATCATTTGATGCCTTAATTCCAAGCTTAAAAGCAAAACGCTTTGACGCTGCAATGTCTGCTATTGATATTACTGAATCTCGTGCAAAACAAGTATTGTTCTCTGATCCTTACTATGATAGTTCTGCAAGTTTCATTGCAGTGAAAGGTAAAGTCGATCTTAATACAGCAAAAAATATTGGTGTTCAAAATGGTACTACATTCCAACAATATGTTGTTGCTGAAGCTCCTCAATATACGCCAAAATCTTACGCTTCATTACAAGATGCGATCTTAGACTTAAAAAATGGTCGTATTGATATTATGTTTGGTGATACTGCAGTATTAGCGGATATGTTAGCAAAAGAACCAGAGTTAGCATTTGTTGGCGATAAAGTCACTAACAAAAAATACTTTGGTAATGGATTAGGTATTGCCGTGCATAAAAGTGATAAAGCTTTAGTTGATAGCTTAAATAAAGGGTTATCGGCAATTAAAGCAAGTGGCGAATACCAAAAAATTTATGATAAATGGATGACAGCTAAATAAGCATTATGTTCTTTGATTATCTTCCTTTAATGACTACCGCAACCCTTATGACTTTAGGGTTAGCGGTTGCTTCGTTGTTAGTTGGTCTAATTCTTGCGATTTGTTTTGTGGTATTAGAGACTAATAAATTTGTTTGTATACGTAAACCAACTTCGGTGATTGTAACCTTATTACGAGGTTTGCCAGAGATCTTGGTAGTATTGTTGATCTATTTTGGTTCTACCGAAGTAGTAGAAAAACTAACAGGTGAATATATTGAATTTAGCCCATTTTTATGTGGTGTACTGGCATTAGCGATTATCTTTGCCGCATATGCCTCTCAGACTTTACGTGGTGCAATTCAAGCGATTCCATTAGGTCAATGGGAATCTGGTGCAGCCTTGGGACTTAGCCGTAGTTATACATTCTTACATATTATCATGCCACAAGTTTGGCGCCATGCATTACCAGGTCTAAGTAATCAATGGTTGGTACTATTGAAAGATACTGCCTTAGTGTCATTGATTGGTGTTGATGATTTAATGCGTCAAGCAAGCTTAGTAAATACTAATACTCACCAACCATTTACTTGGTATGGGTTTGCTGCCTTGTTATATTTGGTGATTACGCTTGTTAGCCAATTCTTTATTCGTAAATTGGAAGTGCGTTTCACTCGTTTTGAAAGAGGAGTGAGATAATGTTCCAAGAATATTTTGCAGAAATTGCTAAAGGTATTCCAACCAGTTTATTGCTTACTGTGGTTGCTTTAGGATTTGCATTTATTTTAGCGTTAGTTCTAACTTATTTATTATCAGCAGGTAATAAATGTGTAAGAATTGGTATTAATGGCTATTTAACTTTATTTACTGGCACACCATTACTCGTCCAATTTTTCTTAATTTATAGTGGCCCAGGTCAGTTTGAATGGATTGTTAATAGTGCATTATGGCCATTGCTGTCTAATGCTTGGTTTTGTGCTATGTTAGCGTTAGCTTTAAATAGTGCGGCTTATTCTACACAATTATTCCATGGTGCAGTTAAAGCTATTCCAAAAGGTCAATGGGAAAGTTGTTCAGCACTCGGTTTAAGTAAAGGGCAAACCTTAAGAATCCTTATTCCTTATGCCTTAAAACGTGCATTGCCTTCTTACAGTAATGAAATTGTATTAGTTTTTAAAGGTACGTCATTAGCTTCAACAATTACCATTATGGATATTATGGGCTATGCAAGACAGCTTTATGGTACAGAATATGATGCTTTAACTATTTATGGTATCGCCGGGATCATTTATTTAGCTATTACTGGTATTGCAACTTGGTTGTTACGTAAGTTAGAACATAAAGTTTTAGCGTTCGAAAGATTAGAAGTAGAAAAAGTATAATAGAGAATAATAAGGAAAGGTGGGTTTTTATATCCACCTTTTTTATTGAAAATAGCCTCTGCTGTGATAGATTATAAGCTATAATAATTTACAATTTTAACATTTATATTGAGATTTTTATGGCACAAATTGCACAAAACCCACTTGTTTTAGTTGATGGTTCTTCTTATTTATATCGAGCTTTCCATGCATTTCCACCTTTAACTAACTCCCTCGGTGAGCCTACAGGAGCAATGTATGGGGTGATGAATATGCTGAAAAGTTTGATTGCTCAAGTGCAACCAACCCATATTGCCGTGGTATTTGATGCTAAAGGTAAAACATTTCGTGATGAATTGTTTGAACAATACAAATCTCATCGTCCACCGATGCCTGATGAACTTCGTAAACAAATTCAACCACTACATCATATGATAAAAGCATTAGGCATTCCCCTGCTTTCTATCGAAGGTGTTGAAGCAGATGATGTCATCGGCACGCTTGCCACACAGGCTTCACAAGCGGGTAAAAAAGTGTTGATTAGTACAGGCGATAAAGATATGGCACAGTTGGTGGATGATAACGTGATGTTAATTAACACCATGAATAATAGCTTGCTTGATCGTAAAGGTGTGATTGAAAAATATGGCATTCCTCCAGAGCTAATTATCGATTATTTAGCCTTAATGGGCGATAGTGCGGATAATATTCCTGGTGTCGCTGGCGTAGGTGAAAAAACAGCATTAGGGCTATTGCAAGGGATTGGCAGTATGACGGAGATTTATGCTAATCTTGATAAAGTTGCTGATTTACCTATCCGAGGTGCTAAAAAGTTAGGTGAAAAACTTGAGTCAGCAAAAGCAGATGCAGAGCTTTCTTATATCCTTGCAACGATTAAAACGGATGTGCAATTATCAGTAAATCCCGATCAATTAACTATTGGTAAAGCTAATAATGATCAATTAGTAGAATATTTTGGTCGTTACGAATTTAAACGTTGGTTGACGGAAGTGATGAACGGTACAAGTTCAGTGACTAACCCACAAGAACAAGCAGTGAAAGTGAATAATTACCAAGTCACTCCTATGCCTTCTGGAGAGCCCGCCACACCTAAAAATTTTGTCAAAATAGACCGCAGTTTATATGAAACTGTGGATAGCCCAGATAAACTTGCGATGTGGATAGCAAAAATCACTGAAGCTAAATTAGTTGCCGTGGATACCGAAACCAATTCTTTAGATCCGATGGTGGCAGACCTGGTTGGAATTTCATTTAGCTTAGAAAATGGAGAGGCTTGTTATATTCCATTGGCACATATGCATCAAGTGAGTACAAATTCAATTGGGTTGCAAGGTGATCTTTTTGCTGAACCTGAAGCCAGTGATGAACTTACTTGGGAGCCCATTCCAAATCAATTAAATAAAACAGAGTGCTTGCAGCAGTTAAAAGCAATTTTGGAAAATCCTGAGATTCAAAAAATTGGTCAAAATATTAAATATGATCTTAGTATTTTTGCTAATAATGGCATTGAGTTACAAGGTGTTGCCTTTGATACAATGTTGGAATCTTATGTGCTAAACAGTACAGGTCGTCATAATATGGATGATCTTGCTGCTCGTTATTTAGGGCATAACACGATTGCTTTTGAAGATATTGCAGGAAAAGGTAAAACACAGCTAACATTCGATCAAATTGCCTTAAGCAAAGCCTCCGAATATGCTGCAGAGGATGCTGATGTTACGATGAAATTGCATCAAACCTTGTGGCAAGATGTTTCACAAAATGGCGAGTTAGTAAAATTATTTACAGCAATGGAAATGCCTTTGGTCGGCGTGCTTTCTCGCATAGAACGTAATGGCGTATTGATTGATAGCCAAGCGTTATCTACTTATTCTGAAGAAATTACGCATAGATTAGCTGAACTTGAAGCTCAAGCGCATGAAATGGCAGGTCAACCATTTAATCTTGCTTCAACCAAACAGTTGCAAGAAATTCTGTTTGATAAATTGGGATTACCAATTTTGAAAAAAACGCCGAAAGGCGCACCTTCAACTAATGAAGAAGTATTAGAAGAGCTTGCTTATGATCATGAATTACCTAAATTATTGGTAGAACACCGTGGCTTAAGCAAATTGAAATCCACTTATACAGATAAACTGCCTCAAATGGTTAATTCCAAAACGGGTCGAGTGCATACCTCTTATCATCAAGCAGTGACGGCAACGGGACGTTTATCTTCAAGTGATCCTAACTTGCAAAATATCCCCGTGCGTAATGATGAAGGTCGTCGTATTCGTCAAGCTTTTATTGCTCGACCTGGGTTTAAGGTGATAGCCGCAGACTATTCACAAATTGAATTGCGAATTATGGCTCATCTGTCTAGTGATAGAGGGTTAATGACAGCGTTCAGTGAGGGCAAGGATATTCACCGTTCTACGGCTGCAGAAATTTTTGGCTTAAGCTTAGATAAAGTAACGAGTGAGCAACGTCGCAGTGCAAAAGCAATTAATTTTGGTTTAATTTATGGTATGTCCTCTTTTGGATTATCTCGCCAGCTTGGGATTAGCCGTGGTGATGCACAAAAATATATGGATTTATACTTCCAACGTTATCCTGGCGTGCAAATTTTTATGACAGAAGTCCGTGAAAAAGCGAAATCCCAAGGATATGTAGAAACCTTATTTGGTCGTCGTTTATATTTACCTGAAATTAATTCAAACAATGCGATGCGTCGTAAAGCCGCAGAACGGATTGCTATTAATGCACCAATGCAAGGTACCGCCGCGGATATTATCAAGCGAGCAATGATTGATATTGATAAAGCCATTTTAAATGATCCCGATATTCTGATGATTATGCAGGTGCATGATGAATTGGTGTTTGAAGTGAAAGAAGAAAAAGTTGAGCATTGCAGCCAATTAATTAAATCTTTAATGGAGAATGCCACACAACTTAGTGTGCCATTGATTGTTGATGTAGGTATCGGTGAAAATTGGGATGAGGCCCATTAATTAAAGTTATTAGCGGAATAATTTAATGATTATTCACATGTAATAATATTCAAGAAGTTTTAACTTCCATTCTATTTTAGAAGCACTAATCCTTAAATCTTATGAGCTTGCTATAAGAAATAGCAAGGGGATTATTTTTCAGTACATTAAAGAAACAAGAGAATATAATTAAGTTTATGTTTTCAAAAATGGAGTATTTATGAGCTTTTTACAGCAATTACGTGATTCAACTACATTGAAAGCCCCTATTTTTGTGCCAACGGTTATTTTGGTATTACTTGTAACAATATGTTGTTCAGTTTTTCCTCAGCAAGCACAAGAGATTTTAAATATTGCTAAGCAGAGTATTTTTACTAATTTTAGCTGGTTTTATATTTTAGCAGGATCTATTTTCTTTTTGTTTTTAATATTCATTGGCGTTAGTCGGTTAGGGGATATCCGATTAGGTGCGGAAACTGATGAACCTGAATTTAGCTTTGCATCATGGATTGCAATGTTATTTGCGGCTGGAATGGGAATTGGTTTGATGTATTTTGGTGTTGCTGAGCCTGTATTACATTATCTAAAACCTGTTCAAGATGGTTTAACTGAATCAGAACGTATGAAAGAAGCCATGATGACAACATTTTATCATTGGGGCATTCATGCATGGGCGATTTATGCGGTTGTTGCATTAGCATTAGCCTATTTTGGCTTTCGTTATAAATTACCACTGACAGTACGTTCAGGCTTTTATCCCTTATTGCAAAATAAAATATCAGGTTTCTGGGGGCATTTGATTGATATTGTCGCTTTATGTAGCACAATTTTTGGTTTAACCACAACCCTTGGCTATGGTGCAATGCAAGTTAATGCAGGATTTAATTTCTTAGGGCTAGTAGAGGGAAATAGTTTCATTATTCTGGCCATTATTATGATGGTAGCAATGGCACTTGCGGTGATTTCTGCAATTTCTGGTGTAGGAAAAGGGGTTAAAATTCTCAGTGAAATCAATTTAGTGTTAGCGGGCTTATTATTATTGTTTGTTATTGCTGTCGGACCAACCTTAGGGCTATTTTCAGAATTAACCGAAAATTTGGGTTATTATTTTAGTTCATTAGTGGAGCTTAGTTTCCGTACTTTTGCTTACGATGCTTCAGCTGAGCATAAAGATTGGTTAAGTAGTTGGACGATTTTATATTGGTCTTGGTGGGCCTCTTGGGCTCCTTTTGTGGGTACCTTTATCGCTAAAATTTCAAAAGGACGTACGATTCGTGAATTTATTTTAGGGGTTTTATTTGTTCCTTCATTATTTAATATTTTATGGATGACGAGTTTTGGTGGCTCAGCCATTTGGATGGATCAACAAACACAAGGCGCATTAGCCGCTATTAGCGACAATGCAGAAGCTTTATTATTTGGATTTTTTGAGCATTTGCCTTTTGAGATTATTTCTTCAACTGTTGCTGTGATTGTTATTTCTATCTTTTTTGTGACGTCTGCCGATTCTGGTATCTTTGTTTTGAATAATATTGCTTCACAAGGTAATGAACAGGCACCAAAATGGCAAAGCATTTTTTGGGGCGCTTTATTAACGGTGCTTGGTTTATCGCTCCTTTATTCAGGAGGATTGGCATCACTTCAATCTATGACATTGATAATAGCTCTTCCATTTATGGCAATTATGTTATTACTTTGTTTTGGTCTATGGAAAGGGTTAATGATTGATACTCAGTATTCTAATAAAAAGTTTACACCAGGTAGCAATAATTGGTCTGGTGAAAATTGGCGTGAACGATTAGAACAAATTGTTAATCCCACTAAATATCAGGATGTCCGACGCTTCTTTATGAAAGTTGTGAAACCTGCATTTAAAGAATTAGTGGAAGAGTTTGAAAGCCATGGATTGAAAGCTCAATGGCATTTCATTGAGGGGCAAAACCCAAAAATTGAATTTGAAGTGGTGAAGGAAAATTTACGTAATTTCCTATATGGGGTGGAATGCCAATCAAGAGAGCTTTCAGATTTAGTGATTACAGATGAGCATGTGCCTAATATGGATGAAAGCCAAGTTTATGAGCCGATAACCTATTTCTTTGATGGGCGTCAAGGATATGATGTTCAATATATGACGAAAGATGAATTAATTACTGATGTTTTAAAACAATATGAACGTTTTATGAATTTAGCAATGGATGAAGCACATAATTTAATGACCGCTGATGTCGAGGGAATGTCAGATATTAGTGAAACTTAAGTTTTATTAGGATCTCACTCAAAGTGCGGTAAGAATTTTTCAAATTTCTACCGCACTTTTTTCATGCTATTAAGCGGTCAGTGCTTGTTTTAGTTTACCTTGATGTTGTGCTAATAATTGCATAGCAGCCTGTTTATCAAGATCGCCTAGAATCATCATAATTGCTAGTTTTGCATTATTTTCAGCGATTTTTAACGTATTTTCAGCCACTTCCTTTTTACATTCAGTGGCTTGCATAACAATGCGAACAGCACGAGCTTTTAACTTTTCATTACTGGCTTGTACATCCACCATTAAATTACTGTAACACTTGCCCATAAGCACCATGCTGGACGTCGTGAGCATATTTAACACGAGCTTTTGTGCCGTGCCCGATTTCATTCTGCTTGAACCCGTTAAAACTTCCTGACCAACGATAGTTTCAATGGCAATATCAGCAATTTGTGCCATCGCTGAGTTAGGGTTACTAGCAATCGAAATGGTTGTTGCACCAAGGGATTTTGCATATTCTAATGCACCAATGACATAAGGTGTGCGACCACTTGCAGCAATCCCTACAAGCGAGTCTTTGGCAGTAAATTGAATATTTTTGAGAGCATTTATCGCCATTTCTTTGTTATCTTCAGCGCCTTCAATCGGATGGCGTAAAGCATGTTCTCCACCTGCAATTAATCCTATCACCATATTATTTGAAACCCCGTAAGTAGGCGGACATTCGGAAGCATCTAATACCCCTAAGCGTCCACTTGTGCCTGCGCCAATATAGATTAATCGTCCTCCTTGTTGAAAACTCTCCACAATACGCTCAATTGCTTGGGCGATTTGTGGTAAGCATTTTTCAATGGCAATAGGTACTTGTTTATCTTCATTATTAATAAGCTTAACTAATTGCAATGCGGAAAGATTATCTAATTGCATGGAATTTGGATTGCGTTGCTCGGTAATCATTTGTCCAAGCGAGTTTAAAAGGTTTTTTTCTATCATCTGGTTGTCCATTTATTTCGGATAAATTACGCCTAAGCTGATCAGTTTGGTTGCCCCAGTTACACTCGGTAAGTTACTGGCTAAATTATGCATACGTCGATAAGCCAACCAAGCGAAAGCTGCTGCTTCTACGTAATCAATATCTAAACCAAATTCAGTGGTTGTGGAAACTTGCCATGCAGGTAGTAATTCAATTAAACGTTGCATAATGAGAGGATTCCTTGCACCACCACCACAGACTAGCAGTAAATTAGTGCGGTCTGTTTTTTGTAAATTTTTCAATTCATTGGCGATACTGACCGCAGTAAACTCGACCAAAGTACGTTGAACATCTTCAGGTGCTAAAAGTGCGGTGAATTTTGCTAATTTTTTATTCAACCATGCTAGGTTAAAAAGTTCACGTCCAGTACTTTTGGGCGGAGGTTGTTGGAAGTAAGGTTCATCTAATAATTCTGTTAATAATGGTCCATTCAATACACCTGATTTAGCCCATTCAGCATTTTTATCATAGCGTTTACCTTGATGAAACTCTATCCAAGAGTCGAGTAATGCATTGCCCACACTAACATCATAACCTATGGTAGGCTGATCAGGATCTAAAACTGAAATATTACTAATACCCCCAATATTTAACAGGAGGGTAAATCGATCATTAGCAGAAAACATATCTTGATGAAATGCAGGTACTAAAGGTGCGCCTTGTCCGCCTACGGCTATATCACGACGTCGAAAATCAGCAATAGTCGTGATCCCCGTTTGTTCTGCGACAATATTCATATCACCAATTTGCATAGTAAAAGGAAATACTGAATTAGGAGAATGCCAGATAGTTTGTCCGTGACAACCGATAGCAACAATTTTCTCAGACTCTAACCGCACTTTTTGTAGAAATTGATTAATGCTTTGTGCATATAGTTTTCCTAGTTGGTGATCCAGTTCGCCTAATTTCTGTAAACTTGTCTCACTTGAATGCAAAAGTGCGGTTAGATCTTGGCGAATTTCTTCTGGCATAGGAGTAAAGTCAGAAGCGATGAGTTTTGCAGGATTTTGAGCAAAATCCATTAAGGCTAAGTCCACTCCATCAAGGCTGGTCCCCGACATTACACCAATATAATATTGACTCATAGAAATTCCGTAAGCTGATAAATAGTCAATATTATAGCATTGGATAGGCAATTCTAAAGGAATAAAATATTGATTAGTGATTACTTGAATATGGTGTAAAATACGAAAATTTTATGATGATTAAAAAAGAGAACGATTATGTCAAAACTTAGTGTTGTTATTCTCGCTGCGGGTAAAGGAACTCGTATGTACTCTGATTTACCGAAAGTACTCCATAAAGTAGCAGGTAAACCCATGGTTAAGCATGTGATTGATACCGCAAAACAGCTGGCAGCAGAGAATATTCATTTAATTTATGGTCATGGCGGCGAATTATTAAAAGCACATTTAAGTGATGAGCCTGTAAACTGGGTGTTCCAAGCGGAGCAGTTAGGGACTGGTCATGCTATGCAACAAGCTGCACCATTTTTTAAAGATGATGAAAATATTTTAATGCTATATGGTGATAGTCCTTTAATTACGAAAGAAACATTAGAAAGATTAGTGGCAGCAAAACCTGAAAATGGCATTGCATTATTAACCGTGACCTTGGAAAATCCGACTGGCTACGGTCGTATTATTCGTGAAAATGGCTCTGTAGTTGCTATTGTTGAACAAAAAGATGCTACGCCTGAACAATTAAAAATTAATGAAGTGAATACAGGTGTAATGGTTTCCAATGGGGCAAGTTTTAAACAATGGTTATCTCGTTTAGAGAATAATAATGCCCAAGGTGAATACTATATGACTGATGTGATTGGTTTCGCAAACCAAGATGGCTACCAAGTGGTGGCTGTATCTGCAACAGATACGATGGAAGTTGAAGGTGCGAATAACCGTTTACAATTAGCTACATTAGAACGTTATTATCAACGTAAACAAGCCTCTCGTTTATTATTAGACGGCGTGATGTTGATTGATCCTGAACGCTTTGATTTACGTGGTACATTAGAACATGGTAAAGATTGTGAAATCGATGTAAATGTGATAGTTGAAGGTACAGTAAAATTAGGCAACCGTGTAAAAATTGGTGCAGGTTGTGTACTCAAAAATGTAGTCATTGGTGATGATGTAGAAATCAAACCTTATTCTGTATTTGAAGATGCCGTTGTGGGTGAAAAAGCACAAATTGGTCCATTCTCACGCTTACGTCCAGGGGCAAGATTAGCTAAAGAAACTCATGTCGGAAACTTTGTCGAAATTAAGAAAGCTGTTGTGGGTGAGGGTTCTAAAGTTAATCATTTAACCTACGTGGGTGATGCAGAAATTGGTACAAATTGTAATATTGGTGCGGGTGTTATCACTTGTAATTATGATGGTGCAAATAAATTTAAAACCATTATCGGCAATAATGTATTTGTTGGCTCTGATTCCCAATTAGTGGCACCAGTTACCATTGCTGATGGTGCGACTATTGGTGCTGGAGCAACGATTACTAAAGATGTTGCTGCTGGTGAATTAGTGACAACAAGAGTACCACAACGTCATACGGCAGATTGGGTGCGTCCAACTAAGAAGAAATAATAGATTACTGTTTTGATTATTTAGGCTCCTATTGGAGCCTTTTTTTTTGGGGATTCTGACCGCACTTTTTTCTATATTTATCTGGTTATATTAGAGATAAATTATGTATAAAAGTTGATAAAAAATTAAGGTTAATTTTTTATACAAAATAACCTTAATTTATTGTTTTTATTGGTAATAATTATCATTCATGCAAGTGTGGCTTAACTCTTTATGGGTAGTGTTTTTCGATTGGATCAATAAAATTATAAATAGTAAAAACTTATTCTTTTGGTCAGTTTTTAAAAGTACTAAAATTCGCTCTAATTAAAGCTGACTAAATTAGTCGGATTATTTTTTATTTTTATTTAGGAGTGCGTTATATGTATTGCGTTCAATGTGAACAAACAATGGTAACACCAGTCGGCAATGGTTGTAGTTTTTCTCAAGGAATGTGCGGTAAAACTTCAGAAACTTCAGATTTACAAGATTTATTGATTGGTACTTTACACAGTTTATCTGCATGGGCATTAAAAGCTCGTGAATTTAACATTATTATTCATGAAGCTGATGCTTTTGCTCCTCGTGCCTTTTTCTCTACATTAACAAATGTAAATTTTGATTCAGTTCGTATTGTTGGCTATGCTCAACAAGCTTTAGTTTATCGTAACCAATTAATCCAAGCCGTTCGTAAAGTTTCCCCAAATGCTGATATTGATCACCCATTAGCACATTTGGAATTAAAAGGTATTTCTGTTAATCAACTTGCTGAACAAGCAAAAGAATTTGCATTAGATACTGACCGTGCAGAAATTGGAGAAGATGCACATGGTGTGCGTTTACTTTGCTTATATGGCTTAAAAGGTGCAGCAGCATACATGGAACATGCTTATGTACTAGATAAATTCGATAATGAAATTTATGCTGAATATCATGGTTTCATGTCATGGTTAGGTACTCAACCAAGCGATATTAATGAATTATTAGAAAAAGCCTTAGCGATTGGCTCAATGAATTTCAAAGTAATGGCATTGCTAGATGCGGGAGAAACAGAACATTTTGGTAACCCAGTGCCTGCTCAAGTTAATGTACGCCCTGTAGCGGGTAAATGTATTTTAATTTCAGGCCATGATTTAAAAGATTTAAAAGAATTATTAGAACAAACTGAAGGTAAAGGCATTAACGTTTATACACATGGTGAAATGCTACCTGCTCATGGTTATCCTGAACTTAAAAAATACAAACACTTAGTGGGTAACTTTGGTTCAGGCTGGCAGAATCAACAAAAAGAATTTGCTCGCTTCCCTGGTGCAATTGTAATGACATCTAATTGTTTAATCGATCCAAATGTCGGTGATTATGCAGATCGTATCTTTACTCGTAATATCGTGGGCTGGCCAGGCGTAACACATTTAGAAGATCATGATTTTTCTCAAGTGATTGAGAAAGCGTTAGCATGTGATGGTTTCCCATACACTGAATTAGAACACTTAATTACAGTGGGTTTTGGTCGTCAAACTTTAGTTGATGCATCAGATGCTGTGATTGATTTAGTGAAAGCTGGCAAATTAAGTCATGTATTTGTAATTGGTGGTTGTGATGGTGATAAAGAAGTACGCCATTATTATACAGATTTAGCATATGCTTTACCTCGTGATACTGCAGTATTAACTTTAGGTTGTGGTAAATACCGTTTCAACAAACTTGATTTTGGTACTATTGATGGTGGCTTGCCTCGTTTATTAGATGCAGGTCAATGTAATGATACTTACTCAGCAATCATGTTAGCAGTAACCTTATCTCAGAAATTAGGTATCGGCTTAAATGAACTACCATTGTCAATTGTTCTTTCTTGGTTTGAACAAAAAGCAATTATTGTGTTATTAACATTATTAGCTTTAGGTGTTCAAAATGTGTATTCAGGCCCAAGTAAACCAGCATTCTTAAGTGATAATGTAATGGCATTATTACATGAAAAATTTGGTTTAAGTGGTTTAACTACACCAGAACAAGATTTTGGACATATTATCAATAAATAATTTTTGTATTTTGAAAAGGAGTGAACTAGTTCACTCATGATTATCAAATACAAACTTAAGAAAGGACAATAAAAATGGCAAAAACAAATAAAAATCCATTGTGTATCAATGAATTACAAGTTCATTCAATTGTAAAAGAAGCGCCTGGTGTAACCACAATTAATTTAATTGCACAAGATTTCTATCCATATGAAGCGGGTCAATATGCATTGGTGAGTATTAAAAATACGCCACATATCACACGAGCATATTCACTTTCTTCTACGCCAGGTCAAAGCCGTTTTGTTACTATTACGGTTCGTGAAATAGAGAATGGAGTAGGTTCTACTTGGTTAAATAATGAAGTTAAAGTAGGCGATCAAGTATGGTTTTCAAACCCAATGGGAGAATTTTCTTGTCAACACGTGATTGCTAATAACTATTTGTTAGTCGGTGCAGGCAGTGGTGTAACGCCGATTATGTCAATGGCTCGCTGGTTATTAAAAAATCGCCCAGAAACTAATGTTACCGTTATTCATAGTGTTCATTCTCCTGAAGATGTCATTTTCAAACAAGAATGGGCTGAATTAAAAGCACAATTCCCTCGTTTAAATTTAGTGATGAATGCTTCTGTTGATGCAACAGCAGGTTTTGAATCGGGCCGTATCAGCAAAGAAATGATTGCTAAAGCTGTTCCTAATATTGCGGATTATACCGTGATGACTTGTGGACCAGAAAGTTATATGAATGCATTAAAAGATATCGTTTTATCTTTAGGTGTAACAGAAGATCGTTTCTTTACTGAAGCCTTCTTTAATACTGCGCTGGCAGGTGATATTAGTTCAGATAAGAAAACCACATTAACCATCAATGGTGTAAATAAAGTGACTGCTGAAGTGCCCGTTGGTATGACATTATTAGCCGCACTTGAATCGCAACAACAACCTGTTATTTCTGGTTGTCGCACAGGTTTATGCGGTCTATGCAAAACGAAAGTCACTAGTGGCGATTATGAAGTGGTTAATTATGGTGATTTAACACCAGAAGAAATTGCACAAGGTTATGTTTTAGCTTGTAGCTGTCGAGTAAAAGAGAATGTTTCAGTAGAAATAGCCTCATAATCGGGTGGTCGTTTTTAAGTTAAAATTTATTTCTTGATGAGACAAAGTGCGGTGGAAATTTTCAAAAATTTCTACCGCACTTTTTTGTTCTTGAAATGTAGCAAATAACCCAACATACCTATTTATAGGTATGTTAATTATGCTATATAGCTATACATACCATAAAATGGTTAAGTTAATGAAATATAAGCTATTTATAACTACTCACAATGGGGTATGTGTGTATAAAGAAAATCTAAAATATCAGTTAATCTTGAAAAATATTGATCAAAAACAATAAAAAGTGATTTAACCATGAAAAAAACATGTGATTCTGTTATTTTTAGCCTTGAGAAAATCTCTTTTTTATTAGTTATCGTATTGTTTTTAGTGATAAAAATTCTCATTTTCAAAACCATGGGGTAATTAATAGAACAGTATAAATTTATATATAAATTTTTTAACCTTGGTTAAACCTTTAATGGAGTAATTATCGTGAACATGCTCATAAAAACGCTATCTTCTTTAGCGATTGCTAGCTTAGGTTTCGCAATGACACAATCTGCCGCAGCAGAGGAAAAAGTTGCGACTCATCAACAGGCACAGCAATTGGAACAACCTCTTCCTCCGGCATCTGCAAAACATGCACCGACAAAAGAAGAGTTAACAAAACCTAATCCAAATTTGAAAATTGAAGCAGCAAATGAGAAGTTTGCTAAAGATTTTCCTCGTCAATATAACTCTTGGGCAAGTACCTCTAAACAAACTGAATTTCATCCAGAAGTTGAAGAGGATCCTCGTATGATTGTCATGTGGGGTGGCTATGCATTTGCGAAAGAATTTAATTCTCCACGTGGTCACGTTTATGCGGTAACTGACGTGCGTAATATTTTACGTACAGGTGCGCCTAAAGATGCAAATGGCGGTCCACAACCAATGGCATGTTGGACATGTAAAGGCCCTGATGTTCCTCGCTTAATTGCTGAATGGGGTGAAGAAGGTTACTTTTCTGGTAAATGGGCAAAAGGTGGTGCTGAAGTGGTAAATAGCATCGGTTGTGCAGACTGTCACGATACGACATCTCAAGATTTTAAAGAAGGTAAACCTGCATTACGTATTTCACGTCCACATGTTTTACGTGCGTTAGATCTTGAATCTGTAGGAAAAACCTTTGCAAGTTCTGATCGTACGGATCAACGTGCTGCGGTTTGTGCGAACTGTCACGTTGAATATTATTTCGACAAAACCACTGGTGCAAATAATGTGGTATTCCCTTGGTATAAAGGTCGTGACGTAGATAGCATCGAAAAATATTATGATGAAATTGAGTTTAAAGACTGGGAACACTCTATTTCTAAAGCGCCAATGTTAAAAGCACAACACCCTGACTTTGAAGCTTGGTCAATGGGTACCCACGGTAAAAATGGTGTGACTTGTATTGACTGTCATATGGCGAAAAAACAAGACAAAGACGGTAAAGTATATACAGATCACCAAGTTGTAGGTAATCCAGCAACAGATAATTTTGAAAATACTTGTGCTCGTTGTCATGATCAAAGTAAAGAAACCTTGGTTAAAACTGTTGAACAACATAAAAAAGATGTAAAAGAAGTGATGCTTAAATTGGAAGATCAAATTGTTAAAGCACACTTTGAAGCGAAAGCAGCATGGGATGCAGGTGCAACTAAAGATGAAATGAAAGATGCTTTAAAAGCAATTCGTCATGCTCAATGGCGTTGGGATTATTCTGCAGCAAGCCATGGTATGCACATTCATGCACCAGACGTTGCGTTAAAAGTGATTGCTAGTGGTTTAGACCGTGCAGCAGATGCTCGTGCTAAATTAGCGGTGATTCTAGCTAAACATAATGTTCAACAACCAATTCAATACCCAGATATTTCAACTGCTGAAAAAGCATGGAAAGTGATGGGCATTGATATTGAAAAAGAACGTAAAGATAAAGAAGAGTTCATTAAAACTGTGATTCCTGAATGGAATAAAGAAGCGATCAGTAAAGGTTTAATCTTAACTGCGCCACCAACAACACCTGCAAAATAATGAAAAAAGCGACCGCACTTTCTTTGCTTAAGGTGCGGTAACTTAAATCAAACAATTAAGGTAAATAACATGAACTCTGTATTGAAAAAATTTGCAAAACTCTCAACATTGTTTGGAGTGATGCTATTTGTGACAACAGTTCAAGCTGAACAGGCGAAAACTGAAGCACAGAAAGAGTCTCCAGTGGCATCTTTTGAGCAAAAATTGGATAATGTGCGTGATCCTAATCAGTATTGTGCACAATGTCACAACCTTGATACTGCAAAAGACCAAGCCGTAGGGACAAACCATGCGGGTAAATTCCATGGTACACATTTAACAAAAGAAAATCCTGCAACAGGTAAGCCTATTACTTGCGTAAGTTGTCACGGTAATATATCTGAAAATCATCGTCGTGGTGCTAAAGATGTCATGCGTTTTGAAAGTGATATTTTCACTACTGAAAAACCGATGTATTCAGTACAAGAACAAAACCAAGTTTGTTACTCTTGCCATAAACCTGAAGTGTTACGTGAAAAACTTTGGGCTCATGATGTTCATGCGATGAAAGCACCTTGTGCAAGCTGCCACACATTACATCCTGAAAAAGATGCAATGAAAGACATTGAGCCTAAACAACGTGTAAAACTTTGTGTTGACTGTCATGGTGAACAACAAAAACGTAAAGCAGAACAAACTGCAACCGAACAAAAGGATAAGAAATGACAGCCTGCTCACGCCGAAACTTTGTTTCCGGAATGGGTGCGTTAATCCTCACAACGGGAACATCAGTTAAATTATCGGCACAAGGTGAAAAACCGACAGAGATAGCCCCTAAACGCTATGCAATGGTACATGATGAAACCTCATGTATTGGTTGTACGGCTTGTATGGATGCTTGTCGCGAAGTAAACCAAGTGCCAGAAGGTGTTTCTCGTTTGGAAATTCTTCGTAGTGAACCTTATGGTGAATTTCCGAACCAGGAATATGAATTTTTCCGTCAATCATGTCAACATTGTACCAATGCGCCTTGTGTATCAGTTTGTCCGACAGGGGCTTCGTTTATTGATCCTGAAACAGGCATTGTTGATGTTAATAAAGATTTATGTGTCGGTTGTCAATATTGTGTTGCGGTATGCCCTTATCGTGTACGTTTTATTCATCCAATACATAAAACAGCAGATAAATGTAACTTCTGTCGTGATACTAATCTTGCTAAAGGTAAACAACCTGCTTGCGTGGAAGCTTGTCCAACAAAAGCATTAACTTTTGGTGATATGAATGATCCAACAAGTGCGGTTGCGAAAAAAGTAAGAAATAATCCAGTTTATCGGACAAAAGTAGCCTTAGGTACAGAACCTAATCTTTACCATATCCCATTTGCAAGAGGAGAGCATAGATAATGAGTACATTAGAATATCCTGTGCCTTTCCATACACCTGATCTTGTATGGGACTCAAGTATTGCGATTTATTTATTTTTACTTGGTATTTCTTCTGGTGCAGTGCAATTAGCCATTGCTTACCGTCGTAGTAATAAGCTTGAGAAACCTAGTCAAAATTGGATTATTCGTAGTGCGGCAGTGCTGGGAACGGTTCCCACTCTAATCGGGTTAACCTTATTGATTTTTCATTTGGCAAGACCTTGGACATTCTGGAAATTGATGTTTAATTATCAATTTAATTCTGTAATGTCGATGGGGGTTATGCTGTTCCAAGTTTACATGTTATTCATGGTGATTTGGATCGCAGTCTTGTTTAAACAGGAAATTGATGAGCTAATTAAGAAATATGTGCCTAAGTTGCAATTTGTCAGCAATATAATCACTATGTGTGAACGCATTTTTGGAGCAGCAGAAGTTATCTTATTTATTTTGGCTGCTGTATTAGGTGCTTATACAGGTTTCTTATTGTCAGCATTGATTAGTTACCCAATGTTGAATAACCCCGTTTTACCTGCGTTATTCTTAGCATCAGGGACTTCTTCAGGTATTGCTGCCACTTTCTTATGCATCTTATTGGCAGGTAAGCTAAAAGGCGATAGCCATGAAGTTCACTTTATGCATAAATTTGAAGTACCAATTATGGTGACTGAATTAGGATTAATTGTGTGCTTCTTTGTTGGTCTACATTTTGGTGGTGGACAAAAGGTAGTTGCCTTACACAATGCGTTATCTGGTTTCTGGGGGGCTGTATTCTGGATCGGCATTATGCTGATTGGTATTATGATTCCTCTGATTGCAAATTTATTTGCCAGTGATAAGTGGAAGTACAATGCGAAATTCATCATTTTGGTTTCTATTTTTGACTTAATTGGTGTCCTTTGCTTGCGTTACTTTATTTTATACGCAGGACAACTAACCATCGCAATGTAAGTTAACTTTTTGTAAAATAAGGGCGTATTTTTATACGCCTTTTATTTTTATTCACATTTATTTAATTAGATTATGATGATTCCAGAGCTTGGCTTTATTGCATTGTTGATAGCAGTGCTTGTTTCTTTCTTATTAGCCTTTGTGCCTTTATGGGGTATTGTTAAAGGTAAATCTCATGTGATTAGCTATGCTTGGAATTTTAGCTATCTGTTAGGGATTTTTAGTAGTCTATCAATTGGTTTATTAGCCTATTCTTTTGGTGTAGATGATTTCTCATTAGAGTATGTGAGTGCTCATTCTAATTCTCAACTCCCTTTATTTTTTAAATTAGCGGCAACTTGGGGAGGGCATGAAGGTTCAATGTTATTTTGGCTATTTTGTTTAGCTTTATGGACCGCACTATTTGCTTTCTTTAGCCGTAAAATTGATCCTATATTTTCTGCTCGAGCCTTATCTATTCTCGGATTTATTTGTTTAGGAATTGGCATTTTTATTTTATTTTTCTCAAATTCCTTTATTCGTCAATTTCCATTACCTCCCGAAGGTCGCGATCTCAACCCTATGCTACAAGATATTGGTTTGATTATTCATCCACCCTTATTATATCTTGGTTATGTGGGTTTTGCGGTTAACTTTGCGATGACAGTTTCTGCAATGTTAAGTGGACATTTAGATGCGGCTATTGCACGTTGGACAAGACCATGGGTATTAGTTTCTTGGCTATTTCTCACTTTGGGCATTATGGTAGGAGCTTGGTGGGCTTATTATGAACTCGGTTGGGGAGGCTGGTGGTTTTGGGATCCTATAGAAAATGCTTCCTTAATGCCTTGGTTATTAGGGCTTTCTTTATTACATAGCTTAGTGGTTACCGAACAACGGGGTATTTTCAATTATTGGACAATTCTGTTTTCACTTTTTGCATTTTCATTTAGCTTACTTGGTACCTTTGTTGTACGTTCTGGTGTTTTGACATCCGTGCATGCTTTTGCGGTAGATGGTGAACGAGGAACTGTATTATTGCTATTATTCTTCATTTTAATGGCGGTAGCATTAACGATTTTTGCGTTAAAAGTAGATCTCAAACAAAGTGCGGTAAGATTTTCAATTTTTTCTAAAGAAAGCCTATTGTTGTTAGCCAATATGATTTTTACTATTGCAACAGTGAGTGTGTTCTTAGGAACATTTTATCCAATGGTCTTTTCAGCGATGGGATGGGGATCCATTTCTGTCGGTGCACCTTACTTTAATAGCATTTTTGTTCCTTTGTTAGTCATTATTCTTTTGGCGATGGTATTGGTGTTAGTCACTAAATGGCAAAAAGCCAATTCTGCTTTATTAATCAAGAAATTAGCATTAATTATTCCTGCATTAAGTTGTGCTTTTGTAGTGATTTATTTCACCATACAACAAGATGAAAGTTTAAAATTCCATATATTTGCTTTTGTTATTCTAAGTTTAGCTATTTGGTTACTGATGGCAACATTATGGACTAATTGGCTGAAAATTTCAGTGCCGCAATTAGCTATGGTCTTAGCTCATTGCGGCGTGGCATTGGCAGTCATTGGTGCAGTAATGTCGAGTTATTTCGGCAGTGAAATTGGTGTACGTTTAGCACCAAATCAAAGTAAAGTGTTAAATGGTTATGAATTCCGTTATTTGGGATTTAGTAATGAATTAGGACCAAACTTTACTTCAGAGCAAGCTCATTTTGAGATTTATCAAGATGGTCATAAAGTGACAGAATTATTCCCTGAACGTCGTTATTATGAAGTGAGAACTATGAATATGTCTGAAGTGGGAATTCAATGGGGAATTTTAGGGGATATTTATATTGTCATGGGCGATAAATTAGGCCCTGGCGAGTTTAGTTTCCGTTTACATTATAAACCTTTTATTCGTTGGTTATGGCTTGGTGGAATTCTCATGGCATTAGGTGCATTATTAGGCACAATTGGGGTACGTTATAAAAAGCCTAAGGAAATAATATGAAAAAGAAAGCAATTTTATTTTTACCATTAATTTTATTATTAGGGATATGCATATTTCTCAGTATGGGGCTAAAACAAGATCCTAAGAAAATTGCCTCTGCATTAATTGGAAAGCCAGTCCCAGAATTTTTTCAAGCGGACTTACTCGACATTAATCATATTATTAACAATAAAAGCTTACCTAAACAGCCTTTTCTTTTGAATGTATGGGGAAGTTGGTGCTATTACTGCATGCAAGAACACCCATTTTTAATGGAATTATCTGCTCAACATATTCCGATTGTAGGCATTAATTATCGTGATCAAAAACAAGGCGCGTTAGAAATGCTCACCAGAAAAGGCAATCCTTTTATCATGAATATTGATGATAGTCGTGGTGAATTAGCCATGAAGTTGGGAGTTGATGGTGCACCTGAAACTTATCTCATAGATGAAAATGGTGTCATTCGTTATCGTTATTCTGGTGCTTTTAATAAAAAAATTTGGGAACAAGAGATTCAGCCTGAATTTAATAAATTGATACAATAATATGAAAAAATTACTATTACTAGGATTGGTTTTATTTGCCTTTTGTGTTCGTGCAGAAATGGTAGATACCTATGAATTTAAAAATGTTGAAGATCGTACCCGTGCAGTCACTTTAGCGAAATCTTTACGCTGCCCACAATGCCAGAATCAGAATTTGGTAGAATCCAACTCGCCGATTGCTTATGACTTACGTATTGAAGTTTATAAAATGGTAGATGAGGGTAAATCAAATCAACAAATTATAGATGTGATGACCTCAAGATTTGGTAATTTTGTACTTTATCAACCACCTTTTGAATTAAATACCGCACTACTTTGGCTGATTCCTGTTGGTTTAATCTTACTCGCTTTACTATTAGGTTGGCGTTATGTAGTAAGAAGAGCCAAAATTCGTGAAATTCCTACCGCACTTAATGCAGAGCAACAGCAAGCATTGAATGACTTATTAGCAAAAGGAAAAGAGAGAGAATGACAGGTTTTATTATTGGACTTATTTGTTTTGCTCTTATTAGTTTAATCTTATGTATCCACTTTACTAAAAAAGTGCAATGGCAGAAAAATTATCGTCAGCAACAAAATATTGCCCTTTATCAGCAACAGCTTAGTTCAAAGCCTGATCCCGCATTAGCTAAAGAATTCGCTGAACGTTTATTATTGGATGAACAACAAAGTGAGTCTGCACTTGCCATCAAAAGTGCGGTAGGATTTTCAAAAAAATTGTCTATTGGGCTATGGGCTATTTTAGTTATCATTCCACTGACTTATTATTTTTCACTTAATAGATTTGATGCCGCCCAAGATGGACAAAAAGCTTTTGCAGAAAAACAAACACAGTTAGCAACAGTTAGTGCAGAAGATAAAAATATGGATTATGTGATTTCTATTCAAAATCGTTTACGTAAAGATCCAAATAATGTTCAAGATTGGGTGGAATTAGGACAAGCCTATATGCTCAGTAATGATTATCAGCACGCAATTGTTGCTTATAGTAATGCTGAAAAAATTGAGGGGAGTAAACCTTATATTTTAGGGCTAGCGGCGACTACTTTATATTATCAAGCAGGCCAAAAGATTACTCCACAAGTGCAAGAGATTATAAACCTCGCTCTGACAGAGGATCCTAAAGAAGCCTCGAGCCTCTCTTTGCTAGCTTCAGATGCTTTTATAAAAAATGATTTTAAAACTGCTTTAGATTATTGGCAGCGGCTGTTAGATACTGAGCAAAGTTCAGTAGATCGTCGAGAGATCATTAAGAATATGAATATGGCAAGAATGTTAGAGAATAGTAAAATTCAACGTTCAGGAGCAAATGAATAATGGCAAATTATGCTGATGTCGTTGTGATTGGTGCAGGTGCAGCAGGACTGTTTTGTGCAAGTCAAATTGCTAAACAAGGTAAGTCTGTGACCATTTTAGATAATGGTAAAAAAATTGCTCGTAAGATTCTTATGTCTGGCGGTGGTTTTTGTAATTTCACTAATTTGGAAGTGAGCGCTCAACATTATCTTTCTCATAATCCACATTTTGTTAAATCTGCCTTGGCACGTTTTACCCAATGGGATTTTATTGCTATGGTAGCAGAATATGGTATTGCCTATCATGAAAAGGAACTGGGCCAGCTATTTTGTGATGAAGGTGCTGAGCAGATTGTCAATATGTTACAAGCAGAATGTGATAAATATCATGTGAATATTCAATTACGTCAGCATATAGATTCGGTAGCGTCTTTTTATTCAGTTGACAAAAGTGCGGTACGTTTTCAAATAATTTCTAATGCTCAAACTTGGCATTGCCATTCATTAGTGGTGGCAACGGGTGGATTATCAATGCCAGCCTTAGGTGCTTCCGCTTTGGGGTATCAGCTTGCAGAACAGTTTGGTATGAATGTTATTGCACCGAGAGCGAGCTTAGTTCCCTTTACTTATTTAGAAATTGATAAAATTTATACCACACTTTCTGGCATCGCATTACCTATCAAGGCAACTGCGCGCTCTGGACAATCTTTCATTAACAATATGTTGTTTACTCATCGTGGTATTTCAGGGCCTGCCATTCTACAAATCTCTAATTATTGGCAACCGAATGAGCCTATAGAAATTGATTTATCTCCTCATCAAAACGTTATGGAATTGATTCAACAGTTACGAATAGATTCACCTAAATTACAGCTTAAAACCGTGTTAACACGATTATTACCGAAAAAACTGGTAGAACTATGGCTTGAACAAAACTTTTTTCAAGACGAAGTGTTGGGGAATTTAACCAAAGTGCGGTTACAAAAAATCGAAAATCTGATTCACCATTGGCAATTCCAGCCTAATGGTACTGAAGGTTATCGTACAGCAGAAATTACTATGGGTGGTGTGGATACTAAACAAGTGTCTTCAAAAACCATGGAAAGTAATACTATGGCTGGTTTGTACTTTATCGGG
This sequence comes from Mannheimia massilioguelmaensis, assembly GCF_000940515.1. NCBI lineage: Bacteria > Pseudomonadati > Pseudomonadota > Gammaproteobacteria > Pasteurellales > Pasteurellaceae > Mannheimia > Mannheimia massilioguelmaensis. Next base: position 86,943 of record NZ_CDQL01000004.1, read on the forward strand.
GAAGTGCTAGATGTAGCTGGATGGCTTGGTGGTTATAATTTTCAATGGGCTTGGAGTTCTGCTTATGTGTGCGCCCAACATATTGGAAAACGTGAGTAAAAAAATTTGCACCCCAATTTTTGAATTGATCTTCAAATTTTAAGGTGCAAATTAATTTATAAGGTACTTTTTATGAGATGATTAACTTATTTCATTTCTGCTAATTTTTTCTCAAAGCGTTCTGCTGCGAAATCCCAGTTTACAACATTCCAGAATTCTTTAATGTAGTCTGGACGACGGTTTTGGAATTTTAAGTAATAAGCATGTTCCCAAACGTCTAAAGCAATTAGAGGGAATCCTTCACAACCAGCAATTGCTTTGCCCATTAATGGTGAATCTTGGTTAGCTGTTGAAACAACGGCTAATTTGCCATCATTTTGAACGACTAACCATGCCCAGCCTGAACCAAAACGTGTTGCAGCTGCTTTTTCAAATGTTGTTTGAAAGGCTTCAACTGAACCAAAGTCACGAATGATAGCTTCTTTTAATGCACCTTTTAATGTTGTGCCTTTTTTCAAACCTTTCCAAAATAATGTGTGATTCGCATGGCCACCAACGTTATTACGTACAGCGGTTAAATTTTGTGGTGCAACTTTATCTAGATTTTTTAGAACATTGCCAGGACAACCTGTAGCAAATTCAGCTAATTCTGGGGCATTTTCTAATGCAGCATTTGCATTATTTACGTAAGTTTGGTGATGTTTGCTATGATGGATTTCCATAGTTAATGCATCAAAATGGGGTTCTAATGCATCATATGTATAACCTAATTCTGGTAGAGTATAAGGCATAACAAGCTCCTTTTTTATAAAGTAAGTGAATAAATCGGAATCATTTTAACAATAAATTTGATTAAGATCATTAAAAATACAAATTTTTAACAAAAAAATAGCTTATGTGAATATTGGGTCAACATAAGCTATTTAGAGGATTAGCTATTAATTATTTTACGTTTTGTGCTTTAACTGCAGCAATAGCCACCATATTAATGATACGACGTACAGAACTCTTAGAGGTTAAAATATGAGCTGGTTTATTGAAGCCCATTAAGATTGGTCCAATGGTGATTGGCGTTGCAGTGCCTTGTAATAGATTTAAGCTAATACGAGCGGATTCCATATTTGGCATAACCAGTAAGTTTGCAGAACCTTTGATTGGACTATCAGGCATAAATGAATCACGGAGATCGGCATTTAATGCTAGATCAGCGTGCATTTCGCCATCAATAATTAAGTTAGGTGCTTTAGCTTTTACCAGTTCTAAAACTTTACGCATTTTAGCCGCACTTTCATTATTAGCAGAGCCATAGTTTGAATGAGAAATTAATGCTATTTGAGGTTCAATACCAAATGCACGTACTTCATCTGCTGCCATCAAGGTAATTTCAGCTAATTCTTCCGCATTTGGATTTTCATTAACGAACGTATCTGTAATAAATAAGTTACCACTACGTAATACTACACCATTAACGGTTGCTGGGGTGGCTACATTAGCTTTTATACCAATGACTTCTTTTAATAATGATAGGTTAGAACTGTAAGTACCGACTAAACCACACAACATCGCATCCGCATAGCCTAATTCTAATAATGCTGAACCGATGGCTGTACTATTAGTTAACATGCGGCGTTTTGCCATTGCTTCAGTGACGCCATTACGTTTAAGGTTGTTGTGATATAAGCTCCAGCATTTGTTGTAGATTTCTTCATCGTTTGTATTTAATACTTCGAAATCTTTACCTACTGCAATTTTTAAACCTAGTTTTTTGATATTAGCTTCAATCACATCTTTGCGACCTAGTAATACAGGGTTTGCAATACCTAATGTAGTAATTTCTTGTACCGCATGTAATATGCGAGTCTCTTCACCATCAGTTAATAAAACTCGTTTTTTATCTTTTTTAGCTTGATCAAAAACAGGTTTCATAAATAAATTGGTTTTATAAACAAATTGTGTCAATTTTTCGATATAAGCATCAAAGTCAGTAATTGGACGAGTTGCTACGCCACTGTCCATTGCCGCTTTTGCAACTGCTGGTGCAATACGTACAATTAAACGCGGGTCAAAAGGTTTAGGAATAATATATTCAGGGCCAAAGGTTATTTCTGAGCTATCGCCATAAGCTGATGTGACAACTTCGCTTTGTTCTGCTAATGCCAAATCCGCAATAGCTCGTACGGTAGCCATTTTCATTTCTTCATTAATTGTTGTAGCACCGACATCTAATGCACCACGGAAAATAAATGGGAAACAAAGCACATTATTAACTTGATTTGGGAAGTCTGAACGACCTGTACAAACAATAGCATCTGGGCGAACGGCTTTTGCTTCTATTGGGGTAATTTCTGGATTAGGATTTGCTAGTGCAAGAATTAATGGGTTTGGCCCCATGGTTTTTACCATATCTTGAGTTAATGCCCCTGCTGCTGAACAGCCTAAGAAAATGTCGGCATCTTTTACAGCATCAGCTAGATTTCTCCAGCCATTATCTTTAATTGCATAGCGTTTTTTCGTTTCATCCATTTTGTCATCACGATTGAGGTAAATAACTCCTTTTGAGTCGCATACCGTGATGTTTTCCTTTTTCATACCAAGAGAAACTAATAAATTTAAACAGGCAATTGCTGCCGCTCCTGCACCTGAAGCAACTAAACGAACATCTTCAATTTTTTTATTAACAATACGTAAACCGTTTAATACTGCAGCTGAGCTGATAATAGCAGTACCATGTTGATCATCATGGAATACAGGAATATTACAGCGTTCACGTAATTTTTGTTCAATATAAAAACATTCTGGTGCTTTAATATCTTCAAGGTTGATACCACCAAAGGTAGGTTCTAATGCAGCGATAATTTCAACTAGTTTTTCTGGATCTTTTTCATTGATTTCAATATCAAATACGTCTACACCTGCAAATTTTTTGAAAAGAACACCTTTTCCCTCCATGACAGGTTTACCTGCAAGTGCACCAATATTACCTAATCCTAATACAGCTGTACCATTTGAGATAACGGCGACAAGATTTCCTTTAGCTGTATATTTATAAGCATCCATCGGCTCATCTTTAATGGCTAAACAAGGTTCTGCGACACCAGGTGAATAAGCCAATGCGAGATCTCGTTGTGTTGCTAATGATTTTGTTGGTGTGACTTCAATTTTACCAGGTACAGGAAATTGGTGAAAATCTAGAGCGGTTTGTCGTAGTTGTTTGTCCATAACTATCCTCTTTTATAGAAATGCATAAAATAGTTTACTAAGATACTCGGATTAAGTATTAATCTTTCGATTATACACATAATTAAATTAAAAACTGTGATAAAGTCCAAGTTTTTACATATTTTTTACAAAATTAATTAGAATCTAACCGCACTTTATTTTGTGCAATTTTTGATAACAGGCTAGAATAATAAAATGATTCATTGATTTGAATATACATTTGTTAAAGAAAATAAGTTGAGAGTTTTATGAGATTAGATAAATTCCTTGCTGAAACCACAGGTTTGACACGTTCACAGTCGACAAAAGCACTTCGCCAGCATCGAGTTAAGGTAAATGGTGAGAAAGTAAAAAGTGGTGCGATTCAAGTGAGTTCTGAAGACCAAATTTATTTTGATGATCAGCTATTAGAGTGGATAGAAGATGGTATTTATTTAATGTTTAATAAGCCACAGGGTTATGTGTGTGCAAATGAGGATGGAGAATATCCTACTATCTATCAATTTTTTGATTATTCCATAGCAAATAAATTACATAGTGCTGGGCGTTTAGATGTAGATACAACAGGGTTAATTTTATTAACTGATGATGGTCAATGGTCACATCGAATTACCTCACCTAAACATCATTGTGAGAAAACTTATTTTGTCACACTGGCAGATCCTGTAGAAAATAATTATCGGGAAGCTTGTGAACAAGGAATTATGTTACGTGGTGAGTTAGAGCCGACCAAACCAGCGAAATTAGAGATTATTGATGACTATCATGTGAATTTGACAATTAGTGAGGGACGGTATCACCAAGTCAAACGAATGTTTGCAGCGTTGGGAAATAAAGTGATTGGCTTACATCGTTGGAAAATTGGCGAGATTGAGTTAGATCAAAATTTAGCTGAAGGTGAATTTCGTATTCTTACAACAGACGAGATTACTAGTTTTAATAAATAGGATATATTTTGCAACAATCTAATATTATTCGTGCTAATTGGGTATTTGTTATGACCCTAGGAATACTATCAATGCTACCTCCTCTTGGTGTTGATATGTATTTACCCTCTTTTTTGAATATTGCTCAGGATCTTAGTGTCGATCCTGAACAGGTTCAGTATACACTCACCTTTTTTACTTTAGGAATGGCTATTGGGCAACTATTTTGGGGACCTGTAGGCGATAGTTATGGGCGTAAGCCTATTATTCTCTTAGGCGTTATGGTTGGTGCAATTGCGGCATTTATGTTAACAGGTGTTGAATCTATTACGCATTTTACAACATTACGTTTTTTACAAGGCTTCTTTGGTTCCGCCCCTGTTGTTTTGGTAGGTGCATTATTAAGAGATTTATTTGACAAAGAAGAATTGTCGAGAATGATGTCTATGATCATTTTAGTCGTGATGATTGCTCCACTGGTTGCTCCTATTATTGGTGGGTATATTGTTTCTTATTTTCACTGGCATAGTATTTTTTATGTGATTGGATTTATGGGAATAATTAGTGCATTACTGGTGTTTTTTATTATTCCTGAAACACACAAAAAAGAAAATCGTATTCCCTTGCGGCTGAATGTGGTAATGCGTAATTTTGTTACACTGTGGAAACATAAAGAAGTGTTAGGATATATGTTTTCATCGGGGCTTGGTTTTGGAGGGCTTTTTTCTTTCTTAACCGCAGGTTCAATTGTATATATTGGACTTTATGGTGTTCCTGTAGATCAATTTGGTTATTTTTTCATGATTAATATTGGCATTATGACTTTAGGGTCTTTTATTAATGGAAGAATTGTTCACCGCGTAGGTGCGGAACGTATGATGCAATTGGGGTTAATTATACAATTTATTGCAGGATGGTGGCTGATTTTGGTTGCGGTATTTGATCTTGGCTTTTGGCCAATGGCAATTGGCGTGGCGGTTTTTGTTGGACAAAATTCCTTGATTTCATCGAATGCCATGGCTTCTATTTTAGAAAAATTCCCAACAATGGCGGGTACGGCTAATTCTGTAGCAGGAAGTGTACGTTTTGGGTTAGGGGCATTAATTGGTTCTTTAGTTGCCTTGATGAAAATGGATACCGCAGCACCGATGTTATTTACCATGGGGGGCTGTGTAACAGGAGCTGTTATTTGTTACTATTTTCTGACTTATCGAACACTTAATGCACAATAAGTTTATTGCTCCAAAATGAAGATAAGTTTGCTTGGAGTTTATTTATCCAATAAGAAAAAAAGCGTATAATGCACAGCCTTTGTGTAAGTTAGGAAATGAGAAAATAATGTTCAATAAAATCTTTTCGTGGTTTGAAAATAGACTAGATGCCTATCCACAACAAACACCAGAAACCCCAGCAAAAGGGCTATTTAAATTTATCTGGTCAAGTTTAGAGGGAATGAAAAAATGGATCCTGCTACTCGCAGTATTAACGGTAGGAACGGGTGTAATGGAGGCGCTATTATTCCAATTTATGGGAGTATTAGTTGACTGGCTTGGTCATTATAATCCACTCACCTTATGGCAAGAGAAAGGAACATTATTATCGGCTATGGGAGGCTTACTCGTTTTTAGCGTTCTTTGGTCATTTCTCGCTTCGGCTGTTCGTTTGCAAACCTTGCAAGGTGTATTTCCTATGCGCTTACGCTGGAATTTCCACCGTTTAATGCTTGGACAAAGTCTTAGTTTCTATCAAGATGAATTCGCAGGCCGAGTTTCTGCCAAAGTCATGCAAACCGCTTTAGCGGTACGTGATACAGTGCTCACACTCGCTGATATGATGGTTTATGTGCTGGTCTATTTTATTAGTTCTGGTGTGGTATTGGTTGCCTTAGATAGCTGGTTCCTGGTGCCTTTCATTCTATGGATTATTATTTTTATCACTATTTTACGTGTACTCATTCCTAAACTATCAAAAACCGCAGAACGTCAGGCAGATGCTCGTTCATTAATGACCGGTCGTATTACCGATGCCTATTCGAATATCACAACGGTTAAATTATTTTCTCATGGCGCACGTGAGGCTGCTTATGCAAAAAGTTCAATGGAAGAATTTATGCTAACAGTTCATGCGCAAATGCGTTTAGCGACCTCACTAGATACTTTAACTTATGCCGCTAATGTATTTTTAACATTAACAACCGCCATTTTAGGTGTGGTGTTATGGCAACAGGGGGCTGTCGGGGTTGGTGCGATTGCGACTGCGGTAGCCATGGCATTACGGGTGAATGGATTATCTCGTTGGATTATGTGGGAGTCTGCACGTTTATTTGAAAATATTGGTACGGTAAATGATGGTATGACAACTTTATCAAAACCTCGTACTATCGTGGATAAACCTAATGCACCTGCATTAAAGGTAACTAAAGGTGAAATTCGTTTTGATAATATTAATTTCTATTATGATGCCTCAAAGCCATTACTGAATAACTTTAATTTAGTGATTAAACCTGGTGAAAAAGTGGGTTTAATAGGCCGTTCAGGAGCCGGTAAATCAACTATTGTGAACTTATTATTACGTTTCTATGAACCGCAAAATGGTGTGATTACTATAGATGGACAAAACGTATTAGATGTTCAACAAGAAAGTTTACGTCGTCAGATTGGCTTAGTTACACAAGATACTTCATTATTACACCGTTCAGTGCGTGATAATATTATTTATGGTCGTCCTGAGGCTACAGAGGCAGAAATGATTAATGCAGCAAAACGTGCCGAAGCAGCAGATTTTATTCCTTACTTAAGTGATGCTCAAGGTCGCCATGGTTATGATGCACATGTGGGTGAACGAGGTGTCAAATTATCTGGTGGTCAACGTCAACGAATTGCTATTGCTCGTGTAATGTTAAAAGATGCGCCAATTTTATTATTAGATGAAGCAACAAGTGCCTTAGATTCAGAAGTTGAAGCTGCAATCCAAGAGAGCCTTGATAAGATGATGGAAAATAAAACTGTTATTGCCATTGCACATCGTTTATCAACAATTGCTGCGATGGATCGTCTAATTGTATTAGATAAAGGTCAAATTATTGAACAAGGTACTCATGCAGAATTACTAGAAAAGAATGGGTTATATGCCAAATTGTGGCAGCACCAAAGTGGTGGTTTCTTAACTGAGCATGTAGAATAGTAGTAAAAGTGCGGTAGAAATTTTAAAAATTTTCACCGCACTTTTTATTTCAAAGTAAGTTTGGTTATGTTATGGCTCTATTGTCCCTTAAATAATTATTCAGGGTGAAATTCAGGTGGTTGATAATGGTCAATAAAGTCTTGAATTTCTGTTAAGTCCGCAGAAAATAGAACTAAATCTCTATCTGCTTGGGATAAAAATCCTGTGTTTACCATGTCATCAAAGAAATGTTTAAGTGGTGTATAATAATTGTCGGCATTGTAAAAAATACAAGGATTTGGATTTTGCCCAATGCGAGCCCAAGAAACCATTTCACTAATTTCTTCTAATGTCCCTAAACCACCAGGAAGCGCAATATAAGCCTCTCCTAATTCAAACATTTTCATTTTACGTGCTGGCATATTTTCTACCGTAAGCATTTCTGTGAGACCAGTATGAGCTTTTTCTTTTGTTTTCAAAAAGCGAGGAATTACGCCAATTACCTGTCCACCATGCTGTAATACAGTATCTGCGATAATCCCCATTAAACCTTTTTTTGCTCCACCATAGACAAGTGTATGGTGGTTTTCAGCAATCCATTTAGCTAATTGAATGGTGGTTTCTTGATGTTTGGGATTGGTGCTATTGTTTGCTCCACAATAAACAGTAATTTTCATAAATATCCTAATATTTTCTAGTTAATAAGGTGAGTACTTCATAATGCGATGTGTGTGGAAACATGTCGAATAATTGAATTTTTTGCATTTGGTAATGAGTCAGTTCGGTTAAGTCTTTACCCATAGTCACTGCATTACAACTTGAGTAAAGAATAAACGGAGGTTGCATTTCATTGAGAAATTGTGCCAAAGCCTTACCAATACCTCGACGTGGTGGATTGACTATTACCAAATCAGGTTTGCTTTGCTCTTTATCCAAGGCAAAATTGGCAGCATCAAGGGACTTAAAATTTACCTTGTTTAGACCGCACTTTTGCGCAGATAAGGTGGCTGAATAGATAGCTGAAGGAGATATTTCAATACCTGTGAGCTCAATGTCAGGACGGGTTACCGATAAAGCTTTAGCACAATGTAAACCAAAACCTCCAACGCCACAGAATAAATCCCATAATTTAGCAATGGGTAAATCTTTTATCCATTGTTGTGCGGTGCCATATAATCCTTCTGCCACCTGTGGGTTAGTTTGAAAAAAACCTTGTGGACGAATAAATAAAGGAATCTGATTAAATTGTTCTTCTAATACTTGTTGCTCCGTAAAAAAGATTTCTTTTTCACCTTCTAAAATTGCTGCAGGTTGCGGTTGGATATTGGCAGTAATGACCTTTAATTGAGGTAATTTGGCTATTAAGCCAGTAATTTCTCGCTCAATTAATGGAATTTTTGTTTCAGAACGTAGCACAAAACGTAACATTACGTCACCTGAATAACAACTTTCTGTGAGTAGGATATATTTGAGTTCGCCTTTTTGTTTTTGAATATTGTAAGGCACCAATCCTGCCCGACCAATAAAGTCTTTTAAGATAGGAAACAGTGAGGCAAAACTTTTTGGATAAAGCTCACAATCAATCAGCTCCACGGCACTTTGTGGATCGCTTGGATCCTTCAAAATACCTAGAATCGGACGCTCAACAGCACCGCTTACCACCATTTTAGCTTTATTACGAAAGTTTGCTTGTGCGGATTGAAAAGGGCTTATCCACTGTAGTGTTGATTGGTCAAGGTGCTCGAGTTGAGATTTTAGATGGGCAAGCTTTTCTATCAGTTGATCGGAATAGTTTTTCTCGATCCACTGACAGGAGGTACATTGCTGATTTTGGAAATGTAGGCAGTTAAGCATTTATCTATTCGTTATTTGTTGGGCAATCAATATTGAGTTTGTAGTTATTTTTAGCTAGTTAGCATTTTTACCAAAATTTTGTCATTGGTTGTGGTCAAATAAAATTGTCTAGAACTTTTAAGTTGCTTAGCTTTCAAAGGCAAACTTAAACATATTTAGGCCTTTGCATCTAACCAACGTTGTTGCAATATCGATAGTTTTTTATTATTTTCGAGCCATCGGCTTGTCTTTATTAATTCATTCCAGCTGAAAGATTTCTTTTTAAATAAAGAGGTTAAGCGTTGTTGGCGTGCTTCAAAGTGCGGTTGATTTTCAGAAAATTTTAATCCATCAAGCACCTGAATGACTCCTTCAGGCTCATTACAAAGTAATAATAAATCACAGCCTGCGGTAAGTGCTTTTTCACTACGTGCAACAAAATCGCCCATGAAATTTGCCCCTTTCATACCTAAATCATCGGAGAAAATTGCACCTTGAAAGCCAAGTTGTTTACGTAAAACTTCTTGTAACCAATATCGTGAACCACTAGCAGGTTGGCTATCACATTGGCTATAAATTACATGAGCGGGCATAACTGCATCTAATTTATTTTGTGCAATGAGTTGTTTGAATGGTTGAATGTCTCGTTCAAAAATGACTTTACTTGGACGTTTATCATAAGGTGTTTCTAAATGGCTATCGGCTAAAACATGTCCATGACCAGGAAAATGTTTACCCGTGGTTGCCATGCCCGCTAAATGCATTCCATCAATAAAGGCAGAGGCTAAGGGAATGACAGTTTCTATCTCTGAATTGAAACTACGATCTCCAATGGCTTGACATTCATGCCCGAGATCTAAAACTGGTGCAAAACTGAGATCAATATCTAAAGCTGCCATTTCCGCAGCCATTAGCCAGCCCGCTTCTTTCGCAGTTTCAAGTTGTAATTCTGGATCTTCAATCATTGCCGCAAAAGCTTGCATAGCAGGAAGTTGAGTAAAACCATTGCGGAAACGTTGTACACGGCCGCCTTCTTGGTCAACCGTAATCAGCAAAGGTTTTTTTACACGTTGGCGAATATCTTTAATCAGTGCCTGAATTTGTTCACGATCGTAAAAATTACGTGTAAATAAAATTAATCCTGCGACTAAAGGGTGTTCTAGTAATTCAATTTCTTCTTGTTGTAATTCTTGACCTTTAAGGTCCATGAGTAACGTTGACATATAAACCTAATAAAATAATAGACAAATAGGATGTCTAAGCACAAGACATTAATTCATATGGATATATAAGCGATAGTTTACACTTTCAGGTGTCGGTCTGCTAAGGTTTATTTCTGATTTTTGTAAGGGTTGTAGCAGCAGTGAGGCACGATATTTATCTTGTTGTGGACTAAATACCTGAGTCACCCCGTTTTGATCATACCAATATAAGCTGTAGTACACATTAATCGGTTGATTGGTCTTGTTTTTTACCCAAGCTGAATTTTGGCTAACGCTAGCTTCTATATAAGAATTAGCATCAGCCGTAATATTCAAAATAGGTTTTTGGCTATGAGTTAAACTTGGTTTTTGTATTGAACAAGCTGCTAACAATAAGTTAACAGCGACTAATATAAACTTTTTCATATGATTTACTTACTTAGCAACAAGGGGCCCTAAAGGTTCGCCACCTAATAAGTGCATATGAATATGGAAGACTTCTTGGCCAGCATGTTTATTGCAATTAACAATGAGACGATAACCATCTTCAGCAATGCCTTCTTGTTGAGCAATTTTCGCTGCGACTGTAAATAAATGACCTAATGCAAGTTCATCTTCTGTCGTCACATCATTTACGGTAGCAATGAGTTTATTAGGAATAATTAAAACATGTGTTTTTGCTTGTGGTGAAATATCACGAAATGCAGTGACTAATTCATCTTGATAAAGGATATTTGCAGGAATTTCTTTACGAATAATTTTGCTAAAAATGGTTTCTTCTGACATTTTTTATTCCCTATATTTTTTTGAAAAATTTACCGCACTTTTTATCAGAAATTAGACAAAATAGCAATTTATCAACTTAAATTAAAAGATGTTAAATTCTGGACTTTTTGATCATTCCTATGAATATGACTCTTTGGGGTTAACTTTGATTTAAGTCAACTTTTTTTTAAAAGAGAGACCTAGATCACATAAATAACTATTATATAGTATATGAATTTCTTATAATTCAGCCACTGACAATTTACTTTTAGTCTGCAGTATTTTTCTAGCTAATCAAATTAGCTTAATTAATTTGGATCAGGGTATTATTCGAGGAAATGAAAAATGAAAACAGAAGATCTTAAATCTACTTGTATAGCCTCACCTACCGAAATCGCTGTGACAGGTCGAGACGTTGGCGCTTATAAAGCAACTAAAAAACAATATTATTCTTTTCTATCGGCAATTTCATCAGGTATGTTTATTGCTCTCGCATTTGTATTTTATACAACTACACAAACAGGCGGTGGTGGCTCTCCTTGGGGACTGACTAAACTGGTGGGAGGATTAGTATTCTCTCTGGGTGTTATTATGGTTGTTGTTTGTGGTTGTGAACTCTTTACTTCGTCGACCTTATCAATTATTGCTCGTGTTGACGGAAAAATATCTACTTATGAAATGTTACGTAACTGGATTGTTGTCTATTTTGGTAACTTTGTTGGCGGATTATTTATTGTGGCATTAATTTGGTTTTCAGGTCAAATTATGGCAGACAATGGACAATGGGGCTTAACTATTTTAAAAACTGCTCAACATAAGGTAGAGCATACTTGGATTGAGGCATTCTGTTTAGGTATTCTTTGTAATATTATGGTATGTATAGCTGTCTGGATGGCTTATGCAGGTAAGACGTTAACAGATAAAGCGTTTATTATGATTTTACCTATTGCCTTGTTTGTTGCCTCTGGTTTTGAACACTGTGTTGCAAATATGTTTATGATTCCAATGGGAATGCTCATTGCACATGCGGGTTCTCCAGAGTTTTGGCAAACAATTGGATTAAATCCTGAACAATTTGCAAATTTGGATGTCTATCATCTTATAGTTAAAAATTTAATTCCAGTGACTTTAGGTAATATTGTCGGAGGGGCGATTTGCATAGGTTTAATGCAATGGTATACCAGTCGTCCACATTAATTAGGGAATAAGGACGCTGACTTATTCATACGTCGGCGTTCTTATAAGATTTCAATGTTTTATCAATACTAAACAATAAGGAAGTATGAACAATGGTTGAATTAACTGAAGCTCAAAAAAAAGCATGGGAAGGATTTGTTCCTGGTGAATGGCAAAATGGTGTAAATCTTCGTGATTTTATCCAAAAGAACTATACACCATATGAAGGTGACGAATCATTTTTAGCTGATGCAACTCCAGCAACACTTGAGTTATGGAATAATGTGATGGAAGGCATTAAAGTTGAAAATAAAACTCATGCTCCTTTAGATTTTGACGAATATACACCATCAACTATTACTTCTCATAAGCCAGGTTATATCAATAAAGATTTAGAAAAAATTGTTGGTCTACAAACTGATGCTCCATTAAAACGCGCAATTATGCCATATGGTGGTATTAAAATGATCAAAGGCTCATGTGAAGTCTATGGTCGTAAATTAGATCCTCAAATTGAATTTATTTTTACTGAATATCGTAAAACCCACAACCAAGGTGTATTTGATGTATATACACCAGATATTTTACGTTGCCGTAAATCAGGTGTGTTAACAGGTTTACCAGATGCTTATGGTCGTGGTCGTATTATCGGTGATTATCGTCGTTTAGCTGTATATGGTATTGACTATTTGATGGCTGATAAAAAAGCACAATTTACTTCATTACAAGCTCGCTTAGAAGCTGGTGAAGATATTCAAGCCACAATTCAATTACGTGAAGAAATTGCTGAACAACACAGAGCTTTAGGCAAAATTAAAGAAATGGCAGCCTCTTACGGTTATGATATTTCTGGACCAGCAACCAATGCTCAAGAAGCTATCCAATGGACATATTTTGCATATTTAGCTGCAGTTAAATCACAAAATGGTGCAGCAATGTCATTCGGTCGTACATCTACATTCTTAGATATTTATATCGAACGTGACTTAAAACGTGGTTTAATCACTGAACAACAAGCACAAGAGTTAATGGATCATTTAGTAATGAAATTACGTATGGTTCGTTTCTTACGTACTCCTGAATACGATCAATTATTCTCAGGCGACCCAATGTGGGCAACTGAAACATTAGCAGGTATGGGATTAGATGGTCGTCCATTAGTCACTAAAAATAGCTTCCGTGTATTACATACTTTATACACAATGGGCACTTCTCCAGAACCAAACTTAACAATTCTTTGGTCTGAACAATTACCAGAAGCATTCAAACGTTACTGTGCTAAAGTATCTATTGATACTTCATCTGTTCAATATGAAAACGATGATTTAATGCGTCCAGATTTCAACAACGATGATTATGCAATTGCATGTTGTGTATCTCCAATGGTTGTTGGTAAACAAATGCAATTCTTCGGTGCTCGTGCAAACTTAGCGAAAACTATGCTATATGCAATTAACGGTGGTATCGATGAAAAGAATGGTATGCAAGTTGGTCCTAAAACAGCTCCAATTACATCAGATGTGTTAGATTTCAATGAAGTTATGACACGTATGGATAGCTTCATGGACTGGTTAGCAACACAATATGTGACAGCATTAAATATTATTCACTTTATGCATGATAAATATGCTTATGAAGCAGCATTAATGGCATTCCATGATCGTGATGTATTCCGCACAATGGCTTGTGGTATTGCTGGTCTTTCAGTTGCTGCTGACTCATTATCAGCAATTAAATATGCAAAAGTTAAACCAATTCGTGGCGATATCAAAGATAAAGATGGCAACGTAGTTGCTTCAAATGTCGCTATTGACTTTGAAATCGAAGGTGAATATCCACAATTTGGTAACAATGATCCACGTGTAGATGACTTAGCTGTTGATTTAGTTGAACGTTTTATGAAAAAAGTTCAAAAACACAAAACTTATCGCAATGCGACTCCTACACAATCTGTTCTTACTATCACCTCTAATGTGGTATATGGTAAGAAAACAGGTAATACTCCAGATGGTCGTCGTGCTGGTGCACCATTCGGCCCAGGTGCTAACCCAATGCACGGTCGTGACCAAAAAGGTGCTGTTGCTTCACTTACTTCTGTGGCTAAACTTCCATTTGCTTATGCAAAAGATGGTATTTCATATACTTTCTCAATCGTACCAAATGCATTAGGTAAAGATGATGAAGCACAACGTCGTAATTTAGCGGGCTTAATGGATGGTTATTTCCATCATGAAGCAACAGTTGAAGGTGGTCAACACTTAAATGTTAATGTTCTTAACCGTGAAATGTTATTAGACGCAATGGAACACCCAGAAAAATATCCACAATTAACAATTCGTGTATCTGGTTATGCTGTTCGTTTTAACTCATTAACCAAAGAACAACAACAAGATGTTATTACTCGTACCTTTACACAATCAATGTAATTACGTAGATAATATATAATCTATAAATAAAAAAATTCCGCTTTGAATAGGCGGAATTTTTTATATCTGAAATATTGATAATAGATTTATTGTTATTATATTGACTACATGCAATAAGTTTTTAACCTGAAAAAAACAGATTTTTTTGTTATAATCCTGCAAGCTATCAACAATTCAATGATTTAAGGACATGCATATGTCAGTTTTAGGAAGATTTCACTCATATGAAACCTGTGGTACAGTTGATGGTCCGGGTATTCGTTTTATTTTATTTTTACAAGGTTGTTTGATGCGTTGTAAATACTGCCATAATAGAGATACGTGGGACTTGCATGGTGGTAAAGAAATTTCAGTAGAAGATTTAATGAAAGAAGTGGTGACTTATCGCCATTTTATGAATGCTTCTGGTGGTGGTGTCACTGCTTCTGGTGGGGAAGCAATTTTACAAGCTGAATTTGTAAGAGACTGGTTTAGAGCTTGCCATGAGGTGGGTATTCATACTTGCTTAGATACTAATGGTTTCGTTCGTCATCATGATCATATTATTGATGAATTAATTGATGAAACCGATCTAGTTATGCTAGATCTTAAAGAAATGAATGAACGAATTCATGAAAGCCTAATTGGTGTACCGAATAAACGTGTGCTCGACTTTGCCAAATATCTTGCTGAACGTAATAAACGTACTTGGATACGTCATGTTGTTGTGCCAGGATATACGGATAATGATGACGATATCCATATGTTAGGCTACTTTATTAAAGATATGCAGAATATTGAGAAAGTAGAGCTATTGCCTTACCATCGCTTAGGTGCACATAAATGGGAAGTGCTTGGTGACAAATATGAATTGGAAGATGTAAAACCACCAACAAAAGAGCTTATGGAACATGTGAAAGGTATTCTTGAAGGATACGGATTAAAAAATGTAAAATATTAAAAGAAAACCATCATTATGATGGTTTTCTTATGGGCTATTTTCAGTGGAAAGTGCGGTATTTTTTTGGTGTTTTTTCTGTTCTCGGCGTTTTTTAAAAAAAGCACTTAGTTTTTGACTACATTTTTCCTCTAAAATACCACCAGTCACTTCAATCACATGATTCATTTTGTAATCATCAAAAAAATGAAATCTAGATCCTACAGCTCCTGTTTTATAGTCAGCAGCACCAAAAACCAAACGCTTAATTCGGCTATGTAGAATAGCACCTGCACACATCGTACAAGGTTCTAGAGTGACATATAGGGTGGTATTAAGTAGACGATAATTTTGTCGCTTTTGCCCAGCATTACGTAATGCAATAATTTCTGCATGGGCAGTAGGATCAGAATTAACGATAGATAAATTCCAGCCTTCACCAATAATTTTACCTTGTTCATCCACTAATACTGCACCAACAGGGATTTCGCCCAATGCTTCTGCTTTATCCGCTAAGGAAAGCGCATGAGCCATCATATATTCATCAAAAGCCTGTTGTTCACTAATCGTCATTATTGTCATAAGCAAAGTATAAGGAGAAAAGTGCGGTAGAAATTTTGAAAAAGCTTACCGCACTTTATAAGCTGAGTTATACAGAAAATGGATATTTAATCGCATCATGGCATTGATAGCCGATGACCTTAAAATCATCCATCGTTACCCAAGTTTCAAGATCTTCAAGAGATTTAATATCTGGATTAATTTCCAATTTAGGAGATGGGAATGGCTCACGTTTTAATTGTACATCACGCATTAATTCAAGTTGGTCTTCATAAATATGCGCATTTACAATTTTATGGTAAGCCATACCAGCTTTCTTTCCTGTAATTTGAGCCATCAGTGCTAGAAAAGTAAACACTTGAATTTGATTGAAATTCAACCCTAGTGGTACGTCACAAGAACGTTGATAACTGGTTAAATATAAAGTATCACCAAGCAATGAAAAGGTATGATTGTACATACAAGGGCGTAGGCAACCGAGATCAAATTCACCAGGGTTAAAAAAAGTTAGAATCTCACCACGATCATCTACACCTCGGCTTAAATTATTGACAATTTTACGTAGTTGATCAATGGTTTCGCCATTGGGTTTACGCCATGCTCGACCTTGCACACCATAGACGCGGCCCATGTCATCGGTCCCTTTACGGTGTGGGTTAGCTAGCCAAGCTTGATTTTCATTGGCATTTGCATCCCAGGTTTTCGCACCGAGTTTACGAAAATCTGCGGCATTATCATAACCTCGAATATAACCCAGAAACTCTGCGATAGCCGCTTTCCAATAACTTTTACGAGTAGTAATAATTGGAAACTGATTATTGGCAACATCATAGTTTAAATCAGCATTAATAATGGTTAAGCAACGTTTTCCTGTACGGTTATTTTGAACCCAAGTGCCTTGCTCAATAATCCGTTGGCATAAATCTAAATATTGACGCATATATCTTTCCCAAAATTTTTGTTTTTTATACCGCAGTTTTACGACGGTAGGCTATAGCGATAAATAATGCACCAAGAATAATCATTGGTGTTGATAGAATTTGTCCCATTGAGATATGTTGACCAAAATATAATCCTAGTTGTACATCAGGTTCACGGAAGAATTCTACAATGAATCGGAATAGTCCATAGCATAATAAGAATAAGCCAGATACTGAGCCTATTGGGCGAGGTTTTCTAATAAACCAATTTAAGATACAGAATAATACTATGCCTTCTAAGAAAAATTCGTAGAGTTGTGAAGGGTGGCGTGGTAAGTAGCCACCTGATGGGAATAGGACTGCCCAAGGTACGTCGGTGACTCTTCCCCAAAGTTCATCATTGATAAAATTGCCAATGCGTCCCATTCCCAGACCGAATGGAATGAGAGGAGCAATAAAATCAGCTACAGCCCAAAAATAACGTTTTTGTAATTTGCAGGTGATCAGCATGGAAATAATTACCCCAATTAAACCACCGTGAAATGACATGCCGCCTTCCCAAACTCGGAAGAGGTACATTGGATCTCTGAGGAATAGATCCCATTGATAAAATAATACATAGCCAATTCGTCCACCAAGGAACACGCCAGCGAAACCATTGAATAATAAATTATCAATTTGTTCAATTGTCCAGCCACTATTCGGTTGATTGGCTCGGCGAACAGCAAGCCAACGGGCGAACATAAAACCAATCAAATACATTAAACCATACCAGCGCAAGCTGATAGGGCCAATGGAAAAAATAATGGGATCAATTTGGGGGAAAGTTAAAAACTGGTTTTCCATAAATTTCCTTATTAAAGAATTATCCTAAAATCATCTTGATTGCCATAAGAATCAAGAAAACAGCAAAATAGGTTTTGAGTTTAGTAACAGGTAGCTTATTGGCAACTTCAGCACCAAGCTTTGAGGTAAAGAATGAAGTCACCATAATACCTAACACAGCAGGTAAATAAATATAACCTAATGACCAATTAGGCATACCTTCTGTTGCCCAACCTCCGATCATGAAACTAAACATCCCTGCACAACCTAAAAAAGCACCACAAAATGATGATGAACCAATAGCTTTTTTCATCTCAATGCCATGAGAATTAAGAAAAGGAACAATGAAGCTTCCACCGCCAATCCCCGCAGCACTTGAGGCAATACCAATACCAATCCCACCGAGAATCGTTTTTTGTGGTGTTAATGGTGTAATAGCAGTATTTTCAGATTTTTTCTGACGAATAGATAACACCATTTTTATGGCTAAATAGACCACTAAGAGTGCAAATAGTTTACTGGAAATATCTTTTGGTAATTTGCCGATAAATAAGCCAGAAATAAAAATGGCAATGACTGCGCTAGGTGCAAGATATTTAACAGTTTCCCATACCACATTCCCCATTTTATTATGACGATAAGCAGATGATAAGCTAGTGAAAATAATTGTCGCAAAAGAGGTACCTAATGCGGTTGCCATTAATTTTTCATCAGGTACGCCAACCATGGGCAATAAATAGAGGAGTGTAGGCACAATCACTAATCCTCCACCGATACCAAAAATACCTGCTAAAAAGCCAACAATAGTACCGACAAGTAATGTAATAATGAAAAAAGTTAGCATATTAGCCTCTGAATTTACGTTTTTTATCTTGAGTTCGATAAGGATGTTGAGCTTTTTTTACAGTATGATTTTTCTTTTTTTCATCAATAGCTGATAAAAGTACATTACTGGTTTTATTTGGATCAAAAAGGAATGTTGCGAATTCTTTCATCGCTTTGCGATACACATCACGTTTGAAAGAGATCACTTGCCGAACTGGATACCAAAAGCTTACCCAACGCCATCCATCAAATTCAGGAGAAGGGGTACAATTCATATTAATATTTTTTTCGTTACTTATTAACTGTACAAGAAACCAGCGTTGTTTTTGTCCAATACACATTGGTTTACTATCATATCGCAACAAACGTTTTGGCAATTTATAGCGTAGCCATTGTTTGGATACATAGAGTACTTTGACATCTCTACGAGTTAATCCAACTTCTTCATACAATTCACGAAACATTGCTTGTTCTGGTGTTTCGCCATCATTGATGCCACCTTGTGGATACTGCCATGAATTTTGTCCGTACCTCTTGGCCCACATAACTTGTCCCTTGTTGTTACAAATGACAATGCCAACATTAGGACGGTAGCCATCGAAATCGATCACTATCGCTCACCTTAAATAAATGTTTTATATATTCTGATAACCCTAAATTGTTTCATAATCTGAGGTATTACTCAATCATTATCCACAGAAATCACAAATAAAGTGCGGTGATAATAGAAAAAATTTTAGTAAAGCAGCCCATAAGCAAGTTATCCACATTTCCACAAGATGTGAATAATTTAGTGGATAATCACTGAATAAGTAGCAAAAAAGATTTTTTTCTCACAAAGATCTTTTTATATTACAAAAACCTAAAAAAGATCTTTATCAATAGTGGTATTTTTTAATCTTCTGCCTCTTGACAAAAAACAAAGCAAATTTCAAGGGTAAGTTATCCACATGAGATGAAAAAAATAAACCCGAGGTTTGGTGAAATTTATAGCGGTTTTTAGCCATTTGTGAGTTATTCAGATTTTCTGTGGATAAGATTGTGGTTGAATTTGCTAATAACTTTTGAATGTGATTTAGTAAACTTTAGTTATCTCTTTTAAAATCTAAAAAACTATTTTAAATCAATGTGATATGTATACAGTAAGATGGATTTTGAGAGACGTAAAAAGGCGTAAAATGGTCTGTATATTTTTTAATCTATCATTATTTGCTAATGAAGACTCATGAGCATATCAGTTTTATGACAGAAATTTCCCTAACAAAGCCATGATTTTCGCTTATAATGTATAACATTATTTGAGATAGCAATTTATGATTAAAAATTTACTCATTTTAACCGCACTTTTCTGTATGACGGGCTGTGGAACTATTGTTCAATTAATTAATCCCCGAGATAAGTATGAGGCTTATGATGGGACTAAGCTTGATTGGCAACAGGCACAGCAATGGGGTTTACCAATTTTAGATTTACCCCTTTCTTTCTTATTAGATACCGCACTTTTACCTTATGTTTGGTCACAGGAATAAATGAAACTTAATTTTCAACAACAAGAAGCCATGGAGTATACCTCTGGACCTTGCTTAGTACTTGCAGGTGCAGGGTCTGGCAAGACACGTGTGATTATTAATAAGATCGCCTATTTGATAGAAAAGTGCGGTTATTTACCAAAACAAATTGCAGCAGTAACTTTTACTAACAAAGCCGCTCGAGAGATGAAAGAGCGTGTAGCCCATTCTATTGGTAAAGAATCAACTAAAGGTTTAACGATTTCGACTTTTCATACCTTAGGTTTCGATATCATTAAACGAGAATATAAGCATCTTGGTTTTAAAGCGAATATGACGTTATTTGACGAACATGATCAAATGGCATTATTAAAAGAATTAACGGCTGATTTATTACTAGAGGATAAAGATCTATTACGTGAGCTGATTTCGACGATTTCAAATTGGAAAAATGATTTAGTCATGCCAAGCCAAGCGGCTAAATTTGCACGAGATGAAAAGCAACAAACTTTTGCCAAATGTTATGAGCGTTATGCTAATCAGATTCGTGCTTATAACGCCTTAGACTTTGATGATTTAATTATGCTTCCTACTTTACTATTTAAAACTCATCAGGAAGTGCGGTTGAAATGGCAAGAAAAAATTCGTTATTTATTAGTGGATGAGTATCAAGATACTAACACCAGTCAATATGAGTTGATTAAATTATTAGTCGGGCAACGAGCATGCTTTACAGTGGTAGGCGATGATGACCAATCTATTTATTCATGGCGTGGTGCACGCCCACAGAATATGGTGCGTTTACGTGATGATTTCCCACAATTAAAAGTGATTAAGCTCGAACAGAATTATCGTTCTACGCAACGGATTTTGCATTGCGCTAATATTCTTATTGATAATAATGATCATGTTTTTGATAAAAAACTATTCTCTAATATTGGCGAAGGTGAAAAACTACAGGTTATTGAAGCCAAAAATGAAGAACATGAGGCTGAACGTGTGGTTGGTGAATTGATTGCTCATCGTTTTATCAATAAAACAAAATATCAAGATTATGCCATTTTATATCGAGGCAATCATCAATCGCGTTTATTAGAAAAAGTACTAATGCAAAATCGTATTCCTTATAAAATTTCAGGTGGAACCTCATTTTTCTCCCGTGTAGAAATTAAGGATATGATGGCTTATTTGCGATTACTTGTGAATCAAGATGACGATTCTGCATTTTTGCGTATTGTGAATACGCCCAAACGTGAAATTGGTACAGCAACCTTAGAAAAATTAGGCATGTTAGCCAATCAAAAACACGTGAGCTTATTTGAAGCAATTTTTGATTTTGACTTAATTCAGCTTGTTACCCCTAAAGCTTATAATGCGTTACAAAACTTTGGGCGTTGGATGGTGGAATTAAGTGATGAAGTGGTACGTTCTGAACCACAACGCGCCGTTCGTTCCATGTTGGCACAGATTCACTATGAAGAATATTTGTATGAATATGCCAATAGCCCTAAAGCTGCCGAAATGCAGTCAAAAAACGTGGTGACTTTATTTGAATGGGTGAATGATATGCTCAAAGGCGATGAATTTAATGAGCCAATGACCTTAAATCAAGTCGTCACTCGTCTCACTTTACGAGATATGCTAGAACGTGGAGAAGAGGATGATGAGTCTGATCAGGTGCAACTGATGACTTTGCATGCATCTAAGGGACTAGAATTTCCCCATGTATTTTTAGTGGGAATGGAAGAGGGGATTTTACCTCATCAAACCAGCATTGATGAAGATAATGTAGAAGAAGAACGACGCCTAGCTTATGTAGGTATTACTAGAGCACAACGCACATTGCGTTTTACTTTATGTAAAGAACGCCGTCAATTTGGTGAGTTAATTAAACCTGAAGCAAGTCGTTTCTTATTGGAATTACCACAAGATGATTTGCAATGGGAACGTGATAAGCCAGCGTTAACGGCAGAACAAAAAGAACAGAAAGCGGTAGCCAATATTGCTAATTTGCGAGCAATGTTAAAACGTAATTAAATGAAATTGAGTTAAATTGCACATAATTCCGACAAATGAGTGACGGATTGCAAAGTTTTGTAAAAAATCATTTGACTTATTTTCAGAAAAAAGTATGATACCGCCCACAAACCGACGACGGTGAGATGGCCGAGAGGCTGAAGGCGCTCCCCTGCTAAGGGAGTATGTGGTCAAAAACTGCATCGAGGGTTCGAATCCCTCTCTCACCGCCATTTACTCTCAGGGCACCCGTAGCTCAGCTGGATAGAGTACTCGGCTACGAACCGAGCGGTCAAAGGTTCGAATCCTTTCGGGTGCGCCATTTCAATTTTTACTCTAGATTGAACTGGTCAATAATAGATTGCGAGAATAAATAAAGTTTGCTAATATTGAGAAATCAATCAGCGCACCCGTAGCTCAGCTGGATAGAGTACTCGGCTACGAACCGAGCGGTCAAAGGTTCGAATCCTTTCGGGTGCGCCATTTCACTAAATCTCTTAATTCCCTTTTTATCAAAACTAACTGATTTTTTCTTATTCACTTATTTATTTAGCCATATATTTCATGAGTTAATATTTTATTAGTTGGTTGTGACTAATCTTGTTTTAACACCCAAGGTTGGGCAATCGTAAGAGAATACCAGTTTGCAATTAAATGAGTTTGTTCGCTCTCTGGAATAGAAAAAGGGATAAGTGTAAGAATATCTCTATGTATTTCTAAAATTTTTGGAAAATACACCGCACTTTTAATTTCTTCCATAATGTCTTTATGTAGAGGTTGAGCTGCATAGCCCCTGTTTATTCGACCTAAAGCCATGGCAAGATGCAATAATTCCATTTCCATTTGTTTGGTTGTAACATCAACTTTCCAATAATCTATAAGGCGTTTCTCAATTCTTAACATGATAGTTGATAAATTGCTATTAATTAGCTGTCGCTCTTCTAATAATATTAAATGTTCTGCTAATTTCATAAGACTCATGGGGTAAGTTAGGATCATTTTAAGCATAACAAATGTATTAAAATTAAACAGTGCATAGATCACAAATTTATAGGAAAATGTAGAAAAATAAAAAAGAGGATAAACATGTTCGATTTTGAGCTGATTAATCAATATGATGCACTGATTTTTGATATGGATGGTACACTTATAGATACGATGCCTAGTCATGCTCTTGCCTGGGAAAAAGTAGGCGAAGTATTAGGCTATCCGATTAAAGGTGATGTGATGTATGAGTTTGCAGGCGCTCCCACTAAAGTGATTGCAGAAGAAACTATGCGTCGTTATGGCGTCCCCCCTGAACTAGAAGAACAATTAGTTATTTTAAAACGTAATTTTGGACGAAAGTTAGTTATTGAGAAAGCGACATTGCTGCCAACTATACAAGTTTTACAACATTTTTATCGTAAAAAACCATTGGCGTTGGGAACAGGTTCGCATCAAAGTATGGTGGATTTGTTACTAAGCCATTTTAATTTAGCGCATTATTTTAATGCGATGGTGGTGGCTGAGGATGTAAAACAGCATAAACCTGCTCCTGAGACGTTTTTGCGTTGTGCAGAATTATTGAATGTAGAACCTAAACATTGTTTAGTTTTTGAAGATGCAGATTTTGGTGTTCAAGCTGCATTGGCTGGTGGCATGGATGTGTGGGATATTCGCTTCAATAATATTATTACAAATAAATAAGAGATAAAAATAAAATCGCCACAATGAGATATAAAATGAACTATAGAATGTTGATGTTGTATTATGTTTGAATGGACATTTTGGGCAGAGTTTTGGCAACATCATAGCCTTTATTTAATGTTTGCGAGTAGTTTTCTTAGTGCGACAGTGTTGCCTGGCAGTTCAGAGATTATTTTTCTTGGATTAGCAACGGCGATGCAATTATCTGCTCAACATTATTTTTCTAGTTCAATATTGCTTTTATTAGTGGTAGCAACTATTGGTAATACTTTGGGTGGAATGACAACCTATTGGATTGGATGTTGGTTGCCATCCCCTGAGCTTAGCCAGCAATCCAATGCAAAAGTGCGGTGGGTTTTAGAAAAATTTAAGCGTTATGGTAGCTTTGCTTTATTATTAAGTTGGATGCCAGTTGTAGGTGATGTGTTTTGTGCAGTCGCAGGTTGGATAGGTTTACCTTGGGGAAAGGTTTTTAGCTTTATGTTAATAGGTAAAACCTTACGTTATTTATTTTTATGCTATTTGGTCATAGGTTATCAATTTTTATAAATGTTAAAAATAAGTTAGATTTGCTAAAATAAAAAAGCCACTCATTGAGATGAGTGGCAAAATATAACCTAAGGAACCAATTTTTTATTATTAATCACAACTGTAAGTTGCTATTCATAAGACTCGTAATATGTCAGAAAGTTCAAAAAAATTAAAAAAAGGATAAATTATGCCATTGCTCGATAGCTTCAAAGTTGACCACAGAATTATGAAAGCCCCGGCAGTACGTATTGCTAAAACAATGCGAACTCCCAAAGGGGATGATATTACGGTGTTTGACTTGCGTTTTTGTATTCCCAATAAAGAAAATATTCCATCTAAAGGTATTCATACCTTAGAACATTTATTTGCGGGCTTTATGCGTGATCATTTAAATGCGAGGGATGTAGAAATTATTGATATTTCGCCAATGGGATGCCGTACAGGTTTCTATATGTCATTAATTGGCTGTCCAGATGAGCAACGTGTGGCAACCGCTTGGCTAGCAGCAATGAAAGATGTGCTAGTGGTTAAATCTCAAGATCAAATTCCAGAATTAAATGAATACCAATGTGGCACATATACTGAACATTCACTTGCTGAAGCTCAAATAGCCGCTCGCCATGTGATTGAAAAAGGTATTAGCATTAATAAAAATGAAGATTTGTTATTAGACGAAAAATTATTAAACCCATAATTCTCGTTAGCAACACAATAGTAAAGGAACATTTATGACAACTCTTGGTACAGCATTAACCCCGAAAGCAACGAAAGTAATGATGTTAGGTGCAGGTGAGTTAGGTAAAGAAGTAGTAATTGAACTACAGCGTTTAGGTGTTGAAGTTATCGCCGTAGATCGTTATGAAAATGCGCCAGCACAACAAGTGGCTCATAGAGCTTATACCATTTCCATGTTAGATGGTGAGGCATTAAAAGCTTTAGTGGAAAAAGAAAAACCTGATTATATTGTGCCCGAAGTGGAAGCTATTGCTACTGCAACTTTAGTTGAATTAGAGCAGCAGGGATTTACTGTCATTCCCACAGCTAAAGCAACACAATTAACCATGAATCGTGAAGGTATTCGTCGTTTAGCCGCTGAACAGTTAGGGTTACCTACCTCAAATTATCAATTTGTAGATAATTTTACAGATTTTAAACAAACTGTAGAAAAAATTGGTGTTCCTTGTGTGGTTAAGCCTATTATGTCTTCTTCAGGGCATGGGCAATCTATTATTAAATCGTTAGATCAAGTTCAACAAGCTTGGGATTATGCTCAAGAAGGTGGTCGAGCAGGTGCTGGCAGAGTGATTGTAGAAGGTTTTGTAAAATTTGATTATGAAATCACCTTGCTAACGGTTCGTCATGTTGGTGGAACTTCATTTTTAGCACCAATTGGTCATCATCAACAAGATGGTGATTATCGTGAATCTTGGCAGCCACAAGCCATGTCTGAAAAAGCCTTACAAAAAGCTCAAGAAGTGGCAGAGAAAATTACCAGTGCATTAGGAGGACGTGGTATTTTTGGTGTGGAAATGTTTGTCTGTGGTGATGATGTTATTTTTAATGAAGTATCGCCTCGACCACATGATACAGGAATGGTCACTTTAATTTCCCAAGAGCTTTCTGAATTTGCATTACATGCTCGGGCAATTTTAGGCTTACCTATTCCTGAAATTAATCTCATTAGTCCAGCTGCGTCAAAAGCGATTGTGGTGGAAGGAAAATCTACACAAGTACAATTTGATCATTTAGAACAAGTGCTAGCAGAACCAAATACGAATATTCGTTTATTTGGTAAAGCTGAAGTTAATGGACACCGTCGTATGGGAGTGATTTTAAGTCGTGATATTTCTGTTGAGAAAGCTTTAGAAAAAGCTTTTCGTGCTTATGATAAATTAGAAATTAGTTTATAATTTATGAAAATCATACCGCACTTTGGGGAAAATAGACCTAAAGTGCGGTTATTTTTATCAACATTTTGCTAGCGTAATCATTATGGAAAATGTAATAAATAATCATCCAACTATTGCTATTGTAGCAGGAGAAGTATCAGGAGATATTCTTGGTGCAGGTTTAATTCGAGCGTTAAAATTGAAATATCCACAAGCACGTTTTATTGGCATTGCAGGTAAAAATATGTTGGCTGAAGGTTGTGAAAGCCTAGTGGATATGGAAGAAATTGCAGTAATGGGGTTGGTTGAAATTTTGAAGCATTTGCCACGCTTACTGAAAATTCGTAAACAGATCGTTGAAACGATGTTGGCAGTTAAACCAGATATTTTTATTGGTATTGATTCGCCTGAATTTAATCTTTATGTGGAAGAAAAACTCAAAGCACAAGGGATTAAAACTATTCATTATGTGAGCCCATCAGTATGGGCTTGGCGTCAAAATAGAATTTATAAAATTGCTAAAGCGACTCATCTTGTTTTAGCTTTCTTACCTTTTGAAAAAGCCTTTTATGATCGTTTCAATGTGCCTTGTCGTTTTATAGGGCATACTATGGCTGATGCAATACCTCTAAAACCTAATCGTAGTGAGGCTTGTCAACTATTGAAATTAGATGAAAATAAGCGTTATATGGCGATTCTTGTGGGAAGTCGTGGTTCAGAGGTGGAGTTTTTAGCAGAACCTTTCTTACAAACCGCACAGTTATTAAAACAGCAATATCCAGAACTTCAATTCCTTGTGCCATTAGTCAATGAAAAACGCCGCCAACAATTTGAACAGTTAAAAGCACAAGTTGCTCCTGAACTAGAATTGATTTTATTAGATGGTCATGCTCGTCAAGCCATGATAGTGTCAGACGCCACTTTATTAGCATCTGGAACGGCAGCGTTAGAATGTATGCTATGTAAATCGCCAATGGTCGTCGGTTATAAAATGAAACCATTAACTTATTTCTTAGCGAAACGTTTGGTGAAAAGTAAGTATATTTCCTTGCCTAATTTATTGGCAGATGAGATGTTAGTACCAGAAATGATCCAACAAGAGTGTGAACCAGAGAAATTAGCTGTACAGCTTGCTGCCTATTTAGATCAAAGTGAAAGTGCGGTAGAAAATCGTAAAATTTTATTACAACGTTTTACTGAATTGCATCAACTGATTCGATGCGATGCAGATAGTCAAGCAGCTCAAGCTGTAATTGATTTATTAGAAGGAAACAAGCATGAGTGATTTTGAATACCCGCAAGGTTTTGAATTAGTTGCAGGTGTAGACGAAGTCGGACGGGGACCATTAGTGGGCGCCGTGGTTACAGCAGCAGTGATCTTAGATCCTAATAATCCTATTGAAGGATTGGCAGACAGTAAAAAATTATCTGAAAAGAAGCGTGAACAGCTTGCTGAAGAAATTAAACAAAAGGCATTAGCTTGGGCATTAGGGCGTGCAGAGCCTGAAGAAATTGATCAATTAAACATTCTGCATGCCACCATGCTTGCGATGCAACGTGCGGTAAAAAATTTAAAAATTCAACCGCACTTTGTGTTAGTCGATGGCAATCGAGTGCCTGAATTAGCCATGCCAGCACAAGCCGTGGTAAAAGGTGATAGTAAGGTACAAGAGATTAGTGCTGCATCAATTATTGCTAAAGTAGCTCGTGATCATGAGATGGAAGAACTGGATAAACAATATCCGCAATATGAATTTGCAAAACATAAAGGTTACCCGACAAAAGTCCATTTAGAAAAATTAGTTGAATTTGGCGCCTTGCCACAACATCGCCGTAGTTTTGGTCCTGTACGTAAGGTATTAGATAAGCATAATTGATAAGCGAAATAGATTATGAATGAACAACTTTGGTATCAATCACCACTATTTGTTGTACTTGCTTTACTGATCGGTGCAATTATTTTGTTTGTGCAGAATAAATTGCGGATGGACACCGTTGCATTACTAGTTATGCTGTTATTTTGCTTAACAGGTATTTTATCTTTAGATGAGGTATTTGCGGGCTTTAGTGATCCCAATGTTATCTTAGTTGCTCTTCTATTTATTGTCGGCGAGGGGCTTGTTCGTACAGGTGTCGCTTACCAAGTAAGCGAATGGCTGATGAAGGTTTCCAATAATAGTGAAACTAAGGTGCTGGTTTTATTAATGTTAGCAGTTGCAGGCCTGGGTTCTTTTATGAGTTCTACTGGGGTTGTGGCAATTTTTATTCCTGTGGTACTTGCTATTTGTCAGCAAATGAAAATTTCCCCTAAACGATTAATGATGCCACTAAGTGTAGCGGGTTTAATCAGTGGTATGATGACATTGATTGCTACGGCTCCTAATCTAGTAGTGAATGCAGAATTAGTGCGTATTGATAATCTTCGTTTTAGTTTTTTCTCTTTTACCCCGATTGGTCTAGCGGTCTTGGTGGTGGGGATTTTATATATGCTAATAGCTCGCCGTTGGCTTGATAGTTCAGAGCATAATATTAGTGAAGTCAAACAACGTGATTCAATTACTGATTTAATTGAAGAATATCAATTACATCAGCGTGTTAAACGATTTGTAGTGAAAACGGGATCACAATTTATTGGTCATTCAGTTGAAGACTTGCATTTACGTTCTAATTATAAATTAAATATTTTAGCCATTGAACGTTGGAAGCGATTTCGCCCAGTCTTTATTGCCGCTTCCTTAGGAAAAATTGAAATTAAAGAAAAAGATATTCTATTAATTGATATTGCTAATCCTCAGTTAGATTTAGATTCTTTCTGTCATTTATATCATTTAGAACCTACCGAAATTCGCAATACTCACTTTAATGAACAATTAAAATCTGTAGGCATGGTAGAAATTACGCCTGTACCAGATAGTGATGCCATTGGTCAGAGTGCTGCCCAGTTGCGTTTTCGTTCCCATTATGGTTTGAATGTAATTGGAATTAAACGTGATGGAGAATTATTGCAGGGATTATTGGTGGAAGAACCTTATAAATTAGGCGATCAATTATTAGTGATTGGGGATTGGAAACTGATTCGCAAATTGCCTGATCGTACTAAAGACTTCTTTGTATTGGAATATCCAAAAGAAATTGATAAAGCCGTTCCTGCTCGTAGTCAAGCTATGCATGCTATTTTCTCTGTGGTAGCCATGGTAATCCTCATGGTGACAGGTGTGGTGCCTAATGTTATTGCTGCATTAATTGCTTGTTTATTATTGGGGAAATTCCGTTGTATTGATGCAAAAAGTGCTTATGATAGCATTCACTGGCCAATTATTATTCTAATTGTTGGTATGATGCCATTTTCCATCGCCTTACAAAAAACAGGTGGGGTAGATTTAGTGGTGGATTTTATGATTAATACCGTAGGTAACATGGGTAAGCATTGGATTTTAATCAGTTTATTTACTTTATCTGCGGTAGTTGGATTATTTATTTCTAATACGGCTACGGCAATTTTAATGGCTCCTATTGCAATTAATATGGCTCACCAATTAAATTTATCACCAGTCCCTTTCGCTATGACAGTTGCTATTTCCGCCTCTGCGGCTTTTATGACGCCTGTTTCTTGCCCTGTGAATACGATGGTATTAGGGCCAGCAGGATATAAATTTGGTGATTTTGTCAAAATTGGCGTACCATTCACCATCTTAGTTATGTTAGTCACCATTTTCTTGGTGCCTGTATTGTTCCCATTCTAGGGAGAAAAAAGGAAAATTATGACCGCACTTTCACAAACAAAATTGAAAATTGGACTAGTCTCAGTCTCTGACCGAGCTTCACAAGGCATTTATCAAGATCAAGGTATCCCAGAATTACAAACTTGGTTAGAAAATGCTTTAGTGGATAAATTTGATGTTGAAACTCGTTTAATTCCAGATGAACAATCAGAAATTGAAAAGACATTAATTGAGTTAGTAGATATTCACCAATGTCATTTAGTGCTGACGACAGGCGGAACAGGCCCTGCTAAACGTGATGTGACACCTGATGCAACATTAGCTATTGCTGATCGAGAAATGCCTGGTTTTGGAGAACAAATGCGTCAAGTGAGTTTACATTTTGTACCGACTGCAATCCTTTCTCGTCAAGTTGGTGTGATTCGTAAAGATAGCTTAATTTTGAATTTACCAGGTCAACCTAAGGCAATTAAAGAAACTTTAGAAGGTGTTAAAGATGAAAATGGTAGGGTATTAGTAAAAGGAATTTTTGCAGCAGTACCATATTGTTTACAACTGATTAATGGATTATATATTGATACGAAACCAGAAGTCATTGTGAGTTTTAGACCTAAATCAGCACGTCGTACTTAAAAGTGCGGTGGCATTTATAAAAATTTTGAGGTGAGCGATGAAAAAAATTGAAGCAATTATAAAACCTTTTAAATTAGATGATGTGCGAGAATCATTATCTGATATTGGTATTACAGGTATGACAGTCACTGAAGTGCGTGGTTTTGGGCGTCAAAAAGGCCATACTGAATTGTATCGTGGTGCAGAATATATGGTGGATTTTTTACCTAAAGTGAAAATTGAAATTATCATTCCTGATGATTTGCTCGATCAATGTATTGAGGCCATTGTAGAAACTGCTCAAACAGGGAAAATTGGTGACGGCAAAATCTTTGTGTATGATGTGGATCGTGTTATTCGTATTCGTACTGGTGAAGAAAACGAAGATGCACTTTAATGTATTTTACTTTTTATTCTACTTTTAATTAAAACTGCGGTGAATTTTTAGAAAATTACCACAGTTAAAAGGATCTTTTATGAAAAAATTACTTTCTCTACTTAGTATTATTAGCTTATCTTTTGTTATAACGGCTTGTGGCGGCGAGGATGCTCGTTCAGAAATGCAAATGATGGGACGTTATAATAGTGAATTGATGAGTGCATCAAGTGCCGAAGAATTTCATAAGGCAGCAGATAATTTAACTAAATTTTCTGTAGAGGCGATGAATAAACGTCCTTCCACAGTAAAATCTGATGAAGAATTTAATGCATATCAGCAAGCTATGCAGAAATTTATTGAAGTTGTTATGCAAGCGGATCAACTTGCACAACAAGGTAAATTAGCTGATGCAAAAGCTTTAACGCTTCAATTATCGGACATGAAGAAGCAATATCATGCCGAATTTAAAAATAAATAAGAGTAATAGATTATGGTAAAACCTCATTCTGCAAATCATGTATTAGTTGGTCTTGCTTCATTGGTAATTATTTTAGCAGGCATAAAAATGGCAGGAGAGATTGTTGTGCCTTTTTTATTAGCCTTATTTATTGCTATTATTTGTTCGCCGATTATTCAATATATGACAAAGAGGAAAATTCCTCATTGGTTAGCAATTACAATTTTGTTTTTGCTAATTCTAATGGTGTTTTTCTTTTTAATTGGTCTTATTAATGGCTCAATACAAGAGTTTTCTCAGTCAATGCCACAATATCGTGTATTAATGGATGAAAGGTTAAATGACCTTACCGCATTATTAAAAAAGTGGAATATTCATTTTTCGATTAATAAAGCGATTATCCTTAATCATTTAGATCCTAGCGCTATGATGAATTTTGTGAGTAAGTTACTACTTAACTTTTCCAATGTAGTATCTAATGCATTTGTACTCATTTTAGTGGTGATTTTTATGTTACTCGAAGCCCCAACAGCTAAACATAAATTTGCATTAGCATTCAGTGATAAAGACAGTGATGCTGGTAGCGAAGAACAATATCTTGATGCTATTTTACAAGGTGTAATTAGTTATTTATGGGTGAAAACTTTGGTAAGTTTGCTGACGGGTATTTGTGTATGGTTATTGTTAGAAATGTTTGATGTGCAATATGCGGTTTTGTGGGCAACATTAACCTTTTTAGCTAACTATATTCCTAATATAGGCTCTATTATTGCAGCAATCCCGATTGTTCTACAGGTTTTTTTACTCAATGGATTATCCGATGGTTTCTGCGTAATGATTGGCATTATTGCGATTAATATGTTGATTGGTAATATTTTGGAACCTCGCCTGATGGGACGTACTTTAGGATTATCCACATTAATCGTTTTTCTTTCTTTATTATTTTGGGGTTGGCTATTAGGAACTGTTGGTATGTTTCTCTCTGTGCCATTAACTATGGCAATTAAAATTATTTTAGAAATGAATCCAAACACAGAAAGATACGCTATTTTATTAGGCGATGTTTCGGAAGATAAACGTTAAGCACTTTTAGGCAATTAAATAACAAAAAGCATTTTATTCGATCTGCACCTCAAAAGTTAGGCTAAATCGCCAACTGATTAAGGTGCAGATTTTTTGTGTTTTTCAGAGATGAGATTAATGAAAAAGTTTTCGATGTCTTTGTTTTCCTGATTTAAATTGGCTTAGCAATAAAATAATGAATAATAAGGTGTAAACAACAAAAATAACAACTATCCATTGTGCCATAGATAAACCTAAGAATGACCAAGTAATCTCACTGCAAGAGCCACTCGGGCTAAATAAAAAGGGAAACCACTTATCTAAAGGTAAGGTTTGTGGAAATTCAGGTAAATAGGAACATTGATTCCAAGGTGCAGGATTAAGCTGATAATCTACATGTTTTAATGATATTAATAATCCTTTTACCGAACTTCCTAAACCAATAAATAATCCTAGAAAACGGAAGAACCAAGAACGTGGATAAATAAATCCAATTATTCCTGCAAAAAACAATCCGAATAATGCAACGCGTTCATAAACACACATTACGCAAGGTTGCAATTCCATGCCATATTGGAAATATAATGCTGTTAATTCTAAAGCGATAGCAGAAAAAGCTAATAATAACCATCCGCCACGACTGGTTGAAAGATCTTTAAAATAATTAAGCATAGTATTTCCTTCTATGTTTTATACAGGTAGTGCGGTGATCCAACCTAAACTACTAAAGAATTTTGTTGCTCCTGGTAAAATAAATTCAACGGCAAGTAACCCAACTACGGTTAATACGATAGTATAAGGTAAAGCCATATAAACCATTCTACCATAAGATAAGCGAATAAGAGGTGCTAATGAAGAGGTTAGCAAGAATAAAAATGCCGCTTGTCCATTTGGTGTAGCAACAGATGGCAAGTTAGTACCAGTGTTAATTGCTACTGCAAGTAATTCAAATTGTTCTAATGAGATAGAACCAGCATGTAATGCCGCTTTCACTTCACTAATATAAACTGTTGCTACGAATACATTATCTGAAATTGCTGAGAGTAAGCCGTTGAAAGCATAAAATAATAATAGCTGTGCACTTTCACTTGCTGATAGTACAAAACTAATAATCGGTGCAAAAAGGTGTTGATCAATAATGACGGCAACCACAGAGAAGAATACCACTAATAAAGCACAGAACGGTAAAGATTCTTCGAAAGATTTACCAATAGCACTTTCTGAAGTAATACCACAGAATGCAGTAGTAAGCACAATCACAGTTAAACCAATTAGACCTACAGCAGCTAAATGGAATGCTAATCCACAAATTAACCATATTCCGATGAGCGCTTGGATAATCAGTTTAATTTTGTCTTGTGTTCCCATTTTTTTCTGTTGGACACGATTAAAGGTCACTAAAATACACCATACTTTACGAGGTAATTTTTCGCCGTAGCCGAATAAATGTAATTTTTCAAGTAGTACACAAGTTAAAATACCTGCAATTAAAGTGGGTACTGTGACTGGTGCCATACGAATAAAAAACTCGGTAAAGTTCCACGATGCTTGTTCAGCAATAATAAGATTCTGAGGTTCTCCAACTAAAGTCATTACCCC
The DNA here is from genome assembly GCF_000940515.1 of Mannheimia massilioguelmaensis. Lineage (NCBI taxonomy): Bacteria > Pseudomonadati > Pseudomonadota > Gammaproteobacteria > Pasteurellales > Pasteurellaceae > Mannheimia > Mannheimia massilioguelmaensis. The sequence continues at coordinate 121,202 of NZ_CDQL01000004.1, forward strand.
ACCAAGAGCGGTACCAACAGAGGCATGCATCATTAAACTACGCAAAAATGCTCTGAATTGTTCGAGAACTTGTTGATTTTTCTTTATCTTTTCATCATTTGTAATATCTGTTGAATCTTCAAAAGAAGCACCTGAAGCCACTTTATGATATACACCATAGAATCCCATAACTACACTGATAATTACAGCAACAACAGTTAGAGCATCAAGGAACGCAGATAAAAAAGCTGCACTTAAACAGAAAGCAATAGAGAGTGCAATTTTAGATCGAACACTAATTAAGAGTTTGGTAAAAGCAAATAGTAATAATTGCTTCATGAAGTAAATACCAGCCACCATAAACATCAGTAGCAGAATAACTTCAAAGTTTGCCATAATTTCAGATTTAACATGTTCTGGAGATGTCATCCCAATTACGACGGCTTCTATAGCGAGTAGACCACCGGGTTGTAATGGATAGCATTTCAAAGCCATGGCAAGGGTGAAAATAAATTCAATCACCAAACACCAACCAGCTAAGAATGGACTGACTGCAAAATATAATATTGGATTAAGAATGAGAAAAGCGATAATAGTAAGTTTATACCAGTCAGGACTTCTTCCTAAATAATTATTGAAAAATGCATTACAATTATTCATGTATGTGTTGCTCTGTAAAGTTAGGTAAAATTATATTATAGATTGTAATATATTTCAGATTAAAGGATAATACTAAATAATTAGTTTTTTAGAACTAGATCATATTTTGAGGGAGTTTCTGTTGTTTAAACAAACAAGTACTAACCAAGACCAATCTATTTTGAAAGCAAGAAGCCCTGCTGCTTTAGCAGAAGAATATATTGTAAAAAGTATTTGGGGTAATCATTTTCCACCGGGTACAGATTTACCTGCGGAACGAGAACTCGCAGATAAAATTGGGGTGACACGTACGACTCTGCGAGAAGTGCTACAACGATTAGCTCGTGATGGTTGGTTGACGATTCAGCATGGTAAACCAACACGGGTCAATGATGTATGGCAAACATCAGGACTTAATATTCTTGATGTATTGGTGCGCTTAGATAGTACAATGTCTCCAATGCTCATTTCTAATGTTCTGTCTGCACGGACTAATATTGCCACTATTTATGTACCCAGAGCATTTAAAGCAAGTTTTGAGGAAGCCGTATCACTTTGTAAGAATGTTATAGAAACAATTACCGAAGATGCAAGCTCTTATACTTCACTAGATTATGAACTGTTTCATAAATTAGCCTTTTTTTCTTTTAATCCCATTTATGGCATGATTTTAAATAGCTTAAAAGGGCTTTATACTCGAGTCGGTATGTTTTATTTTAATATTCCTCAAGCTCGTGAACTTGCTAAGAACTTTTATGTTGAGCTTTATGAGTTAGGTCAAGCTCAAAAATTAGATGCAATTCCAGAGCTAATTCGCCAATATGGTCGAGATAGTTCTCTTATCTTTGCTGCCTCACAAGATGAATTAACGGCACATTTAAGAGATGCGTAAAATATGTAATTTGTTAATTTAAGCACTTTTTATACTACCACGTTCAATAATAATACCAACATTACGAGCTTGTGCCACGGCATTAGGTTTGCTTAGTTTAATTTTGAGCCATTGAATAGAAAATCTTTGTTGTAATTGTTCAGCGACTTCATTGGCTACTCGTTCAATTAATAAAAAGGGCTTAGATTGTACGTATTGGATAATAAATTCACTGACTTCGGCATAATTTAAGCAATAGCTAACATTATCTGTTTCAGCTGCTTTACGGCTATCCCAAAGCATTTCAATATCGAAAATGAGTTTTTGCTTAATTTGTTGTTCCCATTCATATACACCAATTTGAGCGAAAACGGTCAACTCTTCAATAAAAATACGATCATTCATAAATTTCCTTTGCGATTTTAATCAAATATTATTAGCTATATGCTATCAAGTTTAGGTAGAATAAACGAATAATTTTTAATAGGAAATTGACTTTCTAAGGTGAATTTATGAGTTATTTTGCCATTTTTTATATGCTAGTAACCTATTTAATTGGTTCTATTTCCAGTGCAATTCTGATTTGTCGCCTTGCAGGATTGCCAGATCCTCGTAAAAATGGTTCAAATAATCCAGGGGCAACTAATGTATTAAGGATTGGTGGACGTTGGGCAGCTCTTGCGGTTCTCATTTTTGATGTGTTAAAAGGAATGTTGCCTGTTTGGTTGGGTTATCGTTTAGGGTTGACGCCTTTTGAATTAGGAATGGTTGCTCTTAGTGCTTGTTTGGGGCATATTTTTCCAATTTATTTTAAATTTAGAGGTGGTAAAGGAGTCGCTACGGCATTTGGTGCCATAGCACCTATTGGCTGGGGAGTCGCAGGTACGATGCTATCAACTTGGCTATTGGTTTTTTTATTCAGTGGTTATTCTTCTTTGAGTGCAGTTTTAGCAGCCTTGTTAACCCCATTTTTTGTATGGTGGTTCCGACCTGAATTTACTTTTCCTGTCGCTCTTGTGTGTTGTTTGCTAGTGTATCGTCATCATGAAAATATTCAACGTTTATGGCGTGGTCAAGAAGATAAGGTGTGGAGTAAATTTAAAAAGAAAGTGGCTGAATCTGAACCACCAAAATAGCGATAAAGAAACTAAAAGTGCGGTGTAATTTTAGAAAATTTTAACCGCACTTTTTTATTATTAAGGGTTTGATAATTTTGATTATTCAAACCAAATCAATGTTGCCATTCTGCCAGTATTTACATCACGGCGAAATGAAAAGAATTGCTCTGCTTCAGTATAAGTGCAGTGTTCTCCACCATAAATATGAGTTACCCCCATTTTATCTAAACGCTGGCGAGCTATTTGATATAAATTCCCTAAGAATTTTCCTTTTCTAGTGGTGTCATTAACAAATGCCTCTTGTGCTTGAGTATCTTTTGCCACAAATTGATCCACAACATCTTGACCTACTTGGAAAGCTTTAGGACCAATTGCAGGACCAAACCAAGCAATAATTTCATTACGAGGGCATTGAAAACATTTAATCGTTTCTTCTAGAATGCCATCACATAGCCCACGCCAGCCAGCATGGGCAGACGCCACTTCAGTTCCTTGTTTATTGGTAAATAAGACTGGGAGACAATCTGCGGTCATGACTAAACAAATTTGATTTGGCTGATTGGTATAAACTGCATCAGCATCAAGGTTATCTCCTTTATAAGGCAAGCTAATTACTCTTGTACTATGAGTTTGAGTCAAGAAAATAGGCAATTGAGGTAAGCCAAATTGTTCTACTAATAGTTGACGATTTGTTTTGACATCTTCTGGATTATCGCCTACGTGATTACCTAAGTTGAAACTCTCATAAGGTACTTGGCTTACTCCACCTTGGCGTGTGGTGGAAAATCCATGAACATTATTTGGTACAGACCAATTTGGTGAAATCCTTTGTATCATAATCACTAACCTAATAATCTAATTCATCTTTATGAAGTTGGTAGTCTGCTTTTAGAGCATTAACTAACTCAACAAAATCATCGGGCAATGGTGCGTGCCATTCCATTAGTTCTCCAGTAATTGGATGTTCTAAACGTAACATTACTGCATGTAAGGCTTGACGTTGGAAATTCCGCATTACTGTCATAAATTCTTCACTGGCGTTTTTTGGTGGACGTGGACGACCTCCATAAGTTTGATCGCCCAGTAATGGATGAGCGATATGTGCCATATGTACTCTAATTTGGTGGGTGCGTCCAGTTTCAAGTCGTAAACGTAAGCGAGTATAGTTACGAAAATGTTCCATAATACGATAATGTGTTATGGCTGGTTTTCCCATAGGATGTACAGCCATTAAAGTCCGTTTAGTCGGATGGCGTGCCATAGGTTCATCTACCGTACCACCTTTTGTCATAATTCCAAAGGCAATAGCTTCATATTCTCGGGTTATTTTACGCTTTTGTAATGCTCGAACTAATTGGGTTTGTGCTGGAATCGTTTTTGCGACTACCATTAAACCTGTTGTATCTTTGTCGAGGCGATGCACAATTCCCGCACGTGGTACCTCAGCAATTTGTGGATAATGATAAAGCAAGGCATTAAGAACCGTACCATTAGGATTACCTGCACCAGGGTGTACTACAAAATCTTTGGGTTTATTAATGACTAAAATATCATCATCTTCATAAACAATATTTAAAGGTAAATTTTGTGGTTCAAAACGATTTTCATCTTCAATTTCTACCGTAATTTCAATTTGCTCACCACCAAACATCTTTTCTCGAGGCACATTTATGATTTTTCCATTCACTGAAACAAGCTCCTCTTCGATCCAAGTTTTTAAGCGGGAGCGAGAATAATCAGGGAACAATTCTGCAAGAGTTTGGTCTAAACGTTGTCCCATTTGATGTAGCTGAACTTCAGCCGTCATAGTAATTTGTGCCATAAATATTAAAAATCCACTAATTCAAGTTTGCTTATTTTATAATGTTCTATACAATAACAAAATTATTTTGGGTGCATTGTAACGCACAACACTAAATATTTATACTGAAAAAAGGATTATAGCCGCTATGCGTAATTTTAAATCACTGGCTTCGATCGCTTTAAGTGCATTTGTGATCACAGCATGTTCAAGTTCAGAGACACCTGTTGAACAAGCCTCCGAACAACAATTATTTACAATGGGGCAGGAATATTTACAAGATGGTAATTATAGCCAAGCAACCCGTTATCTAGAAGCTGTTGATGCACGTTTCCCTGGTGGATCTTATAGTGAACAATCTGAATTAAATTTAATTTATGCAAGCTATAAAACACAGGATTATACAAAAACCTTAGTTACCGCAGATCGCTTTTTAAATCGTTATCCCCATAGCCAACATTTAGATTATGTGCTTTATATGGCAGCTTTAACCAATAGTGCGTTAGGAGATAACTTATTCCAAGATTTCTTCGGTGTAGATCGCTCTACTCGTGAAAATACTTCAATGAAAACGGCGTTTAGTAACTTCCAAACCTTAGTGCAAAACTTCCCTAATAGCCCATATACACCTGATGCGTTAGCACGTATGGCTTATATTAAAGACCGTTTAGCACGTCATGAATTAGCCGTTGCTAAGTTTTATGCGAAACGTCAAGCCTGGGTGGCTACTTCAAATCGTATTACAGGTATGGTCAGAACTTATCCTGATACGCAAGCTACTTTAGAAGCTTTGCCGTTGCTACAAGAATCTTATGAAAAATTAGGTTTAACCCAATTAGCAAATCAAGCAGCCACTTTAGTTCAAGCCAATCAAGGTCGTGTGATTAAAGAAGTTGAAAAGCCAGATGAACCTTTCTTAAAATTACCATCTTGGTTATCTTTTGGTAGTAAGGCATCTGAAAAAGCAGAATAGTAGCCTTAATAGCTAAACTCATAAAGCAGGTATGTTTACCTGCTTTTTTTATGCATATCAATAAAAGCAAAGGACGCTAAAAAGCGTCCTTAAAAGTGCGGTAAATTTTAGAAAAATTTTATGAGCGTTTCATTATCTCAAAGAATTCTTCGTTAGTTTTTGCGACCATGAGTTTATCAATAAGGAATTCCATTGCTTCCACTTCACCCATTGGGTTAAGAATTTTACGTAAAATCCACATTTTTTGTAACTCGTCTGGTGTAGTGAGTAAGTCTTCTTTACGAGTACCAGAACGGTTGAAATCAATGGCTGGGAAAACACGTTTTTCAGCAATTTTACGGGATAAATGTAATTCCATATTACCCGTACCTTTGAATTCTTCAAAGATAACTTCATCCATTTTAGATCCTGTATCTACAAGTGCGGTCGCAATAATGGTTAAACTTCCACCTTCTTCTACATTACGAGCAGCCCCGAAGAAGCGTTTAGGACGATGTAATGCATTAGCATCCACCCCGCCCGATAAGATTTTCCCTGAAGCAGGTGTCACTGTATTATAAGCACGTGCTAAACGTGTAATTGAGTCTAATAAAATGACAACATCTTTTTTGTGTTCAACAGAGCGTTTGGCTTTTTCAATAACCATTTCGGCGACTTGCACATGACGAGAAGCAGGTTCATCAAAGGTAGAAGCAATCACCTCACCTTTTACTGAACGTTGCATCTCAGTCACTTCTTCTGGACGTTCATCAATTAGTAATACAATCAACTCACATTCTGGGTAGTTGTGAGTAATGCTTTGTGCAATATTTTGTAGCAACATTGTTTTACCCGCTTTAGGTGGGGCTACAATTAGACCACGTTGACCTTTACCGATTGGTGATGCTAAATCTAAAATACGTGCAGTTAAGTCTTCGGTTGAACCGTTACCACGTTCCATACGCAAACGAGAATTCGCATGTAATGGAGTTAAGTTTTCAAAAAGAATTTTACTACGAGAAACTTCAGGTTTATCGTCATTGACTTGATCGACTTTTAAAAGTGCAAAATAACGTTCACCTTCTTTAGGTGGACGGATTTTCCCTTCAATTTTGTCACCAGTTTGTAAATTAAAACGACGGATTTGGCTTGGAGAAACATAAATATCATCTGGACCAGCAAGATATGAACTATCAGCTGAACGTAAGAAACCGAAACCATCAGGTAAGATTTCTAAAACGCCACCTCCAAAAATATCTTCGCCACTTTTGGCATGTTGTTTTAAGATTGCAAATACGATGTCTTGTTTACGTAAGCGAGCTAGATTTTCTAAGCCCATTTGTCCTTCACCAAGTGCCACTAATTCAGACACAGGTGTATTTTTTAGTTCTGTCAAATGCATAATTTAAGCGTTTTTGATTGGATTTTTCGTTGAGTTTTTTGAATTGTCCGCATTATTTATTTCTGTGCGGTGGTTTGGAATGGGCATAAAGTTACCACTAAATGCGCACAGTGTCTAGTTTTTGATTAAAAATCTTAGAAAAGTGCGGTCATTTTTTGAGGAATTTTATGGTTCGTGTTATTCTTAGAGCTCATTTTTTTATAAGAATAGATTATTTATGTCAACAGATCATCTTAGTCAAACCCGTTTTGCTGATTTACCACTTCATCCTCAAGTATTAGAGGCATTAACTTGCAACGGATTTGAATTTTGTACGCCAATTCAGGCTCTTTCTCTTCCTCTTTCACTTAATGGGAAAGATGTAGCAGGTCAAGCGCAAACAGGAACGGGGAAAACAATAGCGTTTTTAACCGCGACATTTCATCATTTACTCAAACATCCTAATAATGTCGAAAAACAACCACGTGCTTTAATTTTAGCGCCTACTCGAGAACTTGCGGTACAGATTGCACATGATGCAGAGCGTTTAGTAAAAACTACAGGTTTAAAAACTGCGTTAGCTTATGGTGGTGATGGTTATGATAAACAGCTGAAGGATATTGAAGCAGGCGCTGATATTATTATTGGAACCACAGGACGTATTATTGATTATGTGAAACAAAATGTTATTTCATTACGGCATATTCAAGTTGTGGTGTTAGATGAAGCAGATCGTATGTTTGATCTCGGATTTATTAAAGATATTCGTTATTTAGTACGTAAATGCCCATCCCCAAACCAGCGTTTAACTTTATTATTTTCTGCGACACTCTCTTACAAAGTAAGGGAGCTTGCTTTCGAAGATATGAATAATCCTGAATATGTGGAAATTGAACCTCGTCAAAAAACAGGTTATCGGATTAAAGAGGAATTATTTTATCCTTCTAATCATGACAAAATTCCATTATTGCTTACCTTATTGGAAGAAGAATGGCCAGAACGTTGCATTATTTTTGCTAATACGAAACATCAGTGTGAGCGTATTTGGGGGTATTTAGCGGCAGATGGTCATCGTGTGGGGCTATTGACAGGTGATGTCGCCCAAAAAAAACGACTTTCGTTGTTAACGCAATTTACTGAGGGGGCACTTGATATTTTGGTTGCCACTGATGTTGCCGCCAGAGGATTGCATATTCCAGATGTGACGCATGTATTTAATTATGATTTGCCTGATGATCGTGAAGATTATGTTCATCGGATAGGACGAACTGGGCGAGCAGGGGAGAGTGGTATTTCTATTAGTTTTGCTTGTGAGGAATATGCGATGAATTTACCTGCGATTGAAGACTATATTGGTCATAGAATTCCAGTGAGTCAATATGATCCAGAATCTTTACTGCAAGATTTACCTAAGCCTTATCGATTAAAAAATTCAGCATCAATAGCGCAACGAAATCATCGAAGTTCTCAGAAAAATTTTAAAAAACGTGCTTAATATTCAGACCGCATAAACAAAAAGCGCGGTCTTTTTATTAAAAATTTTAATAACTTGGATCTTGATCACGGACAGCTTATATTTGAATATTCTATAATAAGATCTTAAGCGAAAACTAAGGAGAGTCAGATGAAGGATTGTATTGAGCATCGTTTAACGATGTTAGCTAATGAAACTGAAAGTCATATCATTCCACGGATGGTGCAACAAATTCAACAACAAGATTATAAAGCACTTATTCCACAAGCCGTGGTACAAAAATTTTGTAACGAATTTCAAATTAAACCAGTAGATTTAGCCCTTCAATGTTTACCTATTGCAGCCTGTTACGCATTAACGCCGATTTCTCATTTTAATGTGGGAGCAATTGCGATTGGTATTTCAGGCAATTTCTATTTTGGTGCAAATCAAGAATTTACTGCAGCAGCCATGCAACAAACTGTACATGCTGAACAAAGTGCGATTAGCCATGCTTGGATTGCAGGAGAAAAAGCTATCATGCATATGGTAGTGAATTACACACCTTGTGGGCACTGTCGTCAATTTATGAATGAGTTGAATACGGCTAGTCAATTGAGAATTCATTTACCTCATAGCCAAAATCATTTATTACATAGTTATTTGCCTGATGCTTTTGGACCAAAAGATTTAAATATTGAGAAGGTACTTTTTGACCCGCAAATACATTCTATTCAACAACATTCTGATGATCCTGTTGTGCAAGCTGTGATAGCGGGAGTGAGCCAATCTTATGCCCCTTATAGTCAAGCATTGAGTGCTGTGGCATTGCAAATAGGTGAGCAAATTATTGTGGGACGTTATGCTGAGAACGCAGCTTTTAATCCTAGCTTTTTGCCATTACAATCGGCTTTAAATTATCAACGTTTACAAGGCTATTTTAATATTCCAGTATCAAGAATTGTGATGGCTGAAGTAAAATCAGGGTTAAGCCATAAAACCATGACAGAAAGCCTTGCTAAAGCTTATTTAGAACAACCGATAGAATATATTTCACTATAAAATTTCTATTTTTCTGACCGCACTTTTTGTGAAATAAAAGTACATTGCACCTAAAATTAAAGCATTAGGTTTTAGGTGCAATTTATATGGCGATTTTCAACTTTCTTATTCTGCTTTATCTTATTGAGATAATAAAATAGGCCGTTAGTTTCTTAAATAAGTAAATAAGCTTTTTACAAATATCAATTTGTCATTGATTCATCATTTCTAGAAAATGACTTACATTAATCACATGGATTTTGTTAGCTTTGTATAATCATTTTTCTATTTTATACAAAACCCAACGACACTTTTATTTTGACATCCATAGATAAAAAACACATACTCCCATCATTAACCTTATTTTATAAAGAAAACACAATGACATTTTACTGATTTTTCACTAAATTAACATTGATAAATTGGTAGTTAGTTGCAAACTGCTATGGGGTTTAAGACTAGAATACCTATTCTATTGAGAAGTATTTCAGCGATTAAAATTAAAGAATGATTGGGCTGAACTACTGTAAATAGTAGATTATTCTTTAGGGAAATTAGATCAATTCATTGTGGATTAGGATGTCTATCAAGCTCGAAATTTAACTGCACTTTAGGGTGTGCGAGAGGCTTGAATAGCACAATAATTTCATTTTATGCAACAAGGTTATTATTTTTATTGTATAAATATGATCAAAACTGCTAAAAAATTTACCCAATTGGGAGTAATATTCCAATAAACTTTAATTGCTTAGGGAATGATATGTTAAATAATCAATCAACATTAAAAGAACTGACATTACGAGGAATGTTGTTGGGGGCGTTGATTACGGTGATTTTCACTGCATCTAATGTCTATTTGGGGTTGAAAGTTGGGTTAACTTTCGCTTCTTCTATTCCTGCTGCCGTAATTTCAATGGCGGTGCTCAAATTTTTTAAAGGATCAAATATTCTTGAAAATAATATGGTACAAACGCAAGCTTCTTCTGCGGGGACCTTATCTTCAGTGATCTTTGTGATTCCTGCGATGCTAATGATGGGATATTGGCAAGGATTCCCATTTTGGCAAACACTGTTAATTTGTATTTCAGGCGGTATTTTAGGGGTGATCTTCACCATTCCATTGCGTCATTCGATGGTGGTAAAAAGTGATTTACCTTATCCTGAGGGCGTGGCAGCTGCGGAAATTTTAAAAGCAGGTAACGATGAATCTGCGGGTAGTGGTGTAAAAGAAATTGCTACAGGCGGATTAATTGCCGCAGTGGTAGGGTTTGCTACCAACGGCTTACGTTTAATTGCTGATGGCGCTAGCTTGTGGTTTAAAGGCGGAAATGCCATTTTCCAAGTGCCAATGGGCTTTTCACTAGCCTTATTAGGTGCTGGCTATTTAGTAGGAATGGTTGGTGGTATCGCCATTTTACTGGGTATTTTCTTTGCTTGGGGAATTGCCGTGCCTTATTTTACCTCAGCAGCTCCAATCGGCGCTGATGCGGATATGATAGGATATGCGATGACCATTTGGAAAACCAAAGTTCGTTTCATCGGGGTTGGTACTATCGGAATTGCTGCGATTTGGACATTATTAGTATTAATGAAACCAATGGTTCAAGGAATGCGTCAATCCTTTCGTGCATTAAGAGATCCAAATGCAAAAAATACTGACCGCACTTCGCAAGATTTATCGCCGAAAGCAATGATTTACATTACTTTAATCAGCGTAGCCTTGATTGTGTTAGCACTCTATAGTTTCTTGCAACCTATAGGTATCGAACCTACTACAGCAATGATTTTAATCGTGGTTTGTAGCTTATTAGCCTTCGTGATTGGTTTCTTTGTAGCGGCTGCTTGTGGTTATATGGCGGGGCTTGTGGGTTCATCTTCTAGCCCAATCTCTGGCATTGGCATTATTTCTGTCGTTATTACTTCATTGATCCTAATGGTGATCGGTAATGCTACAGGATTATTAGATAGCGCTGATGGTCAGAAATTCCTCACTGCATTAACCCTTTTTACTGCCTCTATCGTAATTTGTATTGCTGCGATTTCTAATGATAATTTGCAAGACTTGAAAACAGGTTATTTAGTAGATTCAACGCCTTGGAGACAGCAATTTGCCTTAATTATCGGGGTTATCGTGGGTGCATTGGTGATCGCACCTGTACTAGAAATTCTCTATCATGCCTATGGTTTTTCTGGTGCAATGCCTCGTGAAGGCATGGATGCAAGCCAAGCTTTATCTGCACCGCAAGCCACTTTAATGATGACCATTGCCAACGGGATTTTCTCGCATAATCTAGAATGGAACTATATTTTCTCGGGTATCGGTTTAGGGATTGTTTTAATCATCATTGATATGGTATTGAAAAAATCTAGTGCTAATCGCTTAGCATTACCTGCATTAGCGGTGGGAATGGGCATTTACTTACCACCATCAATCAATGCACCTATTGTGATTGGTGCTATTTTGGCTTGGTTGATGAATCGTCATATTGAAAACTATGCAAAACACAATCATAAAGCGGTTGGCGAACTTAAGAAAAAAGCTGAACGCTATGGCACGTTATTTGCAGCGGGTTTAATTGTGGGTGAAAGCTTGATTGGCGTGATTATGGCGTTTATTATTGCTGCCTCAGTCACCTCTGGCGGTTCAGATGCTCCATTAGCCTTATCTTTAGACAACTGGGGCACTACTGCCGAAATCTTAGGATTAATCGTTTTTGTAACTGGTATAGGTATTTTTGCTCAGCGAATATTGAAAGCGAAAAAAGATTAGTCATTAAAATATCAAAAGTGCGGTTAAAATTTTCATTTTTTTCACCGCACTTTTTTAGCAAAATAAAACCCTTATAATCCCCTCAACGAACAATCTGGATTTTACAATGCAAAAACTCCAAAGTTCCACTTAAAATGGTAACATTTTAGACGGCATTTTATTCTCGCAAAATCCATCCAAAGGGATTGTTTTCGCCAAAATTTCACTCCTTTGTTTCGATTCTTTTAAACTCATGTTAAAATTATCCACTTTTATATAAATGGAAATAGATATTGCACAATGAATTTAACTGATTTTTTAATGAATAAATTAGACGATTTAAAAGCCACTGATATTCAACATATTGATGTACGAGGAAAATCTTCAATTACTGATGATATGATTATTTGCACTGGTAGTTCAACTCGTCATGTTGCTTCTGTTGCCCAAAAATTAATTGATGAAAGTAAACAAGCTGGATTTGAGAGCTTTGGTGAAGAAGGTAAATCAATTGCTGATTGGGTAGTTGTGGATTTTGGTCAAGCAATTGTTCATATTATGCAACGAGAAGCACGCGATATGTATCAATTAGAAAAACTTTGGGCATAAAATTTTCGTAAATTGTACCGCACATTGATGAGTATTTATTATGAAAATTCAATTAATTGCCGTTGGCACTAAGATGCCTGATTGGGTAAAAATAGGGTTTGAAGAATATCAGCGACGTTTTCCAAAAGATATGCCGTTTGAATTAATTGAGATACCTGCGGGTAAACGGGGTAAAAATGCTGATATTAAACGTATTCTTGAACAAGAAGGTAAAGCTATGCTCAGCAGTTGTGGAAAAGCTAAAATTGTTACTTTAGATATACCTGGTAAGCCTTGGACTACAGAGCAGTTAGCACAACAGCTTGAAAGTTGGAAAAATGATGGGCGAGATGTGTGTTTATTAATTGGTGGGCCTGAAGGATTATCTCCTGAATGTAAAGCTGTTGCAGAGCAAAGTTGGTCTTTATCTCCTTTGACGCTACCTCATCCGCTAGTGCGTGTGGTGGTGGCTGAAAGCCTTTATCGGGCATGGTCATTAACTACTAATCATCCTTATCATCGTGAATAAGTCGCTAATTAACGAATATGAGTTTTTTTAAAAACCTTTTTACAGCCCCTTTACATGAGCCGATTCGTGATAATAAAGCAGAGCGGAATTTGTTTGCACGCCGAGCTCTTGTTGCGTTTATTGGGACGATTGCTTTAACTGCGATACTATTCACCAATTTGTATCATTTGCAAGTCGTTGATTATGATAAATATCAAACCCGCTCGAATGGCAACCGTATTAAATTATTGCCTGTGCCACCTACACGAGGTTTGATTTATGATCGTTATGGTAAACTTTTAGCTGAAAATTTAACTTTTTTTGGTTTGTATATTGTTCCTGAAAAAGTGGAGAATTTAGACCGCACTTTTGATGAGCTTCGTGATATTGTGGGGTTAACTGATGAGGATATTGAACAGTTTAAAAAAGAGCGTCGTCGTTCATCTCGTTATACACCAATTATGCTCAAAACAGATTTAACAGAAGAACAAATTGCTCGTTTTGCGGTGAATCAATATAACTATCCGAGTTTGGATGTACGTCCTTATTTTAAACGTCATTATCTCTATGGCGAACCATTAACCCATATTTTAGGCTATGTTTCTCGAATTAATGATAAAGATGTTGAGCGTTTAAAACGTGAAGAAAAATATGCAAATTATGCGGGAACCACGGATATTGGCAAATTAGGTATTGAACGTTTCTACGAAGAACAACTTCATGGAACCGCGGGGTATGAGCAAGTTGAAATTAATAACCGAGGTAAAGTCATTCGTAAGTTAAGCGAGCAACCTCCTGTTGCAGGTAAGAATGTTCAGTTAACTATTGATTTACAACTACAACGTTTTATTACTGATTTATTAGTAGGGCAAAAAGGGGCTGTGGTCGTAATGGACCCTAGGGATAGCAGTATTTTAGCGATGGTATCTAGCCCAAGTTATGATAATAATTTATTTGTAGATGGTATTTCAGGTTCAGATTATAAACGTTTATTAAATGATCCTAATCGACCATTATATAGTCGTGCTACACAAGGTGCTTATCCACCCGCTTCAACGGTTAAACCTTTTATGGCTGTTTCTGCATTAACTGAAGGGGTAATTACTCCGAGTATGACAATATTTGACCCTGGTTATTGGGTGCTGCCCAATACGACAAAACGTTTTCGTGACTGGAAAAAGTCTGGGCATGGTAATCTTAATTTAAATAAGTCACTTGTCGAGTCAGCAGATACTTACTTTTATCAAGTGGCTTATAAAATGGGTATTGATCGTATTTCTTCGTGGATGAAGCGTTTTGGCTTTGGTATGCCAACGGGGATTGATATTCAAGAAGAAACCACAGGCATTATGCCTAGCCGTGAATGGAAACAAAAAAAATATAAGAAACCTTGGGTGTTAGGCGATACTATTCCTGTGGGTATTGGTCAAGGTTATTGGACTGCTACACCATTACAATTAGCTAAAGCAACAAGCGTGTTGGTTAATAATGGTAAAGTTAATACGCCACATTTAATGAAACAAACCGTAGGTGCTTTAATAGAGCCTTATAAAGATCCTTTATTATATGAAGATATCACAGATCCTGATAAATCTTATTGGGAAGCAGCTAAGCGGGGGATGTTTGGGGTTGTTCATGCGGCTAGTGGTACAGGTCGAAAAGCCTTTGCTAGCGCACCTTATCATGTGGGCGGAAAATCGGGAACAGCGCAGGTGTTTAGTTTAAAAGAAAACCAAACTTATAATGCTGGTCAATTGAAAAAAGAATTACATGATCATGCATGGTTTACCGCTTTTGCTCCTTATGAAAACCCACATATGGTAGTATCAATTATTTTAGAAAATGCAGGTGGTGGTTCTGGTAATGCTGCACCAGTAGTCCGTCAAATTATGGATTATTATTTATTACATCGTTTACCAGAAGTGGCGAAACAAGAAGGAATTCAAGATACTTTACCTGCAAATCAGGCAGTGATTGAAGAAGATGAGCCAGTTTCAAATAGTAATGATGAAAGCCCAGCAGATTTGACTAGCCCAGATCAAGAAAATGCTCCAATGAATATGAATGAGGGTGAAACAGAATGATAGAGAAAAGATCACTCTTCTCCAATATTTGGCCTAAATTACACTTAGATATTTGGCTATTGTTAGGATTACTTGTTATTTCAGGTTATGGGCTTATGGTATTATACAGTGCCACAGGCGGAAGCGAAGTGATGTTTCGGAATAGGATTATCCAAGTCGCTTTAGGGTTTATGGTTATGATTATCATGGCGCAGCTTCCACCAAGATTTTATCAACGAGTTGCCCCTTACCTTTATATTGCTGGGATTATTATGCTTGTTCTGGTTGATTTAATTGGTACGGTTAGTAAAGGGGCACAACGTTGGTTAGATTTAGGCATTTTGCGATTTCAGCCTTCTGAAATTGTAAAGCTATCTGTGCCTTTAATGGTGGCTGTTTATTTAGGTAATCGTAGTATTCCACCAAAATTATCAGAAACCTTGATTGCATTAACGATTATTGTGGTCCCCACTCTTTTAGTCGCAATTCAACCTGATTTAGGAACATCGATTCTAGTGGTTGCATCTGGGATTTTTGTTGTATTTCTAGCAGGTATGAGTTGGTGGCTGATACTGATTGCGGTAATCGGGGTTTCAGGATTTATTCCTATTATGTGGTTGTATTTGATGCATGACTATCAAAGAACACGTGTGTTAACTTTGTTAGATCCCGAGAAAGACCCATTGGGAGCAGGATACCATATTTTGCAGTCTCAGATTGCTATCGGTTCTGGTGGAATATCAGGAAAAGGCTGGATGTTAGGCACTCAGTCGCAGTTAGAGTTTTTACCCGAACCTCATACAGACTTTATTTTTGCTGTATTAAGCGAAGAACATGGTATGATTGGAATAATTCTGTTGATGTTGATTTATTTCTTCATTATTGTACGAGGTCTAATTATCGGCGTAAAAGCAGAAAATGCATTTGGTCGTATTTTGACAGGCTCGCTAACCTTAATTTTCTTTGTTTATATTTTTGTTAATATTGGCATGGTTAGTGGCATTTTGCCCGTCGTCGGTGTACCATTGCCACTCATTAGCTATGGTGGAACATCATTTGTTTCATTGATGGCAGGTTTTGGATTGATTATGTCAATTCATACTCACAAGCGTACTCTTTATCATAAAGGGAACTAATTAAAGTTTATACAGTCTCAATTGTTTATGAACTGTAAAAATTTAGGACACTAACCTAGAGTATTACTTATGAAGCTAAAATTTTTATTAACTATATTACTGTCTATTATTCTGACGGCTTGTTCAGCGAATAGTGATGCCAAGCATAGTACAAAGAAGCACTATGGCATTGCGGGCCCCACGTTAGAGCATAAAGGGACAATTAACTTTTCTAATACTTATATTGTGAATGGTCAAGCATACACTACCTATACTTCAAATAATGCAAAAAACTATAGTAGAGAAGGTAAAGCTAGTTATTATCATAATAATTTTCATGGTCGCCGTACTGCAAGTGGTGAACCTTATAATAAAGAAAAATTTACTGCCGCACATAAAACTTTACCTCTAGGTTCTTATGCGTTAGTGACTAATCTGCGTAATAATAAAAAAGTCATTGTACGAATTAATGATCGTGGACCTTTTTCAAACACTCGTATTTTAGATTTATCACGGGCAGCAGCAAGTGAAATTGGACTTATTAGTTCTGGCGTGGGTAGAGTTCGAGTAGAGGCATTACATGTTGATCGGCAAGGACAAATTTCTGGGGCTGGGGCTTCAACATTAGTAAAAAATGCCAAATCAAACGAAGCTCGTGATAGAATTAAATAAAGCATTATTTCAAATGAATTATCATTTAAATGCAAAGTGACTTTATTACTTAAAGTCACTTTGTGTGTTTATTTAGACGCAATAATTTATCGTTTAAATAGAAAATACATTATCAAACATTATCTGAAGGATTTATCAATGTTTAAGAAAGCATTACAAAAAACACGCTTAGCGATGTTCATTCCGCTATTTGTTCTTCCATTTACAGCATCTGCTGAAGATATTAATTATGGTATTACACCTCCTCAAGTTAATGCACAAACCTATGTGGTAATGGACTATAATTCGGGCGCAATACTCGCTTCACTAAATCCAGATCAACGTCAATATCCAGCATCTCTTACTAAAATTATGACAAGTTATGTGATTGGAGATGCTATTAAGCAAGGTAAAATTCATAATACAGATACAGTGACTATCGGTGAGAGTGCATGGGGAAAAAACTTTCCAGATTCTTCAAAAATGTTCTTAAATTTAAATCAACAAGTCACAGTAGAACAATTAAATCGTGGGATCATTGTGGTTTCAGGTAATGATGCATGTGTGGCAATGTCTGAGCATGTTTCTGGAACAACAGAAAAGTTTATTGAGACCATGAATAAATATGTAGAGCAGTTTGGATTAAAAAACACTCATTTTACTACAGTACATGGTTTAGACGATCCAAATCAATATTCATCTGCTCGTGATATGGCAATTATGGGTGCTCATGTTATTCGTGATTTACCTGAAGAATATAAAATTTATTCAGAAAAAGATTTTACCTTTAATAAAATTAAACAGCCTAACCGTAATGGATTATTATGGGATAAAACCATCAATGTTGATGGCATGAAAACAGGGCATACAAGCCAGGCTGGTTATAACTTAGTGGCTTCTGCAACGAATTCAAATAATATGCGTTTAATTTCTGTTGTGATGGGCGTGCCAACTTATAAGGGACGTGAAGTTGAAAGTAAAAAATTATTACAATGGGCATTTAATAGTTTTGATACTTTCAGAACTTTAGAAGCAGGTAAAGCGGTAACTAAACAAAGTGTTTACTATGGTGATAAGGGCGAAATTGAAGTTGGTGTATTGCAAGATAGCTATATTACCATTCCTAAAGGGCGTAATGCGGATTTGAAGGCTCGTTTTGAATTAAATCAGAAATATCTAGAGGCGCCTTTAGCAAAAGGTCAGGTTGTAGGTAAAGTGATTTATCAATTAGATGGTAAAGATGTTGCAACCCTTGATCTTCAATCAATGGTTGATGTGCAAGAAGGCGGTATATTTGGTAAAGCTTGGGATTGGTTAGTATTAACGATTAAAAGCTTATTCTAAAAATTTTGAAAATTGACCGCACTTTTTTCATTAATATAGTATATTTTAGGCAGATTTATGGTCTGCCTGTTATTAAGGTTGAATATTTAGAAAATTATGGCAACAGAACAAGATTTTGAAAAATTAAAAGACGTCATGGAATTTCCTGCAAAAATGACATTTAAAGTCGCAGGGATCAATCGAGAAGGTTTAGCTGCGGATCTTGTCGCAGTAGTTCAGCAATATTTGAAAGGTGATTATACTCCGAGAGAAACAAAAAGTAGTAAAGGAACTTATAATTCAGTTTCTATTGATATTGTGGCGGAAAATTTTGATCAAGTGGAAACCCTATATAAAGAATTGGCAAAAGTTGATGGTGTAAAACTGGTCATTTAATTAATGTGAAAGCTGATGTACACCATCAGCTTTTTTATTAGTGTTAAAAGAGAATTTTATAATGGAACCTCGTTTAATTGTTCGCCAACTTGGAATTCAAGATTACCAAGAAACTTGGCATAAAATGCAATCATTCACAGATCAACGTAATGAACAAACCCCAGATGAAATTTGGTTAGTTGAGCATCCTGCGGTATTTACTCAAGGTCAAACAGGTAAAGCAGAACATTTATTGCAAAAAACAGATATTCCTGTGATTCAAACTGATCGTGGTGGTCAAATTACTTATCATGGACTTGGACAACAGGTGATGTATGTGTTGATTGATATTAAACGCCTTAAAGCACAGGGGCGAGAAATAAGTGTTCGAGATTTAGTCACGGCTTTAGAGCAATCTGTGGTAAAAACATTAGCAGATTATGGTATTGAAGGTTATCCAAAAGTGGATGCACCAGGTGTTTATATTGATGGTCGAAAAATTTGCTCTTTGGGTTTACGTATTCGTCATGGGCGTTCATTTCATGGTCTAGCATTTAATATAAATATGGATCTTTCGCCTTTTCATAGTATTAATCCTTGTGGCTATGCTGGACTAGAAATGACCCAATTGGCTGATTTTATCAATTCAAATGAGGCTCAATGTGATAAAGTTTCACCCAAATTAGTTGATCACTTTGTAACAATTTTAGGTTACAATAAGCAACAAATTTTTAACATTTGATTTTCTTCAATGCCATTTAGCAAAATAGGGCATGTTGTCTGAAATCAGTTATTTAGGGAAGCAAGGAATATTTATGAGTACGCCATTTAAAATGGAGCCTGGGGTAAAATATCGTGATGCGGCGAAAACGACCATTATCCAAGTGAAAAATATCGATCCTGATCAGGAATTATTGAAAAAACCTGCTTGGATGAAAATTAAATTACCCGCGAATTCTGCAAAAATCGAAAGCATCAAAAATGGTATGCGTCGTCATGGTTTAAATTCAGTTTGTGAAGAGGCTTCTTGTCCTAATTTACATGAATGTTTTAACCATGGCACGGCAACGTTTATGATTCTTGGGGCAATTTGTACTCGTCGCTGTCCATTCTGTGATGTGGCACATGGAAAACCATTGCCTCCAGATGCAGATGAACCGAAAAAATTGGCAGAAACAATCCAAGACATGAAATTGAAATATGTGGTCATTACTTCTGTGGATAGAGATGATTTACCTGATCGTGGTGCGGGTCATTTTGCAGAATGTATTAAACAAATTCGTCTGCTCAATCCTAATACTAAAATTGAGATTTTAGTCCCTGACTTTCGTGGAAGAATTGAACAAGCGTTGGATAAGTTAAAAGATAATCCTCCTGATGTGTTTAATCATAACTTAGAAAATGTACCACGTTTATATAAAGATATTCGTCCAGGTGCAGATTATCAATGGTCATTAAAATTGTTACGTGAATTTAAAGCATTATTCCCGAATATTCCAACTAAATCAGGTTTGATGGTGGGGTTAGGTGAAACTAACGAAGAAATTCTTAAGGTAATGCAGGATTTACGTACCAATGGGGTTACGATGTTAACTTTAGGTCAGTATTTGCAACCTAGCCGTTTCCATTTGCCTGTGGCACGTTATGTACCACCTGAAGAGTTTGATGAATTCCGCAATCAGGCACAATCAATGGGCTTTGAACATGCCGCTTGTGGGCCATTTGTTCGTTCATCTTATCATGCGGATTTACAAGCCAGTGGTGGTTTAGTTAAATAGCGTATTTTAAAATAAAAAGTGCGGTAGAAATTTTAAAAATTTTTACCGCACTTTTTTATGTTATGGTGATTAGAACAAGCCTGTAATTACACCTTCTGATGTTACATCAATATGTTCTGATGCTGGAACTTTTGGTAAGCCTGGCATACGCATAATGGTGCCACAAATTACTACAATAAATCCTGCACCAGCAGATAAGCTGATACTTCTTACGTTAATATCAAATCCGCTAGGGCAACCTAATTGTTTAGCATCATCACTTAATGAATATTGTGTTTTTGCCATACAGATAGGTAATTTATCTAAACCTAATTTTTCTAATTTTTTCACTTCTGAGAGCGCATCACGACTAAAAATAACATCATTTGCACCATAGATTTTTTGTGCAATTGCTTTTACTTTATCATGAATAGATTGTTCACTATGGTAAGTAAATTTGAAGTTATTAGGTTGTGATTCTATAGCATGTATCACTTTTTTAGCTAAATCTAAACCGCCTTTACCACCTTTTCCCCAGACTTCAGTGAGTGAAACTTCTACTCCACGTTCAGCACAAGCGTTTTGAATAAGTGCAAGTTCTGCATCTGTATCAGTAACAAAACGGTTAATTGCAACTACAACAGGTAAACCTAATTCATTTTTTAAGTTATGAATATGTTTTAATAAATTCGGTAATCCTTGTTTAAGGGCTTCAAGATTTTCTTGATTGAGTTCAGATTTATCTACACCACCGTTATATTTTAAAGCACGTACTGTTGCCACAATGACTGCGACATCAGGTTTTAAGCCTGATAGACGACATTTTATATTACAAAATTTTTCTGCACCTAAATCAGCACCAAAGCCTGCTTCAGTGACTGCATACTGACCTAAATGTTTTGCTAATGTTGTGGCTAATACTGAGTTACAACCATGAGCAATATTAGCAAAAGGTCCTCCATGTACAAAAGCGGGGCTTCCTTCGATAGTTTGCACCAGATTAGGTTTGATGGCATCTTTTAATAATGCAGCCATTGCACCTTGTGCTTTGATATCTTTTGCATACACAGGTTGTTTGTCATAAGTATAAGCAATTAAAATATTACCTAAACGTTCTTTTAGGTCATTAAGATCTGTTGCTAAGCAGAAAATTGCCATGACTTCAGAAGCGACAGTGATATCAAAACCATCTTCACGAGCTACGCCATCGGTTGCACCACCTAAACCACTAACGATATTACGTAATTGACGATCATTAACATCAAGTACACGACGCCAGACCACTTGTTTAGGATTGATATTAAGTGCATTTCCTTGGTAAATATGATTATCAATTAATGCGGCTAATAGATTGTTGGCGCTAGTAATTGCATGGAAATCGCCATTGAAGTGTAGATTAATATCTTCCATTGGTAATACTTGAGCATAACCACCACCTGCGGCGCCACCTTTAATCCCAAATACAGGGCCTAGTGAAGGTTCGCGCAGAGCAACCACAGCTTGTTTGCCTAATTGATTTAAAGCATCTGTTAAACCAATTGTTACCGTGGTTTTACCTTCACCCGCAGGGGTTGGATTGATTGCCGTAACTAAAATTAATTTACCGTTTTTAGAAGGCCGTTGGTAGGTATCTTGTGGATCAATTTTTGCACGGTATTTACCATGTTGCTCAATTAACTCCGAATTTAATCCTAATTTTTCTGCAATACAATTAATATGTTGCATTGATACTGATTGGGCAATTTCTACATCGCTTTTCATATTAGATTCCTAAAAGTAGTTGGCAAGTTAAGATAAGGGGGTTTTTGCCATTGTAACATTTATGTAAAATTTTGCGTATAAAAATACAGCAATTTTCAATTCGCTGTTAAGATAGCTCAAAGTGCGGTTAATTTTAAGGATTTTTATGTATTAATATATGGTAAAAATTTTTGTAGGAGTCAAGCTATTGATGAGTGGGAAATAAAAAGTGCGGTAAAACAACCGCACTTTTTTATAATGGATAAATTAGAGAATCATTTTTACTAGTTTATCCGCTTTTACACGTTGAAAACGTTTTAGTAAACGTTGAGCAGGTTCTGGATATTGTTCCATTTCTTCTAACTCAGTATAGCTACGTAAAACTTGAGTATGTTGGCGAATATGTTCTAATTCTTGCTGTGTTTGAGCTTTTAATTGCTGTTTTGGATCATGAATTAATAAGCCATTTTCAGCATCTAAACGCCATGCTCGAGGATTTAAATTATTGCCTGTGAGAAGAAGATAATCATCATCAATCCACATTCCTTTCAAGTGATAGGTATTATCACCATCTTTCCAAGTGCGAATGACTAAATTGCCAGAGTCAATTTGTGCCGCAAACTTTTTACTAAAAGCACGTAGATTCTTCTCATATAAATATGGAAGTGCTCCTGCTATTTTAAATGGTTCGGCTGGTGGAATATAGAAATCATTCGCCACTTTATCGCCAACGATAATTTCTACTTTTTTACCTTCTTTTAATAAATGGCTAATTTTTCCTTGTAGAGTACGAGGAAAGTTAAAATATGGGGTACAAATCACCAATTTTTCTTTTACCAACATAAATAAATCAGCAATGATTTTATTAAGCAGGTTTTCATGTGTACCTAAACCAAATAATGGGGCAATTGTTAATTGTTCATTGGTAAAGGCAACCGCATTTTTGACTTGATAATGTGCTTCACTGGCAAGATTTTTGCGGAATGCTTTAATATGTGCACGAATCTCTTTCGTTGTTGGACGCTGTCTATTATCTAAGCTATATACTGCGGTTGGATCAAGTAAATATTGGGTTACAAAATTTACTAAAGTATCGGCAAGGCTAGCATTAGTAATTTTTTGATAACGGTCATAACGATATTTATCTTGATGATGTAAATAGACGTTATTAATGCTGGCACCGCTATAAAGCACTGTATCATCAAATACAAAGCCTTTAATGTGTAATACACCAAAGACTTCCCGAGTATTGATGGGTACACCAAAGAAGATAGAATCAGCCTGGTATTTCTCACGTTGTTCACAATACCAATCTGCATTCGTTGCACTTTTCTCTGCACCTAATAGATTTCGTTGTGCACGATGCCAGTCCACTAAAACTTTAATATCAAGTTGTGGATTTTTTTGTTTAGCTAAATATAGCTCATCCAAAACCTCTTGGCCTGCTTCATCTAACTGCCAATAAAGTGCAGTAATATAAATACGTGTTTTAGCCGTACGAATTAATTCGATAATTGTTCTTTTAAATTGAGCTGGGCTATGAATAATTTCAAAATCTGAAGCTGATTGCACTAGATAAGGCAAATGTTCCAGATGTTGTTTTGCTCGTTTAATCTTATTCACTAACATAATATTTCTTCTTCTACGCTGTTATGCGTTATTGCGATTTAGTAGTTTACAATATTTACGACCTAAATTGATACAAAAAAGGTTTTTTTTCGCTATAATGCTTAAAATTTTTATTAGAAGTGTTTACTTTTAATCCAATTCTTGATAAATGGCGATTCTTATATGAATGATAAATCATCTTTCCAAAAAACTAAATTTCAACAATCTTCTCACCAAAAACGTTTTAATGAACGTTCTCTAAATAATCGTAATGAGAAACGTAGTCAAAATAGACTGCAGTTTGGACATAATGAGTCACGTTTTGAACGAGATGATAATCATCGTTCAGGTAATAGTTTTGAAGAGAGAAAACGTAAGTTTGGAGATGATGGTCGACAAGAACGACAAAATTTTTCAAAAAATGACCGCACTTTTAGTCCTCGCAATGATCGTGAGAATGAACGTAGAAATCCCCGTTCACCGTTTTTACAACAACGTGTGACCGAGACCACTATGGAAAAGGCAAGTGGTGCAGGAAATGTTAAAGTCATGGTAAAAAGTTCGGGTGTGACTAATGTGGCTCCTGTGAAAAAAACAGGTCCATTGTCACCTCGTGCACCTGAAAAAATTAAAAAGAATCGTTCTGAAGAAATGAAAGTCTATGGTGAAGGTGCTTGTTTAGCTTTATTTGCGGAACGTCCTGAAAGTATTGTTCGAGTATGGGCAACAGTTGAGATGGCGCATAAAGTGGGAGATATGTTTAGTTATTTGGCGACGAATAAAAAAGTCTATCATGTTGTGGATCGTGAAGAGCTTGGATTAGTCAGTGGCACTGAACATCATGGTGGAATTTGCATGTTAGTGAAAAAAGCACGTCCATTTACTTTATCTGGTTATTTAGATATTCCTCGTGAAAAAGACGCATTAGTGATGTTAGACAATATTCGCAATCCACAAAATATTGGTGGAATTGTGCGTACTTGTGCATTTTATGGTGTAAAAGGTGTGATTATTGATGATGTGGACATGCTTAATTCTGCGGCTGCAATGCGTGTAGCGGAAGGTGGAATGGAATATATTCATACTTTGCAAACGGATTATTTAGATAATGCTTTAAATCAATTACGTAAAGCAGGTTATCAGATTATTCATACGACCACAAATAAACAAGCTAAAGGTGTACATAAATTAGAGCTAGCTAAAAAAGTGGTGTTTGTTTTAAGTGAATCAGATACTTCCGCTTTAGCACAGCAGAATGATGAAGTGATTAATTTATCTTTTGCGAATCCATTAAGAACAGGCTTAAATGTTGCAGTAGTAGCAGGCGTGTTGTTAGCCGAATGGGTAAAATAATAATGTTCCCTGCGTTAGTAGGGAATAAATTATGTTAATTCATGAGCGTGATGAATGAGTACGAAGCGTTCCCACAATTGTTCTTCTGTTTCCATATGTGCTGGATCACTGATAATACATTTGCTAATAGGGCAAACTTTTTGACAGGTTGGGGTGTCATAGTGTCCGACGCATTCGGTACAAAGGTTAGGATCGATTACATAGATTTCATCGCCAACAGAAATTGCCTCATTTGGACATTCTGGTAAGCACATATCACAGTTGGTGCATTTATCAGTAATTAAAAGTGCCATGTAAACCCTTGTTATTCGTTAAGAACGGCAAATTATAATGATTGCCCTTAGAAAGGCAAATATTTATTTCTATTTAAAGGTTAGTATGCAGCAAAAAAATTATTTCATTAAAGCACTTTTGGCTACACTTTCAATGACATTATTATTGTCTAGTTGTTTTGATAAACATAAATCAGAATCGGAAAAAATTTCTCAAAATACTATCGCAGTTTCTCAATCACAACGTTCTCAACCACAGTCTAATCAAAATAAATCTTCTTCGCTGAAAATCAATACTAACTATGATTATGCGATGCGAGAAGATAAAATTGGTCCAAATACTAAAGCAACAGTTGATTATTACATGTTAGCACTTTCGTGGTCACCTGCATTCTGTGATTCCCAATATGATAAATATGGCAAAAACTTACCTCCCTCTGCAGAGTATCAGTGTGGTATGAAAAAGCAATATGGCTGGATAATTCATGGTTTATGGCCACAAAGTGCAACAGCAAGAAGTGCTGCTGGCCATCCCCGTTTTTGTCAGGGAGATTTACCGCCCGTTGATGAAAATGTGATTGCCCAATATATGAATGAAAGCCCTAGCCCAAATTTGTTACAAGGTGAATGGGAAAAACACGGTGCTTGTGCTTTTAAAGAGGCTCAACAATATTTTGCTAAACAGCAAGAATTATATCAAGCATTAAACTTGCCGAATAAAGCGCTAAAAGGCAAAGAATTATTTAGCTGGCTCAGAAAAAATAACCCTCATTTAAATGGTGCATATTTAGGGGCAAGTCGTAATGAAATTTATATTTGTTACAGTTTGCAATGGCAGGTAATAGATTGCCCTAAATAAAATGAATTTTTTTCAGAATAAACTGACTATAGTAGATGAAACATTGTCGTCATTTAATAGGAATAAATTGATCTAGACCTATTACAATATAGCCAATAGTAGGTATAATATTGCGGTCTATAAAAATTAAATTTTAACCCAAAAGAGGATAAATTATGTCAGTAATTAAAATGACCGATCTTGATTTAACAGGCAAACGCCTATTCATTCGTGCAGATTTAAATGTTCCCGTAAAAGACGGTAAAGTAACTTCAGATGCACGTATTCAAGCTACAATTCCGACATTAAAATTGGCATTGCAGAAAGGTGCTAAAGTCATGGTAACTTCACACCTCGGTCGTCCAACTGAAGGCGAATTTACTCAAGAAGATTCATTACAACCTGTAGTTGATTATTTGAATGAGGCAGGTTTTAAAGCACGTTTAGTTCAAGATTATTTGAATGGTGTAGAAGTTAATGACGGCGAAGTGGTTGTATTGGAAAACGTACGTATTAACAAAGGTGAAAAGAAAAATGATCCAGAATTGGGTAAAAAATATGCCGCACTTTGTGACATATTCGTGATGGATGCATTCGGCACAGCTCACCGTGCACAAGCTTCAACTTATGGCGTGGCAGAGTATGCTCCTATAGCTTGTGCTGGTCCATTATTAGCAGCTGAATTAGATGCTTTAGGCAAAGCATTAAAAGAACCAAAACGCCCAATGTTAGCGATTGTTGGTGGTTCAAAAGTTTCGACTAAATTAACCGTTTTAGATTCTCTTTCTAAAATTGCTGATCAAATTATTGTGGGTGGTGGTATTGCTAATACCTTTATTGCTGCTGAGGGTCACCCTGTTGGTAAATCTTTATATGAAGAAGATTTAATCCCAGAAGCAAAACGTTTAGCTGCTGCGACAAATATTCCAGTTCCTGTAGATGTGCGTGTAGGAACAGAATTTTCTGATACAGCATTAGCGACAGAGAAAGCAGTAACTGCAGTACAAGCAGATGAATCAATCTTTGATATTGGTGATAAAACAGCAGAACAATTAGCTGATATTATTCGTCAATCAAAAACTATTCTTTGGAATGGCCCTGTAGGCGTATTTGAATTCCCTAATTTCCGCAAAGGGACAGAAGTTATTTCTAATGCTATCGCAGAAGCTACCGCAAATGGTGCATTCTCTATTGCAGGTGGTGGCGATACTTTAGCAGCAATTGATTTGTTTGGTATCAAAGATAAAATTTCTTATATTTCAACGGGCGGTGGTGCTTTCTTAGAATTTGTGGAAGGTAAAGTTTTACCTGCTGTTGAAATCTTAGAAAAACGTGCTAAATAATAGTGACTAAAATCCAAGGTGCAAAGCTGTTTTTTTGCACCTATGAAAAAGGTTTAACTCAACGAGGAAAAAGCAAACATGGCTAAATTATTAGACATCGTAAAACCAGGTGTATTAACTGGCGATGACGTACAAAAAGTATTTGCATATGCAAAAGAACATAATTTCGCAATCCCAGCAGTAAACTGTGTCGGTTCTGATTCAGTCAATGCTGTCTTAGAAACAGCAGCTCGAGTGAAAGCTCCTGTGATTATTCAATTTTCTAACGGTGGTGCGGCGTTCTATGCAGGAAAAGGCATTAAACCTGCAACTGGAGTTCGTCCTGATGTTTTAGGTGCTATTGCTGCCGCTAAACATGTTCATACTGTAGCTGCTGAGTATGGTGTACCAGTGATTCTTCACACCGACCATTGTGCTAAAAAATTACTTCCATGGGTTGATGGTTTATTAGATGCGGGTGAAAAGTTTTTTGCGGAAACTGGTAAACCATTATTTTCTTCTCATATGTTAGATCTTTCAGAAGAACCAATGGCTGAAAATATGGCAATTTGTCGTAAATACTTAGAACGTATGGACAAAATGGGAATGACACTTGAAATTGAAATCGGTATTACTGGTGGTGAAGAGGATGGTGTCGATAATTCTGGTGTTGATGAGTCTCGTTTATATACCCAGCCTGCAGATGTACTATATGTTTATGATCAATTACATCCAGTCAGCCCTCGTTTTACAGTAGCTGCGGCATTTGGTAATGTACATGGTGTTTATAAACCTGGTAACGTAAAATTAAAACCATCTATCTTAGGTGACTCACAAGAATTTGTTTCTAAAGAACGTAACTTACCAGCTAAATCAATTGATTTTGTATTCCATGGCGGTTCAGGTTCAAGTCGTGAAGAGATCCGTGAAGCAATTAGTTATGGTGCAATTAAAATGAATATCGATACTGATACTCAATGGGCATCTTGGAATGGTATCCTTCAATTCTACAAAGCAAATGAAGCATACTTACAAGGTCAATTAGGTAACCCTGAAGGCCCTGATGCACCAAATAAAAAATACTATGACCCACGTGTTTGGTTGCGTAAAATGGAAGAATCTATGTCTAAACGTTTAGAACAATCTTTCCAAGATTTAAACTGTGTTGATGTATTATAATTGGTGATAAAATCAGTTAAAATAAGACCGCACTTTATTAAAAGTGCGGTCTTTTATTATAAAATTTTTAAAGAGTAAGGTTATGTTGAAAATTAATAAAGTGAATTTAGTTAATGGATTAGTCGGGTTCTTCTTTATTATCTGCTTAGTCGTAAAAAGTGGATATAGTATTTCACCAATCTTACTTTCATTTATTGGCATCATTTATTTCATTTATCAATTTATTCACAAAACCAATTGGAATATTTCTCAAGATGAAAAGCAACTTATTTATAGCTATGCCATTTATGTTAGTTTATTTGTTCTATCCTTTATTATTCATCAAGGTAAATTAAGAGAGCTTGATGGCCCAACCAAAATTCTTTGTTTGTTGACATTATTACCTTTATTTCGTCAGTTTCCTATAAAATTATCGACACTAATTACTTTCATTCCTATTGGTGCTTGTATTGCTTGTGCTGTTGCAATATTTGACCGTTTTTATTTGCATGCAGGTATGGCATTTTCAACTCGTCTGATGCATATTCAGGGTGGCGATATTTCCATGTCTTTAGGTATGTTTTCTTTAGTATGCGCTATTTATTATTTTATTAAGGGTCGCTATAAACTCGTGTTGTTTTGTTTAATAGCAAGTTCATGTGGTGTGATTGGTAGTATTTTATCTACTGCTCGTGGTGGCTGGATTGGTGTTCCTTTTATTGTGTGTTTTATTTTTTGGGCATATCGTAAAAGCTTATCTAAAACTTTTTTCATTTCAATTATTGCGACATTACTGATTACAATTGTCGCTGCAGTATCAATTCCTAATACAAAAATCATAACACGCTTAAACCAAGCACAGAGTGATATCTCTGGATACCTTGATAATAAAAAAGGCGCAGATTCAACTTCAGTTGGTGCTCGTTTTGAAATGTGGAAAAGCGCGATTATTATGATTAAAGAAAAACCTATATTAGGTTGGGGCATTCAGAATGTAACGGAAGAGCGTAAGAAACATTATGAACAAGGTTTAATCAGTAAGTATGCATCACAGTTTAATCATGCTCATAATCAATATTTAGATGATGCTTCAAAACGTGGAATACTTGGCTTGTTAGCATTATTAGGTATATTTTTTGTGCCTATTCGTTTTTTCTGGAAATCTTTGAAAGATAAAGAATTAGATGTACGTTTTGTGGCGATTTTAGGATTGGTTCATGTCGGTTCAGTGATGTTTTATTGCCTAAGCCAAGGTTTCTTTTCCCATAACTCAGGCAATATATTTTACTTTTTTCTTGTGGTTCTGTTTTATGCCGTGATTTTATCAATAAAAGCTAAAAGAACAGCAGGATTAACCAAATAATTAGTGCATTACTAATAGCCACAAATACTGCGGCAGAGCCTTGATCTTTGGCTCTGCCAGATAGCTCATGTCGTTCTGTACCAATTCTATCTACCACAGACTCTAAAGCACTATTTAACAGTTCTGTAATCAGTACAATAAGATAAGAGCCTATCATCAAAGCTAATTCAAATTTATCATTAGCTAAATAAAATGCTAATGGAATTAAAATGATGCCAGCCGATAATTCATGTCTAAATGCTACTTCATGTTTAATTGCACTTTTTAATCCTTGAATAGAATAGCCTGCTGATTTAATAAAATGTGTAAGTCCTGT
Source organism: Mannheimia massilioguelmaensis (assembly GCF_000940515.1). Classification (NCBI taxonomy): domain Bacteria; kingdom Pseudomonadati; phylum Pseudomonadota; class Gammaproteobacteria; order Pasteurellales; family Pasteurellaceae; genus Mannheimia; species Mannheimia massilioguelmaensis. The sequence goes on from NZ_CDQL01000004.1 coordinate 151,536, forward strand.
TGTTTTTTCCATTGATGATAATCCAGATAAAAAGTACGAAAAATAGACCGCACTTTAGCACCTATTTTGAAAAGTGGTTATTATAAACGTTTTGCTTCAATTACATCATTTAATTTTGTTAATCGAGCTAATATTTTAGTTAATATCTCGACATTATGAAGTTCTACTTCTAAATCCATCGTTGCCAGTTGATTCTTTTTATCTAAACGAGTCGAAATATTTGTGACTGAGATCTTATCATTTGCTAAGACAGTCGTAATATCACGTAATAGACCATTTCTATCATTAGCAATCACACGGATACTAATATTGAAACCTTTTGTATTGTTATAATTGGTTCCCCAGATTGACTTAACTACTCGTTCTGGATGTGCTGATGTTAACTCAGCAAGTTGTTCGCAATCGGCTCGATGAATAGAAATTCCTCGTCCTACAGTAATATAACCTACAATCTCATCACCAGGAATTGGCTGGCAACAGCGAGCAATATGATGCATTAAATTGCCGACTCCCTCCACAATGATATGGCTATTTGTTTCATTTTTTTGTGTGTTAGTAGCAGTATTTGCACTTCGAGTAACTTGGCGTAAGACTTCTTCATCCACTTCTTGAGCGGTTGGTTTACTCAATTTCCCTTGCAAAAAATTGATTAAGTGATTAATACGAATATCGCCACTACCAATGCCTGCAAATAGATCATCTATATTTTTTAGATTATAACGTGGTAGAGCAAGTGGCTCGATTTGTTTTAATGTTAGTCCAACACGGCTAAGTTCAGTTTCTAATTGCTCTTTGCCAATTGGAATATTTTTCTCACGATCAAGTTTTTTAAACCAAGTTTGGATTTTAGACCGTGCTTTTTGCGTATGGGTAAAGCCTAAATTAGGATTTAGCCAATCTCGGCTTGGATTCGGATTTTTTTGGGTAATGATATCAATCTGATCACCCATTTGTAGTTGATAAGTAAAAGGAACAATGCGTCCCGCTACTTTCGCACCAATACAACAATGCCCTACATCACTATGAATAGCATAAGCAAAATCTAATGGTGTTGAACCTGTTGGTAAATCAATCACTTGACCTTTTGGTGTGAAAACATAAACACGATCATCAAATACTTGAGTACGAAGTTCGGGAACCACTTCACCTGCATCACTAATATCATGTTGCCATGCGAGTGTAACCAACCACTTAAATTGAGAATATTAGGACTTAGGTTGAATTATGCTGGAATAAGTGGAACGAATATAGGTATGACGGGGGTTGACGAGATGTCAGCCCCTTTTTATTGGTTAAATTAAAAGAAAGGTAAAATGAGAAAAATGTAAGTGAGTGGAGCCGTTTAACCGCATAGAGTGAGAAATCATTTACGGCATTTAAATCGTGTTTAAATTAAGTCATGCCCTACGAAAACTACTTGCCCTATCACTTCAAAATCAAGCCCATCATCGAAAATCACATCAACAGGGGTATAGATTTCTTTGTTATCACTAATTAAGCGAATCCCTCCAATAATCCCTTGCACACGCTTAACCCAAAGCTGGTCGCCCGAACGCACCACATAAATCTTGCCATCTTTTAATGTATTGCGAGAACGGTCTAATAAGAGCATATCGCCATTGCTAATCGTAGGATACATCGAATCGCCGTCCGCTAAAATAAAAGCGAGAGATGACTTATGTAAGCCTTTAAAATTAAGCCATTGTGTGCTTAAACCAATATAATCATCAGGCTTATAAACGTCGGTATTAACGGCTCCAACGCCAGCTGAAGCAAAGGTGTTATAAAAAGGCACTTGTTCCAATGTTGTCGCCATAGCATTGTTAAAGTTGGTTATCCCTTTCATCTCATTAACTGGCGTAGGCGTAGTTATATCAAAGCCTAGCTGTTGTTGCACGGCTGGTGGCAGTGATGAATAGTGGTATTCATACGCAACCCCTTTCTTGCCTTGGATCTGTCTTTTTTCCCAATTTTCTTTGGTTGCTCGTCTTGTTATGTTCGTTGCTTTATTAGGTAAATTCCCTATTCCTTCCAATTCAAAAGCAGTAAACCATTCTTGTTTTGCAGATGAATTCATAAAACACCTTGTAAATTCATTTGTGAATTCAAAAAGTTAAAAATAATTTCTTTTAGAAATCAACAGGTTAATAAACTCAATGAAAATATTGTGAATTCTTTTAAAATCTTTTGTTGATTTCAAAATGAATTCACTATATTATTCAATTCATAGTTAGCGAACTACATTACTGCGTAGTTCGCTAAGTAGCGGTAAAACTAATTAAGGATCTCACAAAATGGCAGGAAAAAAAAGAATTATTGATATGCATCGTGCCGATATTCGAGCAGAACTAGAGAAGAAAGGAACTTCATTAGCAAAACTCGGAATTGAAAACGGATTATCAAAAACCACTGTTCGTAATGCCTTGGATAAACCTTATCCCAAAGGGGAACGAATTATTGCAGATGCTTTAGGTCTTGAGCCATCTGACATCTGGCCTAGTCGTTATATTGGGTAAAGTTAAGGTGGCACTATGAAAGAATGGTTTAGTCCTAAAGAACTTGCTGGTGTTGGTGGATTGCCTAGTAGCCCAAGCAATGTAACTCGAAAAGCAAGAAGTTTATCTTGGGAATTCAGACAAGTAGAAGGTGCTAAAGGTATTAGTTTTGAATTCTCTTTCAATTCATTACCTAGAGAAGTTCAAGCTGCTTTACTTCTGAAACGCTCTCAAAGTGCGGTCGAAAATCCCCTAGTTTTACCTACCGCACCAAAGAAACCCTTGAATTATCTGCCTGAAGTGATTTGGGCTCCCTTTGACAAAGCAACCAATGCACAACGGGAGAAAGCACAAGAACGGTTAAAACCTGTCACGGCTTTTGCGGATTTATTGTTGCACGGGCAGCCATTTGATGTGGTGTTGAACTTGGTGGCAACGGAATTTAACGTGGCGGAAGGGTCGCTGAAACGTTGGTATTACCACGTGAAACCCTTTGAACGCAGTGATTGGTTGCCACGCTTGTTGCCGAGTTATGGCAGACGCAAAGGCAAAGACGCAGAATTTACTGAAGCGGCGTGGGAAAGTTTCAAGGCAGATTATTTCCGCAATGAACAACCGCAGTTTGGCAGTTGTTATGAAAGATTGAAACGCGCTGCAAAAGAACAAGGCTGGATCATCCCCTCCGCCAGTTCGGTGAAACGCAAAATTGAGCGTGAAATCCCGAAACTGCAGCAGGTATTTTTACGCAAAGGCGAACACGCCGTGATGGAATATTACCCATCCATGCGACGCACAGTGGAAGACATTGAAGCCCTTGAATGGATCAACGGCGATGGCTATCAGCACAACGTCTTTGTGAAATGGCATAACGGTGAAATCGTCCGCCCAAAAACCTGGATTTGGCAAGACATTCGCACGCGCAAAATCTTGGCGTGGCGTACAGATTTAAGCGAAAACTCAGACACCATTCGCCTATCAATGATGGATTTAATTTGGAAATACGGCATCCCGAAAAAATGCACCATTGATAACACCCGAGCGGCAGCGAATAAGTGGATGACTGGCGGTGTGAAAAACCGTTACCGCTTTAAAGTGAAAGATGATGATGTGATGGGGATTATCCCGTTACTGGGCATCGAATTGTTTTGGACATCGGTGCAGTTTGGGCAAGGTCACGGACAGGCAAAACCCATTGAACGTGCGTTTTCCCACGGGGGGTTAGGTGAATTAGTAGATAAACACCCGAGTTTAGCAGGCTATTTTGCAGGGGAAAACATCTACAACAAGCCTGACAACTATAACGGCGGTAAAGCTGGTGTGGATTACGACACCTTTATTATGGCGCTCGAAGACGGCATCCGCACCTTTAACGAACGTGAAGGACGCAAAACCGAAATCTGCCAAGGGGTGTACAGTTTTAGCCAAGTGTTTGAACGCGATTACGCCACAGCGCGCATACGCAAAGCTAGCGCCGAACAAATGCGTTTTTTAATGCTGATGAGCGAGGCAACCACGATTAATAAGCAAGGCAAATTTACGTTGAAAGTGGGTGGCAAAGTCCACGGCGGAGAAAACGAATACACCGCCTTTGATTTAATCGGCTCGCACCACAAAAAAGTGGTAGTGAAATTTGACCCACAAGACCTACACAACAAAGTGTGGGTGTACAGTTTAGACGGGGTATTTTTAGCCGAAGCGCAATGCACCAGCGCGAAAGCCTTTGGCGACAAAGCGGCAGGACGTGAACACGACAAAGCGCGTAAACAGTTTGTGAAAGCCGTGAAAGCACAAGCCAAAGCGCAACTCACCATGAATGCTCAAGAAGCGGCGCGTTATCAGCCTGAATTTGAGGAAGAAGAACGCCCTGAGCCGAAGATTATTGAGCTGTTGCAGGTGCAAGGCAACGTGGTGCGCAAAGCCGAGACGTTGATTGATGACGACGAAGTGGCAAACAGTTTTGAAACAGGCTTATTAAAAGGATTAGCCCAGCTTAAAAAGCAAAATTAAGGAGTATTTAACCCATGTTAAAACAACAAATCCAACAAATTTTAGACAGTAAAACCTTAAGCCAGCGCGAGCTTGCTACTCAAGCAGGCATCTCTACGGCAGCGTTAAGCACTTACTTAAAAGGCACGTACACTGGCAATGTAGCGAACGTGGAAAGTGCGTTGGAAAACTGGCTTGCCAGCCGTAAGAAAAAAGCAACCACTTTTGTGGAAGCACCGCAATTTATCGAAATCCCAACCGCAAAACGCGTGTTTGGCGCACTTGACATGGCGAAACTGTTGCCAACCATGGTGACGATTTACGGCGCAAGCGGTGTGGGCAAAACCAAGGCGTGTCAAGCCTATAAACAGGCGAACCATAACGTGTGGATGATTACGGCAAGCCCGTCACGCGCCACATTAAGCTGCATTTTGTTTGAGTTAGCCCTTGAGCTTGGCATTAACGATGCTCCACGCCGCAAAGACCGCCTAAGCCGCATGATTACGAAAAAACTGAAAGGCACGCAAGGCTTGGTGATTATTGATGAAAGCGACCATTTGCCTTACGACGCGCTGGAAGAAATCCGCATTATCCAAGAAGATACGGAAGTGGGCTTTGCCTTGATTGGCAATGACAAGGTTTACACTCGAATCCAAGGTGGCGTGAACCAAGCGCATGAATATGCCCGACTTTGGAGCCGTATCGGCAATAACTGCGGCATTAAACACAGCACCAAGGGCGATATTAAAGCGGTGGCGGAGGCATGGGGATTAAACACATCAGACAAAGACTTGATGACCACGTTATATGACATTGGTGGCAAAGCTGGCGGTTTACGCGCCTTAACCCAATATCTCCGTCTTGCAGGCATTACCGCCAAAGGGCAAGGCATCGCCATTAATTTAGACTTAATTTTAGCCGCCAAGGCGCATATGCAAGGAAGTAATCAATGAAAACGAAACCCTTAGAACACCCAAATACTGCCATACGTGGCAACAATGAGTTGGTGATTGAATACTTAAACCAAGTGCAAAAGTGCATTAAAAAACTGGAAAAAATGGGGTTACATGTGATTAACGTGCATTTTGAAAACATTAAGCCGAAAGTGCGTGTGCAACCTTGTTTTAAGACCTACGAACTGCAACAAACCGAGCAAGCCTTGTGCTACATCTGCGGCAATGACAACCGCAAATTTGAAGAATATCAAATGATGGTGGACGGCATTAAGGTGGTTTGGCGACATTATCCAATCCATTAACCAATAGGAGAAAAACAAAATGACGAAAGAAGAATGCAAAGAGCAACTTGAAGAACTTGGGGTGACGTACAAAAAGCAAAAAATAGCAATCACAAAAGAGATGGTCAAGGGGACTACTAATATTTATGGCAGAAAATACAACATTGATGTCCGAGAACGTATTGGTTACGGCGTACAAATTAGCACAGTAGGTAACGATAAATCCTGTGTAATCAGTTATGAAGCGATGCTAAATATTGCTGAAGCAATGGGATTATTTGACGAAAACGAATGAAAGGAGAAAACAAAATGGCAAAAAAAGCAACCCGAATCAAAACCGACACCCACGCTGTGCGCTTGCAGACGCGTGATGATGTGGAAGTCGCGATTAAGCAAATTGGCGACTTGCAACGCCAATTAGAACAAACCTCAATTGACCAAAACAACGAACTGGCAGCGATTACGGAAAAATATGCACCGATTTTAACCGCACTGAAAGCGCAAATTGAGCCTGTGCAACAGGCGGTGCAAGCGTGGTGTGAAAGCCGTCGCGATGAGCTTACGCAAAACGGAAAAACTAAGAAAAGCAGCTTTAACACTGGCGAAGTGCAATGGCGACAACGTCCACCAAGTGTGGCAGTGCGTGGCGCAGATAGCGTAATTGAAAACTTGAAAACACTGGGGCTGGTGCGCTTTATCCGCACCAAGGAAGAAGTAAACAAGGAAGCCATGCTTAACGAGCCTGACATTGCAGGCACAGTGGCAGGTGTGACGATTAAAACAGGCATAGAAGATTTTGTGATTACGCCGTTTGAGCAAGACATTTAAAACCTTTTTCAATGCCCTTTAAATAAAGGCTTAAGGGGCATTTATAAAATGTTTTAATAGAAGGAAATCAAAATGAAAAAACAACCTACTCAATTTAATATTTTTAAGCATTTTAGCGAACAGGCCGCGAAATTAGAACGTCAAGGCAAGTATATTGATGCCAATCTTGCTTGGCGAGATGCTAGTCGTAATGCCATTAAAGAAGGCGATAGACTGTGGTGTGATAACCGTGCGCAATTTTGTTTAAGAATGGTGAAAAAGCCGTTTTAGGAGGAAAAAATGAAAAAATATATTGTACGAATGTACTGCCTAGTGGAAAGCCAAGTAAAAGCAGAAAACATTGAAGATGTGACTGAATGCGTCTGTGATTTAAACCAATTTGATATTAACCAAATCCCCCATCAAATCATAGAAATTGATGATGTGGTGGAAGTGGAAGAAATGTAGGTGGAATTATGCAACTGACCAAACGACAAGACACAGCCCTTGAAATTGCGGACTTAATCCAGCTTTTAGAAAGCACAAAAGACGTGGTTTTAGATGACAAAATTCAAGATGCCGACAAACTCTTAACGCTTGTCGGGCGTGATTTAAAAAAGCTGCATCACTATGTGAAAAAGTCGCTGAATTAAGGAACGGTTATGCACTACACCAAACCCAAACTTATCCAGTTGATCCACATTGCCAAGCAGAAACTGGGCATTGATGAGTTTAGTTACCGAGTCATGTTGGAGCGGCTAACAGGCAAGCAAAGCACGAAAACCATGAGCGTCCCCGAATTGATGAAAGTGATGCACGAGCTAGAGCAAAAAGGCTTTAAAAAAACCAGTAAACGAGGGCATTCGCCAAGCACCAAGAAAAGCACGGCGAAAAGCCTGATTGCCAGCAAAATTCGTGCCTTGTGGATTGATATGCACAAGCAAGGCATTATCCGCGACGGCTCGGAACAGGCACTCACCAAATGGATGCACGGCATTGTGTTGCCTATGCGTGAACGCCAAGGCGACAAGATTATACCCTTTAACGTCGGTGCTATTAACGACCATGAAGCCAGTGTTGTAGTGGAAAGGTTGAAGAAATGGCGGGCGAGAATAGAAACCACAACTCAACAGGAGAAACAAAATGAAAAACAGTGATTTTATCCAAATGAACCAATGTGCGATTTATAGCATTAAGTTCCCGACTGATAAATTTGTAGAAACTTTAGAATCAGCCATCTGCGATGAACGTGGCGATGGATTTAGTGCAGAAGTGATCGCCAACCCACTCACTGGCAAGAAAGTCCATATCCTTGAACATGGTTATTTTTTTACTCTGCGTGTTAATTACAAGAAAATCACGAAAGCTTTGCTCTCTGCTAAGGTGTTTGAGTTGAAATCATCAGAAGATACAAAGCACGAATGTGCAACAGAAAAAGAATGGGAACAACTGGCAACTGTCCATTTATTTGCCACCGTCCCTGCATCAACTGAAACCATGAATGTATTTTATAGCCCTGAAAAAGAACTGTTGATTGCTAATAAAAACTCGAAAAACTGCCGTACGGCACTCAGTTATTTAATTGAGCAATTCGGATTGGCAGGTTTTCGCAGTGTGGTGGTGTCTGATGAAAAATTTGGCTTAACTACTCGCTTAAAAAATTATCTGAATGATTATTCGCCAATGTTTAAACACCTACAATTTGAAAACGAAGCGACGTTGTTTAAACGCCAAGGATTTGACGAAACTCATTTAGTTTGCCGTCATTTAGACGAGGAAGAAAAGCGTATAAAAGCTAAAGAAGCCCTTAATGATGAATACAGCGTGCAATCGGTTTTAATGAGATTTGATAACAGAACGAATTTTATGGTGAAATTTAAGTTAGATAAGAGCTTAAAAATTCGAACAATGAAATTTGCCGAATATAACGATGTGGCTCGCCAGTTAAATAATTCGAAAACAGCAACGAAAAGTGCAGTGATGTATGAGTATTTAAATCAACAACTTGATATGTTACTCAAAACTGCCGAAAGCACCGTGTTAGAGTTTGTGGATGGCACAAAATTGGAAGGATTTGTGTAAAATCAACTAGCCAATGAAATAATTCAATGACTTTTTTAACCGCCTAAAAAGGCGGTTTTTTATTGCTAAATCATTGAGTTAGGTGCTTTTTTGAAAAAGTGCGGTAAAAAAATTCCACGTTTTGCGGATTTTGTCGGATATAATTTGTCCTAATGGTATTTAACAGGGGGCAGAAATGGAAAACCAAACAGATTTATTTGCGGATGATCACGCGTTTGTTGGCGCGTTGTTTGACCATTTAGACGACATTCCTGAAGCGGAGATTGCCAATCAGTGGGCGGGCAATCTCGCCGATATGATTGAAGTGATGCGCACGGAGCTTTGTCGCCAAGGCGAACCTGAGGATCAAGCCAAATTGCGCGCTTGCAAATTAGCAGGCGTGTTGGCGCATTATATTGGCGGTCAAACCATTTATATGCCAACGGGCGAACGCGTCAAAATGGCAATTCGCAATGCGCAAATTTATCATGACTTTACTGGCAACAACGTGCGTGAGCTTATCCGCAAATACAAGTTGTCAGAGTCGAAAATTTATGAAATCATACGCGAACAGCGTAGTCTATTTAGACGGCGTAATCAATATGATTTGTTTGATAAGGCATAATATATGGCATTTAAGCTCAGAAAACGTGTTAAAATCGCGCCAGGGGTCTCTGTAAATTTAAGCAAAAGTGGGATAAGTACAACGATTGGCGGTAAAACGACCTATAGTCTCGCATTTTTTGGTTGGTCTATTGCGAGTATATTAAAAGCAATCATTAAATTTACAGGCGGAATGCTAACACTAATCAAATTTATCTTTTTACTTGGTTTTTGGGCAGCTGTTTTATATCTACTAGTTAAATTATTTTGGCTCTGACACTCCGCAAACTCAATCCTGTCTTGATTTAGATAAACTCCAGTTATCAGCTAAACATTGATAACTGGAGTTTTTTTTATGTCCCAAATCAGCAAAATTGTCGTCCATTGCTCGGCAACGCAAAACGGCAAATCCTTACGCACATCTCAACAAACCGCTGCACAACGTATTGACGACTGGCACAAGGCGCGCGGTTATCGACGCACGGAATGGCGTGCAAAGCTATTTAATCCACATTTAAAACATATCGGCTATCACTTTGTGATTGACACTGACGGCACCGTTGAAACGGGGCGCGCGGTGGGCGAAGTGGGCGCACACGTCAAGGGGCATAACACGGGCTCGATTGGTATTTGTCTTGTTGGCGGTATCACCCAAGACAAAAAGAACCATGGCGAATACACCGAGAAACAATGGCAAGCCTTGCACGCCTTATTACGCAAACTCGAAAGCCAACACCCTAATGCGCGCATTTGTGGGCATCGTGACTTAAGCCCCGACACCAACCACAACGGCAAGGTGGATAAATGGGAATGGTTGAAAGACTGCCCGTGCTTTGATGTGTGGAGTTGGTTAGATAGCGAAGAAATTGTGAATGTGGATCATTTATTTAAGGGGTAAAAATGAAATATTTAGGCTTTTTTAAACGGGTTTGGGATTGGTTTTACACAAAACCAAAATCGACAAAAAAACGACCGCACTCTTATAGCAAAAATGCGTGGTCTTATGTGGGTAGCGGACAAATTACGCCCGCTATGCAGTTTTATGTGCGATTGGCGAAATAAGGATTGAACGATGGCATTGAAAGAATTAGTCAGTAATGAAGACGGTCGATTATCCACAACCAGCACTATCCAGTTTTTTGGTTTTGTTGCAGCAGTGGGGGTCATGCTCTACTCGGTGTATATGGATAAGCCTTATGTGCCTGAGTTATTTAGCACCTTTTTATTTGCCTGTGTGGGGACAGCTGCCACCAAGGGCGCGGTAAATGCCTTTAGAACGTATAAAGGGGGCGAATGATGTTGAATTTAAATGTGATTTTGATTGTTGTCGCGGTCGCCGCATTGGCGGTGTGTTATGGCTTAGTTAAGCTCAAACAAGCCAATAATGAGATTGAGCGTATCACAAAATCTAACGCGGAGTTAACCGCTAAAAATGAGCAATTAAAAACGCAAAAAGCCGTGGCAGAAACTCAAGTGAAAAACGCCAAAGTGAGAAAGGAAAATGAAACGAAATCTGTTAGCACTGATCGCAATGAGCTTATTGACGGCTTGCACGCCACAGGCGATTTACGTGACTAATACCGCGTGCGAAGGGTTTGGGGTGATTAAGGCAAGCCGCCAAGATACCACCGAAACATTAAGACAAATTACCGTCCACAATGCGACCTATCGGGCGATTTGTAAAGAGGAATAAATGGCATTATTTAAATATTTAACCAAAGAAAAGGCATTAGCCGAGGGATTTACGCATAAAGGCAAATTATTTGGTATCCCCGTGTTTATCGCTGATATTGAATCTGAAGCTCCTAAGATCATAACGGCTAATTTTATCCCCGAATGGGTACTTGATGTGGCGGAATCAATCTATTTTATGATTGAATCCTTAGTAAACGCTTATAACCCCTCTTATGATCCTTGCTACAAAATCTATATCACAGAACGTTTTGGCGATAAAAAATCAAAGGAACAACCATGACTGATATTGTAGATTTAGCCCAAGCGCAGAATGAAGGGATTGTGGAAAAACAACTTGCCACGAGAGTGAAGCCTGCCCTATCCGCCGAAGACGTGGAACGCATTGTGCGTCAAGGGCGTGAGTGCGTAGACTGTGGTGAGCCGATTGCTCCACAACGTTTGCGAGCCGTGCCATTTGCGACACGCTGCATCGAGTGCCAAGAAGAATGGGAACAAACAAGATGATTGCTGATTTTTTTGATTTTATCCGCGCCAACTTTGGCGTGTTGTCCACGGTGGTGGCGATTGTGGCAGGGGCATTTTGGCTAAAACTGGATAGCAAATACGCGAAAAAAAGCGATATGGGACAGCTGATTGATTTAGCTAAAACCCACGAAAACCGCTTAACTGCCCTTGAAACCAAGGTCGAAAACTTGCCAAGTGCAGTGGATATGGAAAAACTGAAAACCCTTGTGACGGACGTGAAAGGCGATACCAAAGCCACGGGAAAACAGGTAGATAGTATTAGTCATCAATTAGGCTTGTTGCTCGAAGCAAAATTAAAGGAATGATGAAATGGCATTAAAAGAATTATTAACTCAAGACCAACGTTTAGTGATTTTGCGCAGCCTTGCCGAAGCAGGTTATGACGCAAACGAATCCATTATTAGTGATTGCTTGGATTTATATGGTCACGATATTAGCCGCGATTTGGTGCGTAACCACTTAAATTGGCTTGAGGAGCAAGGCTTGGTGACGGTACAACGCTTAGAGAGTGGTTATATGGTGGCGAGTATTACCCAACGCGGTTTAGATGTAGCACAAGGTCGCACTTTTGTGGACGGGGTAAAACGCCCACGTCCAAAAATTTAAACGTCAATTAAAGCAAGATTAAGGAGCGTTTAAATGAGCGAAAAACCAACCCGTGGACGTGCGAGCAAGGTCGATTTATTACCACCGAATATCAAAACTCAACTTGCAATGATGTTGCGAGATAAGCAATTTTCGCAGACCCAAATCTTAGAAGAAATCAATGATTTAATCCGTGATTGTGGCTTGCCTGATGAGATGTGTTTGAGCAAAACAGGCTTAAACCGTTATGCCAACCGTATGGAGCAAGTGGGAGCAAAAATTCGCCAAGCCCGTGAAGTCGCAGAAATTTGGACAAAACAGCTGGGCGAAATGCCTCAAACGGACATCGGCAAAACATTAATGGAAATGGTTAAACAGATTGCCTTTGATACGTCCTTAAAACTAGGAGAGCAAGACGGGGGCATTGAGCCGAAACAGCTTGCCTTGCTCTCATCAGCTATCCAACGCTTAGAACAGGCGGAAAGTTTGAGCTTTAAGCGTGAGCAAGCAATTCGCAAGGAAGTTGCACAGCAAGCAGCAGAAACAGCAGAAAAAGCCATTGTGCAAGCAGGCTTATCGCAAGATACCGTGGCAAGTATTAAAGCCCAAATTTTAGGGATTGTTTAAATGACCTTACCTGATTTTATTCCGTTTGACCCCAATGAGCTGTTGCTAGGCTACCAAAAACGCTGGATTGCTGATAATAGCCAGTTAAAAATTGCGGAAAAATCTCGCCGTACAGGTTTAACGTGGGCGGAAGCGGCAGATGATGTACTCATTGCCAGTCGAACCAAAGCAGATGGTGGGTCTGATGTCTTTTACATTGGCTCAAACAAAGAGATGGCTCGTGAGTTTATTGACGCTTGTGCAATGTGGGCGAGCAAATTTAACCGTGCAAGCGGTGAAATTCAAGAAGAAATTTTCAATGATGAAGACAAAGACATTTTAACCTATGTGATCTACTTTTCATCAGGTTTCAAAATTAAAGCCCTTTCATCAAATCCGAAAAACCTGCGTGGTATGCAAGGTGTGGTCGTGATTGATGAAGCAGCGTTCCACGAATACTTAGCAGAAGTGTTAAAAGCGGCTTTGGCTTTGACAATGTGGGGAGCAAAAGTCCGCTTAATTTCTACCCATAACGGCGTGGACAATCTGTTTAATCAGCTTATCCAAGATAGCCGCGCGGGGCGAAAACGTTATGCTATCCACACCATTACACTAGACGATGCGTGCCGTGAAGGCTTATATCAGCGCATTTGCCAAGTGAGCAAACAAGAGTGGACGCCAGAGAAAGAAGCGGCGTGGAAACGCGATTTATTACGCGATACCGCAAGCGAAGAAGACGCATTAGAAGAATATTACTGCGTGCCGAAGAAAAGCTCAGGCGGTTATATCCCGCGCCCGCTGGTGGACCGCGCGGCAGACCCGAGCAAGGCGATTGTGCGCTTTGAGTGTGACAGCCAGTTTACTCGTTACAGCGAGCAAGAGCGCGAGAAGATGACGCTGGATTGGTTGTTAAAAGACGTGTTACCGCACCTTGATAACCTAAATAAAGACTATCGCCATAGTTTTGGCGTGGACTTTGCGCGCGTGGGCGACTTGAGTGTGTTTAGCGTGTGCGCTTGTTTACCAAACACAGCCCGACACATTGAGCTTACCCTTGAAATCCGTAACTGTCCTTACGACCAACAAAAGCAAATTATGCTGTTTATTTTGCCCAAACTCCCCCGCTTTATCGGAGCAGCCTTTGATGCCACGGGAAATGGTGGCTATTTGGCAGAGAGTGCGCTGTTGCGTTATGGCGCATCAATGATTGAGACGGTGATGCTTAACGATAAATGGTATCGCGAGTGGATGCCAAAATACAAAGCCTTGTATGAGTCTGATTTGATCCGCATCCCACAAGACGAAGAAACCATTTTAGACCAAGGGCATATTGTGGTGGTCAATGGCGTGCCGAAAATTGATAAGTCTCGCAATCAAGGCAAAAGCGGCAAACGCCACGGTGACAGTGCGGTGGCATATTGTATGGCGGTGCGCGCCAGTTATATGACAGGTGGCGAAATCGAATTTACGCCACTGCCTGAAAAACACCAAAGTGCGGTGGAAAATGGACGCGATTTTTTTGTCAATCGCGCGGAAATGGATGATTTAAACAACGAATTTGGCTCGGACTGGGCTGAGATGTAGGGCGATATTATGCAAAGTCAAATTTTAGATATTTATGGCAACCCGTTTGTGTTTGATGACGAGTTACAAACGGAAAACAATAGCCGTTTAGCCTATTTGCAACACCATTACAGCGAGCATCCTGCCAGTGGATTAACCCCTGCTAAAGCCGCCAGTATTTTGCGCGCGGCAGAGCAAGGCGACTTGGTAGCACAATCGGAACTGGCGGAAGACATGGAAGAAAAAGACAGCCATTTGCAGTCTGAGCTGGGCAAGCGGCGTGCTGCCTTGTTGACCGTGGATTGGACGATTAAACCGCCACGCAATGCCAGCGCGGCGGAACAACGCGACGCGGAGATGTTGGAAGAAATCCTACGCGATGCCACGTGGCTAGATGATTGTATTTATGATGCGTCGGACGCGATTTTAAAAGGGTTTAGCTGCCAAGAAATCGAGTGGGAAGCAGGCTTGCAAGGTGGCTTAAAACTGATTAAAAACGTGCAATGGCGCGACTCGAGTTGGTTTATGACACCGTCTTTTGAGCGCAACAACTTGCGCCTACGCGATGGCTCAACACAGGGGCTGGATTTACAGCAATTTGGTTGGATTAAACATATCGCAAAAGCCAAAACGGGCTATTTGTCGCGGATTGGTTTGGTGCGTATGTTGGTGTGGCCTTTTATTTACAAAAACTACTCTGCCCGCGATTGCGCGGAATTTTTAGAGATTTATGGCTTGCCATTGCGCTTAGGCAAATACCCCGAAGGGGCGACACCAAACGAAAAAAATACTTTATTGCGTGCGGTGATGAGTATCGGACATAACGCAGGGGGTATTATCCCACGCGGCATGGAAATTGAATTTGAACGCGCGGCTGACGGCTCAAGTGGCGAATTTTTTGCCATGATTGACTGGGCCGAAAAGTCCATGTCAAAAGCGATTTTAGGCGGCACGCTCACCTCACAGGCGGATGGCGCAACCAGCACCAACGCACTCGGTAATGTGCATAATGACGCGCGCCTTGAGTTACGCAATGCAGATTTATCGCGTTTGCAAGCCACGCTCACGCGTGATTTGGTTTATCCGCTCTACGCACTTAACTGCAAATCATACAACGACGCACGGCGTATCCCGCGCTTTGAGTTTGATGTCTCCGAGAGCGAAGATATGAACGCCTTTGCCGACGGGCTGAACAAGCTCGTGGATATTGGCTTTAAAATCCCTGCGCAATGGGCACATGACAAATTGCAAGTGCCAGTAGCGGCAGATGACGAAGTAATTTTAGAGCGCAAAACTACGCCAAATCCGACCGCACTTTTAAACGCCCAGGCTACAGGCAAAATGGCGGTGTTATCGGTGCGACAAGACCCTGATGTGGTGTTAGATAAATTTGAGCCAAGCGCGGATGAATATCAGCAAGTGATTGATCCGATTTTAATGCCCGTGGTGGAGGCATTACAACAAGGTGGCTATGAGTTTGCACAAGAGCGCATTGCCACCTTGTATGCGGATTTAGACGACAGCGCGTTGGAAGATATGTTGGCGCGTGCGATTTTTGTGAGCGATATGTGGGGACGACTCAATGCCAACCGATGAGATTGATTTAGGCTATGCGTCACGGCTTGAGCCTGAGCTTGCGGTGGATTATTTTAAAGCCAAAGGCTACAAAATCACGTGGAATTGGCAAGAACAGCTCGAATCCGCTCACGCTCGCGCGTTTACTGTGGCGAAAGCCACCAATATGGAAGTGTTGGAAACCTTGCGTCTTGCCACGAAAGACGCGATTAAAAACGGCACATCAGAACGGGATTTTATCAAAAATCTGCAACCTGAATTAGAGCGTTTGGGCTGGTGGGGTAAGAAAACCATTATCAACGAGCGTGGCGAAACGCAAGAAGTGCAACTTGGCAGCCCACGTCGATTACGCACCATTTTGCGCACCAACAAAATCACCGCCTATCATGCAGGACGTTACGCGGAGCAAATCGCCAATGCGGATGAAGAGCCTTATTGGCAATATGTCGCCGTCAACGACAGCCGCACGCGCGCCAGCCATTTGGCAATGAATATGAAAATCTATCGTTACGACGACCCGATTTGGAATACGATGTATCCGCCAAATGACTGGGGTTGTCGCTGCCGAGTGCGTGCGTTGAGCGAGTTTAGAGTGCAACGTCAGGGCGCAACAATTAGCTCAAGCGAAGGCAAGCTGAGCGAAGATTGGACGTTAGCGGCAGTAGATAAGGCTACGGGCGAAGAAACGCATACCAAAGTGACGAGCATTCGCACGGATAAAGGCAAGATGACCACGGGAGCAGGTTGGAATTATAACGTGGGACAAGCGGCGTTTGGCACAGATCAGGCGGTTATCCGCAAATTGTTGCAAGTGCAAAACCGTGAGTTACGTCAGCAGACTATCCAGGCAATTAACAACAGCGAAGCGCGGCATAAAGCCTTTGAGCGTTGGGTAAATACGACGTTAGGTAAATATGGCGCAGGGAAATCGTATATTGCAGCAGGTATAGTCACCACAGATATTGCCGAAAAAGTCTCCGTCTTATCAAACAGCGAGAAAATATCTGAACAGCTTTTAATTGTCTCCGAAAAACGGTTAAATCACTCCAGAGAAAAACACAAAAAAGACGGTGTTGGCTTAACACTGGCAGAATATGCCAGTCTTTCGCGGATTGTTGCCAACCCAAGCATGGTGATTTGGGATAAAGACAATCAAAATTTGATTTATTTAAATAGTGATAAAACCATAAAGGTTGTGGTTGATGCACCAAATAAAGACAAAATAAGACCCCGAGATAAAGTTGACTCTATTATTAATGCCTATAAGGTCAATTTTATTGATGTGCAAAATGCAATAAAAGGCGGCGTGTATGTTGTGATTAAATAAAACAAGGGGCGTATTGCTACGCCCCTTGTTTAGGGTTATGGTGGGGGTCGAACCCACAATACCACGATCTCTCGCTGACTTACCATTAGTCGACATAACCTATTTTTTATTATTAAAATCTAATTTTTGGACAAAGTCAAATGCATTTAGAGTTTAAATTTGATACCCGAGCCATACAAAACCAATTTCGCAAATTGCAAGAGGCAGGCAAATCTGATGGCTTGACGCGTAAAATCGCCAATGTCCTACTCGCCGAAGCAGAAGATGCCTTTGACCATGAGCAGTCACCGAGTGGCGAAAAATGGTCGGCACTTGACCCTAAATATAAAACACAACGACACGTCAAAGGTTATACGGGCAAAATGTTGCAAGTGACGGGTGATTTGGTGAGTAGCCTTAATATTGATTATGGTGACAGTTTTGCTGTAATTGGTGCAGCCGAGCCTTATGGACAATATCATCAAACTGGCACCACCAAAATGCATGCTCGTCCATTTTTGGGCTTGGGCGAAACGGGCGTGGAAGAAATTAAACAGATTATTGCAAAACGGTTAAAAGAAGCCTTTGACAATTAAATTTGCAAAATACCGCCTAAAACGCGTTATAATAGCCACGAAATTTAAGGTTCGCATAATTTAACGCATAAAATAATTTAAACGCAATATGCGCGATTTAAACGGCAATTAAACGACATCCACTCCATAAAATAAAATACAATTCCTTATCGCCCCTGAAATTTGCTTGTCGGGGGCTTTTTAATCTCTGATCTTCCGCAAACTCAATTCGCGCCCCCATACGGCAAAATGGCAAGTATGAAAGCAAAGAAAACCCCTATTGCGGTTTTAACCGCGCAACTTATCAATCCAGACGGTTGGCAGCAGCTACTCCCTAAAGGCGAATTCCGTTCGCGTGATGGCTCGCCGCAAGATGTGGCGCATTGGTTTATTGACAAAACCATTGCTCACCGCTTGATGGATAAAGTGCGCGCGTTAAAACAAGACATCCTAATCGACTACGACCACGAAACCATTATCAAAGCCAAGAATGGCGTTGACGCTGGCAATGTGGTGGCGGCTGGTTGGTTTAACGCAGATGAGATGCAATGGTTTGACGATGACGAGCGCGCAGGGCTGTTTATTAAGCCACGCTGGACACCGAAAGCCTATCAGCAAATCAAGGATGGCGAATTTGCTTTTTTAAGTGCTGTATTCCCCTACGATGAAAACGGCATCCCTTTAGAGCTCCGAATGGCAGCGGTGACTAATGATCCTGGTGTGACAGGCATGCAACGGTTAGCTGTGCTTTCGGCGTATGACTTAACAACGGAGAGTAACGCGATGAATGCACTGTTAAAACAGTTGCTGGCAAAACTTGGCGTAGAGCTTGCGGACGGCGCAGAGCCGACCGAAGAACAAGCCACTGCGGCAAAAGATGCCTTAGATGCCTTAATCAAAGGCAAAACCGACGCTGAAGCCCAAGTGGCGACCTTGAGTGCGAAAAGCACAAGTGTAGATTTAAGCCAGTATGTGCCAAAAGCGACTTATGATGCCACGGTATCACAATTAGCGGTGTTATCGGCAAAAACCGCCGAAAACGAAATCGACACTTTGGTGACAAAAGCGCGTAACGAAGGGCGCGCGATTGAAGCAGAAGTGGATTATTTAAAACAATTTGGCAAACAAAAAGGTGTGGCGGAATTGTCGGCAATGTTGTCTGCACGCCCACAAATCGCGGTGTTATCCGCACAACAAACACAAACCACCAAAGTGGAAAAAACTGAGAAAGGCGTTGCAGTGTTAAGTGCGGTGGAAAAAGAGACAGCCTATCGTTTAGGCATCTCAGAAGCGGATTTTATTAAGCAAAAAGCGGAAATGGAGGCTAACTAATGGCTAAAAATGTCACCCCCGAAATTGTGAAAGCCCTGTTTGTCGGCTTTGGCAAAAACTTTAAAGACGGTTTGGCGAAAGCACCTAGCCAATACACTAAAATTGCGACCGTGATTAAATCTAGCACTGCCAGCAATACTTATGCGTGGTTAGGTCAAATGCCAAAACTCACGGAATGGATTGGTAAACGTACGATTACGGCAATCCAAACCCACGGCTACTCGATTGTCAATAAATCGTTTGCTAACGGCGTGGAAATCCTACGCACAGACGTAGAAGACGACAACGAAGGCGTATATAGCCCACTTATCGAAGAGTTAGGTCGCTCAGCAGGCGAACAACCTGATGAATTGGTATTTGGTGCATTAAAAGCAGGCTTTACGACACCTTGTTATGACGGTCAATACTTTTTTGACACCGACCACCCTGTAGGCGCAAATGTGGACGGCACAAGCCCTGTGTCGGTGAGCAATATTACCGATGACGGCACTAACACCACCGAAGCGGATGCGTGGTATTTATTGGATACATCACGTGCGTTAAAACCTGTGATTTTCCAAGAGCGCAAAGCGCCAACTCCTGCGCAAATGACGGACGCAAACGCGCAAAAAGTGTTTGAAGAAGATGTGTACACCTACGGTGTGGACAGCCGTTGTAACGTGGGTTACGGATTCTGGCAGATGGCACACGCGGTGAAAGGCAAATTGACCGCTGACAACTTGTGGAAAGCCATTAGCGCAATGCGTGCGGTGCGTGGTGATGGCGACCACCGTTTAGGCATTAATCCAACGGTGATTGTGGTGCCACCGTCGCTCGAAAAAGAAGCCACTCAGTTGTTAGAGCGCGAATTCCGCGTTGAAAACGGTGCGACCGTGGACAATGAGTTTAAAGGCAAACTGGAGTTAATTGTCGCGGATTATCTCTAGCGCATTTAAAGTGCGGTGAAAAAATCGCGTATTTTTAACCGCACTTTAAAACACATTTAATGGGCATTAAACAAGGATTAAAAATGGATGAACAACAAGCTATCCGCTATCAAGTGGTGGTGCATAACAAAATTAAAGACGGCTATCGACGTGCTGGCTTTAGTTTGCAAAAAGGTGCCAATCTCCTTATGGATGTCACTGAAGCGCAAATTGCTACCTTTAAAGCCGATCCCCGTTTGGTATTTGGCAGTCAAGACCCGATGCCAACAGAAAGCATTTTACGCGCTGAAAAACGCTTACAAGGCAATGCGGACGGTGGTGCGCAATCGACCGTGGTCGACAATTTGTTACCTGCCGATTTAACGGTGTCGCAACTTAAAGCCGCGCTTACCGAAAAAGGCGTGGAATTTGCCGACGGCGCGAAAAAGGCGGATTTAGTGGCATTGCTTGAGACCACAACGCAAGCCGAAACCAACAAAACGGACGGTGAATAATGTTATACGCGACCCGAGACAGTTTTATTAATCGTTATGACGAACGCACCTTGGCGTTATTAGCATCTCACCAAGACGGCTCGTTAAACACCGTCAAAGTGGACGAAGCCTTGCAAGATGCCAGCGAAATGATTGATAGCTATTTGAGTGGTCGCTATAGCTTGCCGCTCAAATCCGCCCCTGCGGTATTAGAGCGTCATTGTTGCTATATCGCGCGTTACTTTTTGGAGAAAAACCGCGCCACCGAACAAGCACGCAAAGACTACGAAGACAGCATCCGCTATCTCGAAAAAGTGGCAAGCGGCGCAATTTCGCTCGGCTTAACCGAGACGGACGAAACCGTGGAAAGCGAAAATGTCGTATTTATGGAATCCGCAGGCTCGGTCTGGGCGCGGGATAAATCAAAAGGATTTATCTGATGAGTGTGATTGCCGAAACATCGCAGGCGTTGATTGCCAAAATCCAAGCGCTATGCGGGGATTATCTGCGCGAAGTCGCCGAACACCCAGGGCAATGGGATGAAAGCACGATTCGCCGTTTGGTGCGCAACCCGCCCGCCGTGTATGTAGCGTGGCTTGGGCAAGTGCCAAACGCTCGTCCTTTTACCGTGACGGCACGCTGGGGCATTTTTGTGGTGGCGGACGTGTTAAACGGGCAACGGCACGACAGCGTGGGGATTTATCAAGTCGTAGAGAAACTCTCGGCAGGCTTGCATCAAGTCCAAATTGCGCCCAGCAATATGTTTGAGTTGGTCTCCGTGCAAAACCTGTGGAGCGACACCCAAAGCGAAATGGGCGTGGCGGTTTATGGGATGTATTTCAATGCCGTCCAACCGTTGATTAACCATATTGATGAGAGCGAATGGGACGATTTTAGGATCTACGACCAAACACTCAATCAAGCCAAAGAAGACAATGTGATTGACGGTTACACCCGATTAACCGTGCATTTACCACCATCCGAACAGGAGTAAGTGATGTTTAAAATCAAACCCAAAGCAGGATTAATTATCCGCGACCCCGACACCTTTGAGCCGTTGAGCGAAAAAGGCGAAGACAAACCGAAAACCAGTTATTGGCTTAATCATTTAAAAGCAGGCGATGTAGAGCTTGTGGTTGCCAAAGGCGCGAAAACTAACGAAAAGGAATAATCTATGTCAGTCTCCTTTAACCAAATCCCAAGCGCGGTGCGTGTGCCGTTAGCTTACATTGAATTTGATAACACCAAGGCGGTGAGCGGTACGCCATCAACCTTGCACAAGGTGTTGATGTTGGGGCAAAAACTCGCCACAGGCTCGGCCGAAGCAGGTCAGGCTGTGCGTGTATTAAATCACTCGCAGGCAAAACAGCTGTTTGGACGTGGCTCCATGCTCGCTGAAATGGTGCGCGTATTTAAGGCGCACAACAGCACACAAGATTTATGGGTGTTACCGTTAGATGACGCGGAAAGTAGTGCAAAAGCCACAGGCACTATCAAAATCACAGGGACCGCCACCGCAACAGGCGTGTTTAACCTGATGATTGCAGGCAACAGCTATCAACAATCGGTGGCGATTGGTGATACGGCAGCGCAAGTGGCGACTAAATTACAAAAATTGATTGCTGCTGATTTAGATAACGTGGTGGAGAGCCAAGTTAGCGATAGTACGATCACCTTAAAAGCACGCTTTAATGGAGAGTGTGGTAACGACATCGACATCCGTTGCAACTACTACACGGGCGAGACTTACCCCGAAGGCATGACGGCAACCATTACCGCCATGTCGGGTGGCTCGGTTAACCCTGATATGGCAGACGCTATCACGGGATTTGGCGCGGAATGGTGGAATTATGTGATTAACCCATTTACCGACACAGCAAGCCTTAATGCCTTGCGCACCGAATTGGTAAAACGCTGGGGACCGACGCAACAAATCGACGGCATTTGCTTTATGGCAAAACGTGGCAGTCACGCGCAAGTGACGACCTTTGCCGAAGAGCGTAATGATTATTTATTTAGCTGTATGCCAACCAATACTGTGCCACAGCCTGCTTATGTATGGGCAAGTGCGTATTGTGCGGTGGCGAGCGCATCGTTAAATACCGATCCTGCTATGCCATTGCAAACCTTGGTGATGGACTTGTTGCCGCCAGCTAAAAGTGCGCAATGGGACTGGACGGCACGCAATACTTTGCTTTATAGCGGTTTATCCAGTTATAGCGTTAACTCAGGTGGTCAGCCACAAATTGAGACAGCAATCTCCATGTATCGCAAAAATGCCTTTGGCGATACCGACGAGAGCTATTTGTATGTGGAGACGATTGCTACATTAAGTAAAATCCGCTACGCCTACCGCACACGGATTACGTCAAAATATCCGCGTTACAAACTCGCCAATGATGGCACGCGTGTCGCTCCTGGGCAAAAAGTGGTGACACCAAGTATTATTCGCGCAGAATTGCTCTCGTTGTACACGGAGTTGGAATATGACGGCTTGGTCGAAAACTTTGATAACTATAAAAACAGCTTAATTGTTGAGCGAGACACTAACAACACGCAACGCATTAACGTGTTATCAAACGACGACACAGTCAACCAATTCCGCGTTTACGCGCACGCTGTGCAATTTATCTTATAGGAGACAATCATGCCACAACAATATCAAGGCAAAGCCTATATCCGCATTAACGGGGCGGAATATCCCACCGACAATGACGGTACATTAACATTAGGCGGTATGGAGCGCGAAACCGTGAAAGGCTCGCGCGTGTATGGTTACTCCGAGAAACCAACCGAAGCCACAGTTGAGACTACCGTATTTAACTGCTCGGAAACAGACGCAGCGGTGTTAAAAGATTTAGTGGGTGTAACAGTTGAGTTTGAGACCGATATCGGGCAAACCTACTTACTCCCTGACGCTTGGGTAACGGATAGCACAACCTTAAGTGCAGACGGCAAAGTTAAACTTAAATTTGCTGCCGTTGAGTGCAAACGTATTTAGGAGCACGTATGGAATTTAGCTTAAAACACGGCATTATGCTTGAGGATGATGCCCAAATTAGCGTGGAGACGCGCGAGTTATCTACGCAAGACTTAATCGACGCGGAAGTCGCCGCAGAGCGATTGGTGTTTGATAAAGACGGCAATCCTGCGTTGGTGACCAGCCAAGTGTTATTTAACTATGAGCTACTTCGTCGTCAAATTAAATGTATCGGTAAGATCCCAGGCCCACTTTCGATCAAAATGTTAGGTAAGTTACACCCTGATGACTTAAATCTCATTAATGTGATGCTCTCCACACAAGAGCAAGCCAAAGCATCAAAGGTGTTAGACCAACGGGGGCGCGTGGAAGCAACAAGTGAGAACGCTTGAGAAGGCTTGCTTGTTGCTCGCAAAACATTATCAAAGCAGCCCATCGTGGCTGCTCTCTCAAGAGATTTTAAGTTTGCCTCGATACGCCAGCTATATCCAATCGCCTGATTAAGAGGTAACGCATGTCAAACTCCACTACTTTTTATATCAATTTGGCTGGCGATGTCAGCCAACAATCACAACGCTTTGGGCGTGATGTCACCCAATTCTCCAACAAATCCACAAGCGCACTAAATAAGCTCTCCAGTCGCTTAAAATCAACCACAAATGAGTTACGCAGCATAGGCTCTACCCTTGGCGGACTGTCCAGCAAAATCAATGGCATGGGCAATATTGCTTTGCCTGTGGTTGGGGTAGGTGTGACCGCAGGCTTGATGACCGTCGGTAAATCCTTAATCCGCACCGCCGCGGATTTTGAGATGGCGGACATCCGAATGAATCAGATTTTTGGCAAACGCGGCAAAGAAGCGTCCAAATGGTTAAAAGACTTTGCCAAAGATACGCCAATGGCATTTGGCGACGTGCAACAAGCCATGATGCAATTAGAGACCGCGGGTATTGACCCGATGAACGGCTCTTTGCAAGCTCTTGTGGACTATAACGCCAAAATCGGTGGCGATACGCAAAACTTAAATGGCTATATCTCCGCAATCTCAAAAGGCTTTATCAAAGGCAAGCTCTCCATGGAGGAGATTAACCCGTTGCTTGAGCGTAATGTCAAAGTGTTTGAGATTTTAGCCAAGGAGACAGGGGGTAAATATACCGCCGACCAAATGCAAAAAATGCTCCAAGATGGCAAGCTCGGGCGCGCGGCAATTAATGCCTTATTGCGTGGTATGGGCAAAGACGCTCAAGGCGCCGCCAAACAACAAATGAAAACCTGGGATGGTTTGGTCTCTAACCTTGACGACACTTGGGTGGCGATGCAGGCGCGTTTTATGGAGCATGGTGCCTTTGATGAGCTTAAAAAAGAGCTGGGCGGATTGGTCGATTGGCTCGGACAAAAAATGGACGACGGCACGCTGGACGAATTTGCCAAGGTCGTTAGTGAGACATTGATTACCGCCTTACACGATTTAAAAGAGACCGCCAATGACGTTAAGCCGATTTTAGAGAGTATCGGCTCGGCAATGGCGTGGGTATCTGAACATGCGGGCGGTTACGGCAATATTGCTAAATTTGTCGCTGCACTTTACGCCGCCAATAAAATTGCGCGCGTGAGCTGGTCGGTAGGCAGTGGCGCGTACGGCATTGGTAAGGGAACCTATAATTTTGGTAAAAACGTTTATGGAGTAGGCAAAAAACTCGTCGGACGCGGCGGCAAAGGTGGCGCGCTGGAAGCAGTGAGCAATATTGCAGGGGGCTTAGCCAACAGCGCCGCTGGCGTGCAGTCGGTATATGTGGTCAATATGCCTGATGTGGGGTTTGGCGGAGTGGGACGTTCAAAAGGCAAAAAAGGTCGTCGTGCATTAAGCAAAAAATCACAAACCACCCAACAAAAACAACGGACACAGCGCGCAGCATTGGCGCATAAGTCATCGCCAACGCTGGTAGATACCCACTTAAAAACTGCCGTCCCTGCCACCGTGGCGGCAAATGTAACTAAATCGGCAAGCACTGCGGCAGCCGCTGGGTTGCCAGCCGTTACGCCTGTTGCCGCGCAAAACACAGCAAATGCGGTCAAACAAGCGGCGACAAGCCTTAAATCCAGTGCGGCAAGTGCGGTCAAAACCACGACAAATGTCGCCAAAACCGCTACCCAAGCCGTGGGCAAAACCCTTGGACGTGCCGTGCCAATGCTCAATGTCGGCTTGGCTGCCGCGCAAACGGCATCAGTGATTATGGATGAAGACGCGTCATTTCGCGAAAAATCCGAAGGTATTGGATCAGTGGCAGGTGCAACCGCGGGCGCGATTATCGGACAAATGGCAATCCCCGTGCCTGTTTTGGGCGCGGCGGTGGGCGGATTTATCGGCGAAAAACTCGGGGGCTGGTTGGGCGACTGGTTTGGCGAGAAACAAGAAGAATCCGCCAAAATCAATCCAGACCAAGCGGCACAGCAAGTCGGCTCGGCAATGGGCAGTTTTATTGGCTCCGAAGTGGGGCAAAAACTCTCGGGGATTAACCCTGTTGAGACCAAACTGGACGGCGCGGTCAAGGTGGCGTTGAGTTTGTCCGATGACTTGGTCGCCAAAGTTAAATGCCAAGAGATCACCAGCAATCAAAAAGGACAGTTGCAAATGATGGTTGAGACAGGCAGCACCAGCCAAATGTTATATGGAGCGGCATAATGAGCAGTATTAAAACAGGCAAAGGATCGTTTCGCGGTGTGCCATTTTTAATCGAGGAGCAACAAGGGCAAGACGGCGGTCGTCGCATTGTGACACACGAGTATCCCTTACGTGATGACGGTCTCACCGAAGACTTGGGCGCGCGCTTACGCAATTATCACGTAAGCTGTCTTGTGATTGGTGATGACTATCTCAGCCAAGCCGAGAAATTGATTGACGCATTGGAGGCAAAAGGCGAAGGCACGTTAAAACATCCTTTTTTTGGTAACAAAGAGGTGCGTGTCAGCGAGTATAAAGCCAACTACTCCACATCGCATTTGCGTGTGGTGCGTTTTGAGATCACCTTTGTGCCAGCAGTGGGGCAAATTGCGCCATTGGCAAGTCAAGACACGCGCCTTTCGGCGTTGTCGCAATATAGCAATGCACTCAACGCATTAAGCGATGAGTTTGCCAGTGCCTTTGAGCAAGCGATGGCATTTATGGATGAGATTATGGACTCGCCTTATTTGGCCGTGCTAGACCAAACCTTGGATTTTGTCGATAGCGTCTTTGATGGGATTGGATCAGTGCTTAATGCGGGGACGGATTTAAAAAATCGATTAACCCAGTTTAAATCTCGTTTAGAGAGCTTATTGCACATGCCGAAAACCTTAGCGGCAGAGTTGCAATCCTTAACCAAACTCACCGTGCTTGGCTCTTTTGATGTGGCAGCGGTGGCGGCTGGCGGGCGGTCAACCACTAAAAATTATGGTGGTTTGACGATTAGCGATAACACAAACAGTACCACAACCAGCCAAAGTGCGGTGGATTTTCAGCGCGTTTTTTCGCAGGCGGAAACTATGAAAACGAGCGTCAATAATCAACTCGCCAAACTCAATCAGCAAAGCGCCGAAATCAGTAACGACACCTTGGCGGAGGTTAGCGCGGCACAACAAAACAAACAAGCCACCACGGTGATACTTAACCGTTTATTTGCCGCGCAAATGGCAGAGACTAACAACAAGCAAACCATTAGCGATTTGTTTGTGGCAAAAACGCAGTACCTTGTGATGCGATTGGTGTTGACCACCATTGCGCTTGAGTATAGCAATGTTGTCGTCAATGCGGTGACTGTCTCGGCTGCGCAAGCCGTGACAGAGCGCAACGCCGAAGGCATTAGCGCAATGTTGATTGAGAGCCAACAAGATGTCCGTCGATACAGTGAGACGATTGATGCACAACTTGATAACCTTGCGCTCACCTATGCCGACCTTGGCTACTGGCAAAGTTATGAGAGCCTTGAGACTTATCGTTTGACCGTGCTTAATGATTTGCGCACGCGTGGCGAGCAACTGGCAAACAGTAAATCCGTGACCTTATGCATGACGCAACCCGCGCTTGTAGTGGAGTTTGAGCAAACAGGCAACGCCAAAACGTGGGAGCGATTTGCCGTGCGTAATAATTTGGCTCATCCACTCTTTTGTACTGGCAATCAAACCGTTGAGGTATTGCAATGACGAACGCATTAAAACAATCTGATATTAAACTCTATTTAAATGGCTTGATTTTTACGGGCTGGAAACGTATTTCGGTGCGCCGCTCCCTTGAGAGCATGAGCGGTCAATTTGAGTTAGGCATTGCGGTGCGCCCCGAAGATGATGCCACGGTGCTCAAAGTGGGCGCATCGCTCCAACTTAAAATCAATGGGCATAATGTCATCACGGGTTATCTGGATGAGCTTAAGCAAAGTATCTCAGGCAATGACAAGACCATTGATATTTCGGGGCGCGATAAAACTTGCGATTTAGTCGATTGCTCGGTGATCCACGATAGTTATCATTTTAAAAAGCAAACCGTTAAACAAATCGCCGAAAGCCTATGTAAGCCGTTTGGCATTGCTGTGGTGTGGGCGGTGGATACCGCCGAAGCCAATGAGACGTTGCCCGTTTGGCAAGTGGAGCCAGGGGAAACTGTTTTTGATACCCTGCAAAAGCTGGCAAGACATAAAGGGATTTTAGTGACATCGGATGTGGACGGCAATTTAGTTTTTACCGAGCCGTCGACACAACAAAACGGGCACTTGGTGTTGGGCGAAAACTTGTTAAGCCTTGATGTGATGGATTGTTGGACAAATCGCTACTCCATGTATCGCGTGATTGGTGATGCGGAGCAAGGCGGCGAAAAAGGCGATACTGTTAAAAATGCTAAAAAACGCAAAAGTAAAAAAGATAAATCAGCTATCCCTGATGACTCGGGGTTATTTACAGGGGGCTAAATAATGAGTGCAAGTGGATTAAAAATCGAAGTCAATGACGAAGGCGTCTCTCGCTATCGCCCGTTAGTGATCATTGCCGATGATAATATGACAGGCTCCACGGGCTACCAACGCGCCCAATGGGAGAAGAAACGTAACAACGCCGAAGCCAAAAAATCCACCGCCACTGTGCAAGGTTGGACGCGCGCAGATGGCTCATTGTGGTTGCCGAATGAGTTGGTGTTATTAACTGCCGCAGAATTTGGTATCCAGGGCGAAGAACGCTTGATTGTGGATGTGGAATTTGCGCTAGACGACCAAGGCGGCACAATAACTAATCTCACACTAATGCACCGTGACGCCTTTGATGAGCCACCAGAGCCGTTGGATGACAATGGCAAGAAAAAATCGAAAAAATCCAAAAAAGCGAAAAAATCGAAAAAAGACAACGTAAAAGAATTTACCGATTTTGAATAAAGGTTAGTTGATTATGCAAGGTTTAAATAAGGTTTTAGCCCCAATTAAAAGGGGGTTACAAGGTCTTGTTTCGCGCGCTGTGATTGCGGTCGTCAACGACAGTTTGGCACGCCAAAATTTGCAAGTGCGGTTACAAGCTGACGAGGTGGCAGATGATGTGGAGCGTTTCCAAAATTATGGGCATTCATCCTTTCCCGTGGCGGGCGAAGCCATTGTGGTTTCGGTGGGCGGTAAACGCTCGCATTTGGTGGCAGTGGTTGTCGATGATAAGGGAGCTCGCCCAACAGACTTGATTGCAGGCGATAGTGTGTTGTATCATTTTGAGGGACACCAACTCCTTCTCACGCAAAATGGCGAAGCCATTCTCACCTGTAAAAAATTTACCGTTGACGCAGACACAATACTCTTTGACGCTCCGCAAACTCAATTTACTGGCGATGTTGATATTATGGGCGTATCAACAGCAAAAGACCATCAATCTAGTGGTGTGAGTGGCAAAGACCACGACCATGAGCAAAAGGTGGGCAAACCTACATAGGATTTAAGATGTCAGATTTAGCCATTGCATGGACCAACGGACAAGGCGATCTCGTCGATGTCGGCGGCTCATTATTGTTAGATGACACCTTAACCAATGCCATTGTGATTAGTCTCTTTACCGATGCGCGTGTTGATGGCGCGCGCGGTTGGTGGGGCAACTCCTTTGCCGAGCTTGAGATGGGCTCAAAATTATGGACGCTCACCCGCGCTAAGCAACTTGATGATGTGTTAGCCGATGCGGAGCATTATGCGAATACGGCGTTACAGTGGATGGTGCGCGATAAACTCGTGCAAGCCATTGCAGCGACCGCCACTAATCCAACCAACGCCAAGCTGTTGTTAACTATTGATGTGACGCTCCTTAATGGGCGCGTTGAGCAACGTATGTTTACAGCAACTTGGAGCCTTTAATGTCTTATCAAACCCCGACGCTATCTGAACTGATTGCTCAAGGTGAAAGACTCTATTTACACCAATTCCCCCAATCTAAACGACACTCGGTGTTGTCTGTAGTCAATCGCGTCAATGCGGCATTGAGCGCAGGCGAGCATAAGCACGTGGATTGGCTGGCGAAACAAATTATCCCCACTACCGCCGACGAAGATTATTTGCTTGAGTATTGTGCTTATAAAGGCATATTTCGCAAGCCTGCCAGCGTGGCGCGCGGCATGATTGTGTTGGATGTGGCATTTGACACTGAGATTGAGAGCGGGACGAGCTGGGAGGATAGCACCACGGGATTGCAATTTTTCGCGGTTGCTACCACGCAAGTTGCGGCTGGCAAGGCGGAGATTGAGATTGAGTGCGACACCAGTGGCACGGTTGGCAATTTAAGTGCTGGCACCACATTAAGTCTTACCAATGCCGTGTTGGGCGTGCAATCAGACGCTACCGTCAAAACCTTAAGTGGTGGCGCGGATTTAGAGAGCCTATCCAGTTTACTCGCGCGCTTGATTTATCGTGTGCAATACCCACCAGCAGGTGGGGCTGACCACGATTATGTGCGCTGGGCATTGGAGTGCGATGGCATTACGAGAGCGTGGTGCTATCCGCGTTATATGGGCGGTGGCACAGTTGGCGTAGCGGTGGTTTTAGATAATCAAAGCAATATTTTACCTAGCCAACAAGACTGCGACACGGTCAAAAATTATCTGCTCGGGCATAAAAATAGCGTCACTGGATTGTGGGAAGGCGCGCCCGCAGAAGCGGAAATCTATGTGTTTGCACCTAAAGTACGCAAACTGGATTTAACTATTCGCCTTGTGCCAGCTACCACAGCTTTAAAAAGTGCGGTCAAAAATGCGCTTGTTTCGCTTTGCCAAAGTTTAGATCCTGGTACGTTGCTTTATCTATCCCATTTGCGCGCTACCATCTCTAATGTGGTAGGTGAAACGGATAACGCGGTGATATCGCTTAACTCAGATATTCAGCTGGCATCTGATGAGATTTTGGTATTAGGTGAGATCACATGGCAAGCCTAAAAAAATCAGATTATCTTGATTGTGCGTTGCAGTTACTCCCTATTGGATTAGCGTGGCATCGCGCGTTAGACGGCAATTTTGCCAAACTTTTCGCGCCGCGCGCCACGCAATTAGCCAATGTCAACGCAGACGCACATCAACTGGTTAAAGAGCGGATTTTAAGCAACGCCTTTGTCTTGCTAGACGACTGGGAAGCCTTTTTCGGCTTACCAGAATGCACCGAAATTAACACGATTGATGCACGCCGCGCCGCATTAGTGGCAAAAGACAACGAAGTCGGCTCTTTTAACAAATATTACCTTGAGGAGCTAGCCCGCCAAAATGGCTATGAAATCAAGGTAATTGCGCATTATCCGCACCACTGCTTGCGTGATTGCACCTATCCACTTTATCCGCAAGAGAATGCGTGGCGCGTGTTTATTTACACTACATCAAAATCCATTCGCAATATGACGTGCTTAGATGATGTGACCAACGAATTAGTGATGATAGAGCGAAGCAAAATCGAATGCTTTTTAAAGCGTTTTTGCTATTCGCATCTTGAGATTATTTTTGTTTACGAAGAGGGACAATAATGTACGCATTAGATAATAAATCTGGCGTTGCCGTGATGCCAAAGATCCAAAAACAAGTATTTGATGCCAGATCGCCACAATGGTTTACCGAAGGCGGAAATGGTGTTAGTCCAAGTTACCCAGGCGCAGATTGGTTTAATGTTGTGCAGGCGGAGTTGCTTAATATTTTAAAGGCAGGTGGGATTACCCCTGATAAATCTCAGTTAAATCAACTCGCGTTAGCAATTCAAAAAATTATTGTAACGCAGTATCCGCCTTATGCGGGATATGACAGCAACAATGAAAAGTTATATGCATCAGCCAAGGCTATCAATACGCTCAAAGGATTTATTGATAGTAATACTCGTAGTTTTGCTAACTACATCCCAAACGGTAAAAAATCCAATGCAGTTGATAGTAATAGTGCTGACACAGTAGCAACGACTCTTGCAGTTAAAACTGCTTATGATTTAGCCAATACTAAAGTCAGTAAAAGTGGTGACACTATGACTGATGTATTAATATTTGACACTAATAATTGGGCACAAACTAAGTATACCACACAAGGAGGTATCTGGCGCTTTGAGGTACATCCTACTGGCGATCTTGCCACAAATACAGCAAGATTTAATTACGTGTTTGTGGATAAAACTGGTGCCGAAAGATCGCGCATCGCATTTAATCAATCAGTAGGCACATCAATTGTCGCGTATCAAGGTTGGATAGCAGATAATTATCTACCTCTTACTGGTGGCTTATTAAGTGGCGAGGTGTCATTACCGACACTAAAGGTAACCTCTAATAATACTGGTAAAGGCATCGAGATTGGCGATGACGCGACTATCGCTGATGTAAAATTATCTAATGGTATTGGCATTATCGGTAAACAACAAACCAACAAAGGATATGTCGGCTTTGGTTACAATACAGCAGCAAGTAAGCCACTAGCCTATATAGGCTATGACGGCAACAAATTAGTTACCAGTAACATATTATATCAAGGTGATACCAAGTACGCATTAGTGACAGATATCCCTAATATCACATCGGAGGCCGTATATGCAAGCCATTATAATGGCGCCAAGGTGTTAAAAATTAAGACCAACACTAACACAGGATGGAAAATCATTAAAATGCAAGTAGATAAGATGACTGTACCAGGTGACGGCGTACTTACCTTGAATCTGCCTGAGGCGACAACAACCGATGCTGTAGTCAGTGCTATTGATAATGGCACCGCTCGCTTTGGCTATGGCGGTAAAATGGACGGCACAAACAAGATTAAAATTTATGCACCACAAAACGCTATAGTTGGGCTAAACATTATCATTATCGGAGGCTTATGATGATTAAACAATTTAATTTAACTTTAAAAATCTTTGATGATATCCATGCAAGTGATGAGATAGAGTTAAGTGATGGATGGTACATTGTTGATGATGACATGATAGATAACATATCCGCCTCAATCACAGGCGGCGGAGATGTATGGTTAGATGATAATGGTAAATTAACCTGCTCTGGTAAATCACCATCACCATTACACATATGGGATGGCTCGCAATGGGTTATCGACCAATCAAAAGAGACTGCATTAAAAGCACAACATATAGCTCAACTGCGAGATAAAATCAACGCCTTGCGCGATGCCAAATCTGCAGGTGGCGTGTATGTGGAGCAACTAGGTAAGTGGTTTGACTCCGACAGCAAGGCTCAGGCAAAACTCCTAGGGCTGAAAGCTACAATGGATTTAGTAGGCGAGATAACTGTGAGTTGGACGTGTGCAGATAATACCGACTTTGAGGAGTTCGGCAAGCCTCACTTAACCGCCGTGATTGCTGCCATTTTGCAAGCAGAAAATCACAATCACACCGTGGCAAAACAGCATAAAGCGGCAATTGAATTGGCAGACAATCCGCTTGAGTATGATTATTCAGGTGGCTGGTCGAAAACCTATGAGGATTATTTAGCGGAGCAAGCCAATGGCTAATCAAGTATTTTTAGCATTTTACAAAGGCTCTGGTGGCAGTTTATCGGACAAACTCATTGACTTAATAATCCGCAAAACCACGCGCGGGAAATACTCACATTGTGAGCTTGTGATTGCCAAAACGGAGTTTATTACAGGCACTCATTATGAGTATGAGACAATATATCATTGCTACACATCATCGCCACGAGATGGTGGTGTGCGTTGCAAGGTGATTGATTTGAGGACGGGGGACTGGGATTTATTGCCGATAAATTCTAGCCTCGAACAACAAATCCTAACCTATTATGCGCAAACCAAAGGTGCACGTTATGACTACTGGGGAGCTCTTGGCGTCATTTTCGGTATTAAACAAAAACGCAGTAAGTATTATTGTTCGGAGTGGTGTTTTAATGCAATCACAGGTAAGACCGACGGTTGGCGGTTTAGTCCTAATCAATTAGCCGTCATTTTTAAAGGGATCTAGCATGACAGATAAACTCATCAACGCAGCAGTTGCAGCCATTGCGGCAAAAGCACAAACTGATAATAAGCAAGCAAGCAAGCAAGCAAGCAAGCAAGCAAGCAAAATAATTTTACAGGAGCGTGCTATGTTTAAACAAGCTCCGCTCCCTTTTATCGGTCAAAAACGAATGTTTTTACAACATTTTGAGAGATTATTAAATGACAACATCCCTAATGATGGTGACGGTTGGACGATTTTGGATGCTTTTGGCGGCTCAGGTTTATTGAGCCACGTTGCAAAACGGCTTAAGCCTAAAGCTACGGTGATTTACAATGATTTCGACGGCTACGCTGAGCGTTTGCAACATATTGATGACATCAACCGCCTACGTCGCCAGATTGCACCATTATTAGCCGAGCAACCAAAACAAAAACGACTAAGCCCAGAGTTAAAAGCTCAGATAATTGATGTTATCAAAGCATTTGATGGTTATATTAATGTGCATGTGCTTTGTTCTTGGTTGTTATTTAGTGGTCAACAAGTAAAAACCTTAGATGAGCTATTTACACAAGACTTTTGGCATTGCCTACGGCAATCAGACTATCCAAGTGCGGACGGCTATTTAGATGGTTTAACCGTAGTGAGCGAGAGTTTCCACACGTTACTCCCTAAATACCAACATGATCCAAAGGCTTTATTTGTGTTAGACCCACCTTATTTGTGTACACATCAGGAGAGCTACGGTCAGCAACGCTATTTTGATTTGATTGATTTTCTACGCCTAATCCATCTAACTCGTCCACCTTTTGTGTTTTTTAGCTCAACCAAATCGGAGTTCGTCCGCTTTATTGACGCAATGATCACCGACCAATGGGACAACTGGCAATCTTTCGCTAATTACGAGCGCATAGCCGTTAAAACATCAACCTCATATAGTGGCAAGTATGAGGATAATATGGTGTTTAAATTTTAAAGCAAAATAAAACGCCCTTTAAATGTGATTTAAGGGGCGTTTCTATTAGCTAAATTTTATCGGATATAACCGATTAAAATGATAATAA
This sequence comes from Mannheimia massilioguelmaensis, assembly GCF_000940515.1. Taxonomy (NCBI): domain Bacteria; kingdom Pseudomonadati; phylum Pseudomonadota; class Gammaproteobacteria; order Pasteurellales; family Pasteurellaceae; genus Mannheimia; species Mannheimia massilioguelmaensis. Next base: position 186,330 of record NZ_CDQL01000004.1, read on the forward strand.
TGCACTAAACTCAAATTCTCATTTTAAGCGGTTGCTATTCTCAATTTTGGCGGCTGGCTACAGCGAGAAGTTTACGTAACCAGATAATTTTTTCTTCATAGGAAGAAAGAGATCCTGTATTCCCTTCTTTATATTTCCAGTGCGCTGCAACACCTAATTCCGCATCGTCATGCATTTTTTGAGTACGAATTTGTACTTCAATAGGTTTTTCACCTTCGCCAAGTACCACGGTATGAATAGATTGATAACCATTAGGTTTAGGATTAGCAACATAATCATCAAATTGTTCTGGTAGGTGTTTAAAATGGGTATGAACAATACCTAATGCTGTATAACAATCTTGTAATTTAGGAACGATGATACGCACTGCACGAATATCATAGAGTTCGTTAAAGTCCAATTGTTTCTTTTGCATCTTCCGCCAAATACTATAGATATGTTTTGGTCGACCATAAACTTCAGCGCCTGTCATGGCTTCATTTAGATAGTTAGAAATAGTATCGACAAAAGAGGCAATATATTGTTCTCGGTCTAATCTACGTTCATGTAATTTAATCGCAATAATCCGATATTCTTCTGGTTGTAGATTTCGGAAACAGTAATCTTCCAGTTCCCATTTAAGTTGTCCAATTCCTAGGCGGTTTGCCAAGGGGGCATAGATATTAGAACACTCTTTAGCTGCTTCAATTTTATATTGTCTAGGATAGCGTTTTTCTTCGTCCCGGAGATAAATAATTCGTTCTGCTAATTTGATAATTACACAACGGAAGTCATCAACCATAGCGAGTAACATTCGACGAATATTATCGACCTGAGAGTTTGAGTCACTGGTATTAAGCTGACGGATGTTGTTCATTTCCAACACCCCTTTTAATAATTTCCAGATTTGGCTACCAAAATCTTCTTTTATTTGTTCAAGAGTGACGATTTTGGCATTAACAATAGGGAATAACATCGCAGCGAGTAGCGTATCTGCATCCATATTTAGTCCATGCAGAATTTCTACCATTTCCACACCATCACGAAGATACCAATGGCTATTTTGGAAGAGTTGTTGAGCTTTTTCTTGCGTATAGTACCAGGCCTGAACAATCTTTTTTTCTACATCTGTGGTTAATTTTAGACCTGCACACCATTCTTCAATAATAAAGTCTTTCGGGTTTAATAAATGTGATACTCGTACGGCAACCATAGTTCTTCCTTGCTTCGCTATTTTTCAAAAAGCGTAATGCTTTCTAAATGTCCTGTATGAGGGAACATATCAATCATTGCTACTTTATTCATTTTATAGTTAGACTTAATAAGTATTTCTGCATCTCGTACTAAGGTGGCAGGATTGCAAGAAACATAAAGTATTTTATCTGCCTGTAGTTGACATAATGCAGTTAATGCAAAAGCTGCTCCACTCCGAGGAGGATCTAATAACACTTTATTAAAAGTCTCATTTGCCCAAGCTTGTTCTGCAAATGATTGATCTAAATTCGCCCGATAAAATTTGACATTTTTACAATCATTTCGTTCAGCATTTGCTTTTGCTTTCTCTACCATAGCTGAGACACCTTCAATACCAACCACGTTATTCACTCGTTGGCTAATGGGCAGTGTAAAATTCCCCATGCCACAAAACAGATCTAAAACATGATCTTGTTGATTTAGGTCTAACCAATCAACAGCTGTTTTTATCATTTGTTGATTTAAAAGGGTATTTACTTGAATAAAATCACGAATATCAAATTGTAATTTTAAATTATTTTCTAATTCATAATAGGGAAATTGATTCGAAATATTTTCAATGCATTTATCATCCTGTAAGAATAACATTAGATTTTCTTGATGTGCAAAATTAAGCAACAAAGTGCGGTCAGATTTTCTTAAATTTTCACGATAACGCAATAACATTGCTACACCATTATCTGCAGCAACTAATTCTATATGACCTAATTGTTGAGGCTGAGAGAATTGTGAAAAAAGTGCGGTAAGTTTTGGCAATAAATTATTGAGTATAGGTTCAAGCACATCACATTGCTGAATAGCGACAATTTTATCTGAGGATTTTTGACGTAATCCAATTTCTATCTGTTTTGATTTGCTATTGAATAACATACTTAATCGTACACGACGACGATAACCCTCTGATTTACCTATTATCATAGGTTGAAATTCAATTTTTTCTGATTGAAGTTTGCTAAGACGTTTAAATAAAGCATCTTGTTTACTTTGGCGTTGTAGTTCAATGGGAATATGCTGACTTTGGCAGCCCCCACAGATGTGATAATAGCTACAGGTTGGTTTTTGACGGTCTGAACTTTCTTTTAGAATATGTTGAGTAATGCCTAAACCAAATTGCCGTTTTTCTTGAGTGATTTTAAATTTAACCTTTTCTCCTGGCAGCGCATTTTCTATAAACCAGGTTTTCCCTTGTATTTTTGCTACGCCTAAGCCTTGGTAATCTAAATCTAATATATCCACAATTTTTGATTGAGTTGGTGTTTGCAGTTGTGTTTTCGGAGTATAAAGTAAAACCATAATGTTATTATTTTAAATATAAAATATGTTGTGTGAATAATTCTCTGCTTTTCAATGGCTTATTGCCTAAATAAGGTTTTAGCACTATACGTGTAAAACGTTTAGCGGCTTGTAAAACAGCGGTATCATTAAATTGTTGTTGTTCAAAAGCCAGTAATTCACGACCATAAAAAGTGAGATTATCTTTAATAAGTGAAGCAATGAAACCTTTTTCTTCGCGATAACGATAGGTCATATTGGGATCTACCGGTTCACCAGAACCAGCACAATGGAGAAAGTCCACTCCATATCCTAAAGTCTGTAAAAGTTTAAACTCAAATTCACGTAAAGCAGGCTCGACATTATCTTGAGATAATGCAAGGGAGGTTAAACAATGCAAATAATCCTGAAAAAGTTGAGGATAGGATGTCTCATGTTCAATCACCCTTGAGATTAATTCATTGATATAAAACCCACTGAATAATGCTGTTTGTTGTAATGGTAATGCTAATGCTGCAGGTTCCGCTTTTGTTAATGTTTTTAAGCTACCTTTACCAGACCAACGAAGTAATAATGGTGTAAATGGCTGTAAGACTGATTTTAAAGACGAACGTTTTGCTCTAGCACCTTTTGCTAGCACAGTTAAACGACCTGTTTGTTCAGTAAACAGATCTACTAATAAACTCGTTTCACTATAGGGTTTGCGATGTAATACAAAGCCTCGTTGCAGATTTTCTATTGTTTTTCCCTCTTCATTATGAGCTGGCTTATTTTATCAGATTTTAGACAGTAATTTTTAGTTATTTTTGTGAATCAATCATCATATTGACATAAATATAAAAATAAAAAGCCCAATATTTCTATTGGGCAAAAGACATTAGCTATGATGTTTTTTATTAATTATCTTTTTAGAAGAAGATACGAGTACCAAGAGCGATTTTCTTATCGTCATCAATTTTTTGACCTGCTTCTTTAACTTTGAATGAACCGCCTTCAAGGTAGACTAAGAAGTTTTTATTGAATTCATGACCCGCACTTAATACCCAACCACGGAATTTATCGTTGTCAGCATCTCCTTGAGTTTTACCATTACCCCAAATGTAAGTCGCTTGGATAGTATCTTCTGGAGTTAGTTTATATTTTAATGCTGTACGGTATTGAGTTACATCATCATTAATAACATTAGTAGCATAGAATTTACCCCAACCACCAGCTTTAGCTGCTGCTAAACCACGTTTTGATGTTTCAACATGGGCATAGTCAAAACCAAATGTTGTATCAGCATAACCTAATAATATACCTGCACCATGTGATTTCACATTAAATTGATCTGCTTCAAATACGGTTGTTGAAGCTTTAGTTTGACCGAAACCACCGCGAACACCAACTGATACATCACCAAATTTATGATCATAGTAACCTACGATATCAAAGCCAGTACCAGTGCTTGCGCCTTGTCCTGTAGTGGTAGTTGCAATTGGTGCTGTGTTACAAGGTAAAGCAGTACAAGTTGGATAAGTTAAAGTAGTTGAACTTGCTGTTTTTGATTTATTGCCGAAATAGTAGTCAGCACCAATTTTGAATCCATTAAATGTTGCAGATGTGAATTTAATACCTTTGGTCATTTGATCTGGAACTTTGATGATTGTGCCTACTTCGTAGTCAAAGTTTGCATAGTCTAAATTATCACCATGAGTTAATTGACGACCAAATGTTAATTCACCGATGTCTTTATGGAAGATACCACCGTAGGCACGTTTAACATGAAGGCTATCTAATGTATCTGTTTTCGAGAAACGTAATTCTAAAGCTGCTAATACACCATATTTTTCAGTAAATTGGTGAATTGCATCAACACGAAGACGAGTACTTGGGTCACGTAAGTCGGTACGGTTATTTTTAGTATTTTGAAGTTCTAATGTAATACGACCATTAACATCAATTACTGTACCTACTTTACCTTTCTCACCATAGACAACAGTTGCATTTGCTGCTGTTGCTGTTAAAGCTGCGATTGCTAGAGCGATGATAGTCTTTTTCATAATGATACCTTAAGTTTTTAGTTTTAATCACTCGATAATATTTACATATGATTAGTTCATATATATAAGCGTTAAGGAATGGGATAACTCATCCTTGTTATAAAATTTAATGAAATCCCAAAATGGTGTCAAACTATCGAAAATAAAATAAATAATATAAAAAATATAATAAAATCAATAAGATATATATTTTAGATGTGACTGTATTATAAGTTGGCACTTCATTATTCTGTTTTTTTGGAGTTTTCTATATTTATCTTTATGAAAAATATATGTTTTTTTTGGTTTTTTGATTTTTGAATTAATTTGTGCATGATTTTTTAAAAAATGAAATATTTCTCCAAAATGTGAGCTGAATCACTATTTAAATAGGAATTGTTTTTAATTTAGAAAAAAAATTTTTGAAAAAATATGTGTTTATTGGAGGAATAATAAAATTTCTAAATAAAATTAGTGGGCTAGCACTATCATTGGAGTGTGATCTTGATCTTGTTTTAGTAGGCTTTTTAGAAAAGTATAAATAAATAGGTATGATTAATGAAAAACATACCTATTTAAGTTTAAAAAGGGTTGATTACATTATGATAAATAATTTGTTCTGATTCCATTTACAAATGTATCAGTCACTTTAAATTGGTTAGTAAATACAGTTAAATTAGCTATCTTATTAGCTTCAATTGATCCTAATTTATCTGCTACATTAATTGCTCGTGCGGGATATAAATTACACATTCTTAATGCTTCATCTAATGGAATACCAATTTCAGAGACGGCATTTTTTACAGATTCAATCATTGTAATAGATGAACCACTTAATGTGCCATTTTCATCTACACATTTACCATCACGGACATAAATAGGTTTACCAACAAAAGTAAATTCTGTAATGTCAGAACCTGCTGGCGCAATCGCATCGGTGACGATACATAATTTGTCATTTTTAGCTGCTTTAGCAATACGGACATTACCAAAATCAACGTGAAGCCCATCAACGATGATCCCAGTATAAATATCAGAATCTAATACGGCTCCAACAACCCCCATATTGCGACCTGAACTGACAGGAGACATTGCATTATGCAAATGAGTCGCAAAACTTGCACCGTTTTCAATAGCTTGTTTAGCTTGCTCGTAAGTAGCATTAGAATGCCCAATAGAAATTATCATTCCAGCTTTAGCTAGTTCAGGAATATATTCTGCAGTTGGATTTTCAGGAGCTAATGTAAGCTTAGTGATAACATCCGCATTTTTACATAAAAAATCTTTCATTTCAGGAGTAATGACACGAATATACTGAGGTTGGTGAGTCCCTTTTTTCTCTACACTAATATATGGACCTTCTAAGTGTAAACCTAGCGCCTGGTTTTTATGTTTACCAAGATATTCACGCATGATATTAATCGCCAATTTCATATTTTCATCAGATGAGGTAATGAATGTTGGTAAATAACTTGTAGTTCCTGATTTCAAGTTAGTTTTTTGCATGATCTCAAGCGTTTCTACTGTAGTTTGGTCATTAAACATTACGCCACCACAACCATTAAGTTGTAGATCGATAAAACCAGCAGTAAGGTTATGTCCTTTTAAATCAATTTTTTCTATTTTAGTAGGTAGTTCATTTTGGCGAACTACAGCTTTGATTAAATCATTTTCAACAATGACAGCATGATCATATAAAACACAGTCATTAGTGTAGATAACACTATTAGTTAATGCATATTGCATAATGATGTCCTATTTAATACTTTGAATTGCTTCACGTTCTAATTCAGAGAAATATTTCACTGTTTTTACTTTTAATTCTTGAGTTGCAGGCTCATCACATACAATAATTGCTTGTCGATGCATTTGCAATGCCGATATTGTCCATAAATGATTAACGCTACCCTCAACTCCAGCTTGAATTGCCAGGGCTTTATTATGGCCTGTAGCAAGAATAATAATTTCTTCAGCATCTAATAATGTTCCAACGCCAATAGTTAAAGCATATTTAGGTACTTGTGTCATATCATGATCAAAAAAACGAGAGTTCACAATTCGAGTTTCTTCAGTTAATGTTTTGATTCTAGTGCGAGAGCTTAGGGAAGATGCTGGCTCATTAAACGCAATGTGACCATCAATTCCTACGCCTCCTAAGAATAAATTAATTTGACCATAAGCACGAATTTTATCTTCGTATCGTTGGCATTCTGCTTGGTGATCTGCGGTATTGCCATCAAGAATATTGACATTTTCAACAGGAATATCAATGTGATTGAAGAAATTATTAAACATAAAAGAATGATAACTTTCAGGATGCTCTTTAGGCAAGCCAACATATTCATCCATATTGAATGTAACAACATGTTTAAAACTTACTTGCCCTGCCTGATATAATTCTATTAATTTTTTATAGGTTTTTAATGGTGTGCCACCAGTAGGTAACCCTAACACGAATGGGCGGGTAGCAGTTGGTTGGAATTGATTAATTTTATTTGCAATATAATGAGCAACCCACTGACTAGCTTGAGCTTCTGTAGCTAATGGAATAAGACGCATAGAATTTCCTTTATAAGTGTTTTTCAATTAATGAGGCAGACCGATGGTCTGCCCCTATAATTGAACAAGATTGCAGGAACAAACCTGTTTTTTATTATTAAAGATATTTCTGTTTTAATTGTTTTGCGAATGCAATTTTTTCAGCAGTTAACACTGTTGTCATTGGTTCACGGCAGAAACCAGCATCTACACCATCAAGTTTTAATAATTCTTTAATTGTTAGATATAAGCCATTAGATAAAATACCTTCAATTAAATCATTTGTAACATGTTGAATTTTAAGAGCTTCATCAAGTTTACCTGCTTTTGTTAATTCAAAAATTTGACGAGCACGAATACCGTTTACGTTAAATGTTGAACCAATTGCGCCATCAACGCCTAATGAGGTTGCAGGTAACATCATTTCATCGAAACCTGCCCAAATTAGGTGATCTGGGTAAGCTTTTTTAACACGTTCTAACAAATAAAAGTCACCTGCGGTGAATTTAACTCCAATGATTTTTGGATTTTTATAAAGTTCACCAAATTGTTCAACACCAATATTGACACCAGTTAAGAATGGAATTGAATAAACAATCATATTACTTCCAGTTTCAGCGATGATGGTATCATAGTAATGTTTAATCTCGGCAAAGCTAAATTTGTAGTAGAATGGAGTTACTGCAGATAAACAGTCATAACCTAAACTTGTTGCATATTTACCTAGTTCTACAGCTTCTTTCAAATTTACACTGCCCACTTGCGCAATTAGGGCAATTTGATCTTTCGCTTCCTCTTTAGCAATGCGGAAGATTTCTTTTTTCTCTTCTGTTGAGAGCATAAAGTTTTCACCTGTGGAGCCACCAACATAAAGACCGTCAACTTTCATTTTATCAATATTATAACGTACAATTTCACGTAATCCTTGTTCGTTAATTGAGCCATCTTCATTGAAAGAAACGAGTAATGCACTAAAAATACCCTTTAAATTTTTCATATTTTCTCCTGAAAGTTAGGTTATTTAATTCGTTGTTTAAGAATGACATCAACTGTTTTTTGCTTATTATTGATTGCTTTATCAACTTCAGCTTGAACAATTAATGTATAAATAAGATCAAGTACAAATAATTGAGCTATTTTTGTACCAATAGAATCACCTTGTAATTTTCCTTGGCGATTGCCGTTAACCAACACAAAGTCCGCCTCTTGGGTTAATGGAGAACGTAAATTATGAGTAATCGCTACTGTTGTTGCTCCATTTTTTCTAGCAATTTTTAAGGCTTGAACAATTTCTTTTGAGTAACCAGAATGGCTCAAACCAATGACCACATCATTGGGTTTCATTAATGAAGATTGCATATACATAAAATGATTATTTGATGTGGCATCTACTTGTAATCCAATACGCATAAATTTATTTTTTGCATCTTCAGCAGTCACGCCAGAGGAACCCACACCAAATAAAAATAGACGATGGCTTTTGCAAATAGCTTTTACGACTTTTTCTAATTGATTCATATCTAATAAATTAATGGTTTCACTTACCACCGTATTTATTACTGCATGTAATTTGTTAGCAATATCTAATGAGTCATCATTAGCAGTAATATCTGTCTCTAAAACAGTATTATCTTTTGCATCTTTTGTCGCTAATTCAATGGATAACTGAAGTTTAAAATCACTAAATCCTTTAAAACCTAGGGTTCGACAAAAACGAATAAAGGTTGCTTCACCAACACCAAGCTGTTCTGATAATTGAGAAAGAGAGTAGTGTCCAAAATCATTTGGCGAAGCCATTAATTCTTCTGCAATTTTTTTCTCTGTTTTAGTCATACAATGATGTAAGGTATCAATTGTATTCATAATGGATGTTGTATTTATTACCGACATTGAGTTATCCCCTTAATTGATCATTAACCCAGTAAGCAGCTCCAACTAATCCAGCATCTTGCCCATAAAGCGCTTTTGTTAATTCACATTGATAAACAGGAGGCATTTGTTTTAAATATGTTTGTACTAAAGGTAAATAGCCTTCTGCAAGTCCCACACTTCCACCGATAACCACTTTTTGTATATCTAGGCTGATGACTAAATCCGCAACTAAATTTGCAATTGCTTTTGCAGAACGATGAACAAGTGCGGTAGCTTTTTCATCAAAATTTCTGAAACGTTCAAATACTTCTTTGGGTTGACATGGATCTGCCCATTGGCTAGATACTGCTTCAATAGCACGACCTGATGCGACCGCTTCAACACATCCTTGACGTCCACAGCCACATATTGGTCCATTAGGATCAGCTAAACTATGGCCAATATGACCCGCAATACCATGAGGTTCGGTCAGTAATTGGCTATTTAAGATGATGCCGCCTCCAACTCCAGTTGAGACAGTAATGAATGTAAAGTTTTTGATTTCCTTTTGATCTTCCTTTTGATATTCCGCATAGGCGGCTGCTTGAACGTCATTAAGTAAACCAATGGGTTTATTAGTATGTTTTGCTAAACTGGCTTTTAAAGGAAATTCAGCTAAACCACCTAAATTTCGAGGATTAAGTGCAGTTAGCACCCCTTGATTAATAATTCCTGTTGAAGCAACAGCAATATAGTCAAATTGATTTTGATAATGTTTTACTATATTAGCTAATGTATCATGCATTGCATCTACTACATGTTCAGTGGGTGTGGCAAGTTGTATGCGTGAAGAAACTTGACCATTTTCTACAATTGCAGCTGCAATTTTTGTACCGCCAATATCAATTGAAAGACAACGCATAATATCCCCTTTATTTACTTGCTGATTTCACTGCATCCGCAAACCAATTTACAATATGTTCTAATCGAGTTAATGCTGAGCCTACGGTGACTGAATCAGCACCTATTTCGATTGCTTTTTTAGCTAATTCAGGTGTGTTGTATCGACCTTCTGCCATCACATAACAACCAGCAGCTTTGAAATCTTTAACTAATTGATAATCTGGTTCTACAGGCACTGGACCAGATGTATAACCAGACATTGTGCTACCAATAATATCAAAGCCTAATGCTTTACAATGTAGCCCTTCAGATAAGTTAGAGCAGTCAGCCATGGCTAAACAACCTAATTCGTGAATTCTGTTAACCGCAGTTTGCAAGTCAACTGGATGCGGTCGATTAGTACCATCTACTGCAATAATATCTGCGCCAGCGGCTGCAAGCTCTTCAATATCTTTTAAAAATGGTGTAATGCGAACTGGAGTGTCAGGTAAATCACGTTTTACAATTCCAATAATAGGCACTGTAACATTTGGTCGAGTTGCTTTTAAATTATCAATACCTTCAATACGTAATCCTGATGCTCCACCAATTACTGAAGCTTGTGCCATCGCTGCCACGATTTTAGGGTTATCCATTGGACCATCATCAACGGGCTGGCAAGATGCGATAAGTCCATTTTTTATTTGCGATAAAATTGCTTGATGAGTAAGTTTTGACATATAAACTCCATTATTATGACAAAAAAGAAGCGTTTTTTCTTGATTGTCTAAGATACGCTTTTCAATATTTTAGGGCAACATTTTTTATTAAAAATTGTGATATTTATCATTTTTTGAAGAAAAACTTCTATTTTGGGGTTCGGTGATTTATCTTTTATGTGTTGAATTTATTGAGTATTTTTCTTTTTAAGAAAAATACTATTATTTTACCAAAATGTGATGTTTGTCACGGTTATGAAGTTTTACTTCAATTATTATAATAATACGGCTATGGGTATACACATTAATTTATTTACACAGGAGTAATTCTATGAAATTTAATAAAGCGATTCTTGCAGCGACAATTTCTTTAAGTGTATCAATGTCAGCATTTGCGGCAGATTATGATTTAAAATTTGGTATGAATGCAGGTACAACATCTAATGAATATAAAGCAGCTGAATTATTTGCTAAAGAAGTAAAAGAAAAATCAGCAGGTAAAATTGAAGTTTCTCTTTACCCAAGTTCACAATTAGGTGATGACCGTGCAATGTTGAAACAATTAAAAGACGGCGCATTAGACTTTACCTTTGGTGAATCAGCTCGTTTTCAAATTTATTTTCCAGAAGCAGAAGTATTTGCCTTACCTTATGTTATTAAAGATTTTACCTCAGCACAAAAAGCATTGCATGATACACAATTTGGTAAAGATTTAATGCAAAAAATTAATAAGGAATTAGGTGTTACTATTCTTTCTCAAGCTTATAACGGTACACGTCAAACATCATCTAATCGAGCAATTAATAGTATTGCAGATATGAAAGGGTTAAAACTTCGTGTGCCGAATGCAGCAACTAACTTGGCATTTGCTAAATACACAGGTGCATCTCCAACACCTATGGCGTTTTCTGAAGTTTACTTAGCATTACAGACAAATTCTGTTGATGCTCAAGAAAATCCGTTGCCAACAGTCGAGGCACAAAAATTTTATGAAGTGCAAAAATATTTAGCTATTACAAATCATATTTTAAATGACCAACTTTATTTGGTAAGTAATGAAACCATGGCTGATTTGCCAGAAGATTTACAAAAAGTTGTGAAAGATGCAGCAATGAAAGCAGCTGAATATCACACTAAATTATTTGTTGATGGAGAAGCTTCCTTAGTTTCATTCTTTGAAAAACAAGGTGTGACAGTAACTCATCCAGATTTAACTCCATTTAAAGAAGCAATGAAACCTTATTATGAAGAATTTGTGAAGAAAAATGGTGCAACAGGCGAAGAAGCATTAAAACAAATTGAAGCAGTATCTAAGTAATAAATAGTACTTGGCCTATTAATAGATAGATTTAATTAATAGGCCTAATTTCTATTTTTGAGAGGTTTTATATGAAGATTTTCAATAAATTAGAAGAATGGATTGGTGGAGTGATTTTTTTAGTGATATTTGCAATATTAATTGCTCAAATCGCTGCTCGCCAAATTTTTGATGCACCATTGTCTTGGTCAGAAGAACTAGCACGTTTATTGTTTGTTTACATCAGTATGCTAGGAATTAGTATGGCGATTCGTTCTCAACAACATGTTTTTATTGATTTTATTACTAACTTATTTCCAACAAAACTTAAAAAAGTAACAAATAGTTTTGTGCAAATTTTAATATTTATTTCGATCTTAATGTTGGCACATTTTGGTTATAAAAATTTTGTTGAGAATAGTTTTGAAATCGTTTCTTTAGGAATTTCTGAAAAGTGGTTATACGCTTCATTACCCTTTATAAGTATCTTAATGTTTATTCGTTTTATTCAAGCACAAAGTGATAATAAAAGAGAAAATCTTACATATTTAGGCCCTGTCTTTTATCTTGTGTTGGCAGCTATTTTAATTGCTATTTATTTGATTAACCCAGATTTTTATAAAATATTCCGTATTACTAACTATGTCAAATTAGGTGCTGACTCAGTATATGTCGTGTTAGTGGTTTGGTTAGTTATTATGTTTCTTGGCACACCTGTGGGCTGGTCATTGCTTATTGCGACTTTGCTTTATTTTGCTATGACACGTTGGAACGTATCAAATTCAGCCTCTATTAAGCTAGTCGAAAGTTTAAATAGCTTCCCATTGTTATCTGTACCTTTCTTTATTTTAACCGGCATTCTAATGAATTCAGGTGGAATTACTGAACGAATTTTTAACTTTGCTAAAGCATTATTAGGTCATTACACTGGTGGAATGGGACACGTAAATATTGGGGCAAGTTTAATTTTCTCTGGTATGTCAGGCTCCGCATTAGCCGATGCGGGTGGTCTAGGTCAATTAGAAATTAAAGCAATGAGAGATAATGGTTATGATGATGATATTTGCGGTGGGATTACCGCAGCTTCTTGTATCATTGGTCCGTTAGTTCCACCAAGCATTTCGATGATTATTTATGGTGTTATTTCTAACCAATCGATCGCCAAACTATTTGTTGCAGGCTTTGTTCCTGGAGTCCTAGTGACTATTGCTTTAATGATAATGAACTACTATGTATCTAAACGCCGAGGTTATGCAAGAACACCGAAGGCGACTTTAGAAGAGCGTTGTCAAGCCTTTAAAAAAGCAATTTGGGCAGTGTTAACTCCTATTTTAATTATCGGTGGGATTTTCTCTGGTTTATTTACACCAACTGAAGCGGCTGTTATTTCTGCATTATATTCAACCATTATCGGTATGTTTGTATATAAAGAATTAGATCTTAAAGGTTTATTCAGAAGTTGTGTTGAAGCCTTAGCAATTACTGGTGTAACAGTATTAATGGTAATGACAGTAACTTTCTTCGGTGACATGATCGCTCGTGAACAGGTTGCGATGCGTATCGGAGAAATGTTCATGTCAATTGCAGATTCACAACTTATGGTGCTTGTGATGATCAACTTGCTATTATTATTCCTAGGCATGTTCATTGATGCATTAGCACTTCAATTTTTAGTTTTACCTATGTTAATTCCAATTGCCGTACAATTTGATATTGACTTAATTTTCTTCGGGGTAATGACATTATTGAATATGATGATTGGTATCTTAACTCCACCAATGGGAATGGCATTGTTCGTCGTTGCTCGAGTAGGGAATATGAGCGTCAGTACAGTTACTAAAGGGGTATTGCCTTTCTTAATACCAATTTTTATTACCCTAGTGTTAATTACACTCTTCCCACAAATTATTACCTTTATTCCTAATTTGATTATGCCCTAATGCATAAGGAATAATTGAAAATAACATGGTCAACTAATTAGTTTGACTAAAAAAATAAAGACTATTCAGTGTCGTTTGATGAATAGAAGATTAAAACCTAATAAAGAGGTCATTATTATGAAATTCACAAAAACAGCTCTATTTACAGCAATAGCAGCAATGACAGTAACTTCAGCATTTGCTGCACAATACCCTGATTTACCAGTAGGTATCAAAGGTGGTGCAGGTGCATTAATTGGTGATACCGTTTATGTGGGCTTAGGTTCTGGTGGTGATAAATTCTATTCACTTAACTTAAAAGAAAAAGATGCACAATGGAAAGAAATCGCTGCTTTCCCTGGTGGTACCCGTAACCAACCCGTTGCAGCAGGTGTTGATGGTAAACTTTATGTATTCGGTGGTTTCCAAAATACTGATGTGGCAGCCAATCAACTAATTAATGATGTTCACGTTTATAATCCTGCGGACAATTCATGGACTAAAATCCAAACTCGTTCACCTCGTGCCGCAGTAGGTGCTTCAGGTGCTGTGGCAAATGGTAAAGTTTACTTTGTTGGTGGTGTAAACCAAGAAATTTGGAATGGTTTATTCCAAGATGTTAAATTAGCAGGTGGCGATAAAGATAAAGAAAAAACTGTATTTGACCCATATTTCAATTTACGTGCACAAGACTTCTTTTTCTCATCTGAAATTGTAAGTTATGAACCAGCAAATAACATATGGCGTAACGAAGGCTACTTCCCATATGGTGGTCGTGCTGGGGCGGCAGTTGCAGTTCAAGGAGATAAACTATTAGTTGTTAACGGCGAAATCAAAGCTGGTTTACGTACTCCTACAACGGAATTAGGAACTATCGGTAAAGACGGTGTTAAATGGAAACAATTAGGGAAATTACCTGCACCTGCTGGTTATGCTGAACAAGATGGTATCGCAGCAGCAATGGGTGGTTATACCAATGGTTATTACATTGTCACTGGTGGTGCAAACTTCCCAGGTGCTCGTGCAAACTATGCGAAAGGCATTAATGATGCACACCGTACTGGTGGATTGAAAAAAACTTATCATAACGAAGTGTATACTTTAGATGCGAAAAAAGGAACTTGGAAAATTATCGGTAAATATCCAACCAATATCGCAGCAGGTGTGACGATTCCTTATGATAACAAAATTATCTTTATCGGTGGTGAAACAGATGGCGGTAAAGCATTAACTGAAGTTAAAACTGTAAGTTTTGATGGTAAAAACCTAAAAGTTGAATAATATAACCTAAGTGACTTATTTAAGTGTTAAGTGCGGTTGAAATTTTTGAGATTTTAACCGCACTTTTTTTGTCTTTTAGATAAGCTATTAAAAATCAATATTTTGTTCCACCGCATTTTTATTTTTCTGTTATCATAAACTTCCAATATTTTTACTTAGAGAAACTATGCGAATTCCTCGAATCTATCATCCTGAATCTTTATACCAGACGAAAACTTGTTTATTAACTGAAGATGCGGCTAATCATGTTGGTCGTGTGTTACGCATGCAAGAGGGCGAACAACTTGAATTATTTGATGGTAGCAACCATATTTATCCTGCTGTGATTAAGCAAGTGAATAAAAAATCAGTAGCAGTTGAAATTCAAGATTGTCAATTTGACTCTCATGAAAGTCATTTGAAAATTCATTTAGGGCAGGTGATTTCACGTGGCGAACGTATGGAATTTACTATTCAAAAATCTGTGGAATTAGGTGTGAATGTCATTACTCCATTATGGTCCGAACGTTGTGGGGTAAAATTAGATGCAGAACGGATGGATAAAAAAATACAGCAATGGCAGAAGATTGCTATCGCTGCCTGCGAGCAATGTGGTCGCAATGTGATACCTGAAATTCGTCCTATGATGAAATTGCAAGATTGGTGTGCTGAACAAGACGGCATGTTAAAACTCAATCTTCATCCTCGTGCAAAATATTCAATTAAAAATTTACCTGAAATTCCCACGGAAGGTGTTCGTCTACTGATTGGTTCTGAAGGTGGGTTGTCTCCACAAGAAATTGAGCAAACAGAAAAACAAGGTTTTACTGAAGTATTATTGGGCAAACGTGTATTACGCACTGAAACCGCATCTTTAGTGGCAATTACGGCACTACAAGTGAGTTTTGGTGATTTATAAATTAAGAAGACTAAGATGGAATTACAAGATAAGTTTTTAATTGCCATGCCGAATTTACAAGATAGTTATTTTGCTTATTCGGTAATTTATATTTGTGAACATAATGATCAGGGCACAATGGGGCTTGTTGTGAATCAGCCCACAGATTTAAGTGTTGCAGAGCTAGTCGCAAAATTGAATTTCATGATGGCAGATGGTCGTGAATACCCTGATATGTTTGTATTAGCTGGTGGACCAGTAAATATTGAACGTGGTTTTATACTACATACCACTACAGAACAGGATTTTGAACATAGTTATAAAGTGACGGATAATTTACAGCTCACAACCTCTGAAGATGTGATTACCACTTTTGGTACGCTGAAAGAGCCAACTAAATATTTAGTTGCACTGGGTTGTGCAAGTTGGAAGCCTGGTCAGTTAGAGGAAGAAATTTCAGAAAACGCCTGGTTAGTGGTGCCTGCTAATGAACGTGTTTTATTTGATGTACCTTTTGAAAACCGTTGGGCAGAAGCACAGCAATTGTTGGGATTCAAGCCGAGTAGTTTAGTTGCACAAGCAGGATATTGCTAATGAGTTTTACCGCATTAAGTTTTGATTTCGGCACTAAAAGCATTGGTTGTGCGGTAGGGCAGAGTATTACTGGCACAGCACAGGCTTTACCAGCATTTAAAGCACGGGATGGCATACCTGATTGGAATGAAATTGAAAAATGTTTAGAAGAATGGAAGCCACAGGTGATTGTGGTTGGATTGCCACTTAATATGGATGGTACAGAACAACTGCTTACCCTTAGAGCAAAAAAATTTGCAAACCGCTTGAATGGTCGTTTTGGTATTCCAGTAGAGTTACAGGATGAACGATTAACGACAACGGAAGCCCGTTCAGAAATTTTTGGACGAGGTGGTTATAAAGCCTTAAATAAAAGCAAGGTGGATGGTATTTCAGCCGCTCTAATTTTAGAGAGTTGGTTTGAGGAACATATAGAATAACAAGATGTTATGAGATAAAGTGCGGTAGAAAATTTATAAATATCTACCGCACTTTTTTTTTAACAAAAAGG
This sequence comes from Mannheimia massilioguelmaensis, assembly GCF_000940515.1. Classification (NCBI taxonomy): domain Bacteria; kingdom Pseudomonadati; phylum Pseudomonadota; class Gammaproteobacteria; order Pasteurellales; family Pasteurellaceae; genus Mannheimia; species Mannheimia massilioguelmaensis. Next base: position 203,304 of record NZ_CDQL01000004.1, read on the forward strand.
CAGATTCTGATCTGCCTTACTTTGATGCTAAGATTAATTTAATACCCAAGTTTGTGACTGAGGGTTGATAATTAAATGTTGTTTATGATGAGTTTGTAAAGTTGAACGATGGCCAACACTGATAATTGTTGTGTTTGGTAGTTCTGCTTTTAACAAACGATACATTGCATCTTCCAGCCCCTCATCCATACTTGCAGTGGCTTCATCTAAGAACGCTACCTTGGGTTGATATATTAATACTCGAGCAAAGGAAAGTCGTTGCTGTTCACCTAATGAAAGTTCTCTTGTCCAATCATTTTGCTGCTCTAAACGATCAATTAAATGACCTAATTGTACTTTCTGCATGATTTCCGTCGTTTTTTCAATGTCCACTTCTTTAGGTGCTACTTCGGGATAGAATAATGCATCAATTAAGCGACCTTGTGGTAAATAAGGTTTTTGCGATAAGAATAATGCTTGATGCTGTGGAGAATGTACGGAACCCTCAGCATATGGCCATAAACCTGCAACAGTACGTAATAAAGTGGTTTTCCCTGCACCAGAAGGCCCTTTAATTAATATTGTAGAACCCTGTGCTAGGGTTAAATTGATATCTTTAATTAATGCATCACCAGTTGGTTTATTGATCGTTAAATTTTCAAATATAACAGTACCTTCGCTATCTTCAATCTGTGTTTTAGAAGTTTGATTTGCTTGGCTGATTGCTGCATGGAAACCTGTTAAACGGTCTAATACAGCACGATATCTAGTGAAATCATCATACGAGTTGCGGAAGAATGATAAAGCAGATTGAACTCTTCCAAATGACTGTGCTGTTTGTATTAAATCTCCAAGTTGAATTTGTTTACTAAAGTAACGAGATGCTTGAATAAGGAAAGGAAATATCACTGATACTTGTGAAACCATCACATTAAAACCTGATAGTTTTAAGGTGCGGTAAATCATTTGCCATACATTTTCAATAACTTGGCTGAATTGTTTGCCTAGTACTACTTTTTCCATCCGTTCACCACGGAAGAACGCAATGCTTTCAGCATATTCTTTTAGACGAATTAAAGAATAACGATAATTTGCATTGAGGCGTTCATTAGCAAAGTTTAACTGAATTAATGGTCGACCAATTTTGAAAGCAAATACACTGCTGATTAATACATAGATGAATACTAAATATACCATCGCATGAGGAATGGTGAAACCTGCGATGCTCATTGGCCCCGCTAATCCCCATAGGATAGAGGTAAAGGCGACAATGGATACTACTGAAGAAATCACTCCTGTAGCAAAATCAATAGAATCAGTAACAAATGAAAGCACGTCTTGTTGAATACGTTGATCAGGGTTATCTAATTGATTATAAACATATTGTGTTTTGTAATAAGCTTGATTGTTTGTCCATTTATTTACCATTGAATCGTTTAACCATGTACGCCATTGAATAATGAAACGTTGAGTCAGGTAGTAGGTTAATAGGATATTGGCAATATGTACAGTAGCTAATACAGAGAAGACAGCCAGTTGAATCCAAAACACTTTTTCATTTGATTCTTGCAAGGCATTGTATAAGGCTTTATACCATTCTGAAAATAAAATATCTAAGCGAACGGAGAGCAAGTTAAAGAAAACAATAACTGTAAAATAAATAAGTGGTCTTAAACTACGTTTCGGTGATAAATAGCTTGCTGAGAGTGCCCAAAATTGTCTAGCCCAACGGGTGGTCTTGATTAAAATATAGACGGTTAATGAAAATATAACTGCCGTTATCCCAATGGCTTTTATAATCCAAAGTAATGAAGTCAGTAATTCTTCAGAATAATTCATTATCTTTCCTACAATAAGTGAAAATAAATCGCTATTTTTGAGCAAATTCTATGATTTAGCAAGAAAAATGTTATTTGGCCGAGATTTTTAGCGAATATTTGAGGCGTATCAAATTCTTAGAAAACTTCTTTGCTATAATAACCAACAGTTAAAAATTAACCCAAGGTAGGTAGTTATGTCAGATATAGCGATAACAATAAGTATCCTCTCTTTGGTTGCCATTCTTGGTCTATGGATTGGGCATTGGAAAATCAAAGGAGTTGGTTTGGGGATTGGTGGTGTATTATTTGGGGGCATTATTGTGTCGCATTTTAGTGACCAATATGGACTTAAATTAGATCCTCATACGCTTCATTTTGTTCAAGAATTTGGTCTTATCTTGTTCGTTTATACAATCGGTATTCAAGTTGGTCCCGGTTTCTTTGCTTCTCTTCGTAAATCTGGTCTTAAATTAAATAGTTTAGCGGTCTTAATTGTTATTTTAGGGGCAGTGGCGGTAGTGGTTCTTAATAAATTATTTGACGTGCCATTAGATATTATTTTAGGTATTTATTCAGGAGCTGTTACCAATACGCCTTCATTAGGGGCAGGGCAACAAATTCTTTCTGAATTAGGTATGCTTAATATTACTGAAACAATGGGTATGGCGTATGCCGTTGCTTATCCATTTGGTATTTGTGGTATTTTGTTAACGATGTGGTTAGTACGCCTATTCTTTAAAATTAAAATTGATGCTGAAGCCAAACATTTTGAGTTGGAAGCGGGTCGTTCTAAACCTTTATTGGAGAAAATTAACGTAAAAGTTACAAACACTAATTTAGATAATCTTCAATTACGTTTAGTGCCTGGTTTTGATAGTAAACAAGTTGTTTGCAGTCGTATTAAACGAGGTGAAGATATCTTTGTTCCTAAAGCAGATTCTATCGTACAAGTTGGCGATGTTCTTCATATTATTGGAAGTAATGCACATCTACAACAAATGAAAATTATCATTGGTGAAGAAATTGCTTTAGAAAAAGCCGCACTTCAAGGGCATATTCGCACAGAAAGAGTCGCTGTTACCAATGATAATGTGCTAGGAAAACGGTTAATGTCACTTAGCCTCGATCAAAAATATGGTGTCGTTATCTCCCGCCTAAACCGTGCAGGTGTTGAATTAGTGCCTAATGGTGCGACGGCGTTACAATTCGGCGATGTGTTAAATATCGTGGGGGATGAGCATGATATTGAACGGGCAATTGAGGTATTAGGTAATGCCAAAGGTAAATTACAACAAGTACAAATGTTACCTGTTTTTATTGGAATTGGTTTAGGTGTTCTATTAGGTTCAATTCCTTTTAGTCTTCCAGGTATTCCTGTAGCATTAAAGCTAGGCTTGGCAGGTGGACCATTAGTCGTCGCACTTATTCTTGCTAGAATTGGTTCAATCGGTAAGCTTTATTGGTTTATGCCACCTAGTGCTAATTTAGCCTTACGTGAAATGGGCATTGTTCTTTTCCTTTCTGTTGTCGGATTAAAATCTGGTGGTAATTTTCTACATACGCTAATAGATGGTGAAGGATTTGAATGGATGGGTTATGGTGTATTCATCACTTTTATTCCATTAATGACAGTCGCTTGTATTGCTCGTTTCTATAATAAAATGAATTATCTTAGTATTTGTGGTTTGCTTGCAGGGTCAATGACTGATCCTCCAGCATTAGCCTTTGCTAACTCAATTAAAGAAGAAAATGGGGCTGCTGCATTATCCTATGCTACTGTTTATCCTCTTGTTATGTTTTTAAGAATTATTTCTCCTCAATTGCTTGCTATCTTATTGTGGGTAGCTTAAGCCTAAAAACGCACACTTGATGTGTGCGTTTATTTTTCTATAGAAACAATTTTCTCTAATCTAACCGCACTTTTATAACAAAGTGCGGTATAATCCCCAAAATTTTAATTTTAGATTATTTGAGAAAATTCATGCTACACTCACAATTTGAAGACTTTGAACTTGCTCCAGAATTATTAAAAGCCTTAGCTAAAAAAGGTTATACTCGCCCAACAGCCATCCAGTTAGAAGCGATTCCTGCTGCCATGGATGCTCGTGATATATTGGGATCAGCCCCGACAGGAACAGGTAAAACTGCAGCATTTTTACTACCTGCTATCCAACATTTATTAGATTATCCTCGTCGTAAACCAGGTGCCCCTCGTATTTTAATCTTAACACCAACTCGAGAATTAGCCATGCAAGTTGCACAACAAGCAGAAGAGCTAGCACAGTTTACAAATTTAAGTATCGCGACAATTACTGGTGGTGTCGCATATCAAAATCATGGAGAAATATTTAATAAAAACCAAGATATCGTGGTGGCGACACCAGGCCGCTTATTGCAATATATTAAAGAAGAAAACTTTGATTGCCGTGCGGTCGAAATTCTGATTTTTGATGAAGCTGATCGCATGTTACAAATGGGATTCGGACAAGATGCAGAGAAAATTTCTGCTGAAACCCGTTGGCGTAAACAAACACTTTTATTTTCAGCGACCTTAGAGGGTGAGTTACTAGCGGATTTTGCAGAACGTATTTTAAATGAGCCTCTAGAAATTGAAGCTGAACCAAGCCGCCGTGAGCGTAAGAAAATTAATCAATGGTACTATCATGCTGATAATAATGAACACAAAATTAAGTTATTAGCTCGTTTTATTGAAAATGAACAAGTCACTAAAGGTATTGTGTTTGTACGTCGTCGTGAGGATGTGCGTGAATTAGCTGAAATTTTGCGTAAACGAGGAATTCGGGCTACTTATCTTGAAGGCGAAATGGCACAGACACAGCGTAATAATGCTATTGATAAATTAAAAAATGGTATCGTTACTGTGTTAGTGGCGACTGATGTCGCCGCTCGAGGTATTGATATTGAAGATATTAGTCATGTGATGAATTTTGACTTACCTTATAGTGCTGATATTTATTTACACCGCATTGGTCGCACGGCACGAGCGGGTAAAAAGGGGACAGCAGTTTCTTTTGTAGAGGGACATGATTATAAATTATTAGGTAAAATTAAACGTTATACGGAAGAACTACTGAAACCCCGTGTGATTGAAGGTTTAGAGCCTCGTACTAATCCACCAAAGGATGGTGAAGTCAAAACTGTGACTAAAAAACAAAAAGCTCGTATTAAGGCAAAAAAAGAAGAAAAGAGAATTGCTGCTAAGAAAAAAGAGAAATTACGTCATAAAGATACTAAAAATATTGGTAAACGACGCAAACCTAAAGCGGTGGTTGAAGCAGAAAAAGCAGCTCAAAACTAATTAACAAGCATATCCGTATCAATATACAAATGTTTTAACATGGTTATATAAATGACCAACAAAAGTGCGGTAAGATTTTAGAAAATTTTTCAGAATCTTACCGCACTTTTTTATTTGATATTATAGTTTTTCAACTAACTGAATAGCCGCACCAATATAGGTCGCAGGTGTTAATTGTTGTAAACGAGCTTTTTCTTCTGCGGGAATTTCAAGTTTTTCAATGAAAGATTTCATTGCTGCCGCATCCACACGTTTACCACGAGTTAGCTCTTTTAATTTTTCGTATGGTTTCTCGATTCCATAACGACGCATGACAGTTTGAATTGGCTCTGCCAAAACTTCCCAGTTTTGGTCTAGTTCATCACGTAAATGCTGTTCATTCACTTCTAATTTACTAATACCTTTGCGAGTCGCCGCATAAGCAATTAAGCAGTAGCCCAAACCAACGCCTAAGTTACGTAACACTGTTGAGTCAGTCAAATCACGTTGCCAACGAGAACAAGGTAATTTTTGACCTAAGTGAGTCATAATTGCATTCGCAACACCTAAGTTACCTTCAGAATTTTCGAAGTCGATTGGGTTAACTTTGTGTGGCATGGTTGATGAACCAATTTCGCCTGCGATAGTGCGTTGTTTGAAGTGATTTAATGCAATGTAGCCCCATAAGTCACGGTCGAAGTCGATAATGATAGTATTGAAACGAGATACACAATCAAAGAACTCAGCAATATAATCATGGGGTTCGATTTGAGTAGTATAGGGATTCCAATTAATTCCTAATGAGGTTACGAATTGTTCGCTATATTGATGCCAATCAATGTTTGGATAAGCACTTAAGTGAGCATTATAGTTACCTACTGCACCATTGATTTTACCTAACACTTCAATTTGTTGTAGTTGTTTAAATTGGCGGCGTAAACGATATACCACGTTTGCCATTTCTTTACCAACGGTTGAAGGTGAGGCAGGTTGACCATGAGTGCGTGAAAGTAATGGAATAGTTTTGTATTCGTTAGCAAGGCGGGTAATTTCACCAATGAGTTTTTGCCATTCAGGTAAAATCACTTCTTCACGTGCAGTTTTTAACATTAATGCGTGAGAAAGATTGTTGATATCTTCTGAGGTACAAGCAAAGTGGATAAATTCAGAGACTTTTGCAAGCTCAGGAATCGCTTCACTTTTTTCTTTTAAGAAGTATTCGACAGCTTTCACATCGTGATTCGTAGTACGCTCAATATCTTTGATACGATGTGCATCTTCAATGCTGAAATTAGCAACGATTTGGTCTAGGTAATCGTTTGCTTCTTTTGACAATGAAGCAACCTCTTGAATTTGTGCAGTCGCCGCTAATTTTTGTAACCAACGTACTTCTACAGTTACACGGAATTTTAATAAACCAAATTCACTGAAAATACCACGTAAAGCCGCAGTTTTATCTTGATAACGTCCGTCAATAGGAGAGATTGCGGTTAATGCGCTAAGTTGCATATTAGATTGCTCCGTTTGTGTATTAAAGGGATGAATAAATTTGTTTTGCCATATTAAAAATCTTACGGCGTGAAAAGAGAATTTGCCATTTTGAGCCGCCTACTTGCCGCCACAATAGAGCGGAACGAATGCCCGCTAGCAAGCATGCACGAATACGATCTTGTAAAACTTGTTGGCGTAAAAATTCAGAAGAACCTTTTACTTGGATTTTATTGCCCAGCGGGCTAATGATGTCTACATACATACAGGCAATATTAGATAACATCTGATCATCAAATAAATCATAATGTTCTAACTGGGTTGGCAAATATTGAATACGGCGTGAAAGTTCTGCTTTAGCAGAAGCAGATTTTTCTAATTTACCTGATAAAGCCAAAATGCTTAACCAGTAACGAGTAAGATCTTCGGGGCTACCATTGAGTTGTTCGAGTAGAGTCTCTAAACCTAGTTTTAAATTACGTTCATGTCCACCATATACGGCTAATATATTTTCTGGTGCAGTTTGCAGAAGCGAGTATAGTGAAGTTTTAAATGACTCACTCTCTGCCTGTCCTTCTGATGCAAATTGTTGGACTAATTTTGCTGCTTGACAGACCCCAGCTAAGGCTAAGGTCACTTCATAGTAATTGCTTGCCATATTTTTATAAAGTAACTTAAAAATGAGCTGTTAATATAGCATTTATTCAGCTTATTTTAAAGTTGTCCCCTTGAGTCTTGATGTTGTAACAATAAAAGTGCGGTAGAAATTTAAGAAATTTTAACCGCACTTTGAAATTATTTGATTTGTTGTTCAATGACTCCGCCACCAAGACATTCTTCACCTTGATAGAACACTGCAGATTGTCCAGGAGTTACAGCAATTTGTGGTTCATCAAAACGAACTTCTACGGTATCGTCATTTATTGGTGTCACTAAACAAGGAATATCCGTTTGACGATAACGTGTTTTTACAGTACAACGTAATGGTTCACATAGTGGTTGCTCACTGACCCAAGTGAGTTGTTTAGCAATCAAACCCACGGATTGTAATGCTGAATTATCATGGCCTTGCGCCACAATTAATACATTATTTGCTAAATCTTTTTCTGCTACATACCAAGCATTTTCATCTTTGCCTTTGATACCACCAATGCCTAATCCTTTACGTTGCCCTAAAGTGTGATACATCAATCCTTGGTGGCGACCAATTACTTCTCCTTCAGTGGTTTTAATATCTCCAGGTTGAGCAGGTAAGAAACGTGCTAAAAAGTCTTTGAATTTGCGTTCACCAATAAAACAAATACCTGTTGAATCTTTCTTTTTGGCGGTAATCAAGCCTAAGTCTTCAGCAATTGCACGTACAATCGGTTTTTCAATTTCACCAACAGGAAATAAGCTTTGACCAACTTGTTTTTTAGTTAATGCGTGTAGGAAATAACTTTGGTCTTTATTATTGTCTAGACCACGTAATAGATGTGCATTGCTATCATCACCTGAACGACGCACATAATGACCTGTAGCAATATAATGAGCGCTAAGATCTTCTGCTGCATAATCTAAGAAGGCTTTAAATTTAATTTCTTTATTACATAAAATATCTGGGTTAGGCGTACGGCCTGCTTTATATTCACTGAGAAAATGTTCAAATACGTTATCCCAGTATTCCGCTGCAAAGTTGATTTTATGTAAGTGAATACCTAGTTTGTCACAAACCGCTTGAGCATCTGCTAAATCTGCGGCTGCTGTACAGTAATCAGTATCATCGTCTTCTTCCCAGTTTTTCATAAACAAGCCTTCAACCTGATAGCCTTGTTGCTGTAGAATGAAAGCAGAAACAGATGAATCAACGCCACCAGACATACCGCAAATAACTTTAATTTTATTATTTTCAGCAAGTTGTTGTGGTGTGAGTTTCGGAAAATGAGTATCGTAAGTTTTTGAACGTAATGGTTCGGTATTTTGCATAATTTCTCCCGTAACTTCGGTTAAGGCGAAGCACATTGGTTAGATTTATAGAATGTAGGAGCGTATAAAATACGCTCCGAGATCATAATTAAAGCCGCTAATGATTTAGTTGACTTCATAGAATTGTGGTGTTTTTTTGAAACGTTCTAATTCACTTGGATCAGCCTCACCTTTTGCCACTTTATCTTTTAAGTTGTCACAAGGTTCTTCGCAATCACACATTTTTTGCATGCCGAGTGCAGAAATCCCACCACAGCTGCCTTTTAAGGCTTTACGTTTGACAATATATCCTAATGCCATCGCTAAGATTATAAGTAAGAAGAGAGCGAAAGTAATTAAGAATAGTTTCATAATAATGTCCTTAGTTTTTGCTATTTAGCAATTTATCAAATGCTGAAGACATTTTCACTTCAAAACCATTATCTGTTTTGATGATAAGGTATACAGCAATATTTTCTTTTTCAGCCACTTCTAGGGCTTTGTCTTCACCAAGTACGAATAGACCAGTAGATAGGCCATCAGCGGTCATTGAACTTGGTGATAATACGGTAATTGATGCTAATTTATGTTGGATTGGATAACAAGTTTTAGGATCGATTTCATGAGAGAAACGGACACCATTTTCTTCAAAATAATTACGATAATCACCAGAGGTAGCCATGGCTAGGTTTTTTAATCCAATCACTTGTTCCACTGCACGAGAACCATCAAAAGTGGGTTTCTCTATCGCAATTTGCCAATCTTTGCCTTCAATATTTTGACCTTTAGCACGAATTTCACCACCAATCTCAGTCATGTAGTTTTTAGCGCCAATACTGTCTATATAATTGGCTACTTGATCTACTCCAAAGCCTTTAGCAATTGATGAGAGATCAACATAAAGCTCAGGTGCAGTTTTTTCAAGGAAAAATTTATCAGCATTCTGTAATAATTTAAGTTTATCAATGCCAACATAAGCTTTACGTTCTGCTATTTGCTCACTAGTTGGTTGCTTATCAATACGTTTCTCTGGACCAAATCCCCAAAGATTCACTATGGGGCCAACAGTAATATCTAATGCGCCCTGAGTGACATGGTTTAAACGTATAGCTTCTCCTATAACTTTAGCTAAATCTGCTGAAATTTCAATAGGTTGATTAGTTTCTCGATACTGGTTAAAGCGACTGAGTTCAGATGTCTCAATATAAGTAGACATTTTATTATTGACATCTTTCAGGATCGTTTCAATTCCTTCATGAGCTTGTTCTGCCGTTTTAGTTAAACTGCCATCATCAATATATTTTATATGGTAAGTTGTACCCATGGTTTTACCACTAAGGGTAATGATTTCAGGATCTTTTTTACAGGCAGTTAAGGATAGTGTTAATAGAACACTAGTGAGTAAGCTAATTATTGGTTTTAATTTCATAAAGTGCGGTTCAATTTTAAAAAATTTATATTCATAGAAATAGTGAAAGCGGTCAGAAACCTGACCGCTTTGATTTATCGTATGTAGTGAATATTAGCCACCGAAATCATCTAATAAGATATTTTCATCTTCTACGCCTAAATCTTTCAACATTTTGATAACAGCTGCATTCATCACTGGAGGTCCACACATATAGTATTCACAATCTTCAGGTGCTTCATGATTTTTTAGATAGTTTTCATAAAGCACGTTATGAATAAAGCCAGTGTAACCTGTCCAGTTATCTTCAGGTAAGGCATCTGATAAAGCAACATGCCATACAAAGTTATCGTTTTCAGCTGCTAATTGGTCAAAATCTTCTTGATAGAAAATTTCTCGTTTAGAACGAGCACCATACCAGAATGACATTTTACGTTTACTATGTAAGCGTTTTAATTGGTCAAAAATATGAGAACGCATTGGAGCCATACCAGCACCACCACCGATAAAGACCATTTCATTATCAGTTTCTTTCGCAAAGAATTCACCAAATGGACCAGAAATCGTGACTTTATCACCTGGTTTTAATGACCAAATATAAGACGACATTTGTCCTGGTGGAACATCTGGATTACGTGGCGGTGGAGTAGCTATACGCACATTAAGCATAATAATACCTTTCTCTTCTGGATATGAAGCCATAGAGTAGGCACGGATGATATGCTCATCTACTTTTGACACATAACGCCATAAATTAAATTTATCCCAGTCTTCATGGTATTCTTTTGGAATATCAAAATCTTTATAAGCCACAGTATGTGGCTCAGCTTCAATCTGAATATAACCACCTGCACGGAATGGAACTTCTTCGCCTTCTGGAATAGCTAATTTTAGCTCTTTAATAAAGGTTGCTTTGTTATCGTTAGAAATAACAGTACATTGCCATTTTTTTACACCAAAAATTTCTTCTGGTAATTCAACTTCCATATTGCCTTTAACATTAACTTGGCAAGATAGACGATAGCCTTCTTTAGCTTCACGTTTTGAAATATGGGAAAGTTCGGTTGGAAGAATATCTCCACCACCTGATTTAACAATAACACGACATTGACCACAAGAGCCACCACCACCACAAGCAGATGAGACGAAAATACCTTTGCTCGCAAGTGCACCTAATAATTTACCTCCTGCGGGTAATGTGATGGCTTTATCTGGATCCCCATTAATACCGATAGTAATATCACCGGAGTCTACTAATTTTGATTTAGCGAATAAAATAATCGCAACTAATACTAGAACAATGACAGTAAAAGCGGCAATACCGAGTAGTAAAACTGTAGAGTCACTCATTATTTCCACTCCTTATAACTGAATACCAGAGAATGACATAAAACCTAATGCCATTAATCCCACGGTGATAAAGGTGATACCTAAACCACGTAAACCTGCTGGAATATCTGCATATTTCATTTTCTCAGTTAATCCTGCAAGTGCAACGATGGCTAACATCCAACCTAAGCCAGCACCAAAGCCATAAACTACTGATTCTGGAAAGTTATAGTCACGTTGTACCATAAATGATACACCACCGAAAATTGCACAGTTTACCGCAATTAAAGGTAAGAAAATCCCTAATGCGTTATAGAGAGTTGGCATGAATTTATCAAGTACCATTTCGAGAATTTGTACTAAGCCTGCAATTACACCAATGAAAGTAATAAAGTTAAGGAATGAAAGATCCACACCTTCAACTAATGCACTGTCTTTTAATACATTTGCGTAAATTAACTGGTTAACAGGCACTGCAATACCTAAAACAAAGGTTACTGCGATACCTAAACCAAAAGCAGTAGACACTTTTTTGGAAACCGCAAGGAATGTACACATACCAAGGAAGAAAGAAAGTGCCATATTTTCAATGAAAACTGACTTTACAAAAAGACTAATATAATGTTCCATGGATTACTTCTCCTGTTGCTCTGGTTTCCAAGTTCTTAATCCCCAGATAACAAATCCGATGATAAAGAAAGCACTTGGTGCAAGTAGGAATAAACCGTTTGCTTGGTACCAACCACCATTTTGAATAGTTTCAAAGATAGTTACACCAAATAATTTACCTGAACCAATAAGTTCACGGAAAAATGCAACGATAATTAGCATAGTACCGTAACCTAAACCATTGCCTATACCATCAACGAAACTTTCTAATGGAGGAGCTTTCATTGCAAATGCTTCTGCACGTCCCATAACAATACAGTTAGTGATAATTAACCCCACAAAAACAGAAAGTTGTTTTGATAAGCCATAAGCATAAGCTTTAAGTAATTGGTCAACCACAATTACTAATGAAGCAATAATGGCTAATTGAACAATAATACGAATGCTGTTAGGAATATAATTACGGATTAATGAAATAAAGAAACTAGAACAACCTGTAACTAAACTTACTGCGATAGCCATAACCACTGCAGTTTCCAATTTAGTTGTTACCGCTAATGCAGAACAAATTCCTAAGATTTGTAATGCAATTGGGTTGTTTTTAATAACAGGTCCTAATAAAAGTTCTTTTAAATTACTTTTTGAATCAGCCATTATTTAGCCCCCGCTCTAAGTTTTTCAAGGTATTTACCTAAACCTTTATCACTGAACCAATAATTAAATGTACCTTGTACACCATTACCAGTTAAGGTTGCACCTGATAAACCATCAATACTATGCTCATCTTGAGGTGCTTGGCCTTTTACAATTTTGATTGCAGGTTGGTTATTAGCATCAAGTAGTTTTTTACCTACGAAAAGTTTTTGCCAGTTAGGGTTTTCAATTTCACCACCTAGTCCAGGAGTTTCCCCATGTTGGTAATAGGTGATGCCTTTAATTGTGTTTGCATCTGGTGCGACAGAAACAAAACCATACATCACTGACCATAAACCTGTTCCGTAAATAGGTAATACAATTTGTTCTACTTTACCTTGTTCATTTTTAACTAAATAAACTTCAGCTGTTTTGCTTCTTGAACGGATTTTTGCTTTATCTAAATCAGCTGGAATTAATTCAACTTCAGTACTTGCAGAATCAACATAATCACCTGTATCTAAATCAACAAAACGAGGTTCAATAAATTTAGAATAAATTTCTTTAATATTGCCGTTTTCTTTTAAGAGACCTGCAACATTTAAGATATTTTTTTGTTTATCAAGTTGTTTTTGTTCCTCTTGTGCTGGTTTTAGTGCTACAGCAGAACCAGCTACAATAATTGAACAAACTAAACTTAAAAGTAATACGACAGTAACCGTGCCGAATACGCTATCTTTATTAAACTTAGCCATTTGTTCTTGCTCTCCGACGTTTGATATTTGCTTGAACTACGACATAGTCGAAAATTGGTGCAAATAAGTTTGCAAACAAGATCGCTAACATCATACCTTCTGGATAAGCAGGGTTAACTGTACGAATCAGAACAACCATGACACCGATTAAAATACCGTACCACCATTTGCCTTTATCAGTAAATGAAGCAGATACAGGGTCAGTTGCCATAAATACCATACCTAATGCAAATCCACCTAATACTAAATGCCAGTGCCAAGGCATTGAGAACATAGGATTAGTATCAGAACCGATAACATTAAATAAAGTTGCTGTAGCAGCCATACCAATCATTACACCAGCCATAATTCTCCATGAAGCAATACGTGTAAATACGATGATTGCTCCGCCAATTAAGATAGCTAATGTAGAAACTTCCCCCATAGAACCTGGGATATTACCTAAGAATGCATCCATCCAAGTAATAGGCGTGCCATCAAAAGTATGTTTTAATCCGCTAATACCAGCTTGGGACCATTGCGAAAGTGCAGTTGCACCAGAAAAACCATCTGCGGCTGTCCAAACTGCATCTCCTGAAATTTGTGCAGGGTATGCAAAGAAGAGAAATGCACGACCAGCTAAAGCAGGGTTCATGAAGTTTTTACCTACTCCACCGAAAATTTCTTTAGCAATTACAATACCAAAAGAGATACCTAAAGCAGCTTGCCATAAAGGTAATGTAGGTGGAACAATTAATGCAAATAGGATAGTTGTAACAAAGAAACCTTCATTAACTTCATGTCCTCGCACGATTGAGAATAATAATTCCCATACCATCGCCACAACGAATACAGTGATATAAATAGGAAAGAAGAAAATTGCACCAAGTGCCATTTTATTTGCCCATCCTGCATTAGTTGATAAATCAATACCTAATGCGTTAGCCAATGAATAGTGCCAGTTATTAGCCACTAAATCATTTAAGTTACCTACTTGGTTTAAAGCAGGAATTGCTTGTGCACCTACGTTAAATAAACCATAAATGAGTGCAGGTAATAAGGCTAACCAAACAGTAATCATCATACGTTTAGAATCAATCCCATCACGTACGTGGGTATTTTTATGCGTTACTGTACCAGGGGTATAGAGCAAGCTATATACTGATTCAAATAATGGATATAACTTTTGGTATTTACCTCCAGGTAAAAACGCGGGTTCCATTTTTTCAAAAAGAGATTTTAAACCCATTTTAACCTTCCTTCTCAATCTTATCTAATGCCTGGCGTAAGATTGAACCGAATTCATTTTTGCCTGGGCAAACAAATGAACAAAGTGCTAAATCTTCCTCATCTAACTCAAGACAACCTAACGCTTGAGCACTATCTGTATCACCTGACATTAAATCACGTAATAACATGGTTGGGAGAATATCTAGTGGCATTACACGTTCATAACTACCAATTGGCACAATAGCGCGTTCTGCACCATTTTCTGCGGTAGTAAAATTAAATAATTTTTTAGAAAAATGCCCTAGTATTGTACGTGTTATTGAGAATTTATTAGCTTGTGGTGTAATCCAACCAAAAAACTCTTTATCACGACCTTCGGCAATTACAGAAACTTGTAAAGCATAACGACCTAAATAGTTATGTGGACCTTCAGCGGTACTACCACATAATACTGAGCCTGAAATGACACGATTTTCACCTTCGTTTAATTCATTTGAAGTCAAATCACTTAGGTTCGCACCTAATATTGTACGAACTAAACGAGGCGTTTTAACTTGGGGACCAGCAAGAGAAATAATGCGGTTTGTATATAACTCACCTGTGGTAAATAATTTACCAATAGCAATAACATCTTGATAGTTAATATGCCATACCGTTTTTGTTGAACCAACAGGATCAATAAAGTGAATGTGAGTTCCTACTAAACCAGCTGGGTGAACACCGCCAAAATGATGAATTTGCAAATTACTTAAATTAGCTGTTGTAATATTTGTATTTTCAGATTGGCATAAGTGTAATGGGCGTTCTGGGACTAAACAGCTTAAAACAGTTAAACCATCAGTAAAATCTTGTGAAAATTCTTTTAATATGACACAAGGATCTGCCGCTAATGGATTGGTATCCATTGCATTTACAAAGATAGATGCTGGAACCGCATCTACCGCAGGAACTTTACTAAATGGGCGTGTACGAAATGCTGTCCACAAACCAGAGGCTTGTAGATTTTCACGTACTTGTTGGGAGCTTAATGAATTTAATTCGGTAGCTGAATATTTAGTGAAAGTTTCTTGTTCGTTACCTTCAACTTTAATTACTACAGATTGTAATACTCGCTTAGCACCACGGTTAATCGCAGTTATAGTACCACTTGCAGGTGCAGTGAAAAATACACCAGGATTCTTTTTGTCTTCAAAAAGAACTTGGCCTTTTTTCACAGTATCGCCTTCACGAATTTTCATAGAAGGACGCATACCTACATACTCTTCACCAAGCAAAGCAACTTCAGTGATAGCATTACCATCACGGATTACTTGTTCTGGCTTCCCAGCGATAGGAAGATCCAAGCCTTTTTTAATCGTAATCATTTGTTTGCACTACTTTTGTTGGATTAAAAATATGATTGCACCATTAATTATAAAATAAATTAATCATGCAACCTCGCCTTGAGTAATGATTTTCGATCTAAGAATTTTTGATCTATTTTTCAATAAATCATCAATAATAGTTCTCCAACCAAATAAAATTAAAACTCAAATTCTAGATAATTCATTGTTTTAAAATAAAATTTATTTTTATCGTTGTTTAAAACAATGAAAAATAATTTTTTACATAAAATTAAACGCCTTATTTTAACTAAAATATGCCATTTCTGCTAGTTATATGAGGAAGTTTAAATGCTTTTTATAGAAAACCTAAGGTAATTATTTATTGACGCCTAGGCAATTTGTTGATTTGGGTAGATGTTTACCTCTTTGTTCCCATTCTATTAGAGTATAAGTATGTAAAGCTAATGCATGAAGATTTGTTGCTAGCTCTTCAGATAAATATTGATAAACCATACGGTGTCGAGCAATCCTGGATTTTCCTTCAAACTTTTCACTAACGATAACAATTTTAAAGTGTGATTCGCCACCAAGGTTAGAACTATGCATATGGCTTTCATTTTCTACTTGTAGAAATTGAGGACAAAATGCTTGAGTTAAGCGCTGTGTTAACTCTTGTTGTTTATTCATGCTCAAATTTTCCTAAAAATAATTAATCATGAGGGATTTAAGGCTATACATTCTCGCATAAGTTTGCAAGAATAAATGAATCTTAATTTAGATTTATTGTCTTATTATAAAATCTGAAGTCTCATCACTTAATGAAAATAAGGATAAATATGAAATTTACTAAACCATTATCTTTAGCGGCGATTGTTGTTACAACTATATTTCTTTCTGCTTGTCAGGCGCCAAGTCATACATTAACTTTTACCCCTCAAGCTCCAACTTCGACCTTAAATGTAAGTAATCAACATGCAATTGTTAATGTTGTTACTAAAGATGGTCGTAGCCAAAAAGAAGTATCTAGTTATACGAAAGATGGTGCTTTATTTCCATTATCTGCACAACCTACTGTAGAAGCATTATTTCAACAAGTTATGCAACAAAATTTAAATAGTAAAGGTTTCCGCTTATCTGAAGCAAATTCAGCCAATACAACAGTATTAGTGACAGTTAAAGACTTTTATGCAAAAGTAGAGGAAGGAAATTTACGTCATAAAATCAGTTCTAAGATTCAATTAGAAGTTCATGTTCAAGGAGCTAAAGGTAATTTTACTAAAAATATGGGGGCATCTCGCACTGATGAAGGCGCACTTACTGTAGGTAATGATGATATTCAAAAATCATTGAGTGCTGCATTAAAAGATGTGGTGTCAGCGATTTATAATGATCAAGAAATTGGTAATGCAATTCGTCAATATTCAAATTAATTTTATTTGAAGCAATTATTTGGCACAACATTAAAGTTGTGCCTTTTTATTTGTAGAGAGCAGTATATACGACTTAGCTGATAGAATGAAAAAAGGCTGTTAATTTAATAATTAACAGCCTTTCAGAATTTGGCTCCTCCTGCTGGACTTGAACCAGCGACATACGGATTAACAGTCCGCCGTTCTACCGACTGAACTAAGGAGGAAATGGTGCCTCGAGGCGGAATCGAACCACCGACACGGGGATTTTCAATCCCCTGCTCTACCGACTGAGCTATCGAGGCGTTTAACACTCATCGCGTTAACACGGGGCGTATTAAACCGTTTTTTCGTGGGTAAGTCAACATCTATTTTAAAAAAAATGTATTTTTTAGTTTGATTGTTTGTTAAATGTGCAAGGCGTATATTAAAGCGACAAATTTTATTTATTTTATGCTATAAAATCATTGAGATGAAGAGCCCATTTTTATTGCTATCTGCCACATTTTGGAAAAGTGCGGTGTGATTTTGAGAAATTTTTTTATAAAAAAACTCACTAATTTTTGATTAGTGAGTTTTTATTATTTATTGTGCTCTGCGATAACTTTTTTGTGCTTTATCTACTTTTAACAAGTAGTTTCTCGCTTGAGAAGATGGATGCGCAGTAGTTAATATTCTATAGACTTGTTCTGGTTGCATGCGGTTAATCGTATCTATAGCTTCTTCTGGATCACTATTGAATACACGTAATACCGCTCCAGCACCACTGTTATAAGCCGAAATCATAGCATAGCGCATTGATGTTGGATTGCTAATACCTGCTAAGTAGTCATTTTTAAGAATCCATAAATATGTGGTACCAGCATCAATATTATTGCCTGGATCAAATAAATAACTCTTATTTGGTTGTCCTGAGCGTCCTTTTAATTTAAATACATCTCTACCTGCAGTGTGTGGTACGACTTGCATTAGCCCCATCGCATTAGCATAACTAATCGCATAAGGGTTAAAACTGGATTCAGTTTGCATAATTCCTAAAATTAAACTTTCATCAATGCTATAACGACGAGATGCTTGGCGAACTAATGATAAGTATTTTCTTGCACGAACATTGATGTGGTTTGCAATCATTTGAATTGTCACGAATTGCACAGTGCGTCCATTGGTTAATTTACGGCTCTGCAATTTATTTTGTAGTAAATAGCTTGCAAAACTGTTTGCAATATCAACCGTGGTAATAGCACGTCCGAAATTATCCACTACCTGTCCCACTAAGAATGGTCGAGAGCTAATAGGAACATCACCAGAGGCAAATAAATCGATACCTTTAGCATCTGAACCCATGAGTAGGGTATGGACGATAGCACTATGTAAATGATTTGCATCGGATAAAGTTTCGATGGTTATAACACCATCATCAAAGCCGATATGGCTACGGGAGTAGTAGCTATCAGTATATTTTACATAGTCTTTACGGCTGGCTACTAATAATTCATTCACACCCCAAATTTGGTCAATGTTTTGTGAGAATTGTCCTGTTAATAAGTCTAATCCATTAGTATCTTTTGCAAATGCATCATCATAAAAGCTACTGTTATCTGACGAGCAAGCATAAAGAAAGGGAATTAGCGCTAAAAGTAAATATTTTCTGATTTTCATTGTAATTTATTTACGAGTTAGATTGTGGAACATAACCTTCAATATGGACATCTTTGCCTTCAAAAAGAAAATTAATCATTTCTTGCTCGAGTAATTTACGGTGTTCCACATTCATCATGTTTAATTTTTTTTCATTAACAAGCATGGTTTGTTTTTTTAGCCATTCTCCCCAAGCTTGTTTACTAATATTGTCAAAAATACGTTTACCTAATTCACCAGGATAAAGTTGGAAGTCTAAGCCTTCGGCTTCTTGTTTCAAATATTCACAGAACACGGTTCTTGCCATAATGCAGTCCTTTTTGAAATTTAGTTAATAAATTCTTTACTGGTGTTGCCAGCCCAATTTGAACTGGATTTTTAGGATCATACCAATATTTGCTCACAGTTGATACAGTTGTTTTGTAATCTGCGGTAAATTCTTCAATTTTTTTCCATTGAGAACAATCTTCATCCCCATTTGAGTGTGCATCATATTGTGCATAAATAGGATAAATATCTAAATGAAAATGACTAAAAGTATGTCTAAAAGCCGTCCATTCTTGGTACTTATCAATTCCTTCTTGTTTCAGATAATCTAATAATGCTTGTTTACTATTAAATTGCGGAAAACAATAAAGTCCTCCCCATAAGCCCGTCTCTTTTCTTTGTTCTAAAAGCACTTTTTCGTTTTTAGCTAACAATAAAAAATAAGTTTCTCGTTCAGGTAAGTCTTTTTTAGGTTTCTTACCTGGATAATCTTTCCAATTTTGTTGATCTTTCGCTTTGCAACCTGTTTGTAATGGACAAAGTTCACATTTAGGTTTGCTTCTTGTACAGACCATGGCACCAAGATCCATCATCGCTTGATTGAAATCTGCTACTTTTTCTGTCGGTGTAACTTGGCTACTTAATATCCATAATTGTTCTTCTACTTTATTCTCACCAGGCCAACCTTGAACGGTAAAATAACGTGCTAAAACACGTTTTACATTTCCATCAAGAATAGGATAAGGCGCATCTAAACAAGAAGATAAAATGGCTCCTGCTGTGCTTCGTCCAATTCCAGTTAAATTCCATACTTTATTAAAATCGGTAGGAAATTCACCTTGGTATTGATCTCGGATAGTTTGAGCAGCCTTATGTAGATTTCTTGCCCTAGCGTAATATCCTAATCCTGTCCATAAATGTAAGACTTCGTCTAATGGTGCATTAGCAAGTGCGGTCACATTTGGAAAAATTTTAATAAAACGTTCAAAGTAAGGAATAACAGTAGTCACTTGAGTTTGTTGCAACATGACTTCAGACAACCAAACTGTATATAAAGTTTTATTTTTTTGCCAAGGAAGATGTTTACGTCCGTATTTTTCATACCAAGTAAGGACAGCATGAGCAAAAGGTGCCTGAGGAGAGGATTGCGCTAACATAAAAATTAAATAATATTAAATAAAGAGACAGTTTAACATGCAAGAGTATGTAATAAAATGATAAAAATGAGTTAAAAAGTTACCGCACTTTGTGATTTTCGCTTATAATCCACGCTCGAAGAATTTTGGGGTAACAAATGTCTGAACAAAAAACAACTTTTGCTGATCAAAAACGTAAAACAGTAGAAATTGCGGAATTTACTGAAGATGGCCGTTATAAGCGCAAAGTGCGTAGTTTTGTGTTACGTACGGGACGTTTAAGTGAATTTCAACGTAATGCAATGAATGATCATTGGGCTGATTATGGCTTAGAGCATCAAAATCAGCCATTTAATTTTTTTGAAATTTTCGGTAATGATAATCCTGTAATCTTAGAAATTGGTTTCGGGATGGGAAAATCTTTAGTAGAAATGGCAAAACAACATCCACAGTATAACTATCTTGGCATTGAAGTACATACACCTGGCGTAGGAGCCTGTATTGCTTACGCTGTTGAGAAAAATATTAAAAATTTACGTGTGATTTGTCATGATGCGACGGAAATTTTGCGTGATTGTATTGCGGATAATAGTTTAGGTGGTTTACAACTCTTTTTCCCTGATCCGTGGCAAAAATCAAAACATCATAAGCGTCGTATTGTACAACCAGAATTTGTACAAGCTGTGATGAAAAAAATGCATCAAGGTGGATTTATTCATATGGCCACTGACTGGGAAAATTATTCAGAACATATGTTAGAAGTATTGAAAAATACCCAAGGTTTGCGTAATACTTCAAAGACTCAAGATTTTATTCCACGACCAGATTTTCGACCATTAACCAAGTTTGAACAACGTGGACAGCGTTTAGGGCATGGTGTGTGGGATTTATATTTTATTAAAGATTAACTAACAACCATAGGAGAAGATAATATGGCTATCAAACGTAATCAAAGACAACGTAAAAAAATGCATCTTGCTGAATTCCAAGAATTAGGTTTCTTAGTAAATTGGCAATTCGCTGACAATACGTCAATCGAAACTGTGGATGAAGTTGTTGATCGTTTCATCAGTGAAGTTATCCAACCAAACGGTTTAGCTTATGAAGGTAGTGGTTATTTACATTGGGAAGGTTTAGTTTGTTTAGAAAAACTTGGCAAATGCGATGAAAACCACCGTCAATTAGTAAAAAATTGGTTAGAAGCAAATGGTTTACAACAAATTGAGATCAGTGAATTATTCGATATTTGGTGGGATTACCCTACCAAACAAGCCTAATTAATTACTAACTCATAAAGCCTTCTTAGTTTACGAAGGCTTTATTTTTGTAGTAAAAATAAATATTCGAAATTCTAGCAAAAAAATCTACCTTAACCTTGACGAATAGTTTGTTCAGGGGTAATATTCGCGACGATTTAGTAACAAGAGGACACACACTTTGGACAGTCACAGTCGATACCGATTGAATTCTTTACTCTAAATCTCGCCCAATTCACTTATCGGCGAGGTTTTCGCGGATAAGTATCTTATATACCCGCTTTTATTAGGTATCTTTTTTTACCAAAACATCAAAAATTTTTATTTTTATGACCGCACTTTGCGGTGATGTCGATTGGTTTTTATTTGTTCATTGCGTTGTTCATAACCATAGGCACAACCTAGGGAGTATGACAAAAAATGATTAATGCTTTTGCACTTGAAAATTCACGTTTAAGCCGTCTTGATGAGGAAGATATTGCTTCATTAAATACGGCAATTTGGATTGATTTGGTTGAACCAACCCTTGAAGAACGTGAAATTTTACAAGATGGGTTGGAACAAAGCCTGGCTTCTTTCTTGGAATTAGAAGATATTGAGGCATCAGCTCGTTTTTTTGAAGATGAAGACGGTTTACATTTGCACTCATTCTTTTATTGTGAAGATGAAGATGATTATGCAGATTTAGCGAGTGTTGCATTTACTTTACGTGATGGGCGTTTATTTACCTTACGTGATCGTGATTTGCCAGCATTTCGTTTGTATCGTATGCGTTCTCGCTATCAACGTTTAGAAGAATGTAATGCGTATGAAGTATTACTAGATTTATTTGAAACTAAGATCGAACAGTTAGCCGATGTTATTGAGAATGTTTATTCTGATTTAGAAAAATTGAGCCACGTTATCTTAGATGGCAAGCAAGGCGAGGCGTTTGATGATGCTTTAGCAACCTTAACCGAACAAGAAGATATGAGCTCAAAAGTGCGTTTATGTTTGATGGATACGCAACGAGCCTTAAGCTTTTTAGTTCGTAAAACGAGATTACCGGCAAATCAATTAGAGCAAGCTCGTGAAATTTTGCGAGATATTGAATCTTTACAACCGCATAACGAATCTTTATTCCAAAAAGTAAATTTCTTAATGCAGGCGGCAATGGGTTATATCAATATTGAACAGAATAAGATTATGAAATTTTTCTCAGTAGTGTCGGTTATGTTTTTACCTGCAACCTTAGTGGCATCCACTTATGGTATGAACTTTGACTTTATGCCAGAGTTGCATTTTAAATATGGCTACCCAATGGCCATCGGTTTAATGATTATGGCAGGATTAACACCGTATATTTACTTTAAACGTAAAGGTTGGCTATAATCTTTATTATTTCACAATAAAAGTGCGGTAATTTGCCGCATTTTTTATTTTTATTGAATTATCAGGAAGTTGGCCCCATTTTATTAACTCAACTTCGGATAAAGGAAAAATTATGAGTTCAATTTCATTTTTAGTGAATACTGTGATTAGTCTTTATATGCTGATTTTGATGCTGCGTATGTGGTTTCAATATTGCAAAGTAGATTTTTATAATCCACTGTCACAAACCATTGTGAAAATTACTAATCCTGTGTTAAATCCATTAAGAAAACTTCTTCCTACTGTGAAGAATATTGATTTAGCGGCGATCTTTTTTGTGTTTATTTTAGGCTTTATTAAGGTACCATTACTTTATTTAGCTAATGGGCAATGGGCAATAGAGATTCTGCAACAAGAGTTTCTTCAATATTTATTGATCGGTATACTCTCTGTGTTTAGTAGCTTTGGCAAAATGATTTTTTATGTCATCTTTTTGGGGGCTATTTTAAGTTGGTTTAATCGAGGTAATAATCAATTAAATTACTTACTTTACCAATTAGGTGTGCCTGTATTGAGCCCAATTCGCAAAGTATTACCTCGCACTGGCATGATTGATTTCTCACCGATGATTTTAGCTTTTGGTTTATTCTTTGTAGATAAATTTTTATACGATATTTTTGGCATAATATGGCAATTAGCTAGCTAAAAGTGCGGTATATTTTTTAAGAATTTTAAGATATGGCGGCACTGCAAAAAACAGAACAAGGTTTACGCTTAAAGATCTTTTTACAGCCTAAAGCGAGTAAAGATCAAATTATTGGTATACATGACGAAGAGCTTAAAGTCTGTATTACGGCTCCACCTGTGGATGGTGCAGCAAATGCACATTTATTAAAGTATTTTAGTAAATTGTTTAAAGTGCCGAAAAGCAGTATTGTATTGGAAAAAGGCGAATTAAATCGACATAAACAAGTTTTTATTCCAGAACCTAAATTAATCCCCTTAGAAATTCAAAAATTATTATAAAAAGAAGTCCTGAGAATGATCTCAGGACTTTTTTATAAATTCAGTTCAAATATGGATTTTTTGGTATTAAGTTTAAAACCTTCACTTTCCCAAAGCTCATGGTATTGATGATCTTGCTCAACCACTAATCGATTAGATTGAGTAAAGCATACAAATTCTTTCGCTTTCTCAATTAATTTTGCATAAACTTCTTTTTTATTACTGCTATCTTTTACAAAAATATCAGTCAGTTGCCAATAGCGTTGTAATTGTAAAGAGGAGAGACGAGGATAAAGTTGGATAAAACCAATCGCCTCTTGTTGGATATTGGTAGCAATGAAAATCATACTTTCACTAAAACGAATTCGATTGTTGAGAAAAGTTAAAGTACGCTCTGGGTTTTCTTGCATGCCATAAGATAAACGATATTCCTCAAATAATGGAAGCAACACTTCGAGGTTCCATTGTTCAGCTTTAAATATTTTAATCATATTGTTGGCTCTTAGAAAAATAAACTGATACTGGTTATTTTTTATAACTTATATACAGTAGATTGTAGCTTTTTAAATCGAAATAATCATCTATTAGATCAAGTTTTTGCAAAAAAAAGCAAAAATACTAATTAAAATTTGGTATAGTAACTAATAGTTTTATTAATTACTTAAATGGAGAAAATACTATGGCTCGTCGTCCTTTAGTTATGGGTAACTGGAAGTTAAATGGTAGCAAAGCGTTCACTAAAGAATTAATTGAAGGCTTAAAAGCTGAATTATCTACTGTTGAAGGTTGTGATGTAGCAATTGCTCCTCCTGTAATGTATTTAGCAGAAGCTGAAGCCGCATTAGCAGGTAGCAAAATTGCATTAGGTTCACAAAATGTGGATGTCAATGTAAAAGGTGCATTTACTGGCGATATTTCAACAGAAATGTTAAAAGATTTTGGTGCTAAATATATCATCATTGGTCACTCTGAACGTCGTACATATCACAAAGAAAGTGATGAATTTGTAGCTAAAAAATTTGCAGCATTAAAAGAGGCAGGTTTGACACCAGTATTATGTATCGGTGAATCAGAAGCTGAAAACGAAGCAGGTAAAACAGAAGAAGTTTGTGCACGCCAAATTGATGCAGTAATCGATGCATTAGGCGTTGAAGCATTCAATAATGCAATCATTGCTTATGAGCCAATTTGGGCAATCGGTACGGGTAAATCTGCAACTCCAGCACAAGCTCAGGCAGTTCATGCATTTATCCGTGGGCATATTGCGGCTAAATCTCAAGCCGTGGCTGAACAAGTTATTATTCAATATGGTGGTTCAGTGAATGATGCGAATGCAGCAGAATTATTTACACAACCAGATATTGATGGTGCATTAGTTGGTGGCGCTTCATTAAAAGCTCCAGCATTTGCTGTGATTGTGAAAGCTGCTGCTAAAGCAAAAGCATAGTATTGTTAGTGGCTTAACAATTTTATAATTTAGTATAAATACCTGTAGATGTTCATCAGATACAGGTATTTTTTATTATATTAAATAATTCCTTTACTCTTATCTCTTTTTACTTGGCTCGGGATTATTCCGAAATTTCTCTTAAAAGCGGTTGAGAAATTCTCTGCATTTGAGTAACCCGCACATTCAGCAGCTTTTGTTACACTCGCTCCTTGTAATAAAATTTTATAAGATTGTTCTAGTTTGGATCGTCTAAAATAAGCAAAAATAGAAGTTCTATGATACTGCTGAAATTCATTTTGTAATGTGGTCACGTTGGTATGGAAAAATTTTGCCATCTGCTTTAAGTTCCAACCGTCAAATTTACCGCTATCAAGCATTTCTGTAAGTTGATGAACACGATCCTTTTTTTGCTGAGGAGTTTGTGTCAATTGTGAAAATGCCTCGGTCAATAATGCCAGCAATTTACTTTCTTTCTCTAGCATTGCAAATTGTGTAGATTGGTTGTCAGCTATAATATCATTAATCAAGTTAAGCATGCTTTGGGTTAATACAATATGATAAGGTTTTAAATGTTGTTTAAATTGATGATAGCTAGATAAATTTAGTTGGCTTTCCATGATCCATTTAGAATAAAGAAATATCACAAGTTCTTTTTGTAGCTGTCCTTTTCTAAAAATCTTCTTTCCTAGCTCAGCTTTATTTAGTGGCCAAAATGCAGCTTGTGGTTTTAATGCTGCATCTAATTCAAATACCTCTGAATCAAACTGAATTTCTGCATGCCCATTCAATAGAATGACTAAACGCAGTCCTAATTCAAATTCCGCTTTTTCTTGCTCAACGGTTTCATTGATTAAAACTTCTGTATATTTCATCATCAAATCGGAGCGTAATCGGTATAGATGAGCAAAACCATTCATTTTATTTGGTTCATTAATCAACATTATTTTTTTCATATTAAAAACTTTTTTTCACACAGTAAAAATTTTATTTTACAAAGGTTTTTTGTATAAAAACAAGTTATCATTATTAATAATCATTATTATTTTAAAGGAAGACTATGAAAATCATGCGATATTCGCTCTCTTTAATTACTTTAGCTATGGTAGTAACTTATGTTTCTGCTAAAGATAGTTCTCAGACAACACTTGATACGATTGATGTAAAAACAAAATTAGCAGCAACTACAGGTTATATCCCTGTTTATACTACAGTTGGTACTAAAACTGTTACGTCATTAGCTCGTACGCCATTTAGTGTAAATGTAATTTCTGCTGATTTAATGAAAGATCAAGCTGTTCGTTCAGTTACCGATGCGGTAGCTTATACTTCTGGTATGGTTGGCGGTTATCGTGGCAATAACTCATTAATTGAAATTTCTATTCGTGGTATAGGGAACAAGAGTGATGGTGGTACTGTTCCAACCTATTTAAATGGTTCTCGCTACCAAACAGCATTTGAAATTGATCCATTCTTTTTAGAAAGCATTAATGTCATTAAAGGACCAAATTCTATTTTATATGGGCAGGTCAATCCTGGTGGTGTCATGGATATTATTACCAAAAAAGTCAGCGGAAATCCTCATCACCACTTGCAATTTATTGTGGGTAATCATCATCGTTATCAAGTTGGGCTTGATGTAGAAGAAAATCTTTCTGATACTTTATCTGCTCGATTAATTGGAGAATTAGAGCATGCCGATTGGAATACTCAATTTGTGAAAGAAAAAGGTGGTGCTTTGGCTCCAAGTATTTTATGGAAGCCAACAGAAAATACTGAACTTAATCTTTACGCTTACTATGCGAAAAAACCAAAAGCAGGCGATCGTAACTTCTTACCGAAAGAAGGCACTATCAATGCAGTAAATGGTCAAAAGTTGCCTTACGATATTTTTTTAAGCGACCCTAGTTATCATCAGCTCAAGTCGGAACAAATGCAGATCGGTTATAATTTTTCCCATATATTTAATCCAAATCTAACATTCCGACAAAATACAAGTTACCATAAGGGAGAGGAAAACTTTAAAAATTTAGTTTACTGGGCTGATATTGGCTCAGATTTAGTTCGCAAGGCTCGTCGTTGGGATATCAAAACCCAAGAAATTAGTTTAGATAATCAGCTGGAATGGAAATTCAATATAGCCAATATTGCTCACACTTTACTCTCAGGGATTGATTATAAGCGTGTGCGTGAAGATGCAGAAATTTATTTGGGGACAGCCCCAAATATTGATTGGCAAAATCCTATTTATGGTGTGAGTGTGAATGAACCTGCCTTACAATCTGCTGATCTCAAACATTTAAAACAGTTTGGTATTTATTTACAAGATCAGATGGAAATTGGAAATTTTGATCTGATGTTGAGTGGTCGATATGACCAAGCAAAAAATAGTACAGCCGATCGTTTAACTTATAAAACCGAAAGTAATAAACAAGACAAATTTACTTGGCGTACTGGGGTGATTTATAACTTTAATAATGGTGTTGCTCCTTATGTCAGCTATAGCACCTCTTTTGTACCTTCATTGGAAAAAGATGCACAAGGAAAATTCTTAAAACCTACTACAGCTACACAATGGGAAATGGGGGTGAAATATCAACCAACTCAAGAAACACTTTTAACGTTGGCAGGTTTTAAAATCAAACAAAAAGATTTAGCCAATTATCAATGGCAAACTCATTCTTACGAGCAAATCGGTAAAGTGGAAACCAAAGGAATTGAAGTTAGCTTAAACCAACAGCTTTCTGATAAATTCTCAGTCACCGCCTCTTATGCCTATCTGAAAAAAGAAATTACTGCGGATAAAGATGGTAGTACGATTGGTAAAACTCAATGGGGAGTGCCTCGTCACCAAGCTTCAATTTGGGCAAAATATAAATTCTTTAATAAACTAACGATCGGTGCAGGTGTGCGTTATATGGGAACGACATTTGGTGATAATACCAATAGTTTTACAGTACCTGCTTACACACTTTACGATATGTTAGTAGGCTATGATTTTATGCCTAATTTGAATTTACAATTAAATATACAAAATCTCACTAATAAAAAATATATCGCTAGCTGTGCCAATAATTACTCTTGTTTTTATGGTACAGAACGTAATTTAAGTGCAACTTTAAATTATCATTTTTAAACTTTAGTAGCCCTCAAATGAGGGCTTTTACTTAAACACTTGTGTTTGAACATAGCATTACTGATGTTATGTGTGTTTAGCGAGTAATCAATATGAATAAAATAATTGCCTGTATTTTGACCTTTTTTGCTTCTTCTATGCTTTATGCTAATAATCTTACTATTGAACTGAAACAAAATGATTTTGTGCAGGGAAAATTGACTCAACTTGCTGAGCAACCACTTTCATTGTTTATTATCTTTCCCGATCAAAGTACTCGATTATTGGCTCAAAATGTATTTGGCGAGCAGGATTTTATGTTTAAGTCGGAACAAAGCGGTACGGCGACTTTTTCAGTATTAAGCAACGAACAGAACGTTGCCGACCAGGATTTTAAATTAGTCATTGAAAAGCATATACCGCTTTCTCAACAAATTGCTAAACCCAAAACTATCGAAAATGCACTGCTTTCAGAGTTAAGCCAACAAATAGCAAAAATTCCTGAAAAACAGACCGCACTTTTGGAAGATTTTTGGCAAAAGGTGAAACAAATTGGCACACCACTGATTGAGCCATTGAATGAACAGCAAAGTCGTGTAACATTTTTATGGCGTGGTGCTAAGCAAAATGTTCGCATTTGGGGAGGGGTAAGTACAGAACACGATTTTATGGAGCATTTAGGTAACACGGATCTATGGTATAAAAGTTATATTGTGCCAAATGATACGTTGGTGGAATACCGCTTTGCCCCAGATGTTCCTACTTTACCAGTTGATGAATATACCCAACGCCGAGCCTTACTTTCAACAGCTCAGGCTGATCCATTGAATAAAACGCCCTATTTTGAGAAAATCGGGCAAAATATCCATAACACCGATAAATTTAATTACTATTCCATCCTTAAATTGCCGAATGCTCCAACACAAGATTATTTGATAGAAGAACAGCATAGCACAAAGGGAACAATGCAAGAATGGGTTTTCAAAAGCCCAAAACTTGGCAATAAACGTCGATTATTTGTTTATTTGCCTCAAAATTTTAAAGTAGAAAATCACTATCCCATTCTCTATTTTTTTGACGGTGTGGAATATACAGAGCGTATACCAACAAAAACGATTCTGGATAATATGATTGCTCAAGGCATAATTCCTCCCACTATAGCTGTTTTTATTGAAAATCCATCTAATGAATCGAGACAAATTGAGCTATCAGCAAATCCAGCATTTACCCAAGTATTAGCGGAAGAACTGGTGCCTTTTACCGAAAAAATAATTGGAGTAAAAGCCAAAGAGCGTATTATAGGTGGTTCAAGCTACGGTGGATTAGCCGCCGCTTATACTGTATTGAATTATTCTAATGTGTTTAACAAAGCCTTAATTTTATCAGGATCATTTTGGTGGCATCCCAAAGGCACACCAAGCGCACAAAGTCATTACATTGCCCACGAATTTGTAACAAAAGAAAAATTGCCTCTTTGCTTTTTTATCAGTGCAGGCTTTTATGAAAGCGGAAAATCTACTATTTTGGAAACTTCCCGTCATTTAAAAGATGTATTGCTGGCAAAAGGTTATCCAGTGACTTATCTGGAACAATCCACAGCCCATGGCTATTTGGCGTGGCAAGGATCAATTAGTGAAGGACTGAAAGCATTATTAGGACAAGATGCTTGCCATTAGACAGTAACATTTATGGGAGATAATTTGCGGAAAGATTATTTTAACCTGAATGTATCTAAATTATTTTATCGCTTTTGCTTTATGTATTGATGGCTTACCTTTATACTACATAAAATTTTTTATTTTGATATGATGATTTTATGTTACGTTTTATTTATTCTTTGGTAATGTATTTATTACAACCTTTTGTCTGGTTGTTTATTGTAATACGTAGTTTAAAAGCGCCTAATTATCGTAAACGTATTAATGAACGTTATGGTTTTTATCCTTCCCAGAGCGCACCCAAAGCCAAAGGCATTATTATTCATGCGGCTTCAGTCGGCGAGGTGATTGCAGCCACTCCATTAGTCCGTCGCATTCAGCAACAATATCCAGAACTGGCTATTACCATGACGACAGTTACGCCAACAGGTTCAGATCGTGTAAAATCTGCTTTTGGTGATTCAGTAACACATGTTTATTTGCCTTATGATTTACCAGATGCATTAAATCGTTTTATTAATTTTATCCAGCCTAAAGCTTGTATTGTAATTGAAACAGAAATTTGGCCAAATCTGATTCGCCAATTACATAAGCGTAATATTCCTTTCATTATTGCGAATGCACGTTTATCGGCACGTTCGGCAAAACGTTATGGTTGGGTGAAGAATCTTTTATATCGTATGTTTAATGAAATTAGTCTCATTGCTGCACAAGATGATATTAGTGGAAAACGCTATTTGAATTTAGGTTACCAAGGCGATTTGCAATTAACAGGTAATATTAAATATGATTTGGTAATTACTGACGAACTTTCACAAAGAATTGTAGAATTGAATAAAAATTGGATTAATAAACGCCCTGTTTGGATTGCTGCTAGCACCCATGAAGGCGAGGAAGAAATTATTTTACAAGCACATCATAGCTTATTAGCAAAATTTCCAAATTTATTATTAATTCTTGTGCCTCGTCATCCTGAACGTTTTAAACCAGTAGAAGATTTAATTATAAAGGGTGGTTTTCGTTATTGTCTTCGCAGTGAAAATTTCAAGCTCCAAGAGGATACTCAAGTCTTACTTGGAGATACTATGGGCGAACTGATGTTACTTTATGGTGTTTCAGATATTGCTTTTGTGGGTGGAAGTTTGGTTAAACATGGTGGACATAATCCATTAGAACCATTAGCCTTTAAATTGCCTGTTATTAGTGGTCGTTATACCTTTAATTTCCCTGAAGTGTTTGCAAAATTACGTGAGGTGTGTGGTGTACTAGAAATTAATGAAAATCCAACCGCACTTTATTCCGCTGTAGAGAAATTTTTGATTTCTGAAGAGGCAAGACAGCGTTATGGTAATGCAGGCCATGAAGTGTTGATTGAAAACCGTGGGGCATTACAACGTTTATTAAATTTATTAAAACCTTATTTGGAAAAATAGTGATGACGAAAACCGTAATTTATCCAGGCACATTTGACCCAATTACTAATGGGCATTTAGATATTATTGAACGTAGTGCTGTGCTATTTCCTAAAGTGATCGTAGCCGTGGCAGAAAGTCCAACCAAAAAGCCTTTATTTAATTTGCAAGAACGTGTACGTTTAGTTGAAGAGTCGGTATCACATTTAGCGAATGTTGAAGTTATTGGCTTTAGTGATTTATTGGCAAATGTGGTTAAGCAATATCATATCACCGCAATTATTCGTGGTATGCGAACGACTATGGATTTTGAATATGAGTTACAGCTTGCACACTTGAATCGAGCTTTAACAGATGGAGTAGAAAGTTTATTCTTGCCTTCTACGGAGAAATGGTCTTATGTTTCTTCAACTATTGTGAGAGAAATTTATTTACATAAAGGCGATGTTAGCCAATTTGTGCCAATGCCTGTACTAAAAGCCTTGTCAGAGAAAGCATAATAAAAGTGCGGTAGTATTTTGACAAATTTTAAAGGAACATTCGTTGTTCCTTTTTATTGATGGTAGCCAGTTAATAAATCTTGCCAATTTTGTTCAGTGAATTGAATTTGCATACGTTTGACTTCTTTGCAGAAGGAACGATGCAAGCGTTGTAAGTTTTCTTGTTTCCAAAAATTTCCAGATTTTTCACCGCACTTATCGAAGTCAATTAACCAAAATTTGAAATGTTGTTGGTTAGTTTGTAATAAAATATTATGTGCGTTTAAGTCTGTATGGCAGATTTGTAAATTGTGTAATTGACGAATTAATTGCCCAATTTGTTGCCAATGTTCTGTGCTGATGGTTTTTGTTTGTAAAACTGAGGTTAAGTCTTTGGCATTTTCGATTCGTTCACTAAGTAAGTCTGCACGATATTGATTAAAACTAAGTTTTTCCACTTTAGCCGCGACAGGCTGAGGAACAGGGAGTCCTGCCTGGTGAAGTTGTTGGAGTAGCTTAAATTCAGCAAAACTACGAGTTTGTTCTAGCGAACTAAAAGCGTAGCGATCTTTGTTTATTTTTCCCAAAAGCCCACCACGAAAATAATGACGTAATGCAGTATTGATACCAAAGATATCTTCAGAATGAATAAACCACGTAGTACCTCGTCCTTTTGCGGATCCAATAATACGATTTTCATTCTGCCAAAATTGTATATCAAGAAATTTCTCTTGATGTAGTTTAGGTTGATCAAAATTAAATAAATAAAAATGATTTTGTTGTTGAATTTCAAGCATATTATTTTATGGATTGGTAGCGAATAAAGTTATTCTACTTTAAAATAATCCCAATGCCAAAGTACAAATAGCAATGAGAATAATTTATGCCTCTTTTTAATCAAGCTCCTCAATCCTTATGTGTGTTACGTTTATCGGCTATTGGTGATGTATGTCATGCTTTAGCCGCGGTACAACAAATCCAGCAATATTGGCCTGAAACGAAAATGACTTGGATTGTAGGCAAAACTGAAGCGCAATTATTATCGGGAATCAACAATGTTGAATTAATTGTTTATGATAAGAAATCGGGCTGGAAAGGCGTTTTTGCGTTATGGAAAAAACTAAAGGGGCGTAAGTTTGATGCTTTACTAAATATGCAAACGGCTTTTAGAGCCTCTATACTTTCCTTAGGTATCAAAGCAAAATATAAAATAGGTTTTGGTCGTCAACGGGCTAGAGAAGGTCAATGGTTATTTACCAATCGTAAAATTCAAGATCCCCAAAATCCTCATGTACTTGATGGTTTTATGGCATTTGTAGAATATATAGGGGTGCCTATTGGTAAGCCACATTGGCAACTGGCTATTTCTCAGCAAGATATTGAAGCGGTGAGTATTTATATTGATCCATCAAGAAAAAATCTAATCATTTCCCCTTGTTCTAGCAAAGTTGAGAAAGATTGGACGGTAGAAGGATACGCTTGTGTAGCAAATATCGCTAATCAACATAATATTCATGTGATTTTTTGTGGAGCAGCCGCAAAACGTGAAGTTGAAATGATTAATCAAATTATTAGGCAATGTGATTTTAAACCGACTAATTTATCGGGCAAAACAAGCCTTAAGCAATTAACGGCATTAATTGGCTTAGCTGACTTAGTTATTTCTCCTGATTCAGGCCCTGCACATATGGCGACTACACAGAACACACCAGTGATTGGGCTTTACGCTTACCACAATCCATTACGTACAGGCCCCTATAATAATTTAGAAAATGTGGTTTCAGTATATGAGCAGAATGTACAAAAAGAATTTGGAAAACCTTCATCTGAATTACCTTGGGCAACTAAGTTAAAAGGCAGAAATCTGATGGCAGAAATTCAAGTGGAAGATGTGTTAACTCAAATAAAAAAATTAGGTCTTTTGTAAGAAAATCAAAGGATTAAAGGTAGGGTTGGTTTGCTACCTTTAATAAATAAAAGTGCGGTCATTTTTCAAGATTTTTTCTGACATTTGGGACAAAAATAGCTATTACGTTGTGCAATGATTAACGTTTGAATTTTGGTACCGCACTTTGGACAGGGCTGATTTTTATGGCCATATACCAATAATTCTTGAGCAAAATAGCCAGGGCGACCATCGGGCTGTAAGAAGTCTTTTAAGGTCGTTCCACCTCGTTTAATCGATTGTTCTAAAACTTCTTTGACAGTTTTCGCAATTAATTCACATTGTGCTTTAGTCAGCTTGCTAGCTATTTTTTCTGGGTGAATACCACAGAGAAATAAAGTTTCATTAGCATAAATATTGCCAACTCCCACCACAACAGCATTATCCATTAGAAAACTTTTTACAGTGATATTGCGTTGACGAGATTTTCTAAATAGATATAAGCCATTAAAGTCTTTAGATAAAGGCTCTGGTCCTAGTTTCAAGAATAAATGAAATTCTTCTAAGTTCGTTGTCCATAGCCAAGCACCAAAGCGTCTAGGATCGTTATAACGTAGTAATTTGCCATTATCCATAACAATATCAAAATGATCATGTTTATCAATTGGGCTATCATGAGGAACAATTCGTACTGAACCAGACATACCTAAATGACCAATAATATAGCCTTGCTCAGTATGAATAATTAGATATTTAGAACGACGACTTAAATCTAGCACTTTTACATTTTTTAGTTGATAAAGTTCCGGACTGACTATCCAACGTAATTTAGGCTGACGAACTATAATCTTTTCAATAGTATAGCTTTTTAAATAAGGGCTAACCCCTTTCATCGCTGTTTCAACTTCAGGTAATTCAGGCATAGTTAAATCTCAATCAGTAATAACTTCCAAGAAGATAGGGCATTTAGTTATTTTTTGCAATAAAAAACCCGAATCAACATTCGGGTTTAGATTAGTTAAGAAAATAAAATTATTTAATTTTAGCTTCTTTATAAATAACGTGTTTACGCACAACTGGATCGAATTTTTTAATTTCCATTTTTTCTGGCATATTACGTTTATTTTTATCAGTTGTGTAGAAGTGACCTGTTTCTGCTGAAGAAACTAAACGGATTTTCTCACGAGCGCCTTTAGCTGCCATTTTTTAGCCCCTTAGATTTTTTCGCCACTAGCACGGATATCAGCTAATACTGCATCAATGCCTTTTTTATCAATAATACGCATACCTTTAGCTGTTAAGCGTAAAGTTACGAAACGGTTTTCACTCTCAACCCAGAAACGGTGAGTGTGTAAGTTAGGAAGAAAACGACGACGAGTCGCGTTTAATGCGTGTGAACGGTTGTTACCAACTGCTGGACGCTTGCCTGTTACTTGACAGACTCTAGACATAATAATCTCCAATAATTAAATTTAAGCTCGAGCTTACGGTTCGGACTACTTCAAAATTCAGTTAAGATAACTAATTTTGTAAGCTACCTCGTCAGGTCGCAATAAACCGACCCGCTAACTATATCAAAGGTTGCTGATTATACTCATTTTATCTTTCATTCTCAAGTCTAAAGCATCGTAAAATTTATATTTCCTTTAAATTTTAGCAAAATTTTACTCGAAAAAGCGAATCAACAATCAAGAATCTTATATCCACCCCTGTTCAGCAAAGGAAAAATAGTTGCCTTTGCCAATAACAAAATGATCTAATAGACGAATATCAACTAAATTTGCAGCCTGTTGAATCTTTTCTGTAATATTTTTATCTGATTGACTAGGCTCTGACCTTCCTGATGGGTGATTGTGTGCTAAAATAAGTGCGGCTGCATTGCAATATAATGCAGATTTGATAATCTCTCTAGGATGTATTGTTGCGCTATTAATTGAGCCTAAGAACATTTCTTCCTGTTTAATTAAGCGGTGTTGATTGTCTAAGAATAATACTAGGAATATTTCTCGTTCTTTTGATTCTAAGCTAGATTGAAGATATATACGTACGGTATCTGTTGAGGTAAATTCATGCAGGTATTTGAGTTCTTCTTGGAGATAACGCTTAGTCATTTCTGTACAAGCTTGTAATTGAATAAATTGAGTAATGCCGATGCCTTTAAAGGCACAGAATTGTTTTTGATTAGCACTAATTAGCCCTCTTAAAGAACCAAAATGTTGTAAAACATTGTGGGATAATTGCATTACAGGACAATTTTTAATACCTGTTCTAAGGAAAATGGCAAGAAGCTCTTTATCATCTAACGAGGTTGCCCCGTAGGTAAGGAGTTTTTCTCTTGGCATTAAATTGCAAGTGGATTGTAATGTCATAAAAATGCTCTTTTTGTTGTACTTTTAGATTGTGAACAATAACTTTGCTTATGCTTTTAATTAAAAGCTAGCGTAATAACATAAATTTTTGAAATAGATCGTAAAAATAAAATTTTTTCTTAAGGAAATTTGAAGTAGAATGTATGAATTCATATTCATGTAATTTTACCTCTTGAAAATAAGAGGCGAGATCTTGGGGGAATAATGCAAAATTTGAAAGGTAAACGAATTGTAGTGGGGATTACAGGTGGCATTGCTGCTTATAAAATCATTGAATTGATTCGTTTATTACGTAAAAGTGACGCAGATGTACGTGTTGTTTTAACCGCAGCAGCTGCTGAATTTGTGACTGCATTAACCTTACAAGCTATTTCAGGAAATCCAGTTTCACAGTCCTTACTTGATCCTCAAGCAGAACTTGCTATGGGGCATATAGAATTAGCAAAGTGGGCTGATGCCATTGTAATCGCTCCTGCCAGTGCAGATTTTATTGCTCGTCTTCGTGTAGGTATGGCAAATGATTTGCTTTCAACTATTTGTTTAGCGACAGCTTCTCCCATTTATTTAGCACCCGCCATGAATCAACAAATGTATCGTCAAACTGTTACGCAAGAAAATCTACAAGCATTAGTTAGACGAAGCGTTCATTTAATCGGCCCTAATAGTGGTTTTCAAGCTTGTGGTGACGTTGGGGCAGGCCGTATGTCTGAACCCGCAGAAATTTATGATGCTCTTTGCCAGGATTTATCTGTTTTGCAAGATTTAGCGTATTTAAAAGTAGCCATTACAGCAGGGCCAACAAGAGAAGCCATTGATCCTGTGCGTTATATTAGCAATCATAGTTCAGGAAAAATGGGATTTGCAATTGCTGAGGCTTTTGCTATGAGAGGTGCAGAGGTTACGCTTATTTCTGGTCCAGTTAATTTAGCAACTCCTAATAATGTCAAACGGATAGATGTGGTTTCAGCTCAAGAAATGTGGCAAGTAACTTTAAAAACTGCGGTACAAAATCACATTTTTATTGGTTGTGCTGCGGTAGCCGATTATCGAGTGGCTGAAATTGCAGATCAGAAAATTAAGAAAGCCAGCGATGAAATGCAAATTAAACTGGTAAAAAATCCTGATATTATTGCTGATGTCGGTCATTTAACAGAGAATCGTCCATTCACCGTCGGTTTTGCAGCAGAAACTCAAAATGTTGAAGCTTATGCAAAAGATAAGTTAAATCGAAAAAATTTAGATATAATTTGTGCGAATAATGTGGCTGGTGGGCAAGTTTTTGGTGCAGATCAAAATTCATTGCAGTTATTTTGGCAAACGGGTTCAGCCAGTTTACCGCAGAATTCTAAAACTGAATTAGCTAAACAATTAGTCAATAAAATAGTAGAAAAATATAACGAGAAACAATAATGAAAAAAATTGATGTGAAAATTTTAGATCAACGTATCGGAACAGATTTTCCTTTACCTGCTTATGCAACCTATGGTTCAGCTGGTTTAGATTTACGAGCGTTAATTGATGAGAGTTTTGAATTACAACCTGGAGAAACAAAATTAATTCCAACAGGTTTATCTATTTATATTGCTGATCCTAATTTAGCTGCGGTAATTTTGCCTCGTTCTGGTTTAGGTCATAAACATGGTATTGTATTAGGTAATTTAGTGGGTTTAATTGATTCAGATTATCAAGGTCCATTAATGGTGTCTATGTGGAATCGTGGTTCAGAACCTTTCAAAATTGAAGTTGGTGATCGTATTGCTCAATTAGTATTTGTGCCTGTAGTACAAGCTGAATTTAATATTGTTTCTGATTTTGTCGAAACAGAACGTGGCGAAGGTGGTTTTGGTCACTCAGGCAAGAAATAAGTTATGGCAGAACAATTAATTCTAGAAAATATTGAGCCAATGCCACCCAAAGTGCCAAAAGTTGAAAAGCGTAGTGTGAAAGAGCGCCGTCAACAAGTTTTGACTGTACTTACTCATATGCTTCATTCAGAACGTGGCATGGAGCGGATGACAACAGCACGTCTTGCTCAAGAAGTTGGTGTTTCAGAAGCTGCTCTTTATCGTTATTTCCCAAGTAAAACAAAGATGTTTGAAGCTTTAATTGAAAATATTGAAAGTAGCTTATTTAGTCGCATCAGTTATTCAATTAAGATGGAAACCAATACAGAAAGTCGCATTCGTGATATTCTACAAATGATCTTAGACTTTGCACGTAAAAACCCAGGATTAACTCGCATTTTGACAGGACATGCGTTAATGTTTGAAGAGGCAAAATTACAAGCTCGAGTCGCCTTGTTTTTTGATCGTTTAGAACTACAATTTGTGAATATTTTACAAATGCGTAAATTGCGAGAGGGAAAAAGTTTTGTGGTTGATGAGCGTACAATAGCCACTTATTTAGCAACTTTTTGTGAAGGTCAGTTTATGCGACTAGTTAGAACTAATTTTCGCTATATTCCTAATCAGGGATTTGAACAGCAATGGCGTTTAATTGAGCCTTTATTTGCATAGAGATAGAAAATGATTATTCCATGGCAAGAATTAGAAAAAGAAACTTTAATCAATATTGTTGAAAGTTTTATTTTACGTGAAGGAACTGATTATGGCATGGAAGAACTTTCTTTGGCTGAGAAAACAGAGAATTTACTGAGTCAGATTCGTAGTGGCAACGTTACGATATTTTGGTCAGAATTACATCAAACCATTGATATCAAGGCTAATAACGCCTAAAAATGGACTTTTTATAATAGAGCATCCGCTCTCCAAACGGTTAAATGAGGTTTTTATGCTAGAACAAGTGCATGCACATCCATTAGGTGTATCACCAAGTCAAGTGCCAACTGGCTCAGCAATGGATCCAACATTAGATTGGTTTCTTTCTCATAGTCATATCCATAAATATCCTGCAAAAACAACATTAATTCATGCAGGTGAATCAGCAGATACCTTGTATTATATTGTGAAAGGTTCTGCTGCGGTGATGGTAAAAGATGAAGAAGGAAAAGAAATGATTCTTTCTTATCTTGCTCAAGGAGAGTTTTTCGGTGAAGTTGGATTGTTCGAAGAAGGACA
This sequence comes from Mannheimia massilioguelmaensis, assembly GCF_000940515.1. Taxonomy (NCBI): domain Bacteria; kingdom Pseudomonadati; phylum Pseudomonadota; class Gammaproteobacteria; order Pasteurellales; family Pasteurellaceae; genus Mannheimia; species Mannheimia massilioguelmaensis. Next base: position 242,604 of record NZ_CDQL01000004.1, read on the forward strand.
AGTGCGTTCAGCTTGGGTTAAAGCAAAAACTGCTTGTGAAATTGCAGAAGTTTCTTATAAAAAATTTCGTCAGTTAATTCAAGTTAATCCTGAAATTTTAATGTATCTTTCAGCACAACTGTCTCGTCGTTTACAAAATACTTCTAAACAAGTAAGTAATTTAGCATTTCTTGATGTAACAGGTCGCATTGCGCAAACTTTATTAAATCTTGCGAGAATGCCTGATGCCATGACACATCCTGATGGTATGCAAATTAAAATTACCCGTCAAGAAATAGGTCAAATGGTAGGTTGCTCTCGTGAAACCGTAGGACGTATTCTTAAAATGTTGGAAGACCAACATCTGATTGCGGCTCATGGCAAAACCATTGTGGTATTTGGGACAAGATAATTAATTTGGTCATTAAAAGTGCGGTTGGTTTTATGAAAATTTTGTAAAACTTACCGCACTTTTTTATTGTCTGTTACTAAGCTAAATAATAATTAATTTCATTTTTTTATAAAACCTGATATATTTAGTCGGATATTGCTAGGGTTTTAGGAGAAGTTTCTATGAGTAAAGATGAAGTTGGCCATAATTTTTTAGCTCGTTTGGGTAAAACACGTTTACGTCCTGGTGGTAAAAAAGCGACTGATTGGCTTATTGCTAATGCTGATTTTAGTGCAGATAAAAAAGTACTTGAGGTTGCTTGTAATATGGGAACCACATCAATAGGACTTGCTAAGCAGTTTGGCTGTCATATTGAAGGCGTTGACTTAGATGAAGCCGCACTAGAAAAAGCAAAAGCTAATATTAAAGCTAATGGTGTTGAGGATAAAATTCATGTACAACGTGCCAATGCCATGAAATTACCTTTTGAAGATAATAGTTTTGATATTGTGATTAATGAAGCTATGCTCACTATGCTACCTGTAGAGGCAAAGAAAAAAGCGGTAGCTGAATATTTCCGAGTACTTAAGCCAGGTGGTTTCTTGTTAACCCATGATGTAATGTTAGTGGGGACAGATCATGAAGCTATTTTAGAAAATATGCGTAATGCTATTAATGTAACTGTTACCCCATTGACTAAAGCAGGATGGAAACAAATATTTACTGACTCAGGTTTCCGTAATGTTGATACTTTCACGGGGGATATGACTTTATTATCACCTAAAGGTATGATTTATGATGAGGGTTTATTAGGTGCTGCAAAAATTATTAAAAATGCCATGAAACCTGAGAATCGAGAACAATTTAAACGTATGTTTAAAACCTTTAATGATAAAGAACGTAAGCTTAATTTTATTGCAGTATGTAGTCAAAAATAATTTATAAAATAAAAAGTTGGTCTAGTGCCAACTTTTTTATTCTTAAAATGTATCATTATTTTTTTAATATAATCATATCATCACGATGTATGGCAACTGAGCCATATTCGTAACCGAGAATCTGTTCAATATCTTGTGATTTCTGACCTTTAATAAGATGTAGTGCATCACTGTTATAGCGAGGCATTCCAAGTGCAATATCTTTACCATTTTGAGTGCGAATTTTTACCACTTCTCCACGGGAAAAACGCCCCTCAATAGATAAAATACCTGCGGGTAATAAAGATTTATGTTGCATTAATAATGCACTTTCAGCGCCATTATCAATTGTAATTGAGCCAGCAGATGGGGCAGCAAATAGCCATTGTTTACGGCTTTCTAAACGATCAGCTTGTACAGTAAATTTTGTACCAATAGCTTCACCGTGGGCAAGATCTGCAATCACATTAGGACGATTGCCTGGTGCAATAATGGTTTCAATGCCAGAACGGGTTGCAACATCAGCAGCGGTAATTTTTGTAAACATTCCCCCTGTACCGAGATTGGTTCCACTGCCACCAGCAATAGAACGTATATGCTCATTAATTTCATCTACAACAGGAATAAGTTTTGCATTTGGATTTTGACGGGGATCTGAATCAAATAACCCTTGTTGATCTGTTAATAAATAAAGTTGTTCAGCTTGAACTAGAATAGCCACTAATGCAGATAAATTATCATTATCGCCGACTTTGATTTCTGCGGTCGCTACCGCATCATTTTCATTAACCACAGGAATAATACCGTTATCCAGTAGTGCATGTAGCGTATCACGCGCGTTTAGAAAACGTTCACGGTCTTCAATATCAGCTCGAGTTAATAACAGCTGTCCCATATGAATATCATAAATGGCAAATAATTGTTCCCAAGTTTGAATTAATTGGCTTTGACCTACCGCTGCCAGTAATTGTTTTGAAGCGATTGTGGGCGGTAATTGTGGATGGTTGAGATAATCACGACCAGCTGCAATTGCGCCTGAGGTAACAATCACAATACGATAACCTTCTTGGTGAAGACGAGCAAATTGACGCACAATTTCCATCATATGCGGTCGATTTAATTTGGGCGTTCCTTGTGTTAATGTACTGGTTCCAAATTTGACCACGATGGTTTTTTGTGCTTGATTTGCTTGTTCCATATTCATACTCCTGACCATGAATAATCTAGTGCCGATTTTAACTAGTTGATAAATTAACATTATCTAATCAATAAATCATCTAGTTTTGATTATACTTTTGTGATTTAGAACAAAAATTTTTCATGCCAAATGTATATAATCCTTTATAGTTAGAAAAAGGAGTTAATATGGATAAACAAGCTGAAATGGATTCCGAAAAACAGCGGGAAATTACCCGATTATGTGTGCAAACCGCATTATTGTTGCTACAACATGGTGCGGAAAGTGAGTTAGTCGTATTGTTAGCAACTCGTTTAGGTAAGGCATTGGGGGTAGAGAGTGTAGAATGTGCTTTGACACCTAATGCAGTTATTGTAACAACATTAACTAAAGGTCATTGTATTACGACTACCCGTAAGAATGTGGATAAAGGTATTAATATGCAGGTTGTTACAGATGTCCATCATATTGTGATTGCCACTGAACATAAAATCTATGATTTAGAGCGAGTTAAACAGAAATTAGCTAGTATTAAACCAATGAAATATAATCGATATTTTGTAGTACTGATGATAGGTTTATCTTGTGCTAGTTTTGCCCATCTATCTGGGGGAGATGCAATGATTTGTTTAATCACATTGATTGCTTCTTCTGTCGCAATGTATATTCGTCAGAGCCTGTCGGCTTATCATTTTAATCCTTTGATCGTATTTGCTTGTACTGCATTTGTTGCTTCAATGATTTCAGGGTTAGCATTAAAGTTTAATTTAGGCAATGATCCCCATATTGCTCTTGCTTCTAGTGTATTATTATTGGTTCCTGGGTTTCCTTTAATTAATTCTCTTGCTGATATTTTGAAAGGACATATTAATATGGGATTAGCCCGTTGGACAATTGCCTCAGTACTGACTTTTGGGGCTTGTATGGGCATTGTGATGGCATTATCGGTATTAAATATTGCAAGTTGGGGATATTAAAATGAATTTATTCTTTTCATTAATAGATGATATGATTTTCGCTGCTATACCTGCCGTCGGATTTGCATTAATTTTTAATGTTCCTAATAAAGCACTATACTATTGTGCAATTTTAGGTGCGTTAGGACATAGTTTTCGTTCACTCCTAATATACTTTGGCGTACCTATTGAATTAGCGACATTTCTAGCCTCAGGTTTAATAGGATTTATTGGAGTAAATATTGCTCAACGTTATTTAGCACACCCAAAAGTATTTACTGTTGCCGCAATTATTCCTATGATTCCAGGCGTTTATGCTTATAAAGCAATGATCGCAATTGTAAAAATTAATTCTCTTGGGTCAAGCCCAGAATTATTTGCACAAATGATTGATTATTTTATCAAAGCGGGATTTATTTTAGGGGCATTAGTATTTGGACTTGCTTTACCTCGTTTGTTATTTTATCGTGGTACACCCGTCGTATGATTGAATGGATATAATGAGAGAATTATGATATTTAGCTTAATAGTTGCTACAACAAAAAATAATGTCATTGGTAAAGATAACCAAATGCCTTGGCATTTACCTGCGGATTTAGCATGGTTTCGCAAAAATACTACGGGCAAACCAGTGATTATGGGACGTAAAACCTTTGAGAGCATCGGGCGTCCTTTACCCAAACGGATTAATATTGTGCTTTCACGACAACCTTTCGAACATGAAGATGTGGTATGGAAAGAAAGCTTAGAAAGTGCGGTAGATTTTGTCAAAAATTCTGAAGAAGTATTATTGATCGGTGGTGGGCAGTTATTCAAACAGTATCTACCCAAGGCAGATAAATTATATTTAACCCAAATTCAAGCAGAAATTGAGGGAGATACTTTTTTCCCAGAAATTAATTGGCATGAATGGCAGATAGAATATGAGGAATATCGTCAAGCTGATGAACACAATGCTTATGATTTACGCTTTTTAATTTTAGTACGCAAATAAATTGATAGGAGGCAATCAGCCTCCTATGTTATTTCTGTAATTTCAAAGATCTCTGCTTGATTGGTGGTTCCTTTCTGAATTCGCCAACGCACATTATATTTATATAATAAAATACCATATTCCCGTTCTGTGGGCTTTCCTTGTTGGTAAGCTGGGCGTGGATCTTGTTGAATTACCTCGGTAATAAATCGTGCAAACTGCGGGTAAATTTTGGAAAATTTTTCCAGTTGAGTTTTATCTTCTGGGGAAAATGAAACGGTTAGTTTTATCTGTGGCTTTTCTTGCGCAAAACTTGATTGAGCAAGAGGCTCACTATCTGCATAAGCAATGTAGGGCTTAATATCATAAATCGGTGTGCCATCCACTAAATCAATAGCACCAAGATGAAGTAATATCTTGCCATGGCTAATTTCTACTTGTCGTAATTCAACTTTAGAAAGCCCTAAACTGTTCGGTCTAAAAGGGGAGCGAGAGGCAAATACGCCGACGTGTTGATTTCCTCCTAATCGAGGTGGGCGAACAGTTGGCTGCCATTTTCCAACAGGATTTTTATCAAACTGAAAAATCAACCAAAGATGACTAAATTCCTCTAAACCACGTACTGCTTCTGGTTGATTATAAGGTGCTAATAATTCCACAATTCCTGTTCCATCTTGTACTAAATTGGGTTGTCGTGGTACAGAAAATTTTTCCTTGTAAGGGCTGTGAATAATCGCAATAGGCTGTAATTGAAGTGCAGTTTCCGACATATTTTCCTTAAAATATCACATGAGTATTGATAAAATAGCAATTCCATTATAACACCGCGATAAAGTGCGGTCTCATTTTTAGAAATTTTATGACACAAAGTACGATTAAAACTTGGTTAGAAACTGCTAGACCAAGAACTCTCCCTCTTGCACTAGCCATCATTTTTACAGGCTCTGCAGTGGCATATTGGTTTGGTTATTTTGACTGGACGATTACGATTTTATGTTTATTGACGGCGACCTTATTACAAATTTTGTCTAATTTTGCTAATGATTATGGGGATTTTCAAAAAGGTTCAGATACCGCTGAACGTATTGGTCCATTACGTGGTATTCAAAAAGGACATATGACAGAAGCGCAGCTTCGTAAAGGTTTAATTGTCACAATTGTGTTAATTCTAATTTCAGGATTTGCTTTATTATCAACTGCTTATCAAAGCATGCAAGATTTAATTGTGTTTATTGCATTAGGTATTGCATCTATTGTTGCAGCTATTGCTTATACGGTTGGTAAAAAACCTTATGGCTATTTAGGCTTGGGCGATTTATTTGTCTTCTTATTTTTTGGTTTATTAGCAGTTGTTGGGACTTATTATTTACAAGCTCATAATATCAACTGGACCGTTTTCTTACCAGCCAGTGGCTGTGGTTTTTTATCCGTGGCAGTATTAAATATTAATAATATGCGTGATATTGAACAGGATAGAAAAGCGGGAAAATATACTTTAGTAGTACGTTTAGGCGTAGATAAAAGCCGTGTCTATCATTGGATGCTATTAATTAGTGCTATTCTATGTTACCTCTTATTTTCATCTATGAATGTGAATTCAATTTGGGGATATTTATTTATTTTCGCCATTCCATTATTAGTTAAACATGGTCTATTTGTGTATCGCAGTAAAGATCCATTGTTATTGAGACCCATGCTCGGACAGATGTCTTTATTAGCTTTATTAACCAATGTGTTATTTAGTATTGGTTTAGTTCTAGCAAAATAGTTTGATTAATTAGCCTCTTTGTGAGGCTATTTTTATGCTTGTTTGAGTTATCTTGGAAAGCAGTTTATACTAAGCGAAGTTTAAATGACACAAAAGGGAATCCTATGCGTATCGATACTTCAGAACTCTGTGATATCTATTTAGACCAAGTGGATGTCGTTGAACCAATTTTTTCAAGCTTTGGTGGTGTGAGTGAGTTCTATGGCAAAGTAACAACTGTGAAATGTTTTGAACAAAATGGACTGATCGCTGAAATCTTAGAAGAGCAAGGTGAAGGTCGTGTATTACTGGTTGATGGTGGTGGTGCCGTACGTCGTGCATTAATTGATGCCGATTTAGCACAATTGGCGGCAGATAATGGATGGGAAGGTATTATTGTGTATGGTGCTGTTCGTCAATTAAGTCAACTTGAAAATATTAATATCGGTATTCAAGCGCTTGCCCCAATTCCAGTAGGCGCAGATGAAAATAATCAAGGAGAAAGCGATATTCCTGTTAATTTTGGAGGAGTAACCTTCTTTCCTGAAGATTATGTATATGCAGATTTAACTGGCATTATTCTTTCTCAAGAAGTGCTTGAATTAGATGAGTTAGATACTGAATAATTACTGAAATAAAGAAGGAAAAGTGCGGTTGTATTTTAAAAAATTTTGACCGCACTTTTTTTATTTGTCTGGTGAATATCAACAAAAAAGGCTCGAATTTTCGAGCCTTTTTCAGTTTGATGATAATTAAGACAATTATTCACCAAGACGTTCTTTGATACGTGCAGATTTACCTGAACGTTCACGTAAGTAGTAAAGTTTAGCTTTACGTACAGCACCTTTACGTTTAACAGAGATGCTATCAATTGCAGGTGAGTGAGTTTGGAAAACACGCTCAACGCCAGTACCGTTAGATACTTTACGTAAAGTGAATGCTGAGTGCAAGCCACGGTTACGAATTGCAATAACCACGCCTTCGAATGCTTGCAGACGTTTTTTGCTACCTTCAACTACCCATACTTTAACTTCTAATGTGTCACCTGGACGGAAGCTAGGTACGTTTTGTTTTAATTGTTCTTCTTCAAGTTGTTTAATGATGTTGCTCATTTTTAAACCCTTTTTATTCCTAGTGTTAACTGATTTTACTGTTATATTCGGCTTTTACCTGTTTTAACAGTTTCTTTTGTTCGTCAGTCAGAGCTAGGCTTTCCAATAGCTCGGGGCGTCTTAACCATGTTCGCTCAAGTGATTGCTTTAATCGCCATTTACGAATTTCTTCATGATTACCTGACATCAGTACAGGTGGTACAGTACAGCCATTTAAAACTTCAGGGCGGGTATAATGAGGACAATCTAGTAATCCTTCTGCAAAAGAATCCTCTTCTGCCGAGGCTTGTTTGCCTAATACCCCTGGAATAAATCTTGCAACAGCATCAATTAATGTCATTGCAGGAAGTTCTCCTCCTGTGAGAACGTAATCTCCGATTGACCATTCTTCATCAATTTCAGATTGAATCACTCGTTCATCAATGCCTTCGTAACGACCACAAACTAAAATCAGTTTTTTATTTGTTGCCAATTCTGTTACGCCACTTTGATCAAGTTTACGTCCTTGAGGTGAAAGATAAATAACCTTTGCACCTTCTCCTGCGGCTGTTTTTGCTGCCTGGATTGCATCACGTAATGGTTGTACCATCATCAGCATTCCTGGCCCACCACCATAAGGACGGTCATCTACAGTTTTATGTTTATCATGTGTGAAATCACGAGGATTCCAACAGGATACTTGCAAGAGATTTTGTTTTACGGCTCGTCCTGTGACCCCAAATTCTGTAATTGCTTTAAACATTTCTGGGAAAAGACTAATTATCCCGATCCACATAGCTAATACCTTTTGTGTAAAATGTTAATACTAAAGCTAACAGCGTACCCGAGGTTAGAAACCAGCGTCCCAATCCACTTCAATAGTCTTTGTGGTGAGATCTACTCTTTTAACTACTTGTTCATACAAGAACGGGATTAAACGTTCTTGTTTGCCAAAAGCATCTTTAGCGTTTGCACGCACGACTAATACATCATTTGAACCTGTTTCCATCATTTCAGAAACCGTTCCCATAGTATAACCTTGTAAATTTACTACTTGGCAGCCAATTAAGTCATGCCAATAGTAATCACCTTCTTCAAGTGCTGGAAACACAGATAAATCCACACCAATTTCTACATTTGCTAAAGTTTGTGCAGTTTCACGATCATTGACGTTTTTTAATTTAACGATCAATTCGTGGTTATGGTGCTTCCATGTTTCCAATTCAATCGGTTGCCATTGACCTTTGATTTTTAAAAACCAAGGTTGGTAGTCGAAGATACTTTCGGTATATTCTGTTGATGAATAAATACGTAACCAACCGCGAATGCCATAAGTAGAGCCTAATTTGCCTACTACTTCAATTCTTTGCTGATCCATTCTATTCACCTACTTATATTTATCTTTTCAAAAGCAATTATGCAGCTTTTTGAGCTTCTTTAACTAAACTCGCAACACGATCAGATAAGCTTGCGCCTTTTTCTAACCATGCATTAACGCGATCTAATTCAATACGAACTCGTTCTGCTTTACCAGCTGCCAATGGATTGAAGAAACCAACACGTTCAATGAAACGACCGTCACGAGGTGAACGGCTGTCAGCTACTACGATTTGATAAAATGGGCGTTTTTTAGCTCCGCCACGAGATAAACGAATGGTTACCATAACCTTCCTCTAATTGTTTAATAATAAAAGAAAACCTACATCGAAGGAGTAGGAATGCTTACTTTTTTCTCTGTATATATAGACAAAAAGCGGGACGATTATACTCTTTTCCGCCAGAAAATCAAGTTAAGAGCGACTTTGAAGGGGAATTATTAGTGGTTAAAAGGCTGAATATTTTGTGCGATGAGTTACGATTTTTGACTGATTTTGCTAGAATGCATAAAAAATTCCAGTAAAGATCTTAATTATGCAAAAAATTCTTGTAATTCGTAATGATAAATTAGGCGATTTTATGGTGGCTTGGCCTGCCTTTGCTTTATTAAAAACCTCTCAACCAGATTTGCAGATTACGGCATTAGTGCCTAAATATACGGCGCCTTTAGCAGAAGTTTGTCCTTATATTGATGAAGTGATTATTGATTCTGCCGATAAGAAAAATTCTGAAGAATTTGACCGTACTTTGCAAATCATTAGAGCTCAAAAGTTTGATGCTGTGATTAGTTTTGTATCTGATTGGTATAATGCGAAATTAGCTTGGAAATCAGGTATTAAATATCGTTTAGCCCCTGCAACGAAACTATTCCAATTCCTATATAATCATCGTTTAACTCAACGTCGTTCCCGTTCTGAAAAAGCAGAATTTGAATACAATATGGATTTGTCTCGTCACTTTTTACAAGATCATCATATAGCGATTGTTGAACCCTCCGTACCTTATCTTAGTTTCCCTAAAAGTGCGGTAGCCAATCAGAAAATTTTATTATGTGAGCAACTTGGTATTACTTCGGATAAAAAATGGGTATTTGTACATAGTGGTTCAGGTGGTTCTGCAAATAATTTATCGTTGCAACAATATGCAGATTTAATTAAAGGCATTTTAGCAGAATTTAATTGTTATATTGTGCTAACTGCTGGCCCCAATGAAAGTGAGAAGGCACATCAATTAGCTACATTGGTTGCTCACCCCAATTTAGTGATTTATGATAAAAATCAGGGATTATTAGATTTTAGCCATTCTCTTGCTTGTGCAGATTTGTATATTTCAGGCTCTACGGGGCCATTACATGTGAGTGGGGCTTTAAATATACCGACTATCGGTTTTTATCCTAGTCGTTTATCTGCGATTCCAAAACGTTGGCGACCAATTAATGCGGTAGATAAACATCTTGCTTTCTGTCCTCCATTTAAAAAAGAGGTAGAAAAGAACTTAACGGTAATTAATATTGAGCAATGTCTAAAAGAAATTATTCCGTTTATTCATCGCCAATGGGAATAGGGCAAGAATAAAAAAGTGCGGTAAAACAACCGCACTTTTTACAGAATGAATTATTTAGTTTTGGTTTTTACCCATAAATCGGCATATTTGTTAAAGGTTGAATTGGCAGAGAGAATGGCTAATAAGAAACCTTGTTTCCCATCTAGAAAGCCGGCTCTCAAAATATACATTTTTATAAAACAACCAATCCCATGGCTGACTGCATCAAATAAACTGGTTGATTTGCCTGCATTTGCTCGTTGCTCTGCCCAAGCTTTACCATAGTTAGCAGACTTAGTGAGATAATGATGTATATCTTTATAAGTGTAATGTTCGAGATCACCCGTCAGTTTTTCTACTTTGGTGTTGTCAGGATAATGGACTTTTTCGTGAACTAATTCATCTCCATAATGGGCAAATTTGGTCTGATATAATCTCACAACATAGTCAGGATACCAACCTGAATGATAAATTTTACGCCCGAATACTTCACTTAAACGAGGAAGCTGATAAACCGTATTCGCTTCATTTTTAGCAATAGCCGCTTGAATAGATTGACGTAATTCAGGTGTCACCCGTTCATCTGCATCTAACCATAACACGTAATCACTGGTTACATATTGCTGTGCGATTTGACGTTGTTTACCAAATCCAGGCCAATCGCTATTGGTATAAAATTTAGCTCCAAAACTTAAAGCAATTTGTTGAGTATTATCTGTGCTTCCACTATCTAAAATAACAATTTCATCCACCCAATCTTTCACGGTTTCTAAACAACTTGCGAGATCTTGAGCTTCATTTTTTACGATCATTGCAACACTAATGCTTGGCATGGCGTTTTTTCCTTTTGAGCAATTTTGTCTTATTCTAACATAGATTTTTGTGGAAAAAGTACCGCACTTTTAGCTGATGTATAGCAAAAAATAAAAATCGCGTTATAATCGAAACGAATTGATTAATATATATTCTAATTTTATAGATATATTCTTCTAGGGTGATTTTATGCTTAAATTTAATAAGAAATTATCGGCACTGTCATTAACTATAGGGCTTTTAGTTGCTTGTGCTGATAGCGCTCAAGTCAATCAAGAAGCGGCGGCAAGTTATGCTCAAGTTGTTCAAGAGGCTAAAGTGAAAGGGATGTTAGATACCTCATCTGCAACATCTCAACGAATTCAAAATGTCTTTAGAACTATGGTGCCTTATGCCACCAAAGAAAATCTCACAGGTCAACGGTTCAATTGGCAAATTGCAGTAGTCAAATCTAAAGAACTCAATGCTTGGGCAATGCCAGGCGGTAAAATGATGTTTTACACTGGGTTAGTGGATACATTGAAATTAACTGATGATGAAATTGCGGTAGTTATGGGGCATGAAATGGCACATGCATTAAAAGAGCATGGTAAACAATCACGGAATGTCGGTTTGTTTACAGGGATCATTGGCGTTGCCGCAGATATTGCCGCTTCTGCTGCTTTAGGCGTGAATACTCGTTTAGGGAGTAGCGTTGCGGATCTTGGGGTGAATAAACCCTTTTCTCGTAGCAATGAAACAGAGGCTGATGAAGTTGGATTATTTTTGATGGCTCGCTCAGGTTATAACCCTCAATCTGCCCCTCATTTATGGGAGAAAATGCAAAAAATGGGGGGAGGTGGAGGTATTTCCTTACTCTCAACCCATCCTAGTGATGAATCTCGTCAAGCAAACTTACAACGTTTAATGCCAGATGCGCTAAAAGTCTATCATGCTCGTTAGGATAATCATTGATGTAAAGTGCGATAGGAATTTTAAAAATTTCTACCGCACTTTTTTATCACTTATTTAGAAAAATATTGAATATTTTTAGCTGGAAAAAGATGATCAATTAATTTAATTAATCTTGTCTTGGTATTTCGTTGTTTTTTATGAATTGGCAGACAGTTCCAATCAAAATCTCTTAGCTGATTAATCGCCTCTTCTAAACTCATATTTTGTAAATATCCATTCACAAAAAACTTAGCGATCATTTCATTCCATTCCTCTTTATTACTCCAATAATGCCCAATTAGATTGTCACAAGCTTGTAATTTAACTTGATGATTCAAGGCAATGGAAAATGAAAATTGTTCAACTAAACGTCTTGTACAATTTGTGGCACAGATTTCATCACAAAGTTGCAGCGTAAGTTGAATGATTTCTTTCGCTTTGTTTGCTGGCAGTGCAATCACTCCAGCATTCCACATCATTGAATGTTCATTAAGCGGAATGTTAGCAAAAGTTTGAGCATTCAAACTTTGATACATTTTCTTTATAGTGTTATTCGCTTGAGAACCTAATGTATATTCAGCTTTATGCATAAAGGTTTGACCTTGATTTAAGGCTACATGCATGCGATCTAAATTGCTTGCTAAAAAAGTATCACTATCAATATAGAGTAGATTTTGTTCAGGATAATGTTGCTGAACAATTTCTAACGCTTTGATCTTTATACGCCAGAAAAATTGATATTTACCTTGCCATTCCTTGAGAGTTTGCTGGTTTATATGAATAAACTTAACTTGCCCATTCAAGAATTGATAAAAGTCCGCACGATCTGTCACGATAATGACATTTTTGATATTAGGATCTTTTAAAAAACTCAAAATTGAGAAGCATGCTTGATAGTGATTTTCTAAGCGTTCACCGAAAGTGAGAAGGACTAAATTCATTTCTATATTCTAAATTAAATAAGTTATACCAATCTATATACTCATAACATTGAAAAAATGTTGTGGGTAATTTAATGATTTAAGGAAAAATAATTAATTTATAAAAAGATTAATGGGTATAGTTAGCGTATTAAATGAGATAGTGTAGAAATTGTAGTAGATTAGGTTTTATTTGGCTAGTATTTATTCAATGAAATTAACCCCCGAGGCTACGAGGGTTAATCAAGAATTCAAATTATTTTTTTGAACCTGGGATTTTGAAACGGCTGTTAAAGCGTTCTACACGACCGCCAGTATCTACAACACGTTGTTTACCAGTATAGAATGGGTGGCATTGACCACATACATCTAAGTTAATATTACGGCTCACAGTAGAGCGAGTTTTGATTACATTACCGCATGAGCAAGTCGCTGTAATTTCTTTATATTCAGGATGAATACCTTGTTTCATAGAAAACCTCAAATTGAAGCCTCGCCGCTATAAGGACCAACTCTAAAGAGTTTCCAAACACCACGAGTGATTAATATTACGCCATCGAAAGTATCAACAACTTTCTGAAGGCTCGTTAGTAAGAGCGCAAATTATACCTTAAAAAATGGATTATTCAAGGGCAATTATTGGTTATAATAAGTAACTGTTACGGATTTAAGATGTGTATTTCGACAAAATTTTAATCCTTTTGCTAATTGTTTAAATTTTTACTTAACCCATTATGAAATTTGTTCGTGTTGCTTTAGCTGTACCATTAATGCGTCTATTTGATTATATTTTACCCGAGGGAATGAACCCCGTGGTAGGTGGACGTGTGCAAGTTTCATTTGGAACACAAAAACGTATTGCGATCGTGGTGGAATTAGTGGATCAAACCGATATTCCAGCAGAACAATTAAAACCTATTCTAGCGGTTTTAGATGAAGAACCTTTATTTAATCAGGCGTTATGGCGATTATTATGCTGGGGAGCAAAATATTATCAATTTTCTTTAGGCGATGTACTATTCTCAGCACTTCCAGCTAAGTTACGCACAGGCGAAAGTGCGGTAGAAAAAGCAAAAATTTTCTGGAAAATAACCGCACTTGGAGAAAATGCACTAATAACAGATCAATTAAAACGAGCTAAAAAACAGTTTGAGGCACTGTTAGCGTTAAGCAAAATGCCACAAGAAAAAGCTAATAATATGTTTTCACCAGCTATCTGGTCTCAATTGAAAGCAAAACATTTTATTCAAGAAGTGATTCAACCTGTGCAGTTAGTTTCATGGCGGCAGAAATTGAATAATGAATCTATCGCTAAAGCACAACAACGGCTTACCTTAAACAAATCGCAAGCATTAGCGTTGAGCCAATTGTTATTTCAAGATGGCTTTGTCGCCTGGTTACTTGATGGGGTTACAGGTTCGGGCAAAACAGAAATTTATTTGCAGTATATAGAAGAAATTCTTAAACAAAATAAACAAGTTTTAGTGCTGGTGCCTGAAATTAGTTTAACACCACAAACGGTGCAACACTTTCAAGCTCGTTTTAATGTACTTATTGATGTACTCCATTCTAATTTAAATGATACGCAGCGCTTACAAGTTTGGCAACGGGCAAGAAGGGGGCAAAGTGCAATTGTTATTGGTACACGTTCAGCATTGTTCACTCAATTTTTCGATCTTGGTTTAATTGTGATTGATGAAGAACATGATAATTCATTTAAGCAACAGGATGGCGGTTGGCGTTATCATGCTCGAGATTTAGCTATAGTTTATGCAAAACAACTTAATATTCCAATTTTATTGGGCTCTGCAACCCCTAGTTTAGAAAGCTTAAATAATGTAAAAAAAGGCAAATTCAAGCATATTGTATTGTCTAATCGGGCGGGAAACAGTCCTGTCTTAAAACACGAAGTAATTGATTTAAAACATCAAATTGTGCATAACGGTTTATCGGATGCTTTATTACGTAAAATGACCTTTCATTTAGAAAAAGGTAATCAGGTAATGTTGTTTTTGAATCGCCGTGGTTTTGCACCTGTGATGTTATGTCATGAATGTGGTTGGATTGCCACTTGCCAGCAATGTGATAAACCTTATACTTATCATCAAAATCATCGTGTTCTAAAATGTCATCATTGTGAGATACAAAAGCCTGTTCCTATGCAATGTCCTGAATGTGGCTCAACGCATTTAGTGACTACAGGTATTGGTACAGAGCAACTTGAAGAGGTACTAAAGGAAAGATTTCCTCAATATAAAATTACACGTATTGATCGTGATAGTACTAGCCGTAAAGGTGCATTAGAAAATCATTTAGACAATATTCGTCAAGGAAAAAGCCAAATTTTAATTGGAACACAGATTCTAGCCAAAGGACATCATTTTCCTGATGTCACCCTGGTAGGGATAGTGAATGTTGATAGTGCTTTATTTTCATTAGATTTTCGAGCGGAAGAACGTTTAGCCCAATTGTATATACAAGTTGCAGGGCGTTCAGGACGTTCTGAAAAACAAGGGGAAGTGGTTTTACAAACCCATTACCCTGAACATCCATTATTACAGTGCTTACTCAATCAAGGTTATTCAGCCTTTGCTGATTCTACATTGAATTTACGTGATCAAATGGGATTACCGCCTTTTAGTGGACAAGCATTATTTAGAGCACAAAGTAAGAAGAGTGAAGAGGCAGAACAAATCTTGCAATCTATTGCAAATTATTTTCATCAATGGAAGCAACGACAGCATGTCTCAGAGCTACAAATATTAGGCCCTATGTCTGCGCCATTTAGCAAAAAGGCAGGGCGCTTTCGTTGGCAGTTGTTATTACAACATACTTCTAAATCTATTCTACAAAAGGCTTTGTCAGAATTTAATTTAGAAAATGATATTAAATCTTCCCAAGTAAGGTGGATTTTAGATGTCGATCCACAAGATATGAGTTAAATATCTAGTCAGCAGCTAGTTTTTTGAGTAGAATTAATTTCATTTTTCAGAATAATTCAAATTTTATTATTTATTGGGCTTTTGAATAAGAGATATTTATTGTGGCACAACGTGATTATGCTGCTCGTAATAGCAGAAAGAAAAAATCAAAAGGTATCAATGCTGGTTTATTAACTGCAATTGCAGCGTTAGTTGTGATTGCTTTTATTGCAACCCTTTATTTTATTAAAAATTCGGGTTCATCAGTAACACCTGAAACTATTAATCCTACCACCAATGCAGCCAAAGAAGCACCTAAAAGTCAGCTTCCAAGCCGCCCTGAAGAAGTATGGTCTTATATTCAGCAACTGGAAAGTCGAACTGTTCCCACTGATGTTGTGCAAACAGAAAAAACGTTACAGTTGAGTGATAAACAAAAAGAAGAACTGAAAAAATTGGCGGAACGTGAAAAACAAGCTGAGTTAGAGAAAGCTAAACGTGCTGAAGAGGCTAGCAAAAACACAGAAACTCAGTCTGTTGATGCTCAAACTATAGCATCTAAAGATAGTCAAACATCTACACAGCCTGCGCCAGTGACTGACGCTACAACAGCTACAGTCGCACCTGTAAAAGATGAAGCAACCTTAAAAGCAGAGCAACAAGCTATCGCTGAAAAACGTAAAAAAGAAGAAGAGCGTAAGAAAGCTGAAGCAGCTCAGAAAGCAGAACAAGCCAAAGCTGATGCAGCTAAAAAAGCGGTAACAACGGAAACTGCAAAACCTGCTACAGGCAAATTTGGTTTGCAATGTGGCGCATTTAAAAATAAAGCTCAAGCCGAAAGTTTACAGGCTCGTTTGGCAATGTCAGGTTTAAATGCTCGAGTTAATTCAAGTGCAGATTGGAATCGGGTAGTGATTGGACCTGTAGGGGATAGAACTGATGCAGTCAATGCCCAAAAACAAGCGAGTGCAATCACAAACTGTGTGATTATTGGTATGTAGTCTTAACCTATCTTATTACAAGCTATTTTTATTTAAAGTGCGGTCAATATTTTTTAAATATCGACCGCACTTTTTCTTGCTAAATGGCTAAAAATCATTAAAATGAACGAACGTTCATTCATTCCATAAGCTATAGCTTTATCTATGAATGTTGTGTCTTAAGCTTAACTTTTGAAATTAATTATTATGCGTCAATCTGAAACAGATATGGCTGAGCAAATTTTTAAAGCTACAGAGCATTTGATGGCAAGAGAAGGGTTACATAACCTATCTATGCATAAAATTGCTAAGGAAGCAAAAATTTCTGCGGGGACAATTTATCTTTATTTTAAAAGTAAGGAAGAATTGTTATCACAATTTGCTTGGCGAGTGTTTTCTCTTTTTGATAAAGCACTGAAAAAAGATTTTGATGAAACTGAGGATTATTTCAAACAATATCAAAAAATGTGGCGGAATATTTGGACATTCTTACAAACAGATCCTGATGTGATTGTAAATATGCAACAATATCAGTCTTTGCCAGGTTTTTTAGAAATTTGTACGAAGATGGAGCACGAAAGTCTCTGGACAAGGTTTTGTCAAAAAGCTCAACAAGCAGAAGTGTTATGTAATTTACCTGTGGGGATTTTATTTGCACTTAGTTTAGAAAGTGCGATTAAGTTAGCAGTTAAACAATTCTATTTTAAAGAAACATTTTCTGAGGATATTTTATCCATGACCATTGAAAGAACTTGGCGTTCTATTCAAAAATAGTTTTATAAATTCGACTTTTTACGGAGTTTTTTATGACGGATAGTCAAAATAGCAAACCAAAACGCTCACATGCTTTCTTTCTGAAAGTCGGGTTAGCGGTGATTATTTTAGTGTTTGCCCTAGTGATTGGTTTAAATAAATTTAAGGACATTATGATTAGCAAAGCGATTGCTAACATGCCTGAAAAAGCAAACCCAGTAACAGTATTAAAGGTAAGTCCATCAGAATGGACCCCAGTGATTGAAACCACAGGTTTAATTAGACCAAATCAAGGTTCAATGTTGAGCTCACAAGCTTCAGGTACGATTAAACGTATTTATGTGAAATCAGGTCAAGTTGTGAAAAAAGGGGATGTATTAGTTGAATTAGATAATTCTGTTGAAGAAGCTACCTTAAAAGCTTCTGAAGCACAGTTGCCTTCAGCACGATTAACCTATCAACGTTATGCAAATTTAATTAAATCTCAAAGTGTATCTCAAACTGAATTAGATTCAGCAAAAGCCACTTATGATCAATTAATGGCAAATATTAATTCATTAAAAGCATCCATTGATCGTCGTAAAATTGTAGCACCTTTTGATGGTGTAACAGGGATCGTCCAAGTCAATGAAGGGCAATATATTCAAGCATCTACTCAAATTGTACGGGTTGAAGATATCAGTTCAATGAAAGTGGATTTTTCAATTTCACAAAATCAATTAGAGAAACTTCATATTGGTCAAAAAGTAACAGCAACCTCAGATGCTCGTACTGGAGAAACCTTTGCTGCAAAAGTCACGGCTATTGAACCCGCAGTAAATAAATCAACGGGGTTAATTGATGTTCAAGCAACCTTTGATGCAACTGATGCACAAAAATTATTATCTGGTATGTTTGTGCGTTTACGTTTAGCGTTGCCGACTGAAACTAACCAAATTGTCATTCCTCAAGTTTCTATTACATATAATATGTATGGGGAATTAGCTTATGTGTTACAACCTCTTTCAGAAGAAGATAAAGCTAAATTCCAAGATGATGAAAATCTAAGCAAAATGTATCGTGTAAAACAAATCACGGTATTCACTAAGGATCGTCAGGGTATCTATTCACAATTAAAAGGTGATGATATTAAAGTGGGTGATATTGTGGTCACAGGTGGACAACAACGTTTAAGTAACGGAAGTTTAGTTCAAATTTCAGATAAAGAAGGTGTGGGTACCGCACAACCTGCTGAAAAAACTAACCTTTAATTTCAGCCAAGGATTTATTGAATGAAATTTACAGATATATTTATTCGACGCCCTGTTATGGCAATGGCAATTAGTATGCTGATCATTATTCTTGGTTTGCAAGCCATTTCTAAATTAACAGTACGTGAATATCCAGAAATGACAACAACGGTGATTACGGTGAGTACCACCTATCCTGGTGCTGATGCTGGATTAATTCAAGCTTTCGTCACCTCTAAATTAGAAGAAGCGATTGCCCAAGCTGATAATATTGATTATTTATCATCAACCAGCTCTCCAAGTTCATCTCGTATTACTGTTAAAATGAAATTAAATACAGACCCAAGTGCAGCACTTGCGGATGTATTATCAAAAGTGAACTCCGTTCGTTCTGAACTTCCTTCTGATATTGAAGATCCTGTGTTGACTTCATCTACGGGTGGTTCGGGGATTATGTATATCAGCTTTACATCGGATAAGTTAGATTCTAGTCAAGTCACAGATTATATTGAACGTGTTGTAAAACCTCAGCTATTTACTGTGCAAGGTGTGGCTAAGGTGCAAATTTATGGTGCGGCTGAATATGCTATGCGTGTTTGGTTAGATCCACAAAAATTAGCCGCTCAAAATCTTTCTGCACCTCAAGTAATGAGTGCATTATCAAGTAATAATGTACAAACTGCAGCGGGGAGTGACAAAGGCTATTTTAATATTTATCGTAATAAGGTTGAAACCACTACCACAACAGTGGAAGATCTAAGTAAATTAATTGTTTATTCTGAAGGCGATAAATTAGTTCGTTTAGGTGATGTGGCGGATGTTGAATTAAATAAAGAAAGTGACAATACTCGTGCTGCAGCAAATGGTGCCGATGCCGTAGTATTAGCCATTGAACCTACCTCAACAGCGAATCCATTAACCGTTGCTGATGATATTCGTCCTTTATATGATACGATCGTAAAAAACTTACCGAATAGTATTCAATCTTCCATTCTTTATGACCGTACTATTGCAATTAACAGTTCAATTAATGATGTAATACATACTATCGTAGAAGCGGTGTTGATCGTGTTAGTCGTTATTATGTGTTTTATAGGTTCATTACGTGCCATTTTCATTCCTGTGATCACGATTCCAATTTCATTAATTGGGGTTATTTTCATGTTGCAAATGTTTGGCTTTTCAATCAATTTAATGACCTTGCTGGCCTTGATTCTTGCGATTGGTTTGGTGGTAGATGATGCGATTGTTGTATTGGAAAACGTTGATCGTCATATTAAAGAAGGAGAAACACCTTTCCGAGCAGCCATTATTGGTACCCGTGAAATTGCTGTACCAGTAATTTCAATGACCATTGCCTTAGTTGCAGTATATTCGCCGATGGCATTAATGAATGGTATTACAGGGACTTTATTTAAGGAATTTGCTCTCACCTTAGCAGGTGCGGTATTTATTTCGGGAATTGTGGCACTTACCCTTTCGCCAATGATGTCGAGTAAAATTTTAAAACATGAAAGTTCTAAATTTGAAGAAAGAGTGAACCGTACATTAACCCGTATGACAGAAATTTACACTTATTTGCTAGGCCTTATTATGCAAACACGTAAATTAATGCTCATATTTGCGGTGATTATTTTTGCAACATTACCTGTATTATTTACTAATCTTTCCAGTGAGTTAACGCCTGCAGAAGATAAAGGTGGTTTTTTAGGGATTGCTACTGCACCATCAAATGTTAATGTGGATTATGTTCAACAAGCGACAAAACAATATGAAGCAATTTTAGATGGAATACCAGAAAAACAATATTCTCAAGTGATTGCGGGTGCACCAAATACCAATCAAGCTTTGATTATTTCAACTTTGAAAGATTGGTCGCAACGTAGTCGTACACAGGCTGAGGTAATGGCTGAATTAACAGCTAAAGCAGCTACAATTCCAGAAATTTCGGTCTCCGCCTTCTCATTCCCTGAAGTTGAAACTGGTGAACAAGGTCCTCCTGTGGTATTTGTCTTAAGTTCTCCAGGTAGTACTAAAGATTTGGCAGAAGTGGCAGGAACATTCTTACAAAAAATTAAGCAATCAGGAATGTTTGTTTATTCAAACTTGACCTTAAAGTATGATACGCCACAAATGCGTATTAAGGTTGATAAAGAAAAAGCGGGTACTTATGGCATCACGATGCAACAAATAAGCCGTACTTTGGGTAGTTATTTATCTGAAGCTACCATTACTCGGGTGGATATTGACGGACGCGCTTATAAAATTATTTCGCAAGTGAAACGTGAAAACCGTTTATCACCAGAAAGTTTGAAAAATTATTATATTTCAGCAAGCAATGGTGAAAGTGTGCCATTAAGCAGCTTATTAACTGTCACCCTTGAACCTCAACCCTATTCATTACCTCGTTTCAGTCAGTTGAATAGTGCTGAAATTCAATTGGTACCTTCACCGACTTCTACAACAGGTGATGCGATTAAATGGTTACAACAAGCAGCTAAAGAACTACCTGCTGGATATAGTTATGACTGGAAAGGTGAAGCTCGCCAACTTGTACAAGAGGGTAATTCATTAGCGATAACATTCGTATTAGCGGTTATTATTATTTTCTTAGTATTAGCTATTCAATTTGAATCTCTTCGAGATCCATTGGTAATCATGGTATCTGTACCTTTAGCAATTTCAGGTGCCTTGTTAGTGTTAAATTTATTAGGTCTCTTACGTATTCCAGGCGTAACATTAAATATTTACTCAGAAGTGGGTTTGATTACGCTAGTGGGCTTGATCACTAAACATGGTATTTTGATGTGCGAAGTTGCAAAAGAAGAACAGCTTAAGCATGGTAAAAACCGTATTGATGCAATTATGGCAGCTGCGCAAATTCGTTTGCGTCCAATCTTGATGACTACAGCAGCGATGATTGCAGGCTTGATTCCATTACTTTATGCATCCGGCGCAGGTGCGGTAATGCGTTTTAGTATGGGGGTTGTCATTGTAGCAGGACTTGCAATTGGTACTTTATTTACCTTATTTGTGTTACCTGTAATTTATTCATTTATTGCAAGTGAACATAAACCATTGCCAGAATTTTATGAGGAACAGTCAGTAGCATCTACAGATTCTACTCACTAACCTTAGATAAAATTTCTAAATTTTTAACCGCACATTTGATTTATCAATCAAAGTGCGGTTATTTTTTAGAAAATTTTAGTTAATCATTGAAATTCTATTATTTCTCCTCATATTTATTAAATAAATAATTTTTTAGAGAGATGGCTATGTCAAAAATTTTGCTGATTCCCCTTATTGCCTTGATCTTTATTTATCTTGAATTGTCACTTTTAATAAGTATTAGTTCAGTAATAGGAACTTTAGGTACTATTTTTTTATTATTTCTTTCTGGTTTTATTGGTATTGCTATGTTGAGATCCAGAGGAATTTTTACTCTGTTGAATTTACGTAAACAAATAAATCAAGGGGAAATTCCTCTACGCACATTAACATTATCTATCGTGTGGATGATTGCGGCGATTTTATTTATTATCCCTGGTGTTCTTACGGATCTAATCGCGTTATGTTTATTATTTCCTCCTGTGCAGCGCTGGTTAGGTAAATTGATTATGAGTAAATTTAATTTAATCAACTTGGGTTTTAATTATCAATCTGCGGGAAAAGGCTTCCAGCAACAATTTTATGGGGATAAAGAACAGAGTAGTGAAATTTTTGAAGCAGAATATGAAAAACAAACTGATGAAGAAAGATGGCTAAAATAATTTTTATTTTACCCTTGAAAGGGCAAAAAAATGCCCCATATCCAATTTACATTTTAAATCAATCTAACATTTACTAAAGAGGTAATTTGAATGAATATTCGTCCATTACATGATCGTGTGATCATTAAACGTGAAGAAGTTGAAACCCTTTCTGCAGGCGGTATTGTATTAACAGGTACTGCTGCCACAAAATCGACTCGTGCAAAAGTATTGGCGGTAGGTAAAGGTCGTATTCTTGAAAATGGTACAGTGCAACCATTAGATGTAAAAGTAGGTGATACAGTGATTTTCAATGATGGTTACGGTGTAAAAGCAGAAAAAATTGATGGTGAAGAAGTATTAATTATTTCTGAAAACGATATTTTAGCAATTGTAGAATAATTATCACTAAAACTAATTAATAGAAGCGTATAAGTACGCTCACAGAATAAGAAGGAAAATAAAATGGCAGCAAAAGATGTTAAATTTGGCAATGATGCACGCATTAAAATGCTTACCGGTGTGAATGTATTAGCAGATGCAGTAAAAGTAACCTTAGGACCTAAAGGTCGTAATGTAATTTTAGATAAATCATTTGGTGCTCCAACTATCACTAAAGATGGTGTCTCTGTAGCACGTGAAATCGAATTAGAAGATAAATTCGAAAATATGGGTGCACAAATGGTAAAAGAAGTTGCCTCAAAAGCAAATGATGCAGCTGGTGATGGTACAACAACGGCTACTGTACTTGCGCAAGCTATTGTTAATGAAGGCTTGAAAGCTGTTGCAGCAGGTATGAATCCAATGGATCTCAAACGTGGGATTGATAAAGCTGTGGCTTCTGTAGTTGAAGAATTAAAAGCACTTTCTAAACCTTGTGAAACATCAAAAGAAATTGAACAAGTCGGTACAATTTCTGCTAATGCTGACGAAACTGTGGGTAAATTAATTGCCCAAGCGATGGAAAAAGTTGGTAAAGAAGGGGTTATTACTGTGGAAGACGGTTCTGGTCTTTCAGATGAATTAGATGTAGTTGAAGGTATGCAATTTGACCGTGGTTATTTATCACCTTACTTTATCAATAAACCAGAAGCTGCAACAGTTGAATTAGATAATCCATTTATTTTATTAGTGGATAAAAAAATCTCTAATATTCGTGAGCTAATTCCTGTATTAGAAGGTGTGGCTAAAGCTGGTAAACCTTTATTGATCATCG
This sequence comes from Mannheimia massilioguelmaensis, assembly GCF_000940515.1. Lineage (NCBI taxonomy): Bacteria > Pseudomonadati > Pseudomonadota > Gammaproteobacteria > Pasteurellales > Pasteurellaceae > Mannheimia > Mannheimia massilioguelmaensis. The sequence goes on from NZ_CDQL01000004.1 coordinate 266,271, forward strand.
CTGAAGATGTAGAAGGTGAAGCATTAGCAACTTTAGTAGTGAATACAATGCGTGGTATTGTTAAAGTTGCAGCAGTTAAAGCCCCAGGTTTTGGTGATCGTCGTAAAGCCATGTTACAAGATATCGCAATTCTCACTGCGGGTACTGTAATTTCTGAAGAAATCGGTATGGAATTAGAAAAAGCGACTTTAGAAGATTTAGGTCAAGCTAAACGTGTTGTTATCAATAAAGATAATACAACTATCATTGATGGTATTGGTGATGAAGCTCAAATTAAAGGTCGTGTGGCACAAATTCGTCAACAAATTGAAGAGTCTACTTCTGATTATGATAAAGAAAAATTACAAGAGCGTGTCGCTAAACTCGCTGGCGGTGTTGCTGTAATCAAAGTTGGTGCAGCTACTGAAGTAGAAATGAAAGAGAAGAAAGATCGTGTTGATGATGCATTACATGCAACTCGTGCAGCCGTAGAAGAAGGTGTTGTTGCCGGTGGTGGTGTTGCTTTAGTTCGTGCAGCTGGTAAAGTGGCTAAAACACTAAGTGGTGATAATGAAGACCAAAATGTAGGTATCAAACTAGCATTAAGAGCAATGGAATCACCACTTCGTCAAATTGTTGCTAATGCTGGCGAAGAAGCTTCAGTTGTGGCAAGTGCGGTTAAAAATGGTGAAGGTAACTTTGGCTATAACGCAGGTACTGAACAATATGGTGATATGATCGAAATGGGGATTTTAGATCCGACTAAAGTTACTCGTTCTGCATTGCAATTTGCTGCATCTATTGCGGGATTAATGATTACTACTGAATGTATGGTAACAGATTTACCTAAAGAAGATAAAGCAGATTTAGGTGCCGCTGGAATGGGTGGCATGGGCGGAATGGGTGGAATGATGTAATTATCCATTAAAGCTAAAATATTTAAAAAACACTCAGTCTTTAGATTGAGTGTTTTTTTATGCAAAGTGCGGTAGCTTTATATAAAATTTTAGATAAAAAGAAAGGGCGTAATTTCTGAATTCGCCCTTATTGATGAGAGTAAAGTATTATTTTGCTACTTTAGTTGAGCTAAAGATATAACCTAAGAATGTTCCACTGATTGCAAAAACTAACCATTCTAAAGAATGTGCTTTAAGTGGAAGATATTGTACAAAAGGTAAATCTGCAACAGAACAGAATGCAATAATGGAAACAAATAAAATTGCCATGCGGAATGCTAAGTTAGGTAATCGAATAAATAGATTCACCAATAATAGCAACATCACAGTCATTGCAATAGGATAAAGTACTAATAATACTGGGATGGATTTGCTAATAACTGTGTTTAGACCTTGATTGGCGATAATAAAGCCAATTAGTGTGAATACCATCACATAGGTTTTATATGCAATTTTATGATAAATTTCATTGAAGTATTCACTAACGGCAACAATTAGCCCGATTGCTGTGGTTAAACAAGCTAAAGAAACAATCAGCCCTAACACCGAACGACCAAACTCACCAAAGGCTTGAGTGGTAATTGCATTTAGAATATAAGTTCCAATATCTTGTTGATTAGCATTCAGTTGATTTAAGGTTTCTTGTGAAATAGGTAGATGATGACCAATCCAACCAATGGCTAAATAAATTGCACCTAATGAAATGGCCGCGATAATGCCTGCTGAAATGGTCTGCTTAATTAATGCTTTTCCTTCAGATACACCTTTTGATTTAATCGCTGCAATAACGATAACTGAGAAGGCAATTGCTGCTAAGGCATCCATGGTTAGGTAGCCGTTAATAAAGCCTTCAAAGAAACCTTTGTGATTAGAAATTTCAGAAATATTGACCGCACTTTCAGAAATATCCTTACCACCTAATAAGAATACTGCACGGATCACTAACACTAAAATGCTTAGTAATAAAATAGGTGTCAAGATTGCACCGATGCGTTCAACCATCTTTGATGGATTAATGGAAAACCAAATGGCTAAAGAAAAATAAATGAACGTAAAGATAAATAGAGATAAACTATCACTGGTTCCAATGAAAGGTAAAATCGCCATTTCATAAGCTGTAGCCGCTGTTCTTGGAATAGCAAAGAATGGACCAATGCTTAAATAGATTGCTACTAGAAAGAGGATAGAAAACCAAGGGTGAACTCGATTTAAGGCATTTTTATATCCACCTTCATAAAATGCACTCACAATAATCCCTAAAAGAGGAAAACCGACACCACTGAGAATAAAACCAAGCATAGCAGGAAAAAATGTGACTCCACTTTCCAAACCTAGTTTAGGTGGAAAAATCAAATTACCTGCACCAAAAAAAATCGCGAACAGCATAAAGCCGACAATAAAAGTGTTTTTGTTCATATTAATTAAGATCTAAATTTCAAAGTAAGTCTCTGCTAAAGTGCGAGAGATAAGGGTTAAAAATAAGTTATTTTTTCAAGATGTCTTCATTTTTAGTATGGTTCCATTTCCCCATTTTTTTATCCATATATTGGAAATACTCATTACTAAATGTGCCTTGTGCACAAGTGATTTTATCTCGGCGTGCATTAACATCTTTTCCTTCAAGTGCCTGATTTAAGGTGGTTGGCCCAGTTAGTGAAAAAACACCTCCATCAATGCGACGTTGTTCAATATTTTCAATGATAATATCTAAAGTGTCTTTTAGAAATTGATTTCCTTTTTCACTAGCTAAGAAGAAGTTTGTATATTTATCACGACGAGTAATTAATACTTCAGAATCCTCGGAATCAATTATCGCAGATAAACACCATACTAAATGTCCATCAATATCAATATATACACCACCTTCAGTATAGAGTGTAAAGATACGCCAGAAATCAGCTTGTGCAGCACCATCAGTTAATTGCTGATAAGCATTAAAAGTGCGTTGATCAGCGTGAGTTTTAATATAATCTTCTCGAGCTTCAGTGCTGACATAATGATAATCATAACTCCAAGAGAGTGCGCGGTTAACTAAGTAATTACAATAAATTGGTAGAGTAACTTTGTTGCTGTAGTTAGTCTGCCAAATAGTTTTATTAATTTTAGTTACTTGATTAGATTGACGAAATGCAGGGCTATATTCAGGAATGGTAAAGCGCTTTTTCGGAAATATAGCATGGAATGGATAACTTAATATTTTTACAATATTACCTAATAGACGTAATAAGCCATTAGATAAAACAATAAGTTTCTCATATTTAACAGGTTTATTCATTGGATCACCATTGATAATAAAATTTTATGTACTTTACCATTTATCCAACAATAATTAAATTGTTCTTAATAAATTAAGAAGTAAAACCTAATGAAATTCAATGAAGTAAGAAAAGAAGTGGTGGGCGATACCGGTCTCGAACCAGTGACCCCCTCCTTGTAAGGGAGGTGCTCTCCCAACTGAGCTAATCGCCCTCAAAAATTATCATTTCTACTGCGTTATTCTTTTTCATCTATTTAAATAGAATGATTTATCAGAATATCTTGTATAAATTTCAATTTTTAGTAGGTAATTTTAAATCAAAAGTGGTGGGCGATACCGGTCTCGAACCAGTGACCCCCTCCTTGTAAGGGAGGTGCTCTCCCAACTGAGCTAATCGCCCACTTGAAACATAAAATTTATGCTGATTTAAAATTTGGGGTACTTAAACTAAAAGAGTGGTGGGCGATACCGGTCTCGAACCAGTGACCCCCTCCTTGTAAGGGAGGTGCTCTCCCAACTGAGCTAATCGCCCTCGTTAGTTTAAGCATACAACAGGAAACTTAAATTAAAAATAAAAGTGGTGGGCGATACCGGTCTCGAACCAGTGACCCCCTCCTTGTAAGGGAGGTGCTCTCCCAACTGAGCTAATCGCCCCTGTTGTGGGTTGGCATTATAATTGTTATATGCTTTCAGTCAACTTATTTTTGCAAAAAACTGGTTAATTGTTGTAAATTTAGCCATAAATTTGCATTTTATTTTATCAAGAATAAAACTTTCCTTAAAGATTAAAACACGTTGTAGTACAATACTTACAATTTTTTGACATCCAAATTCAAAGGTTATAATAAATGGACATTAAAGCATTATTTAATTTAGATCCGAATATTAAAGTACGTACTCGCTTTGCCCCTAGCCCTACAGGTTATTTGCATGTAGGTGGCGCTCGGACAGCACTTTATTCTTGGTTATATGCAAAACATCATCATGGTGAATTTGTGTTACGTATTGAAGATACGGATTTAGAACGTTCAACACCTGAAGCCACAGCTGCAATTTTAGAAGCAATGGAATGGTTAGATTTGGCTTGGGAGCATGGTCCATATTACCAAACTAAACGTTTTGATCGTTATAATGAAGTTATTGATCAAATGATTGAACAAGGTTTGGCATATCGTTGTTATTGCTCAAAAGAAAGATTAGAAGAATTACGTCATACACAAGAAACCAATAAAGAGAAACCTCGTTATGATCGTCATTGTTTAAATGATCATAGCCATCTTAGCGATGAGCCTCATGTGGTCCGTTTTAAAAATCCACAAGAGGGATCAGTTGTATTTGATGATGCAGTTCGTGGCCGTATTGAAATTAGTAATAGTGAATTAGATGATTTAATTATTCGTCGTACTGATGGTTCTCCAACTTATAACTTCTGTGTAGTAGTAGATGACTGGGATATGGGGATTACTCATGTTGTTCGAGGTGAAGACCATATTAATAATACTCCTCGTCAAATTAATATTTTAAAAGCATTGGGAGCACCTATTCCAACTTATGCTCATGTTTCTATGATTAATGGTGATGATGGTCAAAAATTATCAAAACGTCATGGTGCGGTTAGTGTAATGCAATATCGTGATGAAGGTTATTTGCCAGAAGCATTATTAAACTATTTAGTTCGTTTAGGCTGGGGACATGGTGACCAAGAGATCTTTACTCGTGAAGAAATGATTAATTTATTTGAATTAGATCATGTAAGTAAATCAGCGAGTGCTTTCAATACAGAAAAATTGTTATGGTTAAACCAACATTATATGCGAGAGTTACCCGCTGAATATGTGGCTAAACACCTCGAATGGCAATATAAAGATTTAGCCATTGATACGTCAAATGGTCCAGCATTGACGGATATAGTGACCATGCTCGCTGAACGCAGTAAAACTTTGCGTGAAATGGCATTAGCAAGCCGTTATTTCTTTGAAGATTTTGAAGTGTTTGATGAAGCTGCTGCGAAAAAACATCTTAAAGCGAGTGCAATTGAGCCATTAGAAGTGGTTAAAGCTAAATTGGCTGCATTATCTAGTTGGGATTTACATAGCACACATCAAGCTATTGAACAAACTGCGGCTGAATTAGAAGTCGGAATGGGCAAAGTAGGGATGCCTTTGCGTGTTGCTGTTACTGGCGTAGGACAATCTCCGTCAATGGATATTACCCTAGTGGGAATTGGCCGTGAACGTGTATTAGCGCGTATTAATCAAGCAATTGAGTTTATTAAAACAAAAGTTGCTTAATTTTAATTGACAATTTAAGCGTTGGATTTTATTATTCACCGCATTTGGGGATATAGCTCAGTTGGGAGAGCGTTTGAATGGCATTCAAAAGGTCGTCGGTTCGATCCCGATTATCTCCACCAAATTTACAGCCTTGAATTTTTTTCAAGGCTTTTTTTGTGATAAATTTCCATTAAAAAGACCGCACTTTTACGCTTAAAGTGCGGTCTTATTTTAAAAAATTTTAATTAAACAACCATTTCAACGGGAATTTTCACGACTAATTTTTTTAAACTGATAACTCTACCATCGACATTACAACATGGACGATGTAATTCACCAGGGAAGAAAACTGCAAACATTTTAGGTTTTAAAGTAATTGTATGCATGACTAAACCATCAAAATTTGGTGATAATTGGTAGTCATCTTCCTCATTGTATTCATTACATTGATTTAAGTTGATTTGGTTTGTACTACATTCAATGGTTTCAGATTCACTGATTAATACTTGAACATCGATATATTTGCGGTGCACTTCCGCTTGTTTTTCAGAAGGTGCGGTAGTCGTCGGTTCCATTACATTCATATAGATTTTATCTGTAATATCATGACGACCTTTTTCTAAGCTTACTAAGTCTAAAGTATTTAAGTAATCGCAAATATCTGCAATCACTTTAGGTAAACCTACTTTGAAGGTTTTACTTGTTAAATCACCAATAATCATAGTCACTCCTTGGTTTGTAAATAAAGTATAGCTATCATACATTTTCCTTATAATGGAGTAAAATGTTGGAGTGGAAAATAATATTACAATTCATCTAAAACTCTGTATAATAAACAAGTTTTATTTTCCGTTTTAGCGTGCGGCTATCAAAAGTGATTTTTGTAAATTTCATCAAATTTATTTTAAGATTACTTTTGCTAGTCGCAATTTGGAGAATAGAACATTGTAAATTATTAATATAAAAGGAAAAAACAATGACTCCAATTGTTAAACAATTTAAATATGGTCAACACACGGTGACATTAGAAACTGGTGCTATAGCACGTCAGGCAACTGCTGCAGTAATGGCGAGTATGGATGACACCACAGTATTTGTTACCGTAGTTGCAAAAAAAGAAGTCAAAGAAGGACAAGATTTCTTTCCATTAACCGTTGACTATCAAGAACGTACTTACGCAGCAGGTAAGATTCCTGGTGGTTTCTTTAAACGTGAAGGTCGCCCTTCTGAAGGTGAAACACTAATTGCTCGTTTAATTGACCGTCCAATTCGTCCATTATTCCCAGAAGGTTTCTTAAATGAAATCCAAATCATTGCGACTGTGGTTTCTGTAAATCCACAAATCACCCCTGATTTAGTGGCAATGATTGGTGCTTCAGCTGCGCTTTCCTTATCTGGTGTACCATTTAATGGTCCTATTGGTGCTGCTCGTGTTGGTTTTATCAATGACCAATTTGTATTAAATCCAACTATGACTGAACAAAAACAAAGTCGTTTAGATCTCGTCGTTGCTGGTACAGATAAAGCAGTATTAATGGTTGAGTCTGAAGCTGATATTTTAACTGAAGAACAAATGTTAGCCGCAGTAGTATTCGGTCATCAACAACAACAAGTTGTAGTTGAAGCGATCAAAGAATTTGCTGCAGAAGCAGGCAAAGCACGTTGGGATTGGGTTGCTCCCGAACCAGATACAGCTTTGATTAATCAAGTTAAAGCTATTGCTGAAAGTCGCTTAGGTGATGCTTACCGTATTACTGAAAAACAAGTTCGTTATGAACAAATTGATGCACTTAAAGCAGAAGTTATTGCACAAATTACCGCTGAAAATGAAGAAGTGAGTGAAGGTAAAATTATTGATATTTTCACTTCTCTTGAAAGTCAAATTGTGCGTGGACGTATTATTGCTGGTGAACCTCGTATTGATGGACGTACGGTAGATACTGTACGTGCTTTAGATATTTGTACAGGGGTATTGCCTCGCACTCATGGCTCAGCAATTTTTACTCGTGGTGAAACACAATCTCTTGCTGTTGCAACTCTTGGTACTGAACGTGATGCACAAATTCTTGATGAATTAACAGGTGAACGCCAAGATACTTTCTTATTCCATTATAACTTCCCTCCATATTCTGTAGGTGAAACAGGCCGTATTGGTTCGCCTAAACGCCGTGAAATTGGTCATGGTCGTTTAGCAAAACGTGGTGTGGCAGCAGTGATGCCAAGTATTTCTGAATTTCCATATGTTGTTCGTGTTGTCTCAGAGATAACAGAATCTAATGGTTCATCTTCAATGGCTTCTGTTTGTGGTGCATCTCTTGCATTAATGGATGCTGGTGTGCCAATTAAGTCCGCCGTTGCAGGTATTGCCATGGGCTTAGTAAAAGAAGAAGACAAATTTGTCGTGTTATCAGACATTTTAGGCGACGAAGACCACTTAGGTGATATGGACTTCAAAGTGGCAGGTACTCGTACAGGTGTCACTGCACTTCAAATGGATATCAAAATTGAAGGAATTACGCCAGAGATTATGCAGATTGCATTAAATCAAGCGAAAAGTGCTCGTATGCATATTCTAGGTGTGATGGAACAAGCTATTTCTGCTCCTCGAGCTGAAATTTCTGATTTTGCACCACGCATTCATACTATGAAAATTGATCCTAAGAAAATTAAGGATGTGATTGGTAAAGGTGGTGCGGTTATTCGTGCGTTAACAGAAGAAACTGGCACATCAATTGATATTGATGATGATGGTACTGTGAAAATTGCAGCGGTTGATGGTAGTGCCGTAAAACAAGTAATGGCACGTATTGAAGAAATTACTGCTGAGGTAGAAACTGGAGCAATTTACACAGGTAAAGTAACTCGTCTTGCAGATTTTGGCGCCTTTGTTGCTATTTTAGGCAATAAAGAAGGTCTTGTGCATATTTCTCAAATTGCAGAAGAACGAGTTGAGAAAGTGAGTGATTACCTTGCTGTTGGTCAAGAAGTGCAAGTTAAAGTAGTTGAGATCGATCGTCAAGGTCGTATCCGTTTAACAATGAAACTTGCGCCTAAAGCAGAGGTACAAGAGCAAGTTGCTGAACAATCTCAAGAAGATGTTGTTGAGCAAGAATAATTCTTAAAATTTAGACCGCACTTTACTAAATTTCCTTGTTATTAGAGGAGTGATTAGCTGTAAAGTGCGGTATAAATGTAAGAAATTTGTCTAACTAAGGCTTATCGGTAATGATACAACTGAGAAAGTTGTTTAACTTTGTATTATTCTTACCTAGTTTGTTTTTTATTTGCTTGATATCTGGCTGTATTAGTAGCTCGGATCAAGTGTTTGTCTCTAAAAATAAAGTTGTTTTAGGTGAGCAATATCCCAATGCACATTTTGATCAAGAAGTGATGATTGTGCGTATTAGCCAAATGCTGATTGTTGGACAATTGAGTAAAAAAGAACGTGCCGATCTACATTTTGAACGGGGTGTTTTATACGACAGTCTTGGTTTATGGGGACTGGCTCGTTATGACTTTACTCAAGCCTTAGCATTGCAGCCAAAATCGCCTGCAATCTATAATTATTTAGGGCTTTATTTATTATTAGATGGTGAATATGACAGCGCATTGGAAGCTTTTAATGCGGTGCTAGAACTTGATACTAACTATGAATATACATACCTAAATCGTGGGTTAGATTTTTATTATATGGAACGTTATAACTTGGCTCAGAATGACTTACTTAAGTTCTATCAAGCAAATAAAAACGATCCTTATCGAGTGTTATGGTTATATCTTAACGAATTAAAATTTAAACCTACCGAGGCAACGCAAAATTTAGTAGAGCGAGCTAAAACACTTTCTACTGAATACTGGGGAACCTATATTGTTCAGTATTATCTGAACCAGATTTCTGTTAAAGATCTTTTAGACAAAGCGAAAGCTTTTGTTGATCCGCAGTCTTCTCAATATGCGGAAGTATTAACAGAAACTTATTTTTATCTAGCAAAACAAAAACTCAATGCAGGCCATATGGAAGAAGCGGAAACGCTATTTAAGTTAGCTATGGCAAATCAGGTGTATAACTTTGTTGAGTATCGTTTTGCATTGTTCGAGCTTGCAAAACTAAAAGATGCAAGTGAGTTAACAGAACAGGCTGTTGTGCAACAAATGAAATTTACTCAAGATAGTTCTGATTCTAAAAAGAATTAACTACAGAGTAATCTGCAATTACTGCATACTTATTTTTTCTCAACAAATTTTTATACATATAGGACGCATTGAGCTTTCCTTATTTTATATTCGAGTATTTTTAATGACTGAAACTACAATTACTTTTGGGGATTTAGGCTTGCCTGAATTCATTCTTTCTGCTGTTTCCGATATGGGTTTTGAAACGCCATCGCCTATACAACAAGCTTGTATTCCACATCTTTTAGAAGGCCGTGATGTACTTGGTATGGCACAGACAGGGAGTGGAAAAACTGCGGCATTCTCTCTTCCATTATTGGCACAAGTAGATATTGGACAAAGACATCCTCAAATGTTAGTTATGGCACCGACGAGAGAGCTTGCTATTCAAGTAGCAGATGCTTGTGAGCAATTTACAAAAGGTGCAAAAGGCATTCATACAGTAACTTTATATGGCGGACAACGCTATGACATTCAGTTACGTGCATTACGTCAAGGTGCCCAGGTTGTTGTTGGTACACCAGGTCGTATTCTAGACCATATTCGTCGTGGCACTTTAGATCTTTCTGAATTGAAATTTATTGTTCTTGATGAAGCAGATGAAATGTTACGCATGGGCTTTATTGATGATGTTGAAACTGTGATGGCAGAATTACCTGAAAAACATCAAACAGCTCTTTTCTCTGCTACTATGCCAGAGCCAATTCGTCGCATTACAAAACGTTTTATGACGGATCCACAAGAAGTTAAAATTCAATCTACACAACGTACGAATCCAGATATTGCTCAAAGTTGTTGGTATGTACGAGGTTTCCGTAAAAATGATGCGTTGTTACGCTTTTTAGAAGTAGAAGATTTTGATGCAGCAATTATTTTTACAAGAACTAAGACTGGCACCTTAGATATTACGGAATTACTAGAAAAGCACGGTTTCCGTGCTGCAGCGTTGAATGGTGATATGACACAACAATTACGTGAGCAAACTTTAGATCGTTTGCGTAATGGTAGTCTTGATATTTTAGTAGCAACAGATGTAGCGGCTCGTGGTTTAGATGTTGAACGTATTAGTTTAGTGGTTAATTATGATATTCCATTAGATGCGGAATCTTATGTTCATCGTATTGGTCGTACTGGTCGTGCTGGTCGTTCTGGTAGTGCTATTTTATTTGTAGAACCTCGTGAACGTCGTTTATTAGGTAATATTGAACGATTAATGAAAAAGCCAATTGAAGAAGTGGAAGTTCCTAATCATGAGGCATTACAAGCAAGTCGTCGTTCAAAATTTACCGCCAAAGTTACTAAGCAATTAGAACATCGTGATTTAGAACAATATCGCTTGTTGTTAGAAGATTTATTTACAGCGGATCAAGATCAAGAAGATATTGCAGCAGCCATGTTGATGTTACTTCAGGGCAAACAGAAACTTATTCTTCCACCTGATCCACCAATGGAAAAACGCACTCGTCGTGAACGTGATGAGCGTCGTAGTGAACGTGGCGACCGACGTGATCGTCGTGATAGTCGTTCAGAAGAGCGCCGTGGTTATGGTAATCCTATTCCAATGGATTTATATCGTATTGAAGTGGGGCGTGCTGATGGTGTGGATGTTCGCCATATTGTCGGTGCTATCGCAAATGAAGGCGATATTAATAGTCGTAATATTGGACATATCAAACTTTATGATGAGTATTCAACGGTTGAATTACCGCAAGGCTTACCGAAAGAATTATTAAACGTATTTGCTAAAGCACGCGTCTTAAATAAACAAATGCGTATGACTTTTGTAAGTGAGGCTAATGGTTCAACAGGGCGTGAGCGTGGCGAACGTCGTAGTAACGGTAATCGTCGTAGCAATGACCGTAATGACCGTCGCGATAGTGGCAGACGTGAAGAACGTCGTTTTAATGAGCGTGGTGGTCGTTCATTTAACGAACGTGAACGCTCTCTTCGTAAGGAGTTTAAAGAGCGTAGTGAAGCTAAAGAGCGCCGTCAACGCCGCAGCTAATCATCAAATATTAAAAAAGGAATCGTAAAGATTCCTTTTTTATTAATAGACTATAAGATGACTAGTCGCTACGACAAAGTGCGGTTGAAATTTGAAAAATTTTCTTTAATAAAATAATGATAAAAGGAGACATATCCCTTTTATAATCAATTTAGCTTCAACTTATTCTGATAGCGCTTTATATCCAGCTTCCAAACTACGAATTTTATTATAAGTAATATGTAGATTCTTACTGAAATGAATACGCTTAATTTCTGGTACCGAATTAGATTTAACAATCATACGTAATGGTTGGAACTGCATGTTACACATATATAACTCTTGGTGAGGTAGCATATGTTGTACAAAACGGCTTAATGCGTGAATTCCACCCGCATCGAGTACGGTTACCGAATCACAACGTAGTACAATATGGCGAATAGTATGGTCTGTATGAGCAGTTTTTTCATGTAAATCTGCAAATAAGTTGTCTGCTGCTGCAAAGAATAATGGGCCACTAATTTTATACACTAAAACATCCTCTAAATCTTCTGGCGGTGCAACTTCAAATGATTTCGTCATTTCTGCAATTGTACGGATAAATAATAAACTGGCTAATAACACACCAACAGTAATAGCAATAACCATATCAAATAATACGGTTAAAATTAAACAGGTTAATAATACGGCAATTTCATTACGACCTGAGCGACGAATAAGGCTGATAATTTGTGGTACATTAGCCATATTCCACGCCACCATGAGTAATAAAGCTGCCATTGATGATAATGGCAAATAAGAGAGTATGTCAGCAAAAAGTAATAATGCTAATAATACTAAAATTGCATGCACAACACTTGCGATAGGGGATTGTGCACCAGCTTTTACATTTGCTGCTGAACGTGCAATAGCTGCTGTAGCAGTGATCCCTCCTAAGAATGGAGAAACAATGTTACCTAATCCTTGTGCTAATAATTCATTATTTGAATGGTGTTTAGTATCAGTCATATGATCTAATATTACGGCACATAATAATGATTCTATTGCGCCGAGTACCGCCATTGAAAAGGCGGCTGGTAAAAGTGCTTGTATACTATCAAAATTCCAATTGACTACTTCACCTTGTGCATTGGGAATGTTCCAAGGTAAGGTAAATTCAGGCAGAACATTAGGAATACCATGACCAATAGAACCATCGGGTAATGTAAATGTAAAGGCCGAACCAATACTTGAAACATGAAAACCACAGCTAATTAATCCAAGAGAAAGTAATGTACCAATAATGACCGCAGGAAGATGCCCAGGAATGGATAAACGGAGTTTATGCCAATTAATCAGCACTAATAACGTTACTATACCAACAGCTGCATCAGCCCAGTTAATCGTTGGCATAGCGATGATTAATGTGTGAAGTTTATCCAAATAGTGTTCAGGCATTTTAGTGATATTTAAACCAAAAAAATCTTTGATTTGTAATGTACCAATCGTAATGCCAATACCTGAGGTAAACCCTAAAGTTACGGGTAATGGAATATATTCAATAAGGCGCCCTAAACGTAGGAATGCCATGATAACTAAAATAATACCAGATAATAAAGTTGCTATGAGTAATCCACTTAATCCAAATTGTTGTGTTACTGGGTAGAGAATAACCACAAATGCAGCAGTAGGGCCAGAAATATTGAACCGAGAACCGCCTGCGAGTGCGATAATGATACCTGCCACAATAGCAGTATAAAGTCCATGCTGAGGAGGAACCCCACTTGCAATGGCAAGTGCCATAGAAAGGGGAATAGCTATCACACCAACAGTTAAGCCTGCAATGATATCTCTGATGAGGTGTTGTTTGGTATATTGATGATGAAAGCTATCCTTAAGTGCACTGAAAGGTTTAACAGTAAGAAAGGCATTTTTAGTAATAAACCATTTTTTTAACATATAAATCCAAATATAGGGGGTAAAAGAGAAGATTAACTCTGTTGATGAGTAACAATATGTATATTTTATCCTTAAATCGTTCATATATTCATGAGATAACTCAATAAAAAACAAAAAAAACTTGACGAAAGGCAAGTAAATTCTTATAGTTTCTGCCCCAGTTACATTCTGTAATACCAAAATGGTGAGATGTCCGAGTGGTTGAAGGAGCACGCCTGGAAAGCGTGTATGTGCGAAAGTGCATCGGGGGTTCGAATCCCCCTCTCACCGCCATTCTATTTACTATTAAATTTATTCATATAAATCCATAAACTCTTTCATTTGATTTCTAGTTGCATATTTTTTTATATTAAGTATTATTCTGCGCTCGTATTACATTTTGTGATGTAGTTTTTCAGTTTGGGTTCCCTAACCCCAATTTTCAAAAAGGTATATCAATGAAAGCATATCTTCAGATCTTCAATGATCAACAAAAACAACGGGCGTTAATTTTTATAAGTTTGTTTCATATTTTAGTGATCGCCGCTAGCAATTATTTAGTTCAAGTTCCTTTTGAAATTCATTTACCTTTGACCGCACTTGGTGCTCAAGAGGATTTTAGTTTTCATAGTACTTGGGGGACTATTACTTTTCCATTTGTATTTTTAGCAACAGATTTGACAGTTCGAATCTTTGGGGCAAAAGAGGCTAGATGGATTATTTTTGTTGTAATGGTTCCTGCGCTGGTGATTAGCTATGTGATTTCAACATTATTTTCTGATGGTCAATTCCAAGGTTTTGGAGCATTGCTATCCTTTAATAGTTTTGTGTTTCGCATTGCAATGGCAAGTTTTTTGGCTTATGCCTTTGGCCAATTATTAGATGTATTGGTATTTAATCGCTTAAGACAATTAAAACATTGGTGGATTGCACCAAGTAGTTCAATGGTATTTGGCTCAATGGCAGATACCTTTTTGTTCTTTGCGGTCGCATTTTACCAATCAACCGATCCCTTTATGGCTGAACATTGGCTAGAACTTGGGGTTGTAGATTATTTATTTAAGTTATTTGTCGGTATTGTATTGTTTGTACCTGCGTATGGAATTGTTTTGAATTTTATTCTTCGCAATTTATTAGGAGTCCAATCATGCAATAACTAATATTAAGAAGGACCCCCTATGAACCTAAGAGAAACAATTGATAATAGTATCATGTCAGCATATCAATGGATGATAATTATTATTGCGAGTGTCATGAATTTATTAGATGGTTTTGATGTGTTAGCGTTGGCTTTTACTGCCACCGCTATTCGAAATGATTTAGCTTTAACTGGTACTGAACTTGGCTCTTTATTGAGTGCAGGGCTTTTAGGAATGGCTGCAGGTTCATTATTTTTAGCTCCAGTTGCTGATAAAATCGGTCGCCGTCCATTATTACTTATTTCTGTTAGCCTCTCAGCATTAGGAATGTTGGGTTCAGCTTATAGTGCAAGTTTCAATAGTTTAGCCATTTGGCGTGTAATTACTGGGCTTGGTGTTGGCGGAATATTAGTGGGCACTAATGTCCTTACTAGTGAATATTCATCTCGTAAATGGCGTAGCCTAGCAATTAGCATTTATGCTTCTGGATTTGGCGTAGGAGCTGTATTAGGAGGAATGTTTGCGGTTATGCTACAACAGGAATATAGTTGGCACGCGGTTTTTATTGCAGGATTTGTATTAACGACAATTTGCTTATTTGTTTTAGTATTTTGGTTGCCAGAATCTATTGATTTTTTAATCACTAAACAACCTCGTAATGCCCAACTTAAATTGAATAAAATTACAAGAAAAATGGGGCTAAAAGGTGAATGGTTACTGCCTGAAAAAGTAACTTTGACAGTGAGTAAATTACCAATTAACCAATTATTTAACCAAAATTATCGAAAATCCACCGCACTTATTTGGATTGCTTTTTTTTCCATAATGTTTGGCTATTACTTTGTCAGTTCTTGGACACCAGCTTTATTAAAAGACGCGGGAATGACTACAGAACAAAGTGTTAGCGTAGGCATGATGATTTCTCTAGGGGGAACTTGTGGTTCATTGCTTTATGGTTTACTTGCGAGTCGTTGGTCAGCTAAAAGTATTTTACTAGCTTTCACCATATTATCAGCGATAACTGTTGTAGTATTTATCCTTTCAGCTTCTGTACTTTGGTTGGCGATGATCTTTGCTATTTTAGTTGGTGGGTTTATGAATGGTTGTATTAGTGGACTTTATACATTAAATCCAAGTATTTATGCTTCTGATATTCGTAGTACTGGTGTTGGTTGGTCTATTGGTATTGGTCGTATCGGTGCAATTTTGGCACCTATTGTAGCTGGGTTGTTATTAGATGATGGTTGGAATAAACAAAGTTTATATATCGGTGTCGGCTTTGTATTGTTTATTTCAACATTAGCACTATCATTTCTAAAAATACGAACAACTTTGGGCTCGATCAAATAGTGATGAAATAAATACAAAAAATAGAAAATAATCCCTGTTGGCTATTGTTCATCTTGACTAAACGAGGTATATTCACCGACAATTTATTCATTATTATTAAAAAGGAAAATCTATGGGCGGAATTAGTATTTGGCAATTACTTATCATTGTGGCAATTATTGTTTTATTATTTGGCACTAAAAAATTAAGAACTTTAGGTACGGATTTAGGTGAATCAGTAAAAGGTTTCAAAAAAGCAATGAATGAAGATGCTCCTAAAGATGCTGAATTTAAATCTTTAAATAAAGATGATTCTGCGGCGGCAACTTCTGAAAAAGTAAAAGATAAAGAACAGGCTTAATCTGTGTTTGATATTGGTTTTTCTGAGTTATTTTTAGTTTTTGTTGTGGGCTTAGTGGTGTTAGGCCCACAACGTTTGCCTGTGGCAATAAAAACAATCATGGGATGGGTTCGTACAATTCGTGGTTTAGCAGCCAATGTACAAAATGAGCTATCTCAAGAACTAAAACTTCAAGAATTACAAGAAAGCATTAAAAAAGCTGAAAATCTCAATTTGAAAACGCTTTCTCCTGATCTGGCAAAAACAGTCGATGAATTAAAAGCTTCAGCAGAAAAAATGAAGGCTGACTTGGATAAAGCTGCTGTTGAAACTAATACGACAATGCAGGAACAGATCCAAAAAATGCGTGAAGAAAATGCGCTTGCAGAAAATGTTTCAGACCAAGTTGCTCAAGTATCTGAGCAGGTAGAACAGATTGCACAATCTACAGAAAATTCACTAAATGTGGAAATTTCTGAAAATCTTACCGCACTTTCAGCTAAAGCAACGGAACAACTCGAAGTAGAAGCTGCTGAGTTAGACACTGCAGCAGAGTTAGAACGTCAACAGGCTGAGATTGAACATCAAGCAGCAGAAATGCTTGCAAAATATGCACCCCCAGATGATGACATGGTCATTGAGCGTAAAAGCTAAATTAATCTAGAGAATCCTATGAGTAGCGTTGAAGAGTCTCAACCCCTAATTACCCATTTAGTTGAATTACGTGATCGTTTACTGCGTTCACTTATTTTTGTATTACTGGTGTTTTGTGGATTGGTTTATTTTTCTAATGATATTTATCATCTAATCGCAACACCATTGTTAGATCAAATGCCACAAGGTTCAACAATGATTGCAACGAATGTGGCAGCTCCATTTTTTACACCGATAAAACTTACTGGTATTGCGGCAGTGTTTCTTTCTGTGCCGTTTATTTTGTATCAAATTTGGGCATTTGTTGCTCCAGCTTTATATCAACATGAGAAAAAATTGGTTTATCCATTGTTATTCTCAAGTACTATTCTGTTTTATGCAGGTGTGGCATTTGCATACTACGTTGTATTCCCATTAGTATTTAGTTTTTTAACAAAAACCGCACCTGATGGGGTAGCTATTGCGACGGATATAAGTAGTTACTTAGATTTTGTTTTAACCTTATTTTTAGCTTTTGGCGTGTGTTTTGAAGTTCCTGTAGCTATTATTTTGCTATGTTGGACAGGGGTGACAACACCAGAAGATTTAAAAAACAAACGCCCTTATATTATTGTGGGTGCGTTTATTGTTGGTATGTTACTTACACCTCCAGATGTTTTTTCTCAAACCTTATTAGCCGTTCCAATGTGTTTATTATTTGAGATTGGCGTCATGTTTGCTCGATTCTATAAACCTAGAATTGAAGATGAAGAAGATAGTGTGAGTAGTCAATCAACAGATGTTGTAGAACATAAATAGTAAAAAATGATTTACGTGTAGGCGCGAGCAATAGTTCGTGCCTTTTTATTTTCTTTAATTTTTAAAAAGAACAAAGAAAAGGATATATCTTATGACCCAACAAATTTTTACTGGATTTCCATCTCGCCGTTTGCGTCGTTTACGTAAACATGATTTTAGTCGTCGTTTAGTTGCTGAAAATACGTTAACTGCAAATGATTTAATTTATCCTGTTTTCGTGATTGAGGGCGAAAATTATCGTGAAGCTGTTCCATCAATGCCTAATGTTGAACGTTTAACAATCGATCAATTGCTTATTGAAGCTGGGTTATTAGTGAAATATGGCGTGCCAGTGATTGCTTTATTCCCTGTGGTAGGGGCTGAACGTAAGTCATTGATGGCTGAGGAAGCATATAATCCAAATGGTTTAGTACAACGAGCTGTAAAAGCATTAAAATCTGCTTATCCTGAATTAGGGGTATTAACAGATGTGGCATTAGATCCTTATACATTACATGGTCAAGACGGTATTATTGATGATGATGGTTATGTATTGAATGATGTGACTACGGAAGTATTAGTTAAACAAGCTTTATCTCATGCTCAAGCAGGTGCAGATATTGTTGCTCCAAGTGATATGATGGATGGGCGTATTGGTAAGATTCGTGAGGTATTGGAATCTAACAATTGTATTAATACACAAATCATGGCGTATTCTGCAAAATATGCATCAAATTACTATGGTCCGTTCCGTGATGCAGTGGGTTCTGCTGGTAATTTAAAAGGTGGCGATAAAAAAACTTATCAAGTAGATCCTGCTAATAGTAATGAAGGTCTGCAAGAGGTCGCTTTGGATTTACAAGAGGGAGCTGATATGGTGATGGTAAAACCTGGGATGCCTTATTTAGATATGGTGTATCGTGTTAAAGACTATTTTGGCGTGCCAACTTTTGCCTATCAAGTTTCGGGTGAATATGCAATGCATATGGCTGCGATTCAAAATGGTTGGTTGAAAGAGAAAGAATGTATTATGGAAAGCTTGTTATGTTTTAAACGTGCGGGTGCCGATGGCATTTTGACTTATTTTGCTAAACAAGTTGCAGAATGGTTATATGAAGAAAGTAAAAAGAAATAATTTCTCTTAATATAAAAAATGCAGAGATGGGTATAAGCTTATCTCTGCATTTTTTTATTAGCTGATTAAGAATGATTATTTTTGTTTGGTTGCTGTATGAGCTGAAAATGAACTATTTGCGATAATACATTGTTCTGCTAATACCTGACCTACACTTGTTGTGAGAATATTGAAATCATCACGTTCAAACCAATGCCAGTGAATATTCGTATAACTATTACCGCTTTCCGATACGGTTGAGGTGAGTTTTTCCGTAATATTGTTAAAGGTTACATTAATGGATGAAAATCGGTTTTGTTTTCCCATTTTAGCCTTTTTATTTTGAATATTGCGGATGATTCTTACTTCTTTGTCATCTTTACAACGATAAAGTATGGCGCTTCCTTTTTGAAATGATTTATCTGAAACCTCGTTAGTTTTTACTATAGGTTTCGGATTTTCTGGCATTGTATTCATTATTTGAGTACAAGCTACTGTCATAAAAGGAATAAGAAGTAAGAATGCTTTTTTCAAAATATTTGCTCCATATTATTTTTTATATTGGTATGTGCCATCAGCTTGACGTGTGAATGTTGCACCATTTGATAAACGCATAGTACTAACACGTCCTTGAGGGTTCAATGAAACCTGAACTTTATCACCAGGTTTAAAGCCACTTAATGCACCATTTGCACCATTTGCTTTTGTCATGGCATTAACATCAGATATATTTAAATTGTTATCACGAAAGACTTGCATTAATGATGTACCTTGTGGGATCGTTAACGTTTTTTGGCTAGTGCTTTGCGTGATTTTGGTGCTAGCACTGTTTGTCGTGGCTGGTTTAGCTTCTGTCACCATTGGTTTATTAGTCGCTGAATTTTGTGGTTTTTCAGCAGATTTAGCTTTGACTTGTTCTACTACCTTAGTTTTTTCTGTTGGTTTCACTTTAGTGACTTCAGCGGTTTTAGGTTTTTCAACAGGTTTTGTTTTAACTTGTTCTTGTGGTTTTACTTTTTCAATTGCTTTAGGTGCTTCAGTGGTAACTGGTTTTACCGGTTCTGCTGTTATTTGTGAAGCAATTGGAGTGGATTGTGTAGTTGGCATTTGTGGTGCATTTGTTGTTTCTGGAGCTGGTGTTGCTGCTTGGCTAGCATCTACAGGTGCAGTACCATCTTGAGTAGTAACAACATTATTGGCATCAGCATTTTCAACAGGTTGATTTTGATCTAATGGTTGGAATTCAATCGGTAAATTGTTATTTCCACCAGTTTGAAAATCTTGCACGGTATCAGAGCTTGGTTTTAACCACAGTAAGGCTAATAAAGCAAGCAATGCAACAGCAATGGCAATCACTAAACGACGGTGTTTACGAGGTAATTTTTGCATTACTTTCCAATCCTCAGGATTTTTAATTTTTGCTTTTTCAGTATTATCTGATAAATGCTGAGGCTGATTTGTAGAGGCCTCTGACAATGTAGATTGTGCTTTTGGAATTTCAGTGTTTGGCTCAGTACGGATTGGCTCAACATTTGGTTTTAATGTTTCTGTTGACGCTATAAATTCTGATTTAATCTCGTGTGCCGTAGTATTAGGTTCATTTCCTATAGATGTTGAACTGTTTTCTACTTTTACCATCGTTTCTTCTATTGCTTTTTCAACTTTAATATTTGATGTAGCGGGATTCATTGAACTTGGTTCGCCAAAAGTAGGTTCTTTACGAACAGCAAATTGATTTGGTGATAGGTTTTCTTTTTTAGCAAAAATACCTTTGAAACCACCTTTTGCTTTATCAAAAATTGATGTTTCTGAGGTGTACACTTTTTTAGGTGTTACAGGCTCA
The DNA here is from genome assembly GCF_000940515.1 of Mannheimia massilioguelmaensis. Lineage (NCBI taxonomy): Bacteria > Pseudomonadati > Pseudomonadota > Gammaproteobacteria > Pasteurellales > Pasteurellaceae > Mannheimia > Mannheimia massilioguelmaensis. The sequence goes on from NZ_CDQL01000004.1 coordinate 287,006, forward strand.
ATTTGGTTAATGCCTAAATCCAATTCTTTTTGTGATGGATTTTCTGAAGATGGATTATTTTCTGGCGTTCTGTCCACAATATACCTCAATGCTAAACTTTATTTTACTCAGGGATGCACTTAAAAGTGCGGTCACAAAATGAAAAATTTTGTGGTTGAAATTGTTCTAATGAAAATTCACTAGATAATATCATCTTGATTATTGTTCTACTCAATGAGTTGATATCAATAAAATTGATTTATTTTATCGGATCTTTCAAGTTTTGCCTAGGATATTCTCATGCTAAGCACTGCTATGTTAAATCTAAAATTTATTTATTTCAATTAGCCTACATAAAGGGTTTTATTGGGTTCATGAGCAATTTCTCTAGCGAGTTTTGGCACCAAATAACCTGAGGTTAGCCTTTGTAATTCTTTGTAAATTTTTACCGCACTTTCATCGGGTATATAAAAATGGCTTGCACCTTGAACTTTGTCAAATAAATGTAAGTAATAGGGAAGAATACCGACTTTAAATAATTTATCACTTAAGGTTTTTAAGGTTTGTGCATTATCATTCACATTTTTTAATAATACCGATTGATTGAGTAAGGTGATATTCGCCGCTTTAAGTTGAGCTAAAGCAAGTGCTAATTGCTCATCAATCTCATTTGCATGATTAATATGTGTGACGATGACTATCTGTAAACGAGAGCGATTAAGCAGATTGCAGAGTTCTACGGTAATACGCTGCGGGATAACTACAGGTAAACGTGTGTGAATACGTAAACGTTGTATATGGGGTATGTCTTCAAGATGTTGAATTAACCACGCCAGTTCGTGATCTTTTGCCATAAGTGGATCGCCACCTGAAAAAATCACTTCTTCAATTTGTGAATTTTGTTCAATATATTCCAGTGCTTTTGTCCAACTAGCCTTATTACCAGGATTTTCTGCATAAGGGAAATGGCGACGAAAACAATATCGACAATTAATTGCACAACCACCTTTGACCATTAATAACAAGCGATTATGGTATTTATGTAAAACATTAGGTGCAGCGAGTTGTTGTTCTTCAAGCGGATCAGTAGAAAAACCTTCAACTATAGAAAATTCTTCTTTTGATGACATCACCTGCAAGAAGAGAGGGTCATGCATATTTCCTTTTTCCATTTTTTCTACAAATGGCATAGGTACACGCATAGCAAATAATTTACGTGCAGCAATATCTTTTTCAAATTTTTCAATAGGTAAGTTAAGTTTCTCTAATAAAACTTTAGGATCTGAAATAGAATTTGCAAGAATTTCTAGCCAATTCTCTTCTCTAATTGGGGGATTTTGGGTTAAAATACGCACTTTAAAAAACAACTCTATCAAATTGAGGATAATAATGGCTACATATACTACCAGTGATTTCAAACCAGGTCTAAAATTTATGCAAGATGGTGAACCTTGCGTTATCGTTGAAAATGAATTTGTAAAACCAGGGAAAGGCCAGGCTTTTACGCGTACTCGTATTCGTAAATTAATTTCAGGTAAAGTATTAGATATTAACTTTAAATCAGGAACCTCTGTTGAAGGTGCCGATGTAATGGATTTAAACTTAAATTATTCATATAAAGATGAAGATTTCTGGTATTTTATGCACCCAGAAACATTTGAACAATATTCAGCAGATGCTAAAGCTGTGGGTGATGCTGATAAATGGTTATTAGACCAAGCTGAGTGTATTATTACATTATGGAATGGTAATCCAATTACAGTGACTCCACCAAACTTCGTAGAATTAGAAGTTGTTGATACTGATCCAGGTCTTAAAGGTGATACAGCAGGTACTGGTGGTAAACCTGCAACATTAAGTACAGGTGCTGTAGTTAAAGTTCCTCTATTCGTTCAAATTGGTGAAGTGATTCGAGTGGATACTCGTTCAAGTGAATATGTTTCACGTGTTAAGTAACTTGCATATTTGATGTTACTTTAGAATTACAGTTTTTTTGCACTAGTTGTACGCTATATCTAAATACTTCCTGTGTCTTAGTGCAGACAAATCTGGATTTTTAACACAATGATCAAGCCCATTATGTAATGGGCTTTTTCTTTTTCTATTAGATAAATTGATATCCCTGTTCACTAAATTCTAATACGGAAGGTGCATTAGGCCTCCAGTCACCTAATACAATGCGAGTAAAGTGCGGTGGGATTTTATGAATATTTTGACGGTGAGTATGACCGTGGATCATTAGAGTAACATTAAAATCTTTAAAGGTTTGTAGTACAAAGTCACCATTTACATCCATAATATCTTCAGATTTCAGTTTCTTATCTGCATTACTCTGCATGCGAATTTTTTTACCAATGGCGATGCGAATTTTTAATGGTAAGTGTAAGAATAACCATTGACGCCATTTTTGATGAACTTTTTTACGGAATAATTGATATTTTTCATCATCAGTGCATAAGGTATCACCATGGCAAATTAAGGTTGGCGTGCCATATAAATCAATTACCTGATATTCAGGTAAGAGTTGTAATCCACAAGGCTCCGCAAATTTTTTACCAACTAAGAAATCTCGATTGCCATGAATGAAATAGCAAGGAATTCCTTGTGTAGTAATAAATTTTATTTGCTCTTGTACCATTTTAATTACTGAAGACTTCTCATCATCTCCGATCCAAAAATCAAATAGATCGCCAAGAATATAAATAGATTCTGCTTGTGGCGCTTGATTTTGCATAAAGTCAATAAAAAGTGCGGTGAGTTCTGGATGATTTTCACTAAGGTGAAGATCGGCAATAAAATAAGTTTTTTTCATTAATTTCATTCAGTTAACTTGTTATCAAAATAGAAGCTAAAATAGGTAAGAACCCGATTTTTTATTGCGATGTTCTACACTTATTTTCCTAATTTCGTTATACTTTACCAAATTTATCAAAGGTATCAAATTTATGTTGAAATTACTTCGAATTATTGTAGTGACGGTCTGCTGTATCTTAATTTGTGTATTAGGCACAATTTATTCATTTATTCGTTTTAAAAATCCAAGTAATGTAGGAGTAATGGCGCGTTGTTTTGGGCGTTTATGGCCATTATTTGGGTTAAATGTGGAACATCGTTTTCCTGAGGGTGTAGATAGCTATCCTCGAGCTGTCTATATTGGGAATCATCAGAATAACTACGACATGGTGACCATTTCTTATATGGTTAGAGATCGCACGGTGACAGTGGGTAAAAAAAGCCTTATTTGGATTCCTTTCTTTGGACTTTTATATTGGGTAACAGGCAATATTTTTATTGATCGTGAAAATAAAAACCGTGCTCATAATACTATGGCTGAAGTCGCCGCCCGTATTAATAGCGATAATTTATCAATTTGGATGTTTCCAGAAGGAACGCGTAGCCGAGGTAGAGGATTATTGCCTTTCAAAACAGGGGCTTTTCATGCTGCTTTAACTGCTGGTGTACCTATTATTCCTGTGGTTTGTTCCACAACACATAATAAAATTGATTTAAATCGTTGGGATAATGGTAAAGTAATCTGTGAAATTATGCAGCCGATTGATGTATCCAATTATACAAAAGATAATGTACGTGAGCTTGCGCAATATTGTCATGATTTAATGGAAAAGCGCATTGCAGAACTTGATGCTGAAATTGCTCAGTCAGGAAAATAGTTTTTATGGAAAATTATTCTCGTCGTCAATTTTTTAAAAGAACCTTAATTGCGACAGCTCTTACTGCTATTCCCATGCCTTTATTAGCGGCTAGCCGCCAACCGTTAATAATCCCGCCCGTGTTAGAAAGTAGTCGAGGACGTCCTGTAATTCTCAGCACAGAAACTACACAGTTTGAATTCAATTCAGGAAAATTAGTGGAGGTTTGGGGATTTAATGGACGTTATTTAGGGCCGACCGTTCGAGTAAAACAAGGTGATTTTGTTAAGTTAACCTGGCGAAATAATTTATCTCAACTAGTGGCGTTCAATATTCAGGGCCTACAGGCTTCGGGGGAATTAATTGGGGGAATTGGTCATGGCTTAAAGCCCGGTCAAGCTTGGTCTCCTATTCTTCCAATTAGCCAACCAGCGGCCACTTGTTATTATCATGCTTGTACCTTAGCCAGTTCCGCATATCAAACCTATCGAGGGCTAGTAGGACTTTGGATTGTTGAAGATGAGGAAAGTCGTAAAGCAAAATTGCCCAATAAATATGGTGTAAATGATATTCCTTTAATTTTACAAGATCATAAAATTAACAGTACTGGCACACAATTATTTCAACAAAACGAACCGCACTTTTATGGTGAACGCCTATTAGTGAATGGTCAAGAAGCTCCTTATTTAGCGGTTAGTCGAGGATGGATTCGTTTACGTATTGTTAATGCCTCTCTTTCTCGAGCTTATGATCTACGAATGGAAGATGATCGTGATTTATTTGTTATTGCTAAAGATCAAAGTTTTTTACCGCAAAGCAAAGCTGTGAAGAATATTTTTGTTGCTCCTGGTGAGCGTGTTGAATTATTAGTGGACCTCAATGAAGGCGGAAATGTTTCTTTAATTGCAGGCACGAAACGAGGAATTGTAGATAAAGCGAAGCTATTATTTGATTCAGATAATGAGCTGTCCGAAAACACAGTTCTTGAATTTAGACCTGAAGGGCTATTATCTGTATTTAACGGTAATCCTAATTTACAATTTACTAGTCATGCAATGTTGCCGAAACAGATTACTCAAGAGCGTTCATTCCATATTGATGCGAGTAACGGAATGATTAATCAAAAACGCTTTGACCCTCGTCGTATTGATGTTAATGTAAAACAAGGCTCAATTGAACGTTGGCATTTAACCAGTTCAATTCCAACTGGGTTTTATATACAAGGCGCTAAATTCCTGATCGAAAGTATTGATGGACAAGTCACTGAAGAAAGTGAATTAGTTTGGAAAGATACAGTTTGGATTAAGGGAAAGGTTCAACTAATAGTCAAATTTGATAATCTATCTTCTAATATGCAACCTTTTCTTTTTGGTGCATCTGATTTAATGCAGGCTGATAAGGGAGCGATAGGATTAATTGTGGTACAATAAATTCTTAAACAGCCAGGCATAATGCCATACCTCTTTGTAAGAAAGTGCGGTAAAAAATAATAAAATTTAGACCGCACTTTTATTAATTCCATTAGACCATAAATTTAATCCATAATGCAGAAATAGGCATGACGATAAACAGCGCTGGGAGCATATTGGCAATTTGGAAATTTTTTAATCCACAAATGCGGAAACCTGTTGCGACCATGATCATCCCTCCTGCTGCTGCAAAATCAGCTCGCATTTCAGGCGTGATTAAGGGAATAATAAAGATTGCACAATAGGCTAATATAACTTGTAAAATAGTTTGCGGTATTGCAGCTGTTGCTACAGCCATACCTAATGAAGTGGCAAAGATCATTGCGGTTAGAAAGTCTAAAAAAGCTTTTATAATTAAAATATTATTATCTCCAGTTAACCCCTCATTCATCGCCCCAAAAATCCCTGTGCCACTAAATGAAAATAAAATAATAATGCCTACAAATTTTTGTAGAAACTCTTCATGCGATAAACCTTTCTTTTCATTATTTGGGAAAATTTTTTCAATAATAACTTTAGCTGAAGAGGCAATTCTATTAATACCACTTTCTAATAAAATTATTTCACCAATAATAGTCCCTAATAATAATGCGAGAATCATAGCAGGCATATTTGCTACTTTAGCAATCATCACGATCCCCATGCTCATGGAGCATAAACCAAATAATAGGGTAAGATTATTACGTAAACGCTCAGGAACACGTCCACCAAGGGCAGCACCAATAAGCGCACCAGTAATAATAGCCACAGCATTAATATAAGGCCCGATAATCATGATAAATCCTTAGAAAAATATGTATGAAATAAGAAAAGTGCGGTTAGAATTAACCGCACTTATTTTACGCTGAATTGCCGACAGTAGCAAAACTACTGGATTGTAAAAGAAATTGGCACACTAATTGCACTCGCCATACCATTTGGTTTTGGTCCTACTGAGTTTGCACTTTGTACCGCACTTAATGCAGAATTATCAAGATCGTCACTTCCTGATGACTGAACAATTCGTTCCCCAGTTAATGAACCATCTGCTCCAATATTGAATGCAACGATAACAGTACCTTGTTTACGCATCATTTTAGCTCGTTGAGAATATCTTTTATGGCGTTCAATTTCACGTCTAATCGCACTCTTATAAGCATCAATTTCTGAAGAGCTTGCCCCTTTTCCCGCTAAGCTTGTATCCGAGGTATTAACATTTCTATTAACACCAGTTATTTGTGAATTTGCATTCGCATTTGAAATAACTGCCTGATTCGCTTTTACTCCCACTTGTTGTGGTGAGGCTGTAGCTTTTACAACTGTTTCACTTTCTTTTGGCTTTTCTTTTGGTTTTTCCTTCGGTTTTTCTTTAGGCTTTTCCTTCGGTTTTTCTTTTGGCTTTTCTTTTGGTTTCTCTTGAACTTTCTTCAATGTAGGATCTTCAACCGTTTCTTTTTCTATAACCTCTTCTTTCATTTGAGGTTCTGGTTCTGCTGGCGCGGATTCTTCAATCACTGTTGCCATCATCATTTCCATTGAAATATTCGTATCAATTACCTGTGCAGCGATTCCATTTGCACTATCATCACTTTTAAAACATGCAAATAATAAAGCTGCAAGTCCACCATGAAAAGCAAGAGACCCGAGAAAGCCCACCATGGAACGTTTCTGCATATCTATTTGCCTTTTTCTTTCATTGTAACTATGGCAACATTTTTAATTTCATTCTTTGCCATAAGGTCAGTAATGGAAACAAAATCTTGGAATGAAGCTTTTGCATCTACTTTTAAAGTAACCTTTTGTTCTTTATTCCAGGTATTGATTTCTTGTTCTAAACTCGCCAGTTGAATAGGTTTATCATTAAAAAAGATTTCGCCTGTTTCAGTGACTGTTAATAATTTTGCGAGATCATCTGCTTTAAAGGCTACTGTAGAAGAAGCTTTAGGTACATTTACTTGGATTTTACCTTGTGAAATAAATGAAGCAGTGATCAAAACAATTGCCAGTAGCACCAACATAATGTCGATGAATGGAATAATGTTAATTTCATCAAACTTTTTCACGTTACTCACCTATATTTTTTTGGCTATTTAAAGCTTTCCATTTTAAGCGGTTAACTTCTACTTTACGGAGGAGTGCACTATAAAAGACCATAGATGGAATTGCTACTAATATACCTACTGCAGTTGCTTTTAAGGCAAGTGATAAGTGAAGCATAATGGCTGAGGCATCAATATCGCCACCAGAGTTACCTAAATCATAGAAAGTTAATAAAATCCCTACAACCGTACCTAACAAGCCAACATAAGGCGCATTTGCACCAATAGTAGAAATAATGGTGAGATGTCGATTAAGATCAATATCTAATTCGTGAATATTACTATATGTTTTTACTTTAACACGACCTAAGAAAATAAAACGTTCAATGACAAACCAAATCATTATAAAGCTCATTAAGCATAATAAACCGAGCACAATATAGTCACTATAAGCTTTTAAAAATTCAAATAATCCTTCTACCATGGTAAAACCTTAATAACGTTAATAAAATGTAAATATAATTGAGAATGAATTTCAATTAGATAGGGAATTCTAGCAAAGTTCGGTTTATTGGTAAATATTTCTATTGCTGTAATTGATAGAATTAATGATTTTTATTAAAAGTGCGGATAAAAAAAGGGAGAATTTTCATTCTCCCAATAAAAGGTCATCATGAGATGAGGATGTATTAAAACTTGTAAGAGATACTTAATTTATAGTTACGACCTGGATCTAAATCTACAGCACCATAATATTGAGTACTTTGATCCACATAAGCTTTATTAAAGATATTATCAACACCAAAGGTTAACTCTAATCCTTTAACTTGTTTAGGTGCCCAAGAAATATAAGCATTGCTCACAGAATAAGCTTCTTTATAAGTATATCCTGGATAATATCTTGCGCTTGGTCCACGACCTGTACTTAACTCATCATATAAGTTGATTCCTCTAACCCATAAAGTATTCCAACCTAACTCAATTTGTTGTTCAGGCAGATAATAATTTAAGCCAAAGCTATATCTATCACCAGTATCATCAAAGGCAGCATAGCCTGCGACAGGCGGATTTGCCATAGAACCAATGTTGGTATTTTGTTTACTTCTTGCTCTTGCATAAGAAAGAGAAGCGGTTAAGTTTTCAATACGGTATTTAACGGAAGCTTCAACACCTTTTAAAGTCACTGGACCTAAGTTACCATAAGCAGATCGACCAGCAATTTTTACCGTTCTGCTAATATTGTCATAATGGGTATGGAAATATTTTGCAGTAAAGGATAGATCATCATCCCCTGTGAATAAATTCGCTGTAGCAAAATTAAAACCAGCTTCATGGTTTTCACCTTTAGTGGCTTCAATGCTCGCATGGTAATTTCTAGCACCACTACGTACCACTAAATCTCCTGCATCAGGACCTTTAAATAGTTCTGTATAGTTGCCAAAAATAACTAAATTTTCTGTTAAAGCATAGCGCAAACCTAATGCTTTAGAAAAACGATGGTAGGATTTATCCACGGTTTCTGATAAATCTGCACGATAGTGATCGTAACGAACACCTGGAATAATGGTGAAATCACCTATTCCAATTTGGTCTTCAATATAGGCAGATGTGCTGTCTAATTTTACTTCATAATTATTAACGGTCGAACCTAGAGCTTTTTCGGTTGTTTTATAATATTCTCCACCAACTAAAATTCTATGATGGGTAAAGCTTAGATCTGTTTCAGATGTATTAGATAGCGTTCCACCAACAGTTTTAATATTAGTTTTAGGATTTCCCATCACGGTTGTTTCAGTTTCTGTGCTATAAACATTAGCCTTGAAATTTACCCACGGATTATCAGTTGGATTAATCCCATAACCTAATGTATAGGTTTTACGCAATAATTTTGCATATTGTTTAGCTTCATTTGTCGGACTAGTTTCTAAGCACATTGCCATATTGGCTTTAGCACAAGCAAATGCACTATTTGAATAGCGTTCTGCAGAAATTTTTACCCACTGATCTTCAGTAATATTATATTTAGCTTTAATTAAATAATCTTGAGCATGGCCTTTATTCGCATTTTTCGTACCATTTCCATCTTTACCATCTAATTGATGGCGATAGTTAAAGTAGCCTAATAAATCTAAATTGTTAGCACGACCATATAACATTGCCATGGATTGGTGAGAATTACCGTTACTGCCCCAACCATATTTAACTTTACCACCTGCATTTTGACCATCTTCTAGCATGTCAGCAGCTTCGACTGTTTCAAATTTAATTGAGCCACCTAATGAGCCAGCCCCTGTTGCAACAGAGTTAGAACCAACATCAATATCAACACGCTTTAACACTTCTGGATCGATTGCATAGTTACCACCATGGTGGAAAGCAAAACCATTTTGACGAGCACCATCAACAGTTACATTTAAGAATTCTTCAGTTACCCCACGAATGTTGTAGCGTTCAACCACAGAACGAGCACCATTTACATTAACACCAGGTACACCACGTAGCACATCAGACATTTTAGTTGCCTGACGTACTTTTACAGTACCTTTACCATTGATATTTTCAGTTTGAGGAGAGTAGTTATCACTTACAACATCAATAGTATCTAACTGGGCAGTAGATTGTGCATGTAGGGTTGTTGCCACAAATAAGGTAAGTGGCAATAAAGTCAACGTTACTTTACGCATTATTTTTTCCTTAGGTTTGTTTATAAAAATAAAAATAATTATCATTCATGCGGCAGGTGAAATCAATATATTTCTATAAAATTTAATTAAATTAATATTTAATTAAATTAAATGCTAATAAAACATTACAAAAAGAAAGGGTATTTAAGAGAGTATGAATAAAAATATATTTTATATAAAATAGAAAGCGATGAAGATTTCATCGCTTTTAGAGAAATAACATGAGGTTATAATTTAATAACTTTAGCCTGTTTGACCATATTATCACTTGCTTCTAATATAGTAATTTTTAAACCATCGATCTCACATTCAGTACCTTCTTGAGGGATTTCTTCAAGATGTTCTAGAATCAGTCCATTGAATGTGCGAGCTTCGTCTGTATTAAGATTCCAATCAAGTAATTTGTTAATGTCACGAATATTGGCAGAGCCATCAATAATCATTGAACCATCAGATTGCTGAATAATTTCTTCATTAATAGAAGGCGCTGTTGAGGTAGTAAATTCACCCACAATTTCTTCTAAGATATCTTCAAGTGTGACTAGCCCCTGAATACTGCCATATTCATCAACCACTAAACCAATTCGTTCTTTATTATTACGGAAATTGAGTAATTGAGCTGTTAATCCTGTGCCTTCAGGAATATAGTACACTTCATCCACCGCACGAACCAAAATTTCTTTGGTAAATTCATTTTTATCCATCATTAACCGATAAGCTTCACGTACCCGCAAAATACCGATAATATTTTCTTCCATATTTTCTTTGTAGATGACCACACGGCTATGAGGAGCATGGTTGAGCTGACGCATAATTGATTTCCAATCATCGCTAATATCAATGCCTGAAATATCATTGCGAGGAACCATAATGTCATCCACAGTGACTTTTTCTAAATCAAGAATAGAAAGCAACATTTGTTGGTGGCTTGAAGGAATAAATTTACCTGATTCATTGACAATAGAACGTAATTCATCAGAACTTAATGAATGCGTTTTGTTATCTAATTTTAAGCCTGTAAGTTTGATCACCGCCTTAATAATTAAATTCATTAAGTATACTACAGGTGTCAAAATCTTCATCAAAACCAGAAGAATATGGCTTGATAAAGTTGCTATTTTTTCTGGATAGTTGGCTGCTACCGTTTTAGGATAGATTTCTGAAAAAATCAGCATGACGAAAGTTAATAAACCAGTGGCAATAGCGACTCCCGCATCACCAGAAATACGCATACCAATGATAGTTGCGATTGCAGATGCCGTTATGTTGACAACGTTATTACAGATGAGCAATAAACTGAGTAACTTATCAGTTTGTTTCAACAGTTTTTCAGCCTTTTGTGCTCCTCGATGGCCTTTTTCAGCCAGAAAACGCAGACGATAACGATTAGCCGCTAAGAGAGCCGTTTCTGAACCTGAAAAGTAGGCTGATAAGATTAAGAGAATGATAAGGGTAATAAATAAGCTACTAAGGGGGATACTGTCCAAAGTATAAAATCCTTTTGTTAATTAACAGTAAAAGTGCGGTGTTTTTCAAAAAAATTTTATATTTTATTACCGCACTTTGTGAAATAGGTTGCCTATGATGAGATTAATCTACTTCCAAAATAAGCAATGGTGAGAAGGATCATACCTGAAATTGTATAAACAATCATCTTTTTTCCTTTCCAATGATATTTCCAGTGTCCAACTAGTCCAATCCCAAAAATAAGCCAGCCTGCACAAGAAAAGGCTGCTTTATGAATAGTTTCAATATTAATTGATTGTAAAAGGTGATAAGTGCCTGAAATTAAAGTAAATGTCAATAACAATTCACTAATTGTAAACAGACAGAAAAAATGACGTTCTACGGTCATTAATGGCGGTATAGCTGGCGAAAATTGAGTTTTTCTTGCTTTTAATGAACGATCAATCCACACCAATTGAATAGAATAAAGCATTGCAATAAAACATAGGGCATAAGTGAATACGGATAAACCGATATGGAATAGCAATGATGTGTTTTGATTAAGCAATTGGATAATATGGCTTGGAATAAAGGTGGCCGCCACGATATTGATAATAGCAAAAGCATAGACTATTGGTAGTAACAACCACATAGTGTTAACACGCAACATGAATAATGTCGCAAATATCGCAATGATAACGCTAAATAATGAGCCAATTTCTAACAGCGTAAAGTTTTGACCCGTAACTAAATCAGTGAGTAATGGATAAATACTAAAGATATGGAACACAATGGCACAAAGTGCAGTAATAAATAAAGGCAGTTTTTGTGGTCTTTTACTAGCTTGCACAGATTTTGTATTTAGTAAAATAGGGGCAATCAGCAGCAATGCCAGTACATAAAATACAATAGATAAAATTGAAAACCACATAAATTACTCACTTAATAAAAAACATATGTCTGTTATTTTAGCTATGTACAAGTAAAATCGCTATAAATTTATTTGAAATGATGAAAATCTATTAGATTTCAGTATAATTACAAAAATTTTGAAAAAAGTGGGATTAACAATGTTTGAAAATTTATCCGATCGTCTATCGAAAACTCTGCGTAATATCACAGGGAAAGGACGTTTAACAGAAGATAATATTAAAGAGACGTTACGCGAAGTACGTATGGCTTTGTTAGAAGCTGATGTAGCTTTACCTGTAGTACGTGAATTCATTAATAAAGTTAAAGAACGTGCGATTGGTGAAGAGGTAAATAAAAGCTTAACGCCAGGTCAAGAGTTCTTAAAAATTGTTCAATCTGAGCTTGAACTGGCGATGGGAGAATCAAATGAAGAGCTTAATCTCGCTACTCAGCCTCCAGCCGTCATTTTAATGGCTGGTTTACAAGGCGCGGGTAAAACAACATCTGTCGGTAAATTAGCAAAATTCTTAAAAGAACGTCATAAGAAAAAAGTATTAGTGGTTTCAGCTGACGTTTACCGTCCTGCGGCAATTAAACAATTGGAAACCTTAGCAGAAGCTGTTGGTGCAGATTTCTTTCCATCAGATGTGCAACAAAACCCAGTTGCTATAGCTAAAGCCGCATTAGCTGACGCAAAATTAAAATTTTATGATGTGCTAATTGTCGATACTGCAGGGCGTTTACACGTCGATAGCGATATGATGGATGAGATTAAACAGATTCACGCTGTATTAAATCCAATTGAAACACTATTTACTGTTGATGCGATGACTGGTCAAGATGCTGCTAATACGGCAAAGGCTTTTAATGAGGCTTTACCATTAACAGGTGTAATCTTGACTAAAGTTGATGGTGATGCTCGTGGTGGTGCAGCGTTATCTATTCGCCAAATTACCGGTAAACCAATTAAATTTTTAGGTGTTGGTGAAAAAACAGATGCCTTAGAACCTTTCCATCCAGAACGAGTTGCCTCTCGTATTTTAGGTATGGGAGATGTGCTTTCATTAATAGAAGATTTACAGCGGAATGTAGATCATGAGAAAGCTGAAAAAATTGCCAAGAAATTTAAACAAGGTAATAGTTTTACTTTAGAAGATTTTCGTGAGCAATTAATTGAAATGAAAAAAATGGGCGGTATGATGTCCATGCTTGATAAATTGCCTGGTGCGAAAAATTTACCTGATCATGTTAAAAATCAAGTAGATGATAAAATGTTCGTAAAAATGGAGGCAATCATCAACTCAATGACCCTTAAAGAACGTGCAAATCCTGATATTATTAAAGGTTCACGTCGTCGCCGTATTGCATTAGGTTCAGGTACACAAGTTCAAGATGTGAATAAACTTTTGAAACAATTTGATGAAATGCAACGTATGATGAAAAAAATGCGTAATGGTGGTATGGCGAAAATGATGCGTAGCATGAAAGGCATGATGGGTGGTATGGGCAGACTAGGTGGATTGTTCGGAAAACATTAATAAAAGCCACTTATTTTATATAAGTGGACTTGAATAAGCAGAATATGGCTTAATGAATTGGTGTTGGGAACGTTTCATATGAGTTTTATCATTGATGAATTAAGTTTAATAAGTCTGTAATTGCGAAGATTTCCAAAGTCGGGCATAGATTTGCCTCCGCCAATTGATTTAATGATTGATTGGATAAATTAATCCATGCGGCTTGGCAGCCCGCTTGAATAGCACCTTGTACATCGGTAATTAAATTATCGCCGACATGCAGAATTTCATTAGGTTGTACTTTGAAATAATCTGCTGCTTGATGGAATAAATCTTGGTGCGGTTTTGCTCGACCATGCACTCCTCCAGTTAAAACTAAATCAAATTGATTCAATCCTGCACGCTGAGGAGTGACATTGCCATTAGTAATCGCAGCTAATTTATAATAATTTTTTAATTGATTGAGTGCCTCTAGATTGGCTTGAGGCACTTGCATTTTATGACGCCATTCAAAGAAATTTTTCATCGCTATATTAGAAATTTTTTCAATTTCTACCGCACTTTTCTTATGATGAGTAAGTAACTCATTAATTGTTTGAATACGCCACTCTGTGACATTTTCCATTAATAATGGAAAGCGTTTAGCAATCCGTTCTTTCCATTGGTTCCAATAATCACGGTTTAATTCAGCGATACCACTTAATTCATGTAGTACGTCAACACAACGTTGTTCGGCATCTAAGATAACTTGTGAGTTATCATATAACGTATCATCTAGATCAAAGCTTATCACTTTAAAGGGATAAAGAGTGCGGTAGTATTTCATAAAATTTTCCTATTTATGTCGTTTAGCCCGAGGGTGTGCTTGATCGTATACTTCGGCTAGATGTTGGAAATTTAAGTGTGTATAAATTTGTGTTGTTGCTAAATTACTATGCCCTAAGAGTTCTTGTACTGCCCGTAAGTCTGAACTGGCTTCTAACATATGGGTGGCAAAAGAGTGACGTAATTTATGAGGATTCAAATGGCTATTTAATCCTTGGCGTATTCCCCAAATTTCTAAACGTTTTTGAATTGAACGATGGGACATCCGATTACCTAATTGACTCACAAACAATGCATCATCTTTTGGATTAAAAAGTGAACGGACTTTGAGCCATTCTTGAATTGCATGAGAAGCATGATGACCAAAGGGTAAAATGCGTTCTTTATTCCCTTTCCCTAAGACTTTTACTTCACGGGCTCGGAAGTTTAAATTAGTAAGATTCAATCCTTGTAGCTCTGATAAGCGTAATCCAGAGCTATACATGAGTTCCATAATCGCATGATCACGTATATCAATTGGTTCTTTACTATTTGAGCTCAACAGTTTATTCAGTTGCTCTGCATCGATATTTTTCGGTAAATGTTTAGCTTGTTTAGGTGCTGAAATACCAATTGCAGGATTGACTTTAAGTTCACCTTGGGTGACTAGAAAACTTAAAAATTGACGTAATGCAGACAGACGTAAGGCAAGACTTTTTTCATGTAAACCCGATTTTTTACTTTCTGCCAAAATGAAACGGACAACACTTGGCGAAACTTGTTGCCAACTGCGAATATCATTTGCTTGCATAAGTTCCAACACTGCATCCATTTGACGCTGGTAGTTTGTTAACGTATAAGGGCTTACTTGGCGTTCAATACGTAAATAATTCCAGTATTTTTGTAACCATTCCGTCATAGTATTATCTTTCAATTATTTTTGATAGTTTAATAACCAACGATGTAAATGTAATTCAACAATATCAATAATATGTCGAATAAAGGTGGTGTCTTGTCCATTATAAAAACGATCAGTTTCTCTTGCACTAAATATGAGTAAAGCATTGGACTGATGTTGATTAGCTCGCATTCCTAATAAACAACAAGCAAGAGATCCTACAGGTAATTCCTGAGGAAAGAACAGTAAGGATTTTTCCTTATTAGTTAATTCGCCTAGATAGATTTTACGTAAGCCTAAACGCTCTAAACGAATCAATTCAAAACCTTTACGATCTAGCCAGTATTGTGCCGGTACATCTAAACTTCTTTCCCAGCTATCTGTAAAAAGTAAAATCTTTACCTGTTGTAATTCAAACTCTTTTGCCCAATGATCTAAAACTTCAACACCTTCCATAAAATGTTGAGTGTTAGCCAGCCGCTTTTGTAATGGTAGCAGTGCTAAGAATATATCTTGATCTTGAATGGCTAACCGATAAAACCGCTCTAAATGTGATTCTAATTCTTTAATTCGTTCACGTTGTCGTTCTAATTGCATTTCTACAAGAGATAAATTGCCTTTTTGAACATGAGGAATGACTAATTGTTCAAGCAGATCTAAATGGGTTTCGAAAAAGTGCGGGTGCTTTTTCAAAAAATTAATGACAGTCTCTTCAGTTTGTTCATGATACATAATTATTATCTCAATGATTTTGCAACGCTAGAGAGAATAAAAGGCGTGATAAGACGCCTTAATCAAATTAAAGTTTAATGAAACCATCATACACATGAGTTGCTTCACCTGTCATATAGAGTGGATGCCCCTCACCTTCCCATTCGATCAGTAAGCTACCGCCCATTAAATCTACTTGAACTTTCTTGTCTAATAAACCTTGCATGATGCCGATTGCTACTGCTGCACAAGCACCGCTACCACAAGCTTGAGTTTCACCAGCACCACGTTCATACACACGTAATTTGATATGACCAGGATTCATAATTTGCATAAATCCTGCATTCACACGTTCTGGGAAACGTTCATGGCTTTCAAGTAGTGGACCTAATTCCACCACATTGGCAGTATCAATATCCTCTACAACTAAAGTACAGTGAGGATTACCCATGGATACGGCGCCACAAAGCACAGTTTGAATATCAGTACGTAAAATATAGTTTTTCTCAAATTTGTTTGCTGTAAATGGAATTTTTGCAGGCTCCCAAATTGGTTCACCCATATTCACACGAACCATTCCATCTTCTTTGACGGTTAACACCATACGTCCATTTGATGTACTTACGGCAATATCTTTTTTATCTGTTAAGCCTTTTATAGTGACAAAACGAGCAAAGCAACGAGCACCATTACCACATTGAGCGACTTCGCTACCATCGGCATTAAAAATACGATAGTGAAAATCTAAATCAGGATCATACGGTGGCTCAACGATTAACATTTGATCAAAACCAATACCACGATGACGATCTGCTAATTTACGAATTAGCTCTTCAGGAAAATAAACATTTTGTGTCACCGCATCTACAACGACAAAGTCGTTACCTAAACCGTGCATTTTTGAAAATTGCATGCCAATACCTATAAATTATTTTTATTGAAGGCATTATAGAGGGCAATAAGAGGAGAGTAAATGAGATTATACCGATGAATAGTATTGTTTAATTTCTTCTAACTCTATGGCTAATGGGAGATTCCTCGCTAGCCATTAAGTCTATAAAAGTGCGGGTAGATTTTTGAAAATTTGAACAGCGAGAGAAATTTTATTGAGTTCAGAAATTTTGCATAAATTTATTTATGCAAGCAAACCCAGTGATAGATTGTTTATTTAACATAAAATATTTTATTTTTAACCTTGAAAGCGCAGAAATCGATCTTATTTACTATTTTGTGAACAAAAAACGTTCTAAAGATTATAAGGAAGGCAAATATGAATATTGAAAAATTTACCACAAAATTTCAACAGGCTTTAGCCGAAGCGCAATCATTAGCCTTGGGTAAAGATAACCAATATATTGAACCAGTTCATGTATTAAGTGCATTGCTTAATCAACAGGATGGTTCAGTGGCTCCGATTTTAACCACTACAGGTGTGGATTTACGTGCGTTAAAATCAGAATTAGCCAGCGAAATGAATAAATTACCGCAAGTATCAGGCAATGGCGGGGATGTACAAATCTCCCGTCAATTACTTAACTTATTGAATTTATGTGACAAAATAGCCCAACAAAAACAAGATAAATTTATTTCATCAGAATTATTTTTACTTGCTGCATTAGACGAAAAAGGTGGCATAGGCGATGTGTTGCGTAAGTGCGGTGCGAAAAAAGAAAATTTACAACAAGCGATTCAACAGATTCGTGGAGGAGAAAGCGTGAAGGATCAAAACGCAGAAGAAAGCCGTCAGGCACTAGAAAAATATACAATAGATTTAACTGCTCGTGCAGAAAGTGGCAAACTTGACCCTGTAATTGGACGTGATGAAGAAATTCGCCGTGCAATTCAAGTGCTACAACGCCGTACCAAAAATAATCCAGTGCTAATTGGTGAGCCAGGTGTGGGTAAAACGGCGATTGTGGAAGGTTTAGCCCAACGTATTGTTAATGGTGAAGTGCCAGAAGGGCTAAAAGGTAAACGTGTACTTTCATTAGATATGGGGGCTTTGATTGCTGGTGCCAAATATCGTGGTGAATTTGAAGAACGCTTAAAAGCGGTTTTAAAAGAGCTTGCTCAAGAAGAAGGCAAAGTTATTCTCTTTATTGATGAAATTCACACTATGGTGGGGGCAGGTAAAACTGATGGAGCAATGGATGCGGGGAATTTATTAAAACCAAGTCTTGCTCGAGGTGAATTACATTGTGTTGGTGCAACAACTTTAGATGAATATCGTCAATATATTGAAAAAGATGCGGCTCTTGAACGTCGTTTCCAAAAGGTATTTGTAGATGAACCAACGGTGGAAGATACCATTGCAATTTTGCGTGGTTTAAAAGAGCGTTATGAATTACATCATCATGTGCAGATCACTGATCCTGCGATTGTTGCCGCTGCCACTTTATCTCATCGTTATATTTCTGATCGTCAATTGCCAGATAAAGCCATTGACTTAATTGATGAAGCAGCATCTAGCATTCGTATGGAAATTGATTCTAAACCTCAACCTCTAGATCGTTTAGAACGCCGCATTATTCAATTAAAACTAGAACAGCAAGCTTTGAAAAAAGAAGAAGATGAAGCTAGCCGTAAACGGCTCACCATGCTTGAAAAAGAACTTGCAGAAAAAGAACGGGAATATGCAGAACTTGATGAAATTTGGAAAAGTGAAAAAGCCACACTTTCAGGTACACAACATATTAAAGCCGAGCTTGAAAATGCGCGTATGCAAATGGAACAAGCACGTCGGGCGGGTGATTTAAATAAAATGTCTGAATTGCAATATGGTGTGATTCCTACTTTAGAAAAACAACTTTCTGATGCGAATAAGGCGGAAGGTAAGGAAATGACCTTATTGCGTAATCGAGTGACAGACGAAGAAATTGCGGAAGTGCTTTCACGTGCTACAGGCATTCCTGTTTCTCGCATGATGGAAGGTGAAAAAGAAAAATTACTTCGTATGGAAGATGAATTACATAAACGTGTGATTGGTCAAGCTGAAGCAGTTGAAGCTGTTGCTAATGCTATTCGTCGTAGTCGTGCAGGATTATCTGATCCAAATCGTCCGATTGGCTCATTCTTATTCTTGGGGCCAACAGGGGTTGGTAAAACAGAATTATGTAAAACATTAGCAAACTTTATGTTTGATGATGAAGATGCCATGGTACGTATTGATATGTCAGAGTTTATGGAAAAACATAGCGTATCTCGTTTAGTTGGTGCGCCTCCTGGTTACGTAGGTTATGAAGAAGGCGGATATTTAACCGAAGCGGTACGTCGTCGTCCATATTCAGTGATTTTATTAGATGAAGTGGAAAAGGCACATCATGATGTATTTAATATTTTGTTACAAGTATTAGATGATGGTCGTTTAACTGATGGTCAAGGTAGAACAGTGGATTTCCGTAATACAGTAGTGATTATGACCTCAAATCTTGGTTCAGATTTAATTCAAGGTAATCAAGATCTTGGTTATGATGGCATGAAGGAACTTGTTATGTCGGTAGTCGGACAACATTTCCGCCCTGAATTTATCAATCGTATTGATGAGACTGTGGTATTCCACCCATTGGCTAAAGAAAACATCAAATCCATTGCACAAATTCAATTAGCTCGTTTGATTAAACGAATGGCTGAACATGGATATGACATTCACTTTAGTGATGCTACTTTAGATTTTATTAGTGAAGTAGGTTATGACCCTATTTATGGTGCAAGACCGTTGAAACGTGCAATTCAACAAGAAATCGAAAATCCATTGGCACAACAAATTTTGTCAGGCAAATTATTGCCAGCAAGTCCAGTTACCGTGGATTATGTAGATGGAAAGGTTATTGCTAAGCAATAAAGCATAAAATTTTGTCAATTTATACCGCACTTTGGGAAGACTCAAAGTGCGGTTTTTTTGGGGAATTTTTAGAAAATTGAAAACAACAAGCGGTCAATTCGCAAAATTGACCACAAAGGGATTATAGGAAAGAAATTTATAGTTATTAGAAATTGATTAACCCTCGATACCTTCAAACAGTGCGGTACTTAAATAACGCTCTGAAGCAGAAGGAAGAATTACTACAATAAGTTTATCTTGGAATTCTGGTAATTTCGCGATGCGATCTGCTGCAGCAATGGCTGCACCTGATGAGATTCCAGCAAGAATGCCTTCTTCAGCCATTAAACGGCGCGCCGTTGCAATGGCAGTTTCACTGTCCACGGTTTCAACACGGTCGATTAGGCTTAAATCTAAGTTTTTGGGAATAAAGCCTGCACCGATACCTTGGATTTTGTGTGGGCCGGGTTTCGCTTCTTCACCCGCAAGGGTCTGTGTAATCACGGGGCTTTCTGCAGGTTCTACGGCAACAGAAGTGATTGCTTTGCCTTTGTCTAATTTGATAGCACGTGAAATACCTGTAATCGTACCGCCAGTACCAACACCTGCCACAATAACATCTACTTTACCTTCAGTAGCTTCCCAAATTTCAGGGCCTGTCGTTTGTTGGTGAATTGCTGGATTAGCAGGGTTTTCAAATTGTTTTAAGGTCACATAACGATTAGGATCTGATGCTGCAATTTCTTCTGCTTTGGCGATTGCACATTTCATGCCTTTGGCACCTTCTGTTAATACTAGGTTCACACCTAAACCACGCAATAAACGTTTACGTTCTAAGCTCATAGTTTCAGGCATGGTTAAGGTGATTTTATAACCCCGTGCAGCCGCTACATAAGCAAGGGCAATACCTGTATTACCACTAGTTGCATCGACAATTTCTTTGCCTTTGGTTAACACTCCGTCTTTTTCAGCTTGCCATACCATGTTGGCACCAATACGACATTTCACACTAAAACTCGGATTCCGACTTTCAATTTTAGCAACGATGTTACCGTTGTTGCCAAAGTGTTTTAAACGAACTAATGGAGTATTACCGATAGAATATGAATTATCTGCAAAAATTGTCATAGTTATATTCTCCTTAAAAACTATCAATTTAGTAGCAATAGTTATATCACTGCAACTTATATAAAAAAAATAGTTATTAGATCTATTTTATAACTAAATTCTATTTAAGAAAAATTGTCTTAGTTTTTAAATAGATGGAAAAAAGGCAGATAACCTATCTGCCTAATAACATGAAGAAATAATTATTTAGATTGGATATCCGTATTAGCTCGAACCACCATATCAGCTCCTTTGCTATTATTTTCTTGTGTTGAAACTGCGGTAGATTTTTCTGAATTTTTATTGAGGTATAATTGTTTACGATAAGTATCTACCCACATAGCTGTTGAGCCACAGACGGCGACGGGAATAATTACAAAGTTAAGTAATGGAATAAACGTACAAAGGGTAACAAATGAACCAAACACTAAACTTTGTGTGCGATTCTCAGCTAATTTAAAACGCATGGTGCCAAATGAAATTTTATGGTTATCAAAGGCATAGTCGCAATATTGGATCGCCATCATCCATGCGGTAAATAAAAAGGTAAGCACTGGAATAATGCTTTGCCCCACCACAGGAACAAAACTTAATAAAAATAAACCAATATATTTAGGTAAGCTATAAATTAATTTTTGCCATTCTCGAGCAAGCATACGGGGGGTATCTTTAATAAATTCTGCGGTAGTCATATTTTCAGGACCTTCGCCTGTTAACATGACTTCAACTTTTTCCGCTAATAGACCATTAAATGGTGCAGCAATAAAGCCTGATAACGCATTAAAAATAAAGTAGAAGACTAACAGAATCATCAGAATGGATAAGGCTAAGAGAATACCGCTTAACCAGCTTAGCCAGTCAGGAATAAAACTCATAATACTTTCAATCATACTTGAAATTTTACTCACGAAAAGCCAGAATAAGCCACTTAAAAGCACGATATTCAGCAAAATAGGCATAATCACGAAACGGCGTAATCCTTGTTGTGTAATTAAATGCCAACCCATTACAAAGTAATGAAATCCTGATTTTATTTGTTTTTCTTCAATCATAGCAAATCCTAAATTTTACTTTCCAAGTCATGTTAAATCACAGTTAGCATACAAAGTGCGGTAGGAAAATACAATATTTTTTGAACATTGCTTAGTCAGTGTGGACTAAGTGTGAGAATAACACTTGAATTAAATGTGAAGTGTCTTGCAATTTATCAAGATAAACATATCACTAAATTAATAAAATATGATAAGCTAATACCATTTTATAGGTCACATTGATTATGTGATGCGGTTGTAAAAACAGGAAAAGGAATCGCTTAGCAATGGATTTAAATACAATTTTAATTATTTTAGGCATTCTAGCGCTAATTGCTTTAGTTGCTCACGGATTATGGTCAAATCGTCGTGAAAAGTCTCAATATTTTCAGAATGCTAATGCCTTCAGCCATTCTGGACAAGCCCTTAATTCAACTCCACATAATGGACCTTATAATAAAGCAACCAGTGTTGCACCGACATTTACACAGCCTAAACAAGCGGTTATTCATCAAGAACCGCCCGTTGTTGCAGAACCTTCTATTGCATCAACACAGCAAACCTTGAATTTTGAAAATTATCATGATGATCATTTGCAATCTGCTCAAGATATGAGACCAGATCCTCAATCCGTCGATCAAATTAAAATTACTTTGCCTAATGTTGATGTTGCCCCTATAGAAACGGCTCCTGTATATGAAATGAGACCTTCTACAGCAAGAGTTCAAGGGACATCTAATGCGCAATATTATCCACAAAATGCTTCTGTTCAACCTCAACCTGTACAAAATTTAGCACAGCAAAGTATTGCCGATATTGAAGCTAATATGGATTTAGATGAAGGTATTAATTCTTCATCAGAGTTATTACGTGTACAATTGCAAGAAGCTTCACAAGCAGGCAATCAAGTCTTTGCACAGTCACCGATTTCAAAAGCACCATTACAACAACCGATTGAAGTACAAGAAGAACCTG
Organism: Mannheimia massilioguelmaensis; assembly: GCF_000940515.1. NCBI lineage: Bacteria > Pseudomonadati > Pseudomonadota > Gammaproteobacteria > Pasteurellales > Pasteurellaceae > Mannheimia > Mannheimia massilioguelmaensis. The sequence goes on from NZ_CDQL01000004.1 coordinate 310,027, forward strand.
TGGTCACTGTTCAGGAACAAGCTACGCTAGCCACAGATGAAAACAGTGAATTTGTGATGTTATATGTGGTTGCTCCAGAAAATCGTGAATTCCACGGTGTGACCTTAGTTCAAGTGTTAGAAGATCTCGGCTTTATTTATGGAGAAGGTAGTATTTATCACCGCCATTTGGATTTAACCGTAGCAAGCCCAGTGTTATTTAGTGCCGCCAATATTACTCAACCCGGTACATTTAATCCTTATGCATTGCAAGAGTTATACACAGTAGGTGTAGCAATCTTTATGCGTTTACCTTCGCCTGGTAATAATCTTACTAATTTAAAAATTATGATGCGAGCCGCTAAAACTTTAGCAGAACAGCTTGGTGGTTTTGTGTTAACGGAACAACAAGAATTATTAACTGAGGCATCGGAACAAGAATATTTTGACCGAGTAAAATAAACTTAAATTTTTTGAAAAATCGACCGCACTTTTGAGCACTTGAAAGTGCGGTTTGTTTTGTTGGAAAATCCCATGACAGATATTAATCAACAAATTAAACAATTAAGAGAACAACTTCGTTATCACGAATATCAATATCACGTATTGGATAATTCGCAGATTCCAGATTCGGAATATGACCGTTTATTTCATCAATTGAAAGCTCTAGAACAGCAATATCCTGAGTTAGTTACTGCGGATTCACCAACTCAACGTGTAGGCGCCAAACCACTTTCAGCGTTCGCTCAAATTACGCATGAACTGCCGATGTTATCCTTGGATAACGCTTTTTCTGATGAAGAATTTTATGCCTTTGTGAAGCGTATTCAGGATCGTTTAGTTGCTTTACCTGATCCTTTAACCTTTTGTTGTGAGCCTAAATTAGATGGTTTAGCCGTAAGTATTTTGTATGTGAATGGCGTGCTTACTCAAGCTGCGACAAGAGGTGATGGTACTACTGGCGAAGATATTACCTTAAACATTCGTACTATTCGCAATATTCCATTGCAGTTATTGACTGATCATCCACCAGAACGTTTAGAAGTGCGAGGTGAAGTCTTTATGCCTCAAGATGGTTTTAATCGTTTGAATGAACGAGCTTTGGAACATGGTGAGAAAACTTTTGCAAATCCTCGTAATGCTGCCGCAGGCTCATTGCGTCAACTTGATCCGAAAATTACTAGCCAACGTCCATTAGTCCTTAATGCCTATAGTATTGGCATTGCTGAGGGAGTGGAATTGCCACCGACCCAATATGAACGCTTACAATGGTTAAAATCTATTGGTATTCCCGTGAATCCAGAAATTCGCCTTTGTCATGGTGTGGATGAAGTATTAGGTTTCTATCGTCACATTCAAGAAGTGCGTCCAACTCTTGGTTATGATATTGATGGAACTGTATTAAAAATTAATGATATTGCGCTTCAACAACAACTTGGTTTTATTTCAAAAGCACCACGTTGGGCAATCGCTTATAAATTCCCTGCACAGGAAGAAATGACTGTACTGAAGGATGTAGAATTCCAAGTGGGGCGTACTGGTGCGATTACCCCTGTAGCAAAATTGGAACCTGTGTTTGTTGCTGGGGTAACGGTCAGTAATGCCACACTACATAATGGAGATGAAATTGCTCGTTTAGATATTGCTATTGGTGATACGGTAATTATTCGCCGTGCAGGTGATGTTATTCCACAAATTATTGGCGTGGTGCATGACCGACGTCCAATGGATGCACAATCGATCATATTTCCTTCAGAATGCCCTGTATGTGGTTCGCAAATTGTCCGAATTGAAGGCGAAGCTGTAGCTCGCTGTACAGGTGGGTTATTTTGTGATGCACAACGTAAAGAAGCGCTCAAACATTTTGTTTCTCGTCGAGCCATGGATATTGATGGCGTTGGGGCAAAACTCATTGAGCAATTAGTGGATCGTGAATTGATTCATACGCCCGCAGATTTATTTAAACTTGATTTGTTTACCTTGATGCGTTTGGAGCGAATGGGCGCTAAATCCGCAGATAATGCCTTAACAAGTTTAGAACGTGCAAAAAATACAACATTATCTCGTTTTATATTTGCTTTAGGCATTCGTGACGTAGGCGAAGCAACCGCTCGTAGTTTAGCAAACTATTTTAAAACCCTTGAGGCTTTACAAGTAGCAAGTTTAGAACAATTGCAAGAAGTGCCCGATGTCGGTGAGGTGGTTGCAAACCGTATTTATGTATTCTGGCGTGAGCAACATAATCTTGATGTGGTAAATGACTTAATTCAACAAGGTGTACATTGGGAAACTGTGGAAGTCAAAGAGATCGGCGAAAATCCATTTAAAGATAAAACCGTGGTTTTAACAGGTACATTAACCCAAATGGGGCGTAATGAGGCAAAAGAATTGTTACAAAAACTTGGTGCAAAAGTAGCTGGCAGTGTTTCCGCTAAAACACATTTTGTGATTGCGGGAGATAATGCTGGTTCAAAATTGGCTAAAGCCCAAGAGTTTGCTGTACAAGTAATGACTGAAAACGAGTTTTTAGAAATTGTGAATACTTTTCTATAAAGCTTGAAATGAATAAGTGCGGTCAGAATTTTGAAAATTTTATCCGCACTTTTTATATGCAGAATTTGTAATATTAAAATACCAATGAAAAACAACGATAATGAATCAAAATGTGGTTAATGATATGATCAGTAAGCTGATTTTTAACTTTGAGAATGAATTATGTTTAGTGAGGAATTGTTAAAATTAGATCAACAACATATTTGGCATCCTTATTCTTCAACGATAATGCCAACTCCAGTTTATCCTGTGGAACGTGCCGATGGTGTGATGATTACCTTAAAAGATGGGAGGCAGCTAATTGATGGAATGTCCTCTTGGTGGGCGGCATTACACGGCTATAATCACCCTCGTTTAAATGCGGCAGCACATAAACAACTTGAAAAAATGAGCCATATTATGTTTGGTGGCTTTACGCACGATGCGGCTGGTGAACTAACGCAATTATTATTGGGTATTTTACCACAAGGGTTAGATCAAATTTTTTATGCGGATAGTGGCTCTGTTGCTGTAGAAGTTGCGATGAAAATGGCTGTGCAATATCAGCATGCTAAAGGTCATCCAAACAAATATAAATTTGCTACAATTCGTTCAGGTTATCATGGCGATACCTGGCATGCGATGTCCGTATGTGATCCTATCACAGGCATGCATAGCCTGTTTCAGCAAAGTTTACCGATTCAATTTTTCCTGCCTCAACCTAGTGTTACTTTTGATCAACCTTGGAATGCAAAGGCGATTCAACCTTTGGCTGAATTATTAGAACAGCATCATCAAGATATTGCAGCATTAATTTTAGAGCCAGTCGTACAAGGAGCTGGTGGTATGTATTTTTATTCACCAGAATATTTACGCCAAGCGCAGATACTTTGTCAGCAATATGATGTATTGTTAATTTTTGACGAAATTGCTACAGGTTTTGGGCGAACAGGTAAATTATTTGCAGCAGAATTTGCACAAATCACTCCCGATATTATGTGTATTGGTAAGGCATTGACAGGCGGTTATCTCACACTTTCTGCTACTATTACAAGCAAAGCTATTGCAGATATGATTTGTCAAAGCGAGGCAAAATGCTTTATGCATGGACCAACTTTTATGGCGAATCCGCTTGCTTGTGCAATTGCTACAGAATCCATTCGCTTATTATTGGAAAGTGATTGGCAAACGAATATTCAACGCATTGAACAGCAATTACGCCGAGAATTACAGCCAGCATCCCAACTTTCATATGTAAAAGATGTACGTGTTTTAGGGGGAATTGGGGTGATTGAGCTTGATCGCCCAGTAAATTTAAGCACTTTACAACCAAGATTTGTTGAACAAGGCATTTGGCTACGTCCATTTAATCGTTTGGTTTATGTGATGCCTCCATTTATCATTCAACCTGACCAATTACATCAACTAACAACAGGCATGATTAAGGTCATTAAAGCTGAATTTGGAGAACAATAATGTATTCATTTTTTACACAGCGTTTAAGCCAATTACAACAACAAGGACAGTTCCGCTGTTTAACGAGTTTGCAACACTCAGGAAAATGGGTGGAAAAGTGCGGTCAAAAAATGCTAAATTTTTCATCAAATGATTATTTAGGTTTGGCAAGTGACCATTCACTTTATACAGAATTTATGCAGCAACAAGCTGAATTTCCACAACCTCTCACCTCTTCTTCATCACGTTTATTAACAGGTAATTTCCCCATATACCAAGCTTTGGAAGAGCGTATTGCACAGCAATTCGGACGAGAAAGTGCATTATTATTTAATAGTGGTTATCATGCTAATATTGGTATTTTGCCCGCTGTAGCAGATAAAAATACGCTGATTTTGGCAGATAAATTAGTCCATGCCAGCTTGATTGATGGTATTCGCTTATGCGAAGCAAAATTTATTCGCTATCGTCATAATGATATGGAGCATTTAGCTCAATTATTAACGAAAAATGCACCGCACTTTGCGCGTTTAATTGTGGTGACAGAAAGCCTATTTAGTATGGATGGAGATATCGCTGATTTGCCTCAATTAGTGCGTTTCAAACAACAATATTCTCATTTAATGCTCTACGTCGATGAGGCACATGCTATCGGTGCTTATGGCGAAAAAGGGCTAGGTATGGCAGAGGTTTTTCAATGTATTCCTCATATTGATTTTCTTGTTGGAACTCTTGGCAAAGCCATGGCATCAATGGGGGCTTATGTAGTTTGCGACCAGTTGATTAAAGATTATCTTATCAACTTTATGCGTCCTTTAATTTTTTCTACGGCGTTACCGCCAATAAATATCGCTTGGACTCATTTCTTGTTTGGTAAATTGGAGGAATTAAAACCGAAACGCCAGCATTTAGCTAAACTTGCTCAGCATTTACGTGATCAACTCAACCAATTTTCTATCTTGCCTATTCCATCGCAAAGTGGCATTGTGCCTTTTATTATTGGAGATAACCAACGTACTGTTGATGTGGCATTAAACTTACAAAAAAATGGCTTTTATTGTTTGCCTATTCGTCCACCAACAGTACCTAAAGGCACTGCACGTATTCGTCTTTCAGTCACAGCAGATATGACGTTGCAAGAAATTGATGAACTTATTGTAAATTTAAAATCTATGGTAAAAAATCAAAAATGAAAACCACATTTATTAATCAACAAGGTGAACATTTAATCCTGTATTTTGCGGGCTGGGGAGCGCCCACTGAGTTGGTGTCTCATTTAATTTTACCTGAAAATCATGATTTGCTAATCTGTTCTGATTACCGGAATTTAGACTTTAATGTTGATTTAACGCATTATCAAAATATGCATTTAGTGGCTTGGTCAATGGGCGTCTGGGTGGCAGAGCAAGTAATTGATTTTACACTTAAATCGGCTACGGCTATTAATGGCACAAGCCATCCTAGACATAATCAATGGGGCATTCCTGAGGCTATTTTTGATGGTACGTTAGCAAGTTTGGATGCTGATAATTATCAAAAATTTGTGCGACGTATTTGTGGTAATAGGACTAATTTACAACATTATTTAGCACACACTCAACGGGATTTTGTGGAAATTAAACAAGAATTAGAATGTTTAGCCAAATTTCTGCCATCATCCAAATCTTCGCAGTTTAGCTGGACAAGCGCCATTATTGGTGAACAAGATCGTATTTTCCCTGTTGAGAATCAGTTAGATTTTTGGCAACAGAAAAATGTATCTATGCATTTACTAGAAGCACCTCATTACTTATTTGCCCAATATCAAAGTTGGAATGAATTATGCTAGATAAAGCCAAAATTAAGCAATGTTTTAGTCAAGCAATGGCAAATTATGACCAAAACGCTCAGGCTCAACAACAGATTAATGCTCATCTTGTGCAATTGCTAGCCACATCTTCATTTTCAAAGGTGTTAGAAGTGGGCTGTGGTACAGGCGATTTAACAAGACGAATGGCACAACAACACCATATTTCCCATTGGACATTAAATGATCTTTGCGATAGTCGTTCATATTTTGATTTTCTACCGTCAAACCAATGGGAATTTTGTCAAGGCGATATTGAACAACAAGATTTTGAACAGTCTTTTGACTTAATTATTAGTGCATCTGTAGTGCAATGGTTGAAGGATAAAGAAGGTTTTTTACAGCGTTGTCAACAATGGTTGAAGCCAAAAGGATTGTTATTATTTAGTAGTTTTTTATCGGATAATTTACCCGAAATTCAAAAAATTACAGGTGTACATTTAAACTATCCAACGGCTTCTCAATGGCAACAATGGTTAGCACCATATTTTGATTGTTTAAAATGGCAACAAGGCTCAATTAAGCTGCATTTCTCTGATCCAATTAACGTATTGCAGCACTTAAAAAATACTGGTGTTACTGCGACCAGTCAAAAGGGATGGACAAAGGGAAAATTACAGCGATTTTGTCAACAATATTCCCATCAATTTCAAGAACCACAAGGCGTCACACTGACTTATTCGCCTTTTTATGCTTTGGTAAGGAAAATAACATGATAGCTCAAATTTATTTTGTATCAGGAATTGATACGGATATTGGTAAAACAGTGGTTACAGGTTGGCTTGCAAAAAGATTTACACAACAAGGCAAAAAAGTGATCACTCAAAAAATGATACAAACAGGCTGTGTTGATTATTCTACTGATATTCAAACTCATCGACAAATTCAAGGTATTGAGATGACGTCATTTGATAAAAATGGCACCACTTGTCCTTATTTATTTGCCTATCCTTGCTCACCTCATCTTGCTGCACAGCTTGAACAAAAGCCAATTGATCCAAATTTTATTCAAAAATCTACCGCACTTTTAGCCGAACACTACGATATCGTCTTACTAGAAGGGGCGGGGGGGTTAGCTGTCCCTTATAATGATACTGAAATTACCTTGGATTATTTAACGCAACAACGCTATCCAGTGATTTTGGTGACATCAGGCAGATTAGGCAGTATTAATCACACAATATTAAGTTTACTTGCTTGCCGACAATTAAAAATTGAAGTCGCAATGGTGGTATTCAATAATTATCCTAACCTAGATGAACTGATTACAGACAATACTAAAGATTACTTACAGCGCTATTTACAGACACATTTTCCAGCAACAGAGTGGTTAGAAGTTGGCGAGATCGAAGTTTGTTAAATCTATTATAAAATTTCCACGGAATTTCATATGTGTTTTAACATTGGCGAATGTTTTTAGCAGAGATTATTTTGCCGTACACTAAACTATCAGTCTATTGAGTTGTTGATTGCTGTTAGATACTGAGTAAAGTGCGGTAAGATTTTTAAAAATTTTATCGCACTTATATCTTTATTAGATAAAATCCCCTAATAATAAGCAGGGGAATCTTGGAAATTAATATGATGAATTAGAATGGAATGTCATCATCGAATGCATCTACAACAGGCTCTGGCGTAGCAGCCGGCTTACTTGCTGGTTGGGCTGCACGAGGTTGTGCTTGATAGCCAGAATTACCAGCATTAAAGTTATTTGCAGTAGGTGCAAAATCACCACCTTGTTGACCACGAGCACCTAACATTTGTAATACATCGCCTTGGATTTCAGTGGTGTAACGATCTTGACCGTTTTGATCTTGCCATTTACGTGTTTTTAATTTTCCTTCAACATAAACAAGCGAGCCTTTACGTAAGTATTCGCCAGCAACTTCAGCTTGACGGCGAAAGAAAACGATACGGTGCCATTCAGTAACTTCACGACGTTCGCCAGTGTTTCTATCGTTCCAGCTTTCACTTGTTGCAACGCTAATATTTGCTACTGCATCACCATTCGGCATGGTACGCATTTCGGGATCATTACCTAAGTGACCCACGATAATTACTTTATTAATTCCAGCCATAATTTCCTCTAATTTATTATTGTTTATATTGTTTCAAAATTTAAAAGTGCGGTTATTTTGCCTGAAATTAGGAAAAAGATCTATAAAATTTCACTGGATATTTTAACAGTTTATAAAATATGCGATAATGCTCGCAATTTGAAAAATTTTTAAGCAGTAATTAGGAATTTATGGACGTTATCGATATACGTGGGGCTCGCACTCACAATCTTAAAAATATCAATTTAATTATTCCTCGCGATAAACTTATTGTTATTACAGGGCTTTCTGGTTCAGGAAAGTCTTCACTTGCATTTGATACGCTTTATGCAGAGGGGCAACGCCGTTATGTGGAATCATTGTCTGCATATGCTCGTCAATTTTTGTCTTTAATGGAGAAACCCGATGTAGATCATATTGAAGGGTTGTCTCCAGCTATTTCTATTGAACAAAAATCTACTTCTCACAATCCTCGCTCAACAGTGGGTACGATTACTGAAATTCATGATTATCTTCGTTTATTATTTGCTCGTGTTGGTGAACCTCGTTGCCCAGAGCATAATGTGCCTCTAACTGCACAAACTATTTCGCAAATGGTGGATAAAGTTTTATCGATGCCAGAAGGCAGCAAAATGATGTTACTTGCCCCAGTGGTAAAAGCACGTAAAGGTGAGCATATCAAAATATTAGAAAATATTGCGGCTCAAGGTTATATTCGCGCTCGTATTGATGGTGAAATTTGTGATTTATCCGATCCTCCTAAATTAGAATTACAGAAAAAACATAGTATTGAGGTGGTGGTAGATCGTTTTAAAGTGCGTTCTGATCTTGCAACGCGTTTAGCTGAATCATTTGAAACAGCCCTTGAATTGTCTGGTGGTACTGCTATTGTCGCAGATATGGATGATCCCAAAAAAGAAGAGTTGGTCTTTTCTGCAAATTTTGCTTGTCCGCATTGTGGTTATTCTGTTCCTGAATTAGAACCTCGTTTATTTTCTTTTAATAATCCAGCAGGTGCTTGCCCAACTTGTGATGGTTTAGGGGTTCAGCAATATTTTGATGAAAAACGAGTAGTGCAAAACCCAAGTGTTTCCTTGGCTAGTGGTGCAGTAAAAGGTTGGGATAGACGTAATTTCTATTATTATCAAATGTTGACTTCTTTAGCTGAGCATTATCATTTTGATATTGAAGCACCTTATGAGTCTTTAGCAAAGAATATTCAAAATATCATTATGAATGGTTCGGGCAAAGAAGAAATTGAATTCAAATATATGAATGACCGTGGTGATGTAGTTGTGCGTCGCCATCCATTTGAAGGTGTTTTGAATAATATGGCTCGTCGTTATAAAGAAACTGAGTCGATGTCTGTACGTGAAGAATTAGCCAAAAATATTAGTAATCGTCCTTGTGTGGATTGTGGTGGTTCACGCTTACGCCCCGAAGCACGCCATGTTTATATTGGTCAAACGAATTTGCCTGATTTGTCAGAAATGAGCATCGGTGAAGCTTATAGTTTCTTTGAGAAAATGGCGCTAGCGGGGCAAAAAGCCCAAATTGCAGAAAAAATTCTTAAAGAGATCAAAGAGCGTTTATCTTTCTTAGTGAATGTTGGTCTAAATTATTTATCGTTATCTCGTTCGGCAGAAACATTATCTGGTGGTGAAGCACAACGTATTCGTCTTGCAAGCCAAATTGGTGCAGGTTTAGTCGGGGTAATGTATGTGCTTGATGAACCATCAATTGGCTTGCATCAGCGTGACAATGAACGCTTACTGAATACTTTAATTCACTTACGTAATCTTGGAAATACGGTGATTGTTGTAGAGCATGATGAGGATGCTATCCGTCTTGCAGATCATATCATTGATATTGGACCAGGTGCGGGAGTGCATGGTGGTTCTGTGATTGCAGAAGGGACTGCCGAGCAGATAATGAAAAATCCAAATTCTATTACTGGTAAGTTTCTCTCTGGTGCTGAAAAGATCGAAATTCCTAAAAAACGTACCGCAGTTGATAAAGATAAATTCTTACGCTTATATGGCGCAACAGGGAATAATCTGAAAAATGTCAATTTAGAACTACCCGTGGGATTATTTACTTGTATTACGGGTGTTTCAGGTTCAGGTAAATCTACGTTAATTAATGATACTTTATTTCCTATTGCACAAAATGTGTTGAATCGTGCCGATAACATTGAACATGCCCCTTATAAATCTATTGAGGGTTTAGGGTTCTTTGATAAAGTCATTAATATTGACCAAAGCCCTATTGGACGTACGCCACGTTCAAATCCTGCCACTTATACTGGTTTATTTACACCTATTCGTGAGTTATTCTCTGGCGTGCCTGAAGCACGTGCGCGAGGTTATAATCCTGGTCGTTTTAGCTTTAATGTGCGAGGCGGTCGCTGTGAAGCCTGTCAAGGTGATGGTGTAATTAAAGTGGAAATGCATTTTTTACCTGATGTATATGTACCTTGTGATCAATGCAAAGGAAAACGTTATAACCGTGAAACTTTGGAGATCCGTTATAAAGGTAAAACTATTCATCAAGTGTTAGATATGACGGTGGAAGAGGCAAGAGAATTCTTTGATGCGATTCCAATGATTGCTCGTAAATTACAAACCTTAATAGATGTTGGTCTGTCTTATATTCGTTTAGGTCAATCATCCACAACCCTTTCTGGTGGTGAAGCTCAACGTGTGAAACTTGCTACAGAATTATCTAAACGAGATACTGGTAAAACCCTTTATATCTTAGATGAACCAACCACAGGTTTACATTTTGCGGATATTAAACAGTTACTTGAAGTGTTGCATCGACTACGTGATCAAGGCAATACCATTGTAGTAATTGAACACAATTTAGATGTGATTAAAACGGCAGATTGGATTGTTGATTTAGGTCCAGAAGGCGGTAATGGAGGTGGTCAAATTATTGCTACAGGTACCCCTGAACAACTTGCTAAATCGACGAGTTCGCATACTGCAAGATTCCTTAAACCAATACTTGAAAAAAATTAACTAAAATCTGACCGCACTTCTAGGTAAATTTGGAGTGCGGTTACTTTTTGAACTTTATTTGATTTAAAACAAATAAATCTTTTTTTTACCATGACTAAACCCTTTCAGTTGCTTTTGTTTATTGCTTCATTTGATTAATTCACTATACTAGAAAATATTTGATTAACTATAATTAGTTAATTTTTATATATTTTTTTATATAACGATGGAGTGCTGTATGTCAGAACGTAAAAAGATTTCGTGGTTGTGGGGATTATTGTTATTAGTGATTGGTGCAGTATTGCTGTTCACTACACAATACATTATGAAAGCAACAAGTTCGCAAGAATTTTGTTTAAGTTGTCACTCAATGGAACAACCTCATGCGGAATATGAAGGAACAGTGCATTTTGCTAATGCAAAAGGTATTCGTGCTGAATGTTCAGATTGCCATGTTCCCCATGATGGAATCGCATACGTAAAAGCAAAAATTGTAGCTCTCAAAGATGTTTGGTACACCATGACTGGCAAGCTCTCTGATCAAGATGCTTTCGAAAAACATCGTTTAGAAATGGCTCAAAGAGTGTGGGAAGATATGAAAGCTAATGATTCAGCTACTTGTAAATCTTGTCATAGTTTTGATGCTATGGTGCTTTCAGATCAAAAAGAAGCTGCACAAAAAATGCATAAGTTAGCACAAGAAACAAATCAAACTTGTATTGATTGCCATAAAGGTATTGCACATTTTATGCCTGATATTCCAGTGGATAATGCCTCTGCTGGGGAATTAACTAAACACGCTGGACAATTTTCAGCAAGTGATAAAGTTTTATATAGTTTAGCAATGAGTCCAGCTCAGTTAGCTCAAGGTGGAGATTTGCGTTTAATGCCTTATGCTGAATTAACTAATTGGAAAGAAGATGGAGATAAAATTACTGCAACTATCAATGGCTGGCAACAAGTAGGTGCAGAAAGCATTGTTTATATGGATTTAGGAAAACGTATTAACGTTGCTTTATTAGGTGATGAAGTTAAAGATAAATTAAATGTCACTAAAACTGTTCATGATGATGTAACCAATTCAGATTGGAAACAAGTGAATTTTGAAGTAACGATTGCGAAAAGTGCGGTAACTTCTGATATAAATTCTTTAAATAGCTTTGGTAATAATTTAAATCAAACACATTGTAGTGGTTGTCATGCGGCAATTAGTGCAGACCACTATACTGCCAACCAATGGATTGGTGTTGTAAATTCAATGAAAGATCGTACTTCAATGAGTGCTGATGATGTACGTGCTGTGACTATTTATTTACAACGTAATGGCAAAGATATGGTAAAAAATAGCCATTAATATTCAGATTTAATAACATCTGGACTCCGAGCTTGTATTCCTAAGTTTAGTTTTTTAAATATGGAAGCAAAGCCTGAATAAGTTTTCTTGTTCACAGGATAGTAGAGAAATTTGCTATCCCCTCGTATTTAGAAAGGTGTCCTTGGGGCTTATAAGCAGTTATAAGCCTTAATTCAACTTGCTCAATAGTGAGGTAAACATGAAAACTCAAGACAAAATTAATGTCAAACGACGTGACTTTCTTAAAAATTCTTCTCTAGGGATTGCTGGTGCATCTTTAGCTAGTACTGGTGTAGTTGGATCTTTAGCATCTATGCCAGCTCAAGCGGCTGAAAGTAGCACAGTAGTGACTGCTGCACATTGGGGACCACTAGGTGTGGTTGTCGAAAATGGTAAAGTCGTTAAGTCTGGCCCTGCTATTCCTGCACCGATCGAAAACGAATTACAATCTGTAGTTGCAGAGCAACTTTATAGTGAAACTCGTGTTAAATATCCAATGGTGCGTAAAGGCTATTTAGAGGGTAATAAAGATACTACTTTACGTGGTCATGATGAATGGGTTCAAGTCTCTTGGGATAAAGCATTTGAATTAGTCGCTGGCGAAATGAAACGTGTGCGTGAAGCTAATGGACCAAGTGGTATTTTCGCAGGTTCTTATGGTTGGTATAGTTCAGGTGCATTACATGCTTGCCGTACTCTTCTTCATCGTTATATGAATGTAACAGGTGGCTTTGTTGGTACTAAAGGTGACTACTCAACAGGTGCTGCTCAAGTTATCATGCCTCACGTATTGGGTACTATTGAAGTTTATGAACAACAAACTTCTTGGGAAACTATTTTAGAGACAACAGATACTATTGTGTTATGGAGTGCTAACCCATTAACAACAATGCGTATTGCTTGGACATCTACAGACCAAAAAGGTATCGAATACTTCAAGAAATTTAAAGAAACAGGTAAACGTATTATTTGTATCGACCCTGTTCGTAGTGAAACTTGTGAATACTTAGGTGCAGAATGGGTCCCTGTTAATACAGCTACTGACGTCCCATTAATGTTAGGTATAGCTCATACTTTAGTTACTGAGAAAAAACATGATGTTGAATTCTTGAAGAAATATACGAAAGGTTATGAGAAATTTGAAGAATACCTATTAGGTAAAACTGATAAACAACCAAAAGATGCTGATTGGGCAGCTAAAATTACAGGTGTTCCTGCTGAAACTATTAAAAAATTAGCGGTAGACTTTTCGAGCAAACGCACCATGTTAATGGGTGGTTGGGGAATGCAACGTCAACGTCACGGAGAACAATCTCACTGGATGTTAGTGACATTAGCTGCAATGCTTGGTCAAATTGGCTTGCCAGGTGGTGGTTTTGGTTTAAGTTACCATTATTCAAATGGTGGTGTGCCAACGACAACAGGCGGTATTCTCGGATCTATTTCTGCTACACCAGCAGGTGGTGAAGCAGGTGCTAAAACATGGTTAGATGAAACTTCTAAATTATCATTCCCATTGGCACGTTTATCTGAAGCATTATTAAATCCAGGTAAAAAAATTCAATACAATGGTACAGAAGTTACTTATCCTGATATCAAATTAATCTATTGGGCGGGTGGTAATCCATTTGTTCACCATCAAGATACCAATACTATGGTTAAAGCATGGCAAAAACCAGAAACTATCATTGTCAATGAAGTTAACTGGACACCTACAGCTCGTATGGCGGATATTGTTCTCCCTGCAACAACAAGTTATGAACGTAATGACTTAACTATGTCTGGTGATTATTCTATGATGAATATTTTCCCTATGAAGAAAGTTGTTGAACCTCAATTTGAAGCTAAAAATGACTATGATATTTTTACTGAATTAGCAAAACGTGCAGGTGTTGAAAAAGAATTTACTGAAGGCAAATCTGAAATGGATTGGTTAAAAGGTTTTTATCAAACGGCATTTGATGCAGCACGTAAAAATCGTGTCATCATGCCTAAATTTGAAAAATTCTGGGAAGATAACAAACCTCTTACTTTCGAAGCAAATGAGAAAGCAAAAAAATGGGTGCGTTATGAAGAGTTCCGAAATGATCCATTACTCAACCCTTTAGGTACACCATCAGGTAAAATTGAAATTTTCTCAGATGTTGTTGCAAAAATGAATTATGATGATTGTAAAGGTCACCCAACTTGGATGGAACCTGAAGAATATGCGGGTAAAGCTACCGAAGCTGAACCGTTGGCATTAGTGACACCACACCCATACTATCGTCTACATAGCCAATTAGCACATACTTCATTACGTCAAAAATATGCAGTAAAAGATCGTGAACCTGTATTAATCCATAAAGATGATGCACAAGCTCGTGGTATTGTTAATGGAGATATTGTTCGTATATTTAATAAACGTGGACAAATCCTTGCAGGTGCAGTGGTCACTGATGGCATAATCAAAGGTACAGTAGCTGTACATGAAGGGGCTTGGTATGATCCTTTAGATCTTGGTACGGCTGAAAAACCATTATGTAAAAATGGTTGTCCAAACGTATTAACTCGTGATGAAGGTACATCAAAACTTGCTCAAGGTAATTCACCAAATACTTGTAATGTTCAAGTTGAAAAATTCACAGGTGAAGCTCCTGAAGTTACGGTATTTAAACAACCTAAAACTGCAAAGGCTTAGTATTTACTAGTCTTTTATAGCTAATATTATAAATATACAATCCCAATCTATCTTTCTGGCTAGGTTGGGATTTTTTATTTTTAGGCTATTTATTATAAATTTCTTTAAAATTCACTGTAAAAAAAGTTGAATTTTTGGTACATTTAGCACAATTTTCTGCAAACTCAGATTAGCATTTTCATTATTTCTTATTTATTAACGGAATTCTTATGTTATTTAAAAAAATTCGTGGTTTATTTTCCAACGATTTATCAATTGATTTAGGTACTGCCAACACATTAATTTATGTAAAAGGTCAAGGTATTGTGCTCGATGAGCCTTCTGTTGTGGCAATTCGCAAAGATCGTATTGGCTCATTAAAAAGTATTATTGCGGTTGGTAAAGATGCCAAAATGATGCTTGGTCGTACTTCAAACAACATTGATGCAATTCGTCCTATGAAAGATGGGGTGATTGCTGATTTCTCTGTTACTGAGAAAATGTTGCAACATTTTATTAAACAAGTGCATAGTGGAAATTTTTTACGTCCAAGTCCACGTGTATTAATTTGTGTACCAGCGGGTGCAACACAAGTTGAACGTCGAGCAATTAAAGAGTCTGCGATTGGTGCCGGCGCTCGTGAAGTTTATTTAATTGAAGAACCTATGGCAGCCGCCATTGGTGCAAAATTACCTGTATCAACGCCGACAGGATCAATGGTAATTGATATTGGTGGTGGTACCACTGAAATTGCCGTGATTGCATTAAATGGCGTCGCTTATTCATCTTCTGTTCGTATTGGTGGGGACCGTTTTGATGAAGCGATTATTGCTTATGTTCGCCGTACATTTGGTTCCATTATTGGTGAAGCTACTGCGGAGCATATTAAACAAGAAATTGGTACAGCATATATTCAAGAAGATGATGAAATTAAAGAATTAGAAGTTTACGGTAGCAACTTAGCAGAAGGCGCTCCTCGTGCATTCCGTTTAACTTCACGAGATGTATTAGAAGCAATTCAACAACCATTAGATGGCATTATCACTGCTATGCGTACTGCTCTTGAAGAATGTAAACCAGAACATGCTGCTGATATTTATGAGCGTGGCATGGTATTAACTGGGGGCGGCGCATTATTACGAAATATTGATGTGTTGCTTTCTAAACAATCGGGAGTTCCAGTTGTGGTTGCTGAAGATCCATTAACTTGTGTCGCTCGTGGTGGCGGTGAAGCGCTTGAAATGATTGATAAACATGGTGGTGATGTATTTAGCGAAGACTAATCTGCTAGATGTAGAATAGTTAAAAAGTGCGGTAAATTTGACCGCACTTTTAGTTTAATAACTGGATAATAAAGAATTGTATGAAAGCCATCTTTAGTAAAGCCCCTTCTCTAAACTTACGTATAATATTGGCGGTTATTTGTTCTATTGGTTTGATTTTCTCTGATGGTCAAACAAATACAATGATTAAAGTTCGTAGTGCGATGGATACTGCGGTTGGTGGTTTGTATTATCTTGCTAATACTCCTCGTACTGTGCTTGATAATGTTTCAGATAATTTAGTTGATACTAATAAATTACAAATTGAAAATAAAGTTATAAAAGAACAGCTAAGAGAAAAAAATGCTGATCTACTCTTACTGGATCAATTAAAAGTTGAAAATCAGCGCTTACGTTTATTGCTCAATTCTCCATTACGCACAGATGAATATAAAAAAATTGCTGAAGTACTTACTTCTGAAACCGATGTTTATCGTCAACAAGTAGTGATTAATCAAGGTAATAAAGATGGTGCTTATGTCGGACAGCCTGTTATCGATGAAAAAGGGGTGGTTGGTCAAGTTATTTCTGTGGGAGAAATGACTAGCCGAGTATTACTCTTAACTGATGTAACCCATTCTATTCCTGTACAAGTATTGCGTAATGATGTGCGTGTTATTGCGAGTGGAGTCGGGCGTACTGATGAATTAACATTAGACAATGTGCCTCGTTCCGTAGATATCGTCAAAGGCGATTTGTTAGTGACTTCTGGTTTAGGCGGACGTTTCCCAGAAGGTTATCCTGTGGCTATTGTTGAAAGTGTTTCTCGAGATGGGTCTAATTATTTTGCAACCGTGAATGTTAAACCATTAGCCTCATTAGAACGTCTACGCTATGTCTTATTATTATGGCCAGCGGGAGAAGAGTTTCATAAAGCACAAGCTTCGTCACCTGAAGATGTTCGCAAAGTTGTACAACAACGGATTGCTAACAGTGCGACTGAATCAAAGAAAATGCCAGTAACTGAAGATGATAGTAATAAGGCAGTTCAACCTCCAGCTGAAGATAATATGCCTTCTCCTGAAAATCTTCCAGAGATGAATAATAATGACACCTCAGTTGAACCTGAATTAAAAGAACATAGAGAGGAAGATTAATGAAAGGCCACTTTCTAGTGCAATTAATTGTTGTCCTTGCGACTTTTGTGGTGGCATTAGTGTTAGAAATTACACCTTGGCCATCAGGTTTCCATAGTTTTAAACCTTCATGGTTAGTTTTAGTTCTGACCTATTGGATTTTAGCTTTACCTACACGTATTAATATTGGTACTGCATTTTTATCTGGGGTTATTTGGGATGTCGTTCTTGGCACTATTTTAGGTGTACATGCTTTAGTCTTGTCTTTAGCGGCTTATTTAGTGGCACGTTACAATCAAATTTTACGTAATTTATCTTTGTGGCAACAAAGTCTATTGATTATTATTTTTATCTTGTTAGTCCGAATTGGCATTTTCTTATTGGAATTATCTATTCATAGTGCGGTATTTAGTTGGAAAGAAATATTTGGAGCACTAATTAGTGCAGCATTATGGCCTTGGGTATTTTTCTTATTAAGAAAAATTCAACACCAGATTAGATTAGATTAGATTTAATAAAAAAACGGCTTACATTCAAAATGTAAGCCGTTTTCTATTTAGTTAACGTAAAAATGTTGGAATATTTTTCTCATAATAGGTGATAGCATCTTCGTGTTGAAGTGTTAATCCGATGTTATCCAAACCATTTAATAAACAATGACGACGGAATTCATCTAGTTCAAAGTGATAGAATTTTTCACCAACGGTTACTGTCATTGCTTCTAAATCCACATGAATTTGTTTGCCTTCATTTGCCCATACCCATTGAAAGATTTCTTCCACTTCTTCCTCTGTTAATTTGATCGGAAGCATATGGTTATTTAAGCTATTATTATAGAAAATATCCGCAAAGCTTGGTGCGATCATCACTTTGAAACCATAGTCTGCTAATGCCCATGGAGCGTGTTCTCGAGATGAACCACAGCCTAAGTTTTTACGAGCAAGTAAAATGGTTGCACCTTGATATTGTGTAAAATTTAACACAAACTCTGGATTTGGTTGCGTTTCTTCTGCATCAAGATAACGCCATTCGTGAAATAAATGCTTGCCAAATCCCACTCTTGTAATTGCTTGTAAAAATTGTTTTGGAATGATTGCATCCGTGTCCACATTGGCGATATCTAAAGGAAGCACTATGCCTGAATGATGTTGAATAGCTGCCATTTATTTGCTCCTTAATTTAATTCAATATTACGAATGTCAACAAATTTACCATACATTGCAGCAGCTGCTGCCATCGCTGGGCTAACTAAGTGAGTGCGACCGTTACGACCTTGGCGACCTTCAAAGTTACGATTTGAGGTAGATGCACAACGTTCCCATTCACCTAAACGGTCATCGTTCATGCCTAAACACATTGAGCAGCCAGGATTACGCCATTCTGCACCTGCCTCAATAAAAATTTTATCTAGCCCTTCTTGTTCTGCTTGTTCTTTTACTAAACCTGAACCAGGAACAACAAGAACACGTTTAACATTATCCGCTTTTTTACGTCCTTTCATTATCGCCGCAGCTGCACGTAAGTCTTCAATACGAGAGTTCGTACATGAACCGATAAATACTTGATCTACTAGCACATTTTTTAAATCTGTATTGGGCTCCAATCCAATATAAGCTAATGCTTTTTCGGCAGATGCTTTGGTTACTGAATCTGACATATTTTCAGGATCGGGAACTAATTGATCGATACCTATTACTTGACCTGGATTGGTTCCCCAGGTGACTTGAGGGGCAATATCTTTTGCTTCTAAAATTACCACAGAATCAAATACTGCATCATCATCTGACTTTAAGGTTTTCCAATATTCAATTGCATCATTCCAATCTTTGCCTTTCGGAGCATATGGGCGATCTTTTAAATAGGCAAATGTTGTTTCATCGGGAGCAATTAAACCTGCTTTGGCACCAAATTCAATGGCCATATTGCATACTGTCATTCGACCTTCCATAGAAAGATCTCGAATCGCTTCACCGCAGAATTCCACGACATGCCCAGTACCCCCAGCCATAGTGGTTTTACCAATGATCGCCAATACAATATCTTTTGCTGTAATACCTGGTTTGACTTTACCACGGACTTCGATTTTCATACTTTTTGCACGAGCTTGTTTTAAGGTTTGAGTCGCTAAAACATGTTCAACTTCAGAAGTACCAATACCAAATGCCAGTGCACCAAATGCGCCATGCGTTGCTGTATGTGAGTCACCACAAACAATAGTCATGCCTGGTAAAGTTAATCCTTGTTCAGGCCCCATTACATGTACAATACCTTGTTGTTTAGTATTCATATCAAACAATGAAATACCTGTGGTTTTACAATTTTTATCTAGCTCTAAAACTTGAATTTTAGCTTGACCTTCCAATAAATTCACGTCACGCACTTGGGTAGAAATGCTGTGATCCATGGTACCAAACGTTTTACTCACTTGGCGTACCTGCCGACCTGCCACACGTAAGCCATCAAAGGCTTGTGGTGAGGTGACTTCGTGAATCAAATGGCGGTTAATATAAATAATAGGTGTTTCACCTTCGGTTTCATAAACGACATGTGAGTCGAATAGTTTTTGGTAGAGTGTTTTTGCCATATTTTTATCTCGTTAGATTGTATGATGGGCTTGCTAGCCTCTAATATCATGCTAAAAGTGCGGTCGGATTTGCAAAAATTTTCCTCTAAATCGCATTTGCAATTAATGTGCCCATTTCAGCAGTTGAAATTGGAGCAGAGTGATCAGCTAAATCTCCAGTACGATAACCTGCATTTAATACTTTTTGTACAGCATTTTCGATAGCATCAGCCGCTTCATTTAAGTTAAAACTGTAACGTAGCATCATTGCAGCTGAAAGAATTTGTGCGATGGGATTAGCAATTCCCTTACCAGCAATATCCGGTGCACTACCACCTGCAGGTTCATATAAGCCAAAGCCTTTTTCATTTAAACTGGCTGAAGGTAACATACCCATTGAACCTGTAATCATTGCTGCTTCATCAGAAATAATATCACCGAAGATATTTGAGCAAAGTAACACATCGAAGCTTTCAGGTGCTTTAATTAATTGCATAGTGGCGTTGTCGATATACATATTTTCAACAAGCACTTCAGGGTATTCTTTAGCAACATCAGCCACAGTTTCACGCCATAAAATTGAGCTTTGTAGTACGTTTGCCTTATCTACCGAAGTGAGATGTTTTTTGCGTTTCATTGCAGTTTCAAATGCGACACGGGCAATACGTTCAATTTCATATTTGTAATATATTTCAGTGTCGAATGCTCTAGTTTGTGAACCTTCACCTTCATGGCCTTTAGGTTGACCAAAGTAGATCCCCCCAGTTAATTCACGCACGACAACCATATCAAAGCCTTTCTCTGCAATGTCTGAGCGTAATGGGCAGAATTTTTCTAAGCCCTTGTAAAGTGTGGCAGGGCGAAGATTGCAAAACAATTTAAAATGTTTACGCAATGGTAATAATGCGCCACGTTCTGGCTGTTGATCTGGTGGTAAATGTGTCCATTTAGGGCCACCTACGGAGCCGAATAAAATGGCATCCGCATTATCACAACCTTTTAATGTTTCCGCGGGTAATGGCTCGCCCTTTGCATCGATTGCCGCGCCACCCACAAGGTAATGGCTGAAGCTTAATTTGAAGTTAAATTTATTTTGTACTTTTTCTAAAACTTTAATTGCTTCAGCCATTACTTCAGGGCCGATTCCATCACCTGGAAGTACTGCTATGTTGTATGTTTGCATATTATTTTTCCTATTTAAAATTCTTGAAATTTCGACCGCAGTTTTTAAATTTCATTTAACTGCTGTTGACAAAAGAAAGCGCATTTCCGTAAATAAATTTATCTTCCCACCTTCTTCTCCTTCTTTGATAAAGAGAGCTCGGGGAGATGTTAAATTAATGCTTCAAATCCTTCGTCAAATCAGCTACTTTTTGTGAGCGATAAATTGCATTGATAGCATGAATTAATGCGCGAGCAGAAGATTCAACGATATCAGTGGCTAACCCTACACCGTGAAATTTTCGGCCTTGATACTCCACTACAATATCTACTTGTCCAAGTGCTTCAGCACCATCTCCTTTAGCGGTTAAGTTATAATGGGTCATTTGTAAGTTCATACCAACAATTTGCATAATGGCGTTATAAACGGCATCTACAGGCCCATTTCCGCCATTTGATGCTTGATTTATTCGTTTACCATCTAACTCAACTTGCACAAATGCTGATGCAGGCAAACCACTTAAGGTTTGTGAAGTAATTACATCTAAAGTTAAACGATCTTCATCGCCTTGTTGCATATCAATAAATGCTAATGCTTCCAAGTCATAATCAAATACTTGCCCTTTCTTATCTGCTAATTTTAAGAAAGCTTCGTACAATTTATCTAAATCATAATCTTTTTCTGAGTAACCCATATCTGCCATATGGCCTTTCACCGCAGCACGACCAGAACGAGCAGTTAAGTTTAACTTCTCTTTTCTTAAGCCAATCGTTTCAGGTGACATGATTTCGTAAGTATTTTTATTTTTCAACATGCCATCTTGGTGAATTCCAGATGAATGAGCAAAGGCATTCGAACCTACAATCGCTTTATTGGGTTGAATTGGCATGTTGCATAATTGACTTACCATTTGGCTCACTCGGTGAATTTCTTGAGTATTGATTTTTGTATCAACACCAAACAATTCTTGGCGAGTTTTAATTGCCATTACCACTTCTTCTAATGCAGTATTACCTGCACGTTCACCGATACCATTAATGGTACATTCAATTTGACGAGCGCCATTTTGTATGGCAGTTAATGAGTTTGCCGTTGCCATACCTAAGTCATTGTGGCAGTGCACAGAAATAATTGCTTTATCAATATTAGGAACACGGTTTCGCACTTGGTTTATAATATTTCCGTATTCAGTGGGTAAGCAGTAACCCACTGTATCAGGAATATTTACCGTTGTTGCACCCGCATTAATAGCGGCTTCAACAATACGACAGATATTATCAATCCCTGTACGTCCAGCATCTTCGCATGAGAACTCAACATCATTGGTATAACCACGTGCACGTTTTACCGCACTTACAGCCATTTCAACCACATCATCAAATGAACGCTTTAATTTAGCTTCAACATGTAATGCAGAACTGGCAATAAAAGTATGAATACGATATCTTTCGGCATTTTTTAATGCCTCATAAGCTGCATCAATATCTTTTGAAATCGCACGAGACAAGCCACATACTACGGAGTTTTTAATATTAGCTGCGATAGTTTGTACAGATTCAAAATCCCCTTGTGAGGATACAGGAAAACCCACCTCCATCACATCTACACCTAAGCGTTCTAAAGCTAATGCAATTTGTAGTTTTTCCTTGACGGTCAAACTTGCTTTTAATGCTTGTTCACCATCACGCAATGTAGTGTCAAAAATAATCACATTATTATTCGCCATGATAATCATCCTCTTGATTAATTCACGCTCTAAAGTGCGGTAGATTTTCAAGATTTTTTTATGAAAAAACCCGCTACGTTGAGTGCGGGTTTATATTTATGGAATCTTTATATTTGCTTTCTTTTTTCCACAACCTATTAGCCGCACACAAAATGTGAGAGGAGTAATAAGTTGAGTAATAAAGAAGAGTTATTAAACATAAAGAAAAAATCCTTGATTAATTCTAATTATTGCATCTAAAACGATACAGCCTTAATTTGAAAACAATTTCATCTTACTTTATTAAAACTAGATGTCAAACTATTTTTTAGATAATTGTTTGTTTTTGTGGTGTTTTTTTAGAACTTAAATAGCTTTAAAAACTATTTATTGTTAATTTTACAGAGTTTTAAACTGGTTGTTTTTGTAAGATTGTTTTTTTATGCCAGTATTTTTTCTAATTGCTATTTATAATTTTTTTCTATGAATTTTTGAAATATTGCAATTTTCTTTATTCAAATTACTAAAAATAACCCTAAATATGATCAATTCTTCAGACAGATGATAATCATTCATAACTAAGCTTTGAGCTAAATCAAAAATGCCTTAATTCAACTCTAAATAGGTAGTTACTTATTAGATTAATTGTTACGACAAAAGAAAAGGTTATGGTATTATTCTTTAACTATTTTTTCGTTTAGTCCACGTAGTTTAATCTATGAATAAATTAGAAATTGAACAGTTATCTTGTCAGCGCGGTGATAAATTACTTTTTACTGATTTATCGCTAATCTTACAATCAGGAGATTTTATTCAAATTGAAGGACATAACGGAATCGGTAAAACCAGTTTGCTACGCATTTTAGCAGGATTAGCTAAGCCAAATGCGGGAAAAGTGCGGTGGAATTCTCAAGAAATTTATAAGTGTCGGGAAGACTATCATTATAATTTACTTTATTTGGGGCATAATGCGGGCATTAAACCTGAATTGACAGCTTGGGAAAACTTAAAGTTTTATCAACAAATAACACCTTGCGTTCAAGGTGATACGGTTTTGTGGGATATTTTAGCACTGGTTGGTTTGTTAGGGCGTGAAGATATTGTTGCAAGTCAACTTTCAGCAGGTCAACAAAAGCGTATTGCTTTAGCACGTTTATGGCTTTCTCAAGCACCATTATGGATTCTAGATGAACCCTTTAATGCAATTGATAAAAATGGTGTGAAAGTGCTTACTGAGTTATTTGAAAAGCATGCGGCTGATGGCGGAATCGTAGTTTTAACTAGTCATCAAGAAGTGCCAAGTACGAAATTAAAAAACTTAAACTTAGCTGAATATAAATATTTAGAGAACTAATGATTTTTTTTGAAATAATTAAACGTGAACTACGTATTGCCATGCGCAAACAAGCAGAAATACTTAATCCGCTATGGTTCTTTTTAATTGTAATTACATTATTTCCATTAGTAATTGGGCCTGATCCCATTTTACTTGCGAAAATTGCCCCAGGAATCGCATGGGTGGCAGCGTTACTTTCTGCCTTATTGTCTTTTGAAAGATTATTTCGTGATGATTTTATGGATGGTTCATTAGAACAATTAATGCTTACAGCCCAACCTTTGGCTTTAACTGCATTAGCAAAAGTATTAGCTCATTGGTTGTTAACGGGATTACCATTGATTTTATTATCACCTATCGCCGCATTATTGCTTTCTTTAGAGATGAATATTTGGTGGGCGTTAGTATTAACCTTATTAGTTGGCACCCCTATTCTTAGTTGCATTGGAGCAATTGGGGTCGCATTAACCGTTGGATTACGTAAAGGTGGGGTATTATTAAGTTTGCTTGTAATTCCTTTATTTATTCCAGTATTAATTTTCTCAGCTTCTGTATTAGATGCTGCAACTTTAAATTTATCTTATAGTGGTCCTTTAGCTATTTTAGGTGCGATTCTCGCAGTAGCGATGACTTTATCACCTTTTGCTATTGCCTCTGCATTAAGAATTAGTTTAGACCAATAATGAAAGGAATAGAACATGTGGAAGTGGTTACATCCTTACGCAAAATCTGAAACGCAATATTATTTATGTGGAAAATTTATTCCATTTTTTGCCTTCATTGCTATTGCTTTATTAGCGATTGCTTTTGTTTGGGGCTTAGCATTTGCACCAGCAGATTATCAACAAGGTAATAGTTTCCGTATTATGTATGTGCATGTACCGAGCGCAATTTGGTCAATGTGTGTATATGGTTCAATGGCGGTAGCGGCTATTATTGGTTTAGTATGGCAAGTTAAAAATGCTCATTTATCAGTGATTGCAATGGCGCCTATCGGGGCATTATTTACTTTTCTTGCATTAGTCACTGGTGCAATTTGGGGAAAACCAATGTGGGGTACATGGTGGGTATGGGATGCCCGCTTAACTGCTGAACTTATTTTATTCTTTCTCTATTTAGGTGTGATGGCGTTATATTCGGCTTTTCAAGATCGTGCAACAGGTATGAAAGCCGCAGCTATTTTATGTATTGTTGGGGTGATTAATTTGCCTATTATTCATTTCTCAGTGGAGTGGTGGAATACTTTGCATCAAGGTGCAAGCATCACTAAGTTTGAGAAACCTTCAATTGCTACACCAATGTTAATTCCATTGATTTTAAGTATTTTGGGGTTTATGGCATTAACTATTTGGCTTACCTTAG
Source organism: Mannheimia massilioguelmaensis (assembly GCF_000940515.1). Taxonomy (NCBI): domain Bacteria; kingdom Pseudomonadati; phylum Pseudomonadota; class Gammaproteobacteria; order Pasteurellales; family Pasteurellaceae; genus Mannheimia; species Mannheimia massilioguelmaensis. Next base: position 335,436 of record NZ_CDQL01000004.1, read on the forward strand.
TGCGTTATCGAGTAGAACTATTAAAAGAAGATAGCAAACGCCCTTGGGTAAAAGCTTTAGTAAAGTAGTGGAATGCACTCAAAAGTGCGGTCAGAAATAAAAAAATTTTATGATTCTTTTAGGAGTGATATATGTTTTTTGAATCTTGGAGTGATTTTCTTAATATGGGGGGCTATGGCTTTTATGTATGGCTTTCTTATGGCATTTCTCTAATCTCAATTTTGATTTTTGCAGTACAAAGTTATCATGGTAAAGTTGCTGTATTCCGTGAAATTAAACGTGAAGAGCTACGTGAACAACGCTTACAAGCAACACAATCCCGAGGCAAGCTATGAATCCAAGACGTAAATCAAGATTAACAATAATTCTATTTGTTTTAATCGGTGTAACTATTGCTTCTTCTTTAGTGTTATATGCATTACGTCAAAATATTGATTTATTTTATACGCCTTCAGAAGTGGTGAATGGGAAGAATAATGATCCTAATGCAATACCTCAAGTTGGACAACGTATTCGTGTTGGTGGCATGGTGGTAGAAGGAGCTGTTCATCGTGATCCGAAAAGTTTAAAAGTTACCTTTAATGTGGATGATATTGGTCCTGAAATTACTGTTGAATATGAAGGCATCTTGCCTGATTTATTTCGTGAAGGGCAAGGTATCGTAGCACAAGGGGTATTAAAAGAACCCACCTTATTAGTGGCAAGTGAAGTATTAGCCAAGCATGATGAAAATTATGTTCCACCCGATCTTAGTGAAAAATTAGAAAGTGTGCATAAAGGCGCAGGGGTGACTCAAAAGGATATGCATGGAGAAAGTGAGCGAGATCGTGCGGCAAAAATGTTAAATAATGAAGCAAATACTCAAAAAGAAGGTAGTAAATGATTCCTGAGTTAGGTAATTTTTCTTTAGCGCTTGGCTTAGCAATATCTATTTTATTAGCCTATTTTCCTCTATGGGGTGCTGAAAAAGGAAATAAACAACTTATGTCATTGGCTCGTCCAATGACTTATGCATTATTTATCTGTTTGAGTTTAGCATTTGGTGCATTATTTTATGCTTTTGCTGTGAATGATTTTTCAATCCAATATGTAGTTAATAACTCCAATAGTCGCTTACCTGTTGAATATCGTCTTTCTGCAGTTTGGGGATCTCATGAAGGATCATTATTATTATGGATCTGGCTATTAAGTTTATGGAGTGTAGCGGTAGCTATTTTCAGTAAACAACTACCACAAGAAGCCGTCGCTCGTGTACTGGGTATTATGGGGTTAGTGAGTGTTGGATTTTTAATATTTATCATTTTTACTTCAAATCCTTTTATTCGTACTTTTCCCGATTTACCTGTAGATGGTAGAGAGTTAAATCCAATGTTGCAGGATGTGGGATTAATTTTTCATCCGCCATTGCTTTATATGGGATATGTGGGGTTCTCAGTCGCTTTTGCTTTTGCTATCGCTTCTTTAATCACTGGACGTTTAGATAGTGCTTGGGCTCGTTGGTCTCGTCCTTGGACAATGGCTGCTTGGATATTTCTAACCCTAGGTATCACTTTAGGTTCATTCTGGGCTTACTATGAATTAGGCTGGGGCGGCTTCTGGTTTTGGGATCCTGTAGAAAACTCTTCATTAATGCCATGGCTAGCTGGAACAGCATTATTACATTCATTAGCGGTAACTGAAAAACGTAGTTCATTTAAGGCTTGGACAGTATTACTTGCCATTTTAGCATTCTCATTATGTTTATTGGGAACCTTCTTAGTCCGTTCAGGTGTCTTGGTATCCGTACATACCTTTGCTTCAGATCCTACTCGTGGCTTATATATTTTGGCCTATTTAATTGTGGTGATTGGTGGTTCCTTAACGCTTTATGCTTATAAGGGGAGTCAAATTCGTTCAAGAGATAATGCTGAACGTTATTCTCGAGAATCTATGCTGTTACTTAATAATATTTTATTAATGACCGCACTTGCAGTGGTGTTATTAGGTACGCTATTACCATTAGTACATAAACAAATCGGTTTGGGTTCCATTTCTATTGGTGCACCATTCTTTGATCAAATGTTCCTAATTATTATGACACCTTTTGCTGTATTATTAGGTATTGGTCCATTGGTTAAATGGCGTCGAGATGAATTTTCAGCAATTCGCACACCAGTCATTATTAGTTTAGTTGTAATGGTGATTTTGGGCTTTGCATTACCTTATTTTATTGGTAATAAATTGACTGTCAGCGCTGTATTGGGCAGCATGATGGTTGTGATCATTGTTTTACTTAGTTTTTATGAATTAAAACAACGTGCGACTCACCGTACTGGTTTGATTGAAGGCATGACTAAACTTTCTCGATCACATTGGGGAATGTTGTTGGCTCACCTCGGTGTAGCAATGACCGTATGGGGCATAGCTTTTAGCCAAAACTTTAATATTGAACGTGATGTTCGCATGAAAACTGGTGACGTCGTAGAAATTGCAGGCTATCAATATAAATTCCAAGGTGTTGAAACATCAAATGGTCCAAACTATATGGGTGGTAAAGCTAAAGTAGAAATTAGCAAAGATGGAAAACTCGAAAATACTTTATACGCTGAAAAACGCTTCTATACAGTAAGCCGTATGTCTATGACCGAAGCTGCAATTGATTGGGGATTTACACGAGATCTTTATGTGGCACTTGGTGAAAAGTTAGATGATAACTCTTGGGCATTACGTTTATATTATAAGCCTTTTGTTCGCTGGATTTGGTTTGGCGGCTTATTTATGGCATTAGGTGGTTTACTCTGTATGTTTGATCGTCGTTATAGATTTTCTAACTTACTGAAAAAATAGCTATTTATTAGGTACGTATGTATTACGTATTGATGTTCTTCAATTAGGTATAAGAATGAATAAAAAACTTTATCTTCCTTTAATTATTTTTCTTGCATTAGTTATTGCTTTTATGGTGCAACTACAACGTAATGCTGCTGGGGATGACCCTAAGAATTTAGAGTCTGCTTTAATTGGCAAACCTGTGCCTGAAAAAATAATGCAAGGGCTATTAGAGGATAAACAATATACTTCTGAAATTTTCCGCCAAGGTAAACCTGTTTTAATTAATGTTTGGGCAACTTGGTGCCCTACTTGTTACGCTGAACATCAATACTTAAATGAATTAGCTAAACAAGGCGTTAATATGATAGGTGTGGATTATAAAGATCAAACGGATAAAGCGATTAAATGGCTCAAAGATTTGAATAATCCTTATAAGCTTGTGATTAAAGATGAAAAAGGCTCATTGGCTCTTGATTTAGGTGTTTATGGTGCACCTGAAACCTTTATTGTTGATGGACAAGGTATTATTCATTATCGCCATACAGGCGATGTGACTGATAAAGTCTGGAAAGAAACATTAGCACCTATCTATAATAAATTATTAGAAGGGGCAAAATAATGAAAAAATTAACCGCACTTTTAGTTATGATTAGTGCTGTCAGTTTGCCTAGTTTTGCCGCTATTGATGCTTTTAATTTTAGCTCAGAAAAACAAGAAAGTGACTATCATACATTAACGCAAGAACTACGTTGCCCACAATGTCAAAATAATAATATTGCAGATTCTAATGCAGTAATTGCCATTGATATGCGTGAAAAAGTATTTGAATTATTGCAAGAAGGTAAGTCTAAACAAGATATTGTGCAATATATGGTGGATCGTTATGGTAATTTTGTGACTTATAACCCTCCCATTACTGCGGCGACTATTTTGTTATGGATATTGCCTGTTTTATTGGTTTTACTAGGATTAGGCTTTTTATTCCGTAAAAAATCAAAATCAGTTTCTATTAAAGTGTCTGAATCAACAAATTTATCTTCACAAACATTATCAATAGAAGAGCAAAAACGTTTAGACACTTTATTAAAAGATAAGGAATAAATAATGACTTTTGGAATAACTGCGGTCATTTTTACATTAATTATTGCATTAATTTGTTTTTACCCATTATTACGCAATACATCTAAAAATGAGCAAGATACAAATCGAGATACTTTAAATAAAGCATTATATTTTGATCGTTTAAAAGAAATTGAAAACGATGAAAAACAAGGTTTATTAGATCATGTAGAGCAATTAAAAACAGAATTGCAACAATCTTTATTAGAAGATATTCCAGAAAACATGGAAGATAAACAAGATAAAAAATCTTATAGTAAATTGTGGTTCGTTTCTGGTTTCTTATTCCTTGGAATTATTGCTGGAATAACTTATTTTAAAGTGGGTGGTTGGCAATCAGAAGAAATGATGGCAAGAAGTTATGAAAAATTGCCTTATTTCTATGAGCGTCTTAAAGAGGAACAAACTAAACCTCTAGATGATAAAGAATTACAACAATTTGCCACTGCATTACGTATTAAATTAATGAAATCCCCTAATAATGCTGATGATTGGTGGATGTTAGGTCAACTTGGCACGGCATTAAATAATGGCGAGTTGGCTCATACAAGTTATGCTAAAGCATCGGAATTGCAGCCTGAAAATACAGAATATAAGTTGTCTTATGCAAGAACATTAATGTTTTCTGTAGATGCATCAGATAAGGCTAAAGGTAGTGAGTTATTAAAAGAAGTCATTCGTAAAGATCATAGCAATCTTCAAGCATTAAGCTTATTAGCTTTTAATTATTTTGAAAATGAAGATTATAAAATGGCAGCGGTAACTTGGGCGATGATGTTAAAATTATTACCTCAAGATGATTCGAAGCGTGATTTAATTGAAAAAAGTATTCGTTCTGCTCGTGATGCATTAGCGGAACAAGAGATAGAAAAGCATAAAACCTTAGTGCCTACAATTGAAAATAAATAATATTTTTTGTTATTTATTTTTGAAGTATATTTATGCTATTATCAAAAGAGGCTAAATTTTAGCTATATTAAGGATATAAAATATGGCATTGTTGCTTAATGGATTCCATCATGTTGCCATTATTGTATCTGATTATCAAAAGTCAAAGGCATTTTATACTGAGATCTTAGGTGCTAAAATAATAGAAGAAACATATCGTTCTTCTCGTGATAGTTATAAATTAGATCTTTGTTTTCCAGATAGCAGTCAACTTGAACTGTTTTCTTTTCCCAATCCACCCAAACGGCTTAGCCAACCAGAGGCTTGTGGATTACGTCATTTGGCATTTAAAGTAGATGATATTGATGAAGCAGTACGATATCTAAGAAGTAAGCAGGTGGAATGCGAAGATATTCGCATTGATGAATTAACTGGTAAAAAATTTACTTTTTTTAGAGATCCAGATAATTTACCACTAGAATTATATGAATTTTATTGTTTACCGTAATAGTAGAGTCAAAATGCGAAACTTAACATTTTCTATCTCACTGATATTATTAAGTTTATCTACCTATAGTGTTGCTAAAGATGTTTCTGTGCATATTTCAGAAGATGCAACCACCATTAAAGTAAAAGATATTTCAGCAAATATTTTTGGTCAGGGGCATGAAAAAGTAGAAAAAACTTATGTCAGTAGAGAAAATTCAGAGTCTTTAAATCCTGATAATTCAAATGATGCTCGTTTATTAGCAAATAGCATTGAGTTTGAGCTTTATGAAATAAGCGAAAATCACAATTCTCATACCATTTATGAATCTGGTGCTGGTATTTGCAGGGGATTTAAATCTCAACATGGTGTGGATCTAACAGATTCCACAACCTATTATATAGGAAATTCATCTAATGAGTATTATGCAAGTATAATCGGAGCTAATGTATCAGATAAAAATGGAGCTAAAAATATGCAATATGCTCCTGTGTTTAATATTAATGATCCAAATTTATCTAAGCAAGTACAAGATGATGAAGCTAAATATGGACGTGGGCTTGCAACAAGAAATGTTAAAGATAAAACAAAGATTTTATCTTCAGTCATATGTCAATAATGAATCTTGGAATAACTAAATGAAAGCAAAAATAATCTTATTAGGGAGTGCTATTTTAGGCATGTCAGCTTGTTCTTCACAGCCAGAATATCAACCCCAGGCACCTTTAGATATGCAATCAGTACAAGCTTATCAAAACAAAGTTTATAGTGGTAATACTGTGCCTGTGAGTAAAAAAGTAAAAGAACAACCTGAAGTAGAAATGCCAATGAATGTGAGTGATAAGCAGGCTGCTGATGAGCGTTTTAATACTCGTCGTAGTTATCACCCTGGCAATGTGGTATTAGTGCCTAGTATTGGTTATGGTTACCATCATCATAGTCACTGGTAAGAAAAATTCATCGAAATTAAACCGCACTTTTGTGCGGTTTTTTATGGATTAAATTCTAAAAATTCTGTAAATAAAAAACCGCTCATTATGAGCGGTTTTATTGACGAGTAAAGGATTAGCCTTTGTAGTTATGAATGTGAGCAACTAAGTCTAATACTTTGTTTGAATAACCTGTTTCGTTATCGTACCAAGATACTAATTTTACAAATGTATCTGTTAATGCGATACCTGCATCAGCATCAAAGATAGATGTTAATGCACAACCGTTAAAGTCTGTAGAAACTACAGCATCTTCAGTATAGCCTAAAACACCTTTTAATTCGCCATTGAATGTTTTACCTTCAGCTGCATCTTTGATCGCTTTTTTGATTACGTCATATGCTGCTGGTTTTTCTAAGTTAACTGTTAAGTCAACAACAGAGACATTTGGCGTAGGAACACGGAATGCCATACCAGTTAATTTACCGTTTAATGCAGGTAATACTTTACCTACGGCTTTAGCAGCACCAGTTGATGAAGGGATAATGTTTTGTGATGCACCACGACCACCACGCCAGTCTTTAGCTGATGGACCATCTACGGTTTTTTGCGTAGCTGTAGTTGCATGAACTGTTGTCATTAAACCATCTTTAATACCGAAAGTTTCATGAATAACACGTGCTAAAGGTGCTAAGCAGTTAGTGGTACATGAAGCATTTGATACGATGTCTTGACCTGCATATGCAGAGAAGTTAACTCCACGTACGAACATTGGAGTTGCATCTTTTGAAGGACCAGTCATAACAACTTTTTTAGCACCCGCAGTGATGTGTTTACGAGCTGTTTCATCAGTTAAGAATAAACCAGTTGCTTCAACGGCGATATCAACACCGATTGCACCCCAATTTAGATTTGCAGGATCACGTTCAGCTGTTACGCGGATTGTTTTACCATTAACAACTAAGTTGCCATCTTTAACTTCTACTGAACCGTCAAAACGACCATGAGTTGAATCGTATTTTAACATATATGCCATATATTCAACATCAATTAAGTCGTTAATACCTACAACTTCAATGTCATCACGTTGTTGTGCTGCACGAAATACGATACGGCCAATACGACCGAAACCATTGATACCAATTTTAATTGCCATAAGATTTTCACCTATAATGTAAGTTAAACAAAATTATCACGGTTCATCAAACATAGAAACTAGCCTAATTTCCCGTCATTTTTGAAGTATAACATGGTTTTTTTTATATTCGAAACGAGACGATGAGTTAAACGAGAGCAGATAGTTTTTTTGTGATCTATGTCAATATTCTTCATTAATATTTGTTACGAAATGAGTATTGACAAAAATAGTTTTTTATAAATGTAAGATAAAATAAAATTTTTATAAAAATAACCGCACTAATCGCTGTATTTTTTATGAATTATAGGCATAATGATCTCTATTTTTATAGAGGTCAATTTTATGTTTCAAGGAAATTTATATATCATTTCAGCGCCAAGTGGAGCTGGGAAGTCATCGCTCATATCAGCATTATTAGCACAAGATACTACACATAAAATGATGGTTTCTGTTTCTCATACCACAAGAAAACCTCGCCCAGGTGAACAGAATAGCGTACATTATCATTTTGTTACTGTAGAAGAATTTGAAGCACTAATTAAAGATGGCGTTTTTCTTGAATATGCTAAGGTATTTGGGGGAAATTATTATGGTACTTCTCTTCCTGCAATTAAGGAAAATTTAGCACAAGGAATTGATGTATTTCTTGATATTGATTGGCAAGGTGCACAACAAATTCGTAAAAAACTACCTAGTGTAAAAAGTATTTTTATTCTTCCGCCTTCTTTAGCAGAATTAGAAAAGCGTTTAATTGGACGTGGGCAGGATAGTTCAGAAGTGATTGCCGAACGTATGTCAAAAGCCATAGATGAAATTTCACATTATCATGAATATGATTATGTGATTATCAATGATGAATTTAACCAAGCACTGACAGACCTACAGCATATTTTGAGAGCTGAAAAATTGACGATTAGTTATCAAAGTGAGCAAAATAAACGCTTAATTAATCAATTACTAGCAAAATAGGTTATATTTTAGTAATATAAACAATTCAATTATTTATCATCCTTAGTAATAACCCCAACGGAGTAGAATATGGCTCGTGTAACAGTACAAGATGCTGTTGAAAAAATTGGCAACCGTTTTGATTTAATCTTAACTGCGGCTCGTCGTGCAAGACAATTACAATTACATGCTCGTGAACCTTTAGTGCCAGAAGATAATGATAAACCGACAGTTATCGCATTACGTGAAATTGAAAAAGGTTTAATTGATAATGACATTATGAATGCTCAAGAACGTCAGGAAGCATTAGAACAAGAGAAAGTAGAATTAAACGCTGTTTCTCTATTATCTGAATAGTTAAATTTTTATTATTCGTTGGCTCGTTGTCTGACATTTTGTAATAAGGTAGGTATCTCGTGTATCTTTTTGAACCATTAGACAAAATTATCCAAGACTATTTACTTCCAGAGCACATTGAGCTAATTAAACGAGCCTTTGTGGTTGCACGAGATGCCCATGAAGGTCAGTTTCGTTCAAGTGGCGAGCCATATATTACCCATCCTGTAGCGGTAGCATCAATTATTGCTGATATGCGTTTAGACCATGAAGCTATCATGGCCGCATTATTACATGATGTTATTGAAGATACGCCTTATACTGAAGAACAGCTAACGAAAGAATTTGGCAAAAGTGTTGCCGAAATTGTCAATGGTGTTTCTAAACTCGACAAATTAAAATTTAGAACACGTCAAGAAGCTCAAGCAGAAAGTTTCCGTAAAATGATTTTAGCCATGACGAAAGATATTCGTGTGGTATTAATCAAATTAGCCGACCGCACCCATAATATGCGTACTTTAGGGGCCTTACGTCCTGAGAAACGTCGTCGAATTGCGAAAGAAACCTTAGAAATTTACAGCCCTTTGGCTCATCGCCTTGGTATTGAGCGTGTAAAGAATGAATTAGAGGATTTATGTTTCCAAGCCATGCATCCTCAACGCTATGCTGTATTAAATAAAGTGATTGAAATCGCACGTAATACTCGCCAGGAACTAGTTCATCCTTTACTTGAATCTATTCAGAATCGATTATCCGAAGTTGGTATTCCAGCACGTGTATTTATAGAAGAAAAACCACTATTTTATATTTATCAAAATATGCGGTCGAAAAACCAACAATTTCGCTCGATTATGGATATTTCTAATTTTCGTATTATCGTAGATTCAGTTGATAATTGTTATCGCGTATTAGGGCAGATGCATAATTTGTTCAAACCTCGTTCAGGTATGATTAAAGATTATATTGCAGTACCTAAAGCTAATGGTTATCAAGCGTTGCATACTTCCACAATTGGACCTCGAGGTGTCGTTGTTGAGATCCAAATTCGGACCGAAGAAATGAATTTAATTGCCGAATTGGGTGTGACTGCTCACTGGATTTATAAACCTGATGGTAAAAATGATAGTACTACGGCACAAATTAAAGCACAGCATTGGTTACAAAGTATTATTGAGCTACAGCAAAGTGCGGGTAATTCTTTTGAATTTATTGAAAGTGTTAAATCTGATTTATTTTCTGATGAAATTTATGTGTTTACACCTAAAGGGCGTATTATTGAGTTGCCTGCTGGAGCAACACCAATAGATTTCGCTTATGCCGTACATACTTCAATTGGCAGTACTTGTATTGGGGCAAAAGTCGATCGTGAAGTTTATTCATTATCACAACCACTACGTTCAGGGCAAACAGTAGAAATAATAACCTCACCAACAGCGACACCAAATGAGAGCTGGCTGAATTTTGTAGTGACGGGGCGAGCGAGAAATAAAATTCGCCAAACGTTAAAAACTTTACGTTATGAAGAAGCAGTTAATCTAGGTAAACGCCAATTATTGCATGTTTTGGCAGGTAAACAATTCGAAGATTTGGATCAAAAATTAGTCGATCAATTATTAGATCAACTTAATCTCAATAATTTTGATGATTTATTAGCAGAGATTGGTTTAGGTAATCAATTAAGTTCTACAATTGCTCGCCATCTATGTGGTCAACCCATTGAAATTGAGAAAAATGTTGAAGAACTTCATAATCAAGCTTGCTTGCCTATTAAAGGTATTGAAGGATTATTAATTGATTTTGCTAAATGCTGTCATCCTATTCCAGGTGATCCTATCATTGGTTATTCAATACCTGGTAAGGGATTAGTAATTCACCATGAGTTGTGTTCAAATTTAAAACGTCGTACTTTACAAAAAGATCCGCAAATTAAAGTTGAATGGGAACCTTGTGATGATTACACGGAATTTGAAACAGAATTAAATATTCGAATCATGAATGAACCTAAAGCATTAGCAAATTTAATGGCGGCAATCTCCTCGGCTAAAAGTAATATTTATAGTATTTGGACAGAAAATGGAGAGGAGCACGAGTATTTAGTTACCTTGACGTTAACGGCTAAAGATACTAAACATTTAGCATATATTATCCGCAAGATTCAAAGCCTTTCTGGTGTTCAGTCTGTTCAACGTAACATTAATGAATAGATTAGTATGAACAACCAACTTCTTGATGCAGTTCCTCTCACTGCACTTTCAGGTGTAGGGACAGCTGTTTCAGCGAAATTAAGTCGTATTGGCATTAATAATCTTCAAGACTTATTATTTCATCTTCCTATACGCTATGAAGATAGAACTCGTATTACTCCTATTTCAGATTTACGTCCCGATGAATATGCTACAATTGAAGGCTTAGTACAAACTTGTGAAGTACAATTTGGACGTCGTCCGATATTAACGGTGAGCTTGTCAGATGGTTCATCAAAAATTATGTTACGTTTTTTTAATTTTAATGCAGGAATGCGTAATAGTTTCCAAATTGGTATTAGAGTCAAAGCCTTTGGGGAAATTAAACGCGGGCGTTTTATGGCTGAAATTCATCATCCTGAATATCAGATTATTCGAGATAATCAGCCTATAAAATTAGAAGAAAACTTAACACCTATTTATTCTACAACAGAAGGATTGAAACAAACTTCATTACGTAAATTGACGGATCAAGCATTAGCTTTACTTGATAACATTCAAGTAGCAGAAATTTTACCTAATGAATTTAATCCCTATCCATTTAGTTTAAAAGAAGCGATCCGGTTTTTACATCGTCCCCCACCAGATGTTTCCTTGGACACCTTAGAAAAAGGGCAACATCCAGCACAAGTGCGGTTGATTTTTGAAGAATTATTAGCACATAACTTGGCGATGCAAAAAGTGCGGTTGGGTACACAGCAATTTACAGCCTTACCTCTACATTATCAAACAGACTTGAAACAACGTTTTCTTGATAATTTACCTTTTAATCCAACGAATGCTCAGGCAAGAGTGACACAAGATATTGAAAAGGATTTATCGAAAAATTATCCGATGATGCGTTTAGTCCAGGGTGATGTCGGATCTGGAAAAACTTTAGTTGCAGCCCTTGCCGCCTTAATGGCAATTGATAATGGTAAACAAGTTGCTTTAATGGCGCCCACTGAGATCTTAGCGGAACAACATGCGGAGAATTTTCGTCGGTGGTTTGAGCCTTTAGGTATTCAAGTAGGATGGTTAGCGGGTAAAGTAAAAGGTAAAGCACGTCAAACTGAACTTGAACGTATTAAAAATGCAGATGTACAAATGGTAGTTGGAACACATGCATTATTTCAAGAAGAAGTGGAATTTTCAGATTTAGCTCTCGTCATCATTGATGAACAGCATCGTTTTGGTGTGCACCAACGCTTAATGTTACGTGAAAAAGGTGAAAGTGCGGGTTATTATCCACATCAATTAATTATGACTGCCACACCTATTCCTCGAACGTTAGCGATGACTGTTTATGCTGATCTAGATACCTCAATAATTGATGAATTACCACCAGGGCGGACCCCAATTAAAACAGTGGTTGTATCAGAGGAACGGCGTGCAGAAATTGTAGCTCGAGTGCATAATGCTTGTACTAATGAAAATCGACAAGTGTACTGGGTTTGTACTTTAATAGATGAAAGTGAAGTTTTGGAAGCTCAGGCAGCAGAGGCAACAGCAGAAGATTTACAAAAAGCATTACCGCACTTACGTATTGGATTAGTACATGGACGGATGAAGCCCGCTGAAAAACAAAGCATTATGGCAAGTTTTAAAGCTGCTGAATTAGATTTATTAGTCGCAACTACAGTGATTGAAGTCGGTGTCGATGTGCCCAATGCTAGTTTAATGATTATTGAAAATGCAGAACGCTTGGGGTTATCACAACTTCATCAGCTCAGAGGACGAGTTGGACGAGGGAGCACTGCATCTTTCTGTGTACTAATGTATAAACCGCCATTAGGAAAAATTTCACAAAAACGTTTACAAGTCTTGCGTGATAGCCAAGATGGGTTTGTAATATCTGAAAAAGATTTAGAAATTCGAGGTCCTGGTGAAGTTTTAGGTACAAAGCAAACAGGTATAGCAGAATTTAAAATAGCCAATCTCATGCGAGATCGCAAAATGATACCTAGCGTACAATATTATGCTAAACAGCTTATTATCCAATATCCTGAACTTTCTGAATTGTTAATTAAACGATGGTTAAATAACCGTGAGATTTATAGCAATGCATAAAAGTGCGGTGATATTTTGGAAAATTTTATAGGTAAACCATAATGGTAGAAAATCAACCAACTATTCTCTTCTTTGATTCTGGTGTGGGCGGATTTAGTGTATACAGAGAAGTAAAAGAGCTTTTGCCCAATTGCCACTATTTGTATTGTTTTGATAATGCATTTTTTCCATTTTCAGAGAAAAGTGAAGAATTAATTATCCAAAGAACATTAACTGTTTGTGGGAAAATTAACGAAACCTATCCTCTAGATCTGATTGTAATTGCTTGTAATACAGCAAGTACTGTGGTCTTACCCGCTTTGAGAGAAACTTTCTCAATCCCTATCGTCGGAACAGTCCCAGCGATAAAACCAGCAACAGAAATTTCACAAACCAAACAAATTGGATTATTAGCAACAAAAGGTACCATCCAAAGATCTTATGTTGATGAGCTTATTAAAAAATATGCGACTAATTGTAAAGTAGAGAAAATTGGTTCAACTAAGTTAGCAGAAATTGCTGAACAAAAATTGCATGGACATTCTGTGGATTTGATTACATTGAAAAAAGAACTTGAACCATGGATAGCATTGGATAAATTAGATTCAGTTATTTTAGGATGTACTCATTTTCCTCTAATTAAAGAAGAAATCCAATTATGTTTGCCTCAAGTAAAGTATTTTTTAGATCCTGGTTATGCTATCGCAAAACGGGTTAAATATCTTTTATCAACAATTGATATTCAAGCAAAACATACCAATACCCAAAATCTCATATTTTGTACTAAGCTTTTCGAGTTAGATAAAACATTTGAATATATGATTAATTTATGGGGATTTAAAGAGTTAATTGTACTAAACGTTTAAGCTAAATATGGAGTGAAATTAATAGATAGTTTAAGTGAGTCGAGTAAAAAAACAGCACTTAAAAACAATTTTGAAATTTTTCTAAAAAAAAGGTTGCAAAGAAATTTTTGTTCCCTATAATACGCCTCCGCACCGCAAGGAAAGCAAAGATTAGAGAGAAAAGTTTAAAATAAATTTTCTAATAATACTTGACGTAAGTATGATAATTAAATATCATAAAAAACCTTGCTAAATGCAACAGCTCTTTAACAATTTATCAGACAATCTGTGTGGGCACTTGTAAGATTTGGTTTTGAAAAAAATATGAAGTCTTAAGGTGCTGAACAAAGTTAATTTAATTAGCGATTAAAGTCAGTATTTTGAGCGATTAAACTTTTTTAAATTGAAGAGTTTGATCATGGCTCAGATTGAACGCTGGCGGCAGGCTTAACAC